>NZ_JBIADZ010000011.1:0-316147 GCF_042868035.1 Streptomyces sp. NPDC007875 | reverse complement strand
CCCCACGGGGGAGCGGGCCCGCCCGGTGCATGGTGGGGGGTGAGCTTCCCGGGGGGGGGGGGGGGGGGGGGCGGCGGGCCCGCCCGCCCCGCGCCCCCGCCCCCCCCCCCCCCCCCCCCCCCCCCCCCCCCCCCCCCCCCCCCCGGCGGGGGGCCCCCCCCCCCGCGGGGGGGGGGGGCCCCCGCCCGGTGTTGGGCCTACGCTCTGGTCAGCCCGTGTTGCGGAGGCCTGCCGCGACGCCGTTGACCGTGAGGAGGAGGGCGCGGCCGAGCAGCGGGTCGGGCTCTTCACCTCGTTCGCGCGCGGTGCGCTGGCGGTGGAGCAGGGTCACCTGGAGGTACGAGATCGGGTCGAGGTAGGCGTCCCGGACGTGGAAGGTCTGCTTCAGCACCGGGTTGGAGTCGAGGAGTTCGCGCTCCCCGGTGATGCGCAGCACCTCTCGTACCGTCAGTTCGTGCTCTTCCTGGATGACGTCGAAGACGTGCTTGAGGTCCTCGGGGACCAGCGTGTCGACGTAGTGGCGGGCGATCCGCAGATCGGTCTTGGCCAACGTCATTTCGACGTTGGACAGGAAGTTGCGGAAGAAGTGCCAGTGCTGGTGCATTTCGTCGAGGACGCCGTCGAGTCCGGCTTCGCGGGCGGCCTTGAGGCCGGAGCCGACGCCGAACCAGCCGGGGACGATCTGCCGGGACTGGGTCCAGCCGAACACCCAGGGAATGGCCCGCAGTCCGTCGAGGCCGGCGCCGGAGTCGGGGCGGCGGGAGGGCCGGGAGCCGAGGTGGAGGTCGGCGAGTTGGTCGACGGGGGTGGAGGCGAAGAAGTACGCGGGCAGGTCGGGGTCGTCGACGAGTGCGCGGTAGGCGCCGTGGGCGGCGTCGGAGACGGTTTCCATGGCCGCGTCCCAGCGGGCGAGTGCCTCGTCGGACTGGCGGGGCGCGGTGTGCAGGGCGGATGCCTGCAGTGTGGCGGCGACGGTGAGTTCGAGGTTTTCGCGGGCGAGCGAGGGCACGAGGTACTTGTCGGAGATGACCTCGCCCTGTTCGGTGACCTTGATCTCGCCTTCGAGGGTGCCCCACGGCTGGGCGAGGATCGCGTCGTGGGTGGGGCCGCCGCCGCGGCCGACGGTGCCGCCGCGGCCGTGGAAGAGCCGCAGCCGTACGCCGTGCCGGTGGGCGACGTCGCGCAGCAGCCGCTGGGCGCGGTGGATCTCCCACTGGGAGGTGGTGATGCCGCCGAACTTGGACGAGTCGGAGTAGCCGAGCATGACCTCCTGGACGTCGCCGCGGAGGGCGACGAGCCGTCGGTAGGAGGGGTCGGCGAGCATTTCGTCGAGGAGCTTGTCGGCGATCTTGAGTTCTTCGGTGGTCTCCAGCAGCGGGACGATGCCGATCTTGGCCCAGCCGGCGTGGAGGTCGATGAGTCCGGCCTCGCGGGCGAGGACGGCGGCGGCGAAGACGTCGTCGGAGCCCTGGCACATGGAGATGATGTAGGACTCGACGATTTCGGGGCCGAAGCGCTCGAAGGAGTCGCGGATGGTGCGGAAGACGCCGAGGGTCTTGGCGCCGGCGGCGTCGAGGGGGGCCGGGCTGGGGGCGAGGGGGCGCCGGGAGCGCAGTTCCTTGGCGAGCAGCTTGCGGCGGTAGTCGCGGGGCATGTCGGCGTAGCGCCAGGATTCCTCGCCGAGTCGGTCGAAGAGCTGGCCGAGGGCGTGGTGGTGGGCGTCGGCGTGTTCGCGGACGTCCATGGTGGCGAGCTGGAGGCCGAAGGCGGCGAGGGTGCGGATGGCGCGTTCGAGCCGGCCGCCGGCGATGAGGTGGCCGCGGTGGGCGCGCAGGGAGTTCTGGATGAGGTGGAGGTCGGCGAGGAGTTCGCCGGAGCCGAGGTAGTCGCGGCCGGGCTGGTGGGGGGTGTCGCCGGCGAGCCGTTCGCGGGTGTTGACGATCTTCTGCCGCATGCAGGTGGCCTTGAGCCGGTAGGGCTCTTCGGCGTTGAGCCGCTTGTAGCGCGGGCTGATCTCGGGCAGCAGTTCGAGGTCGCGCTGGAGGGAGGCGAGGAGTTCCTCGGAGGCGCCGGTGTTGCGGATGGAGCTGGAGAGGGCGGCGCGCAGGTCGTCGATGATCTCCAGGGCGTCGGTGATGCCGTGTTCGTGCTGGAGGATCAGGACGTCGCGGGTCACCTCGGGGGTGACGTTGGGGTTGCCGTCGCGGTCGCCGCCGATCCAGGTGCCGAAGGTGAGGGGGCGGGTGGTGGCGGGCAGCTCGACGCCGACGCGTTCGAGTTCGGCGGTGAGGTCCTCGAGGACGTCGCCGACGGCGCCGGCGTGCAGTTCGTCGAGGTAGTAGATGGCGTTGCGGGCCTCGTCGGCGGGCTCGGGGCGGGCGACGCGCAGCTCGTCGGTCTGCCAGAGCAGGTCGATGTTCTCGGCGAGCCGCAGGTCGGCGCGGCGGGCGTCGCCGCCGACGGCGAGGGTGTCGAGCAGTTCGGCGATGCGGCGGAGCTTGGTGAGGACGGTGCGGCGGGCGGCCTCGGTGGGGTGGGCGGTGAAGACGGGTCGGACGCCCAGGTGGGCGACGGTCTGCCGGAGGTGCTCGGGGTCGGCGTCCTTGAGCTGGTCGGCGGTGCGGGCGAGGATGCCGCCCTCGGCGGCGCGGCGGGCGCGCAGCTCGCGGCCGCGGTGTACCTGTTCGGTGACGTTGGCCAGGTGGAAGTAGGTGGAGAAGGCGCGGACCAGCTTGGCGGCGGTCTGCAGGTCGGTGGAGCCGAGCAGGTCGGCGGCGGCCTCGCCGTCACTGCGGGTGAGGGCGCGGACGCGCTCGACGAGTTCGAGGAGGTCGGGTCCCTCCTGGCGGACGAGGGTCTCGCCGAGCAGGTCCCCCAGACGGCGGATGTCGGCACGCAGAGCGGCGTTGGTGTGGTCGGCACTGCTCACAGGTGCGGGCTCCTTGCAGTGAACGGGGTTCGAAGCGCGGCATCAGGGCTTGTGCGGCGGGCGCCGCGGGCTGCTGACCCGGTGCTTTCGGCCATGTGCGGACCGCGCTGTCCGACGTTCCCAGGATAGGCGGCACGGCCCTGGGTGAGACCAGAGCCCTATTGCCCCGCTTCCCGGCCCTGCCATACTTACGACGCCGTAGGTTACGCATCCGTAGCCATGCCCCGAGCCCCACGAGGGATCCCATGACTGCAAGCCCCGACGTGGTCAACGACACGCCGAAGGCCCAGGAGGCCCCGCTCCCCTCCGCCACGCTCGGCGGGGACAGCAAGCGTTCCATCGAACAGATCACCCTTCTCCTGTTCATCACCGTCCCCTTCGTCGCGCTGGTCGCGGCGGTTCCCCTGGCCTGGGGCTGGGGGGTCAGCTGGCTGGATCTGGCGCTGTTGGTGTCGATGTACTACATCGGCTGCCACGGCATCACGATCGGCTTCCACCGCTACTTCACTCATGGCTCGTTCAAGGCGAAGCGGCCGCTGCGGATCGCGCTGGCGATCGCGGGGTCGCTGGCCGTGGAGGGGCCGCTGGTCCGCTGGGTGGCCGATCACCGTAAGCACCACAAGTTCTCCGACGCGGACGGCGACCCGCACTCCCCGTGGCGGTACGGCGAGACCGTTCCGGCCCTGATGAAGGGGTTGTGGTGGGCACATATCGGATGGATGTTCGATGAGGAGCAGACGTCCCAGCACAAGTACGCACCGGATCTGATCAGGGATGGCGCCGTCCGGGCGGTCTCCCGGCAGTTCGTGGTGTGGACGCTGGTCTCCCTGATGCTGCCGCCGCTGATCGGCGGGCTGGCGACCTGGTCCTGGCAGGGCGCGGTGACCGCCTTCTTCTGGGGGTCCCTCGTCCGGGTGGCCTTGCTGCACCATGTGACCTGGTCGATCAACTCGATCTGCCATGCGGTGGGCAAGCGCCCGTTCAAGTCGCGGGACCGCTCCGGCAATGTGTGGTGGCTGGCGGTGCTCTCGTGCGGCGAGTCCTGGCACAACCTGCACCACGCGGATCCGACCTGTGCCCGGCACGGGGTGATGAAGGGGCAGCTGGACTCCAGCGCCCGGATCATCCGCTGGTTCGAGAAGGCGGGCTGGGCGTATGACGTCCGGTGGCCGAGCCAGGCCCGTATCGACGCCCGCCGTCAGGAGGAGTCCGTCGGAGCGGCATGATGGAGGGCGTGGCGACCGACAGTAATACCAGCGGTGAAAAGGACCGGCGGGGCCGGACCGGCCGGCCTTCCGGATCCGGGCCCCGGCGACCCCGCCGGGTCCGGATGACCGGCAAGGAGCGCCGGGAGCAGCTGCTGGACATCGGTCGCACGCTCTTCGCCGAGCGTGGCTTCGAGGGCACGTCGGTGGAGGAGATCGCGGCGAAAGCGGGTGTCTCCAAGCCGGTGGTGTACGAGCACTTCGGCGGCAAGGAGGGGCTGTACGCGGTCGTGGTGGACCGTGAGATGCGGCGGATGCTGGACATGGTGACCACATCGCTGACCGCGGGCCATCCTCGGGAGCTGTGTGAGCAGGCCACCTTCGCCCTGCTGGACTACATCGAGGAGTACACGGACGGGTTCCGGATCCTGGTCCGTGACTCCCCCGTCGCCCAGTCGACGGGCACCTTCGCCTCGCTGATCAGCGATATCGCCACCCAGGTGGAGGACATCCTGGGCCTGGAGTTCAAGGCCCGCGGCTTCGACGCCAAACTGGCCCCGCTGTACGCGCAGGCGCTGGTGGGCATGGTGGCGCTGACGGGCCAGTGGTGGCTGGACGTCCGCAAGCCGAAGAAGGCCGAGGTGGCGGCGCACCTGGTGAACCTGGCCTGGCACGGTCTGGACGGTCTGGAGCCGAAGCCGCGGCTGATAGGCCACCGCAAGGCGTGAGCCGCCGCAAGGCGTGACCTCCTGGTACTGGTCCGCGCGTCCCCCCTGCGGGGATGATGGGGGCTCAGGGGGAGGGGGATCCGGGCATGAGCACGGGGGAGCGGTCCGAGGCGCGTCGGAAGACGGTGGCCGTGGGGCCAGGGGTCTGTCATGCGCTTGGTCTGATGATGCTGGCCATCACGGAGTGGGTGCGCGCGGACCTGAAGGACGCGACGTCGATGGCGTCGCACGGCTACCTGAAGGGCATGATCGAGTTCGCGGGCTCGCTGGCCGACACGGACTGGTACCAGCCCGCCGTGGACCTGTACGACAATGTCTCCTTCGGTGAGCCGCGGGCCGCCCTGTGGGCGGCGGTGTTCATGGCTCTCGTGGTGCGGCTCAACCGCTACGGGCCACAGGAGGCCCAGCAGTTGCTGTCCTGGGTGGCCGCCGCGTACTGCCTGCTGGCCACGCTGGCCCTCCTGCCGTATCTGGCCGCCCCGGGGGCCGGCGTCATTCTGGTGCTGGCGCTGAGCGGGGGCGTGGTGAACGTGGCGACCCGCTGAGCGGTCAGCCCTGGTACACCATGGTGCACAGCAGCGTCCGGCCGTCGTTCACCAGCCACGACCAGTAGTACGTACGGTCGCCCTGGGCCCGCGCGCAGTTCGCCGCGGAGGCGTTGGCCGGGGCCTTGTAGACGCCGGTGATGTGCAGAATCCGGTTGTACCGGGCCGGGACCCGCTTCGCGTCGCAGTCCACCACGGTCATCAGCCCGGCGTTCATCCGCGCCTGCTGCCCGCTGCCCGTCTGCTGGGCCAGCAGGCAGTACCCCACCGTGAACTTGCGGGTCAGGCACAGGGCGGTGGTCCGCCCGCGCGAGGTGTACGACATGTAGTTCTGGCCCGCCCCCTGCGGGCAGGCCCCGCCGCTGCTCCGCACCGCGCTCACCCACATGAACGCCTTTCCGGCGCTGCAGGCGACCGGGGTGGGCATCCTGGTGTTGTACTGCCCGTCCCCGGCGTCGTACACGGCGAGGCAGTCCCCGGGGCTCACCGCCCGGTACGCCTCCTCGGTGGGATCCGGCGCCACGGTGGGCGTGGCGGGCGCCTGGGTCTCGGCAGGCCGTCCCCCTCCCCCGCTGCCTCCGGAGCCGTACCCGGGCAGCGAGGCGCTGGGGAGGCCCGTGGGGCCTCCGCTGGGGAGCCCGCCGGGGCTCGTCGGCAGGCGTGGGGCTCCGCCGGTCGGGAGCGCGCCGCCCGCGAAGGAGGTCTTGTCGTCCCCCTCGACCACCTGCGGCAGCACGAGCACGGCGAACGCGAGGGCGGCGGCCACCAGTATCCAGATGCCGCGCTGCCTCTGCTCCTCGCTGCCCCCGCCTGTGCCCGGATCCGCCCCGCCCGACGCGCTGCTCATGGCTCTCCCCCGAGAACGTGGCCACGGTTTTGTTGTTCGGCGCGTCCACGGTCTCATGTCGGATCGCTTCTGGGGAGCGCTGCGGCAAGGCGTGCCCGGTATGTGACCGCGACGGAATCGAGGGGGTCTCGTTCGTCGTTCCGGCCGAGGACGGGCCATCAAGGTTCCGGCCGAGGACGAGCCACCAAGTGTTCGACGCACAACGAACACTTGGCTAAGTTGGGTGTCCTTCCCGCGCGTTCCGCGTGGTTCTCTGAAGGAGCTCCGTCATGTCCTCATCGGCTTCCGGTCCCCGCACCCCCGTCCGCGTCGGCATCGTCGGCCTCAGCGCGAGCGGCGGGTAGGCCGCCCGCGCCCGCGTTCCCGCGCTGGCCGCCCTGGACGGCTATGAGCCGCGGGCGCTCAGCGCGAGCAGCGAGGAGTCAGCCCGCGCGGCGGGCGCGAAGTTCGGCGTCTCGCTGACCTTCGGCAGCGCCGCGGAACTCGCCCGGAGCGAGGAGGTCGACCTGGTGGTGGTGACGGTCAAGGTGCCCCACCACCATGAGCTGATCGTTCCGGCCCTGGAGGCGGGGAAGCCGGTGCTGAGCGAGTGGCCGCTGGGCACCGACCTGGCCCAGGCCGAGGAACTGGCGGCGCTCGCCGAGGCCAGGGGGGTGCGCACGGCGGTGGGTCTTCAGGCCCGCTCCGCCCCGCCGCTGCGCTATCTGCGGGATCTGGTGGCCGAAGGCTATGTGGGCCGGGTGCTGTCCACCACCGTGGTGGGCTCGGGCCGGGGCTGGGGCCCGACGTTCCGCGACGGCGGCGACTATCTGCTGGACCGGGCCAATGGCGCGACGCTGCTGTCCATCCCGTTCGGCCACACCGTCGACGCGCTGACCATGGTGCTCGGCGAGTTCACCGACGTCTCCGCCACGACGGCGAGCCTCCGGCCCCAGGTGACCCACGAGCCGACCGGGCGGACCGCGACCATGACGGCCGAGGACCAGATCACGGTCACCGGGACGCAGGAGTCGGGCACGGTCGCCGCCGTCCACTTCCGGGGCGGCACCTCCCGCGCCACCGACTTCCACTGGGAGATCAACGGCACCGAGGGCGATCTGGTGGTCAAGGCCGACTCCGCCGCCCTGTGGATGGACCGGATCACCCTCCACGGCGCCCGCGGATCCGACACCGAGCTGCCCGAGCTGACCGTCCCCGCCTCGTACGAGCTGCTCCCGCGGTTCGCCGGACGCTCGGCCGAGACCGCGTACAACGTGGCGTACGCCTCCGCCCAGTTGCTGGAGGACCTCACCACGGGCACCTGGCTCACCCCGGACTTCGCCCACGCGGCCGGCCGCCACCGACTGCTCGACCGTGTCCAGGAGTCGGCCCGCACCACACGCGCCTGCCCGTCACGGCCTGACGATCGCGTCCCCGATGACGAAGCCCTTCGCGGGGCCGTCGGGAAGGGCGGCGTCGGTGCCGTACGGGACGCGATGCTCGTCGGCGTAGTCGGCCTTCTTGGCGTCGGGGTTGGTCCAAGCGACACCGTGACGCTCCGCGTCCATGAAGCCTCATTACGGCGAACCCCGGGCCGATCATCCGATCGAGTGATATCACCCGATCGGCTCCAGGAACTCCAGCCGGTTGCCGACCGGGTCCTCGGAATAGAAGCGGCGGTGCCCTGGCAACTTCGCGTCCCAAACGACCTCGGCGCCCTGCCCGGCGAGGCGGGCGGCGAAGGCTTCTATGCCGACGACCCGCAGACCCGGGTGGGCCTTGCGGGAGGGGCGGAAGCCCGGCTCGATGCCCAGGTGCAGCTGGACCGGGCCGCATCCGAACCACAGGCCGCCGCCCGCCGCCAGGGCGGCCGGTTTGGGGATCTCGGTCATGCCGAGTGCCTCGCCGTAGTAGGCGCGCAGCGCGGGCTCGCTGCCGGGCGGGGCGGCGAGCTGGACGTGGTCGAGGGCCGCGATCACCGCTGGGCCGTGCGGGCCACGACGAAGACGCGGCGGAACGGGAAGGCCGTGCCGTGGGGGCCGGAGGGGTAGGCGCCGCGGAGGAGGGCGGCGTAGGCGGCGAGGAAGCGGTCGCGGGCGGGCGGGTCGTCGGCGAGGGCGGTCAGGACCGGGCGCAGGGCGGTGCCCTTGACCCAGTCGAGGACCGGGTCGGGGCCGGTCAGGACCTGCACATAGGTGGTCTCCCAGGCGTCGACCTCGCAGCCGAGGGCGGCCAGGCGCTCCAGGTACTCGGTCGGCTCCAGGACGGAGGCGGGGTCGCGGAGGCGGTCGGCGAGGCGGTCGCGCCACTCGGGGGCGTCGCACAGGTCGCGCAGCAGGGTGTGGCTGGGGGCGGTGAAGTTGCCGGGGACCTGGAAGGCGAAGGTGCCGCCGGGGCGCAGTCCGGCCAGCCAGGTGCCGAAGGAGTCGGGATGGCCGGGGATCCACTGGAGGGCGGCGCTGGAGACGATCAGGTCGTAGGGCTCGTCCGGTGCCCAGTCCCGCACATCGGTACGGCGCAGGTCGAGGCGGCCGCCGCCGGTGGTGGGGCCCGCGAGGGGCTGGGCCTCGGCGAGCATCTCGGCGGAGTTGTCCAGGCCGGTGACATGGGCGTCGGGCCAGCGGTCGAAGAGCAGGACGGTGACATTGCCGGGGCCGCAGCCCAGATCGGCGATGCGGGGCGGGCGGCCGGGGTCGGCGGGCAGCTCGGGGACGCGGGCCAGCAGGTCCAGGAAGGGGCGGGTGCGGTGGCCGGCGTGGCGCAGATACTGCCGGGGATCCCAGTTGGGCGCGGTGGTCATGGTCGGTCCCCCTGTGGGTACGGTCGGTACGGGGCGCGCCGCCGTGACCGCTGCGCGTCCCGGTGTCTTACCGTTGCCCACGATATCTCTTGATGTCAAGAGACTTCATGTCGACAGACCCACTACACTGATCGCCATGGAGGACGAGGTCGATCGGCTGGTCGCGGCGTGGCGGCGGGAACGCCCCGACCTCGATGTGGAACCGCTGGAAGTGCTCAGCCGGGTCAGTCGGCTCGCCCGCCATCTGGACCGGGCGCGGCGGATCGCCTTCGCCGAGCACAATCTGGAGCCCTGGGAGTTCGACGTCCTGACCTCGCTGCGGCGGGCCGGGCCCCCGTATCAGCTCTCCCCCGGGCAGCTTCTGACCCAGACCCTGGTCACCTCGGGCACCATGACCAACCGCATCGACCGGCTCGCCAAGAAGGGGCTGGTCGAGCGGGGGCCCGACCCGAGTGACCGGCGCGGTGTGCTGGTCCGGCTGACCGCCGAGGGGCGTGACCGCGCCGATCAGGCACTGGCCGGGCTGCTGGACCATGAGCACGCCATTCTGGCCGAGCTCTCTCAGGCCCAGCGGGCCGAACTGGCCGCGCTGCTACGCCAGTTGACCGCCCCGTTCGACAATCTCCCCGGCTAGGTCGACCGGGCCCACGCCGGCGCGCCGGGCCAGCGCCACGGCCGCCAGCGTGGAGTGCACGCCCAGCTTGCCCAGCACATTCTGCATATGGGTGCGGACGGTGTGCGGCGAGAGGAAGAGCCGCTCGGCGACGGCCTTACGGCCGAGCCCGGCCACCATGCAGCGCAGCACCTCCCGCTCACGCGGCGTCAGCGACTCGACCAGGCGCTCGCTTTCGGTGCGGTGCTTACGGGCGGCCGTCAACTCCCGCAGGACGCCGGTGAGCAGAGCGGGCGGCAGATGGGTCTCCTCCCGGAGCACCCCCCGGATGACCGCGAGCAGCCGGACCAGTGAGCAGTCCTTGGCGACCCAGCCGGACGCCCCGGCCTGCAGCGCCACCGCCGCGCGGCGCGGATCGTCGCGCTCGGCCAGCACCACGGTGCGCACCCCCGGCTGGGTCGAGCGGACCGCGCCGACGAGCCATATGCCGTCGGCCGCCCGGCCGTTCACCACCCGGGCGGGGCCGCTGTGCGGCCCGCCGTGGATGCCGTTGTGCGGCGTGCCGTTCGCCCCGCCGTAGGCCACCTCGGCAGGCACCGGGAGCGGTGGGCCCGCGCCGTCGGCGGCCGTGCCCAGATCGGCGTCGACCAGCAGAATGTCGAAGCGGCGCCCCTCCGCCGCGGCGCGCTCCAGACAGCGCAGCGCCGCCGGGCCGCTGCCGGCCGCCGCCACGTCCACGTCCTGTTCCGCCGCGAGGGCGGCGGCCAGTGACTCGGCGAAAATACGATGGTCGTCAACCACGAGAACCCGAATACGTGCCACGGACAACCCCCCAGTCGCCGGATGAAGATTCCGGATACACCGAGAAACAGTGCGGGTACGGCGCCCGGCGCAAGGTCGCCGCAACCCGCACGGCCGCCGCCGTGCTGTGATTGCTACCCCACCCCGGGCGTCGTACCTGACTGTCTCGCCCCCTGATAGGCGTCGGCCCCCACCGACGCTGTACTCAGAGTAAGGCTGTGGTCTCATATAGGAAGCGGATTAGCGAAACTGACTGTTCTCGGCTGTTCACTGTGTGTTTCTTGTTCGCTCTTGGGGACTGAGTGATCCACGAGCCGCGAAGATTTACCGAGGACGCTCCGAGAAGCGATCAAGGGGCCGGTGGCGACGGCCGGCTACAGCCGTCGCTCCCCCGTCCGGCTACAGCCGTCGCTCCCCCGTCCGGCTACAGCCGTCGCGCCCCCGCGCTGGGCACCGCCGGGAAGATCCGCGGAGCCCCGTGGCCGGCCGCGCAGAACGCCTCGGTCACCGCCTTGCCCACTGCCTCCGCATCCGCCTCCGCCACCAGCACGATGGCCGAGCCGCCGAAGCCGCCGCCGGTCATCCGCGCCCCCAGCGCACCCGCCGCGTTCGCCGACTCCACGACGAGGTCGAGCTCGGCGCAGGAGATCTCGAAGTCGTCGCGGCAGGAGGCGTGCCCGGCGGTCAGCACCGGTCCGATGGACCGCGTGTCCCCCGTGTCGAGCAGCTCGATGACCTCCTCCACCCTGCGATCCTCGGTCACCACATGGCGCACCCGCCGCCGGGTGGTCGCGTCGTAGCCCAGCCGCTCCAGCTGGGCGAGTGTCGCGTCCAGCCCGTCGAAGGGCACATCGCGCAGTGCCGGCACCCCGAGCGCCTCGGCGGCCGTCTCGCAGGCCGCCCGCCGGTTCGCGTAGGCGCCGTCGCCCAGCTCGTGCTTGACGCGGGTGTCCACCACCAGCAGCCGCAGCCCCTCGGCCGCCAGGTCGAACGGCACCTGGCGCTGGGTGAGATCACGGGCGTCCAGGAACAGGGCGTGCCCCTCGGTGCAGCACGCGGACGCCATCTGGTCCATGATCCCGCAGGGCACGCCCACGAAGACGTTCTCCGCGCGCTGGCACAGCTGGGCGATGCGCCGCGGGGTGATCCCCAGTCCGTACAGGTCGTTGAGCGCGGTGGCCGTGACCACCTCCAGCGCGGCGGACGACGAGAGTCCGGCGCCGGTGGGCACGGTGGACTCGAAGTGCAGGTCCGCACCGCCGGCCGGGCCCGTCAGCAGCCCCGCATCGCGCAGCGCCCAGACCACTCCGGCCGGATAGGCCGCCCAGCCGCCGCGGTCACCGCCGCCGGCCCCGCCCGCGACCGGTGCCAGCTCCTCGACCCGCAGCTCGACGATGCCGCCCGGGGCGTCGCCCGAGTGGAGCCGCAGCACCCCGTCGGTGCGCGGGGTGGCGGCGGCCAGGCAGGTGTGGGGCAGGGCGAGCGGCATGACGAAGCCGTCGTTGTAGTCGGTGTGCTCGCCGATCAGATTGACCCGGCCCGGCGCCGCCCAGACGCCGCCCGGGTCGGTGCCGTAGACCTCGTGGAACCCCGCCGTGGCCCGCCCGGGGCCGTGCTCGTCCGTCACTGACTCTCCCTCCGCTGCGCGAACTCCCATGCGTCCGCGACGATTCCGGCCAGGTCGGCGCGGGTCGGGCGCCAGCCCAGGCGCTCCTTGGCGCGCTCGGCCGAGGCCACCAGGACCGCCGGGTCGCCGCCGCGGCGCGGGGCGGCGATCTCCGGGATGGGGTGGCCGGTGACCTGGCGCACCGTCTCGATGACCTCGCGGACGGAGAAGCCGTTGCCGTTGCCGAGGTTGCAGATCAGGTGCTCGCCGGAGGTCGCGGCGCCGAGGGCGAGCAGATGGGCGTCGGCGAGGTCGGCGACGTGGATGTAGTCGCGGACGCAGGTGCCGTCGGGGGTGGGATAGTCCTCGCCGAAGACCGAGATCGCCTCGCGCCGGCCCTGGGCGACCTGGAGCACCAGGGGGATGAGGTGGGACTCGGGGTCATGGCGCTCGCCGTAGGACCCGTAGGCGCCGGCGACGTTGAAGTAGCGCAGGGAGACCGCGGCCAGCCCGTGGGCGGCGCATTCGCCGCTGATCATGTGGTCGACGGCCAGCTTGCTGGCGCCGTAGGGGTTGGTGGGCGCGGTCGGCAGGTCCTCGGTGATCGGGACCTGGTCGGGCTCGCCGTAGGTGGCGGCGGTGGAGGAGAAGACGAGGGTGCGCACCCCGGCGTCGCGCATCGCGGCGAGCAGCTCGGTGGTGCCGCCCACATTGTTGACCCAGTACTTCTCGGGGTTGACGACGGACTCGCCGACCTGGGAGAACGCCGCGAAGTGCAGCACGCCGTCGAAGGTGGGGTCGAGCCACTTGCCGGCGTCCTGGATGCGGCCCTCGATGAAATCCGCGCCCTCGGGGACCCCCTCCCGGTGCCCTGTGGACAGGTCGTCCAGCACCGTCACCCGGTGGCCGGCTTCGAGCAGATGCGCCGCGACCACGCTGCCGACATAGCCGGCGCCGCCGGTGACCAGGTACTTCTTCTGCTGCGCATTGCTCACTTGCTCGCTACCTCTCGCAGTCGCTCGGCCGCGGCCTCCGGCGGCACATCGTTGATGAACACATTCATGCCGGATTCGGAACCCGCGAGAAACTTCAGCTTGCCGGAAGTGCGGCGGATGGTGAAAAGCTCGAGGTGAAGTGCGAATTCGCCGCGGTCGGTCATGCGGTACGGCGCCTGGTGCCAGGCGGAGATGTAGGGCGTGGGCGGCTCACCCTCCCCGAAAATCCGGTCGAAGCGCTTCAAGAGTTCCAGATACATCTGTGGAAACTCTGTGCGCGCGGCCTCGTCCAGCGCCGGCAGGTCCGGGACCCGCCGCTTCGGGTAGAGGTGCACCTCATACGGCCAGTGGGCGGCGTAGGGGACGAACGCGACCCAGTGCTCCCCGTCGAGCACCACCCGGCGCCCGTCGGCCAGCTCATCGGCGACCACATCATCGAACAGATTCCGACCGGTGGCCACACGGTGCTCGGCGAGCGAACGGAGCATCAGCTGTGTACGAGGGGTCACAAAGGGATACCCGTAGATCTGGCCGTGCGGATGGCCGAGGGTGACGCCGATCTCCTTACCGCGGTTCTCGAAGCAGAAGACCTGCTCGACGGCGGGGTGTTGGGCCAGCTCGGCGGTGCGGTCGGTCCAGGCGTCGAGCACCAGAGCGGCCTGTGCGGCGTCGAGGTCGGCGAAGGAGGCGTCGTGGTCGGAGGTGAAGCACACGACCTCGCACCGGCCCGAGTCCCCGGCCAGCGACGGGAAGCGGTTCTCGAAGACCGCGACGTCGTAGCCGGGGGCGGGGATCTCGCTGTGCCGCCCCTCGCGGGAGGGGCACAGCGGGCATTCGTCGGCCGGCGGGTGGTAGGTGCGGGCCTGGCGGTGGGAGGCGATCGCCACCCGGTCGCCGAGGAGGCGGTCGTGCCGGATCTCCGAGCGCGTCGCGATGGGGTCGAGCGGCCGCTGGTCGACGGCGTCGCGCACCGCGTCGTCGCGCGCGTCGTAATAGATCAGCTCGCGTCCATCCGCGAGCCGCGTCGCCGTCTTCTTCACTCCGCCAGCTCCTGTCAGGTGCACCCAACACAACTCAACATAATGAACCACAAGCCAACAGTGGCGTCAATGCACGGTGAAGGCGCTCGGACAAACCACAAGAATTCGGATACGTTCACTGAACGTTTCTGGTGCATTCCGTTCAGGCGATGAGGCGAGACCATGCGCTATCTGGCCGAAGGGCTCCGGCTTCCCACCAACGCACTCGATTACACGATCCTGATCCTCTACTTCGTCGTCGTCCTCGGCGTGGGATTCGCCGCCAGAGCGAGCGTCAAGACCAGCCTCGACTTCTTTCTCTCCGGCCGGTCGCTGCCCGCGTGGGTCACCGGTCTGGCCTTCGTCGCCGCGAACCTGGGCGCCCTGGAGATCCTGGGGATGGCCGCCAACGGCGCGCAGTACGGGGTGTACACCGTGCACTGGTACTGGGTCGGGGCGATTCCGGCCATGGTCTTCCTCGGCCTGGTGATGATGCCGTTCTACTACGGTTCCAAGGTACGGTCCGTCCCCGAGTTCCTGCTGCACCGCTACGGACCGTCCTCGCATCTGCTCAGCTCGATCATCTTCTCGATCGCGTCCGTACTGATCGCGGGCGTGAACCTCTACGCGATGGCGATCGTGGTGGAGGCGCTGCTGGGCTGGCCGCAGTGGGTGGCCATCGTGGTCGCGGGGCTCTTCGTGCTCGCGTACATCACCCTCGGCGGGCTCTCCTCGGCGATCTACAACGAGGTGCTGCAGTTCTTCGTGATCCTGGCCGCCCTCATCCCGCTCACCGTGATCGGCCTGAGGCGGATCGGCGGCTTCGGCGGGCTCAAGGAATCGCTGGTGGACTCCCACGGCCCCAATTTCGTCTCCGCCTGGGGCGGCACCGGCATCGGCTCCCCCAACCCGCTGGGGGCCAACTGGCTGACCATCGTGCTGGGCCTCGGCTTCTGCCTGAGCTTCGGCTACTGGACGACCAACTTCGCCGAGGTACAGCGCGCCCTGTCGGCCAAGAACCTCTCGGCCGCCCAGCGCACCCCGCTGATCGCCGCGTTCCCGAAGATGTTCATCCCACTGATCGTGGTGGTCCCGGGGCTGATCGCGCTGTCCATGGACCCGCAGATCGGCTCGAAGAAGAGCGCTCTGCAGTACAACGACGCGATTCCGCTGCTGATGAGCGAGCTGCTGCCGAACGGGGTGCTGGGGCTCGCGGTGACCGGGCTGCTGGCCGCCTTCATGGCGGGCATGGCGGCCAATGTGTCGTCCTTCAACACAGTCTTCACCCACGACATCTGGCGGGCGTACATCAGGAAGAACCGGCCGGACGGGTACTACCTGCTGACGGGGCGGGTGGTGACGGCGATCGGCGTGCTGGCCGGCATGGGGACGGCCTTCATCGCCTCCTCGTTCAGCAACATCATGAACTACCTCCAGACGCTGTTCTCGTTCTTCAACGTGCCGCTGTTCTGCGTCTTCATCATCGGGATGTTCTGGAAGCGGGCCACCTCCCAGGCCGGGTTCTGGGGGCTGCTCTGCGGCACCGTGGCCGCGATGATCAACTACTTCTGGCTCTACCGGGACGGCGTCATCTCCATCCCCAGCGACCAGGGCGCCAACTTCGTCTCCGCCATCGTGGCGTTCGTGGTCGGCGGCGTGGTGATGGTCGCGGTGACCCCGTTCACCAAGCCCAAGCCGGTGGAGTCGCTGGCCGGTCTGGTCTACGGCACCACCGCGCCCGGCGTGGCCGAGCCGCCGGCGCCGGGCGACGAGGTGTGGTACCGCCGCCCGGCCGTGCTGGGCTGGGGCGCGCTGATCCTCGCGGCCCTGTGCTACATCCCGTTCTCCCTGTGACCCTCCGGCGGATAAGGAGCCCACGCCATGAGTGAGGAGTACGTATACCGGTCCGAGGTCGATGAGCTGGAGCAGAAGTCGGCGACCGCGGCGCGGCTGTTCGATGTGCGGCGGATCATCGGCGGGCTGTTCGTGATCTACGGGATCATCGTCCTCATCGCCGGGTTCACCGCCTCGGACGCGGATGTGAAGAAGGCATCGGGCATCAACATCAACCTCTGGACCGGATGGTGCATGCTCGCGGTCGGCCTGCTCTTCCTGCTCTGGATGAAGCTCAGGCCGCTGTCCGCCCCGGGGGCCGCGCCCAAGCCGGAGTCCGGGCCGGAGGGCGGGGCGGGGGCCGGAGGACCCGGAACCGGAGGACCCGGAACCGGAGGGCCCGAGGCCGGAGAGGGCTGAGCGGCGCGGGCCGCCGCGCGCCAGGGCGCGGGGGCCCCGGCCGCCGCGAGCCGGCCCGCGGGGCTGCCGCCGCGCCGACGCGGACTACGGCGCCGACGCGGGCGGCTCGGGCGAGGGCGGCTGCGGCGAAGGCGGCTGGGGCGCGGGCGCCCCGATCCGGCGGGACGCCGCGCGGTCCAGCAGCCCGGTGCGCGCCGCCAGGGCCGCCGCCTCCAGCCGTGAGCCCACCCCGAGCTTCATCAGCACCCGCTGCACATGGGTGCGGGCCGTGCTGGGGGCGATCCCCATGCCCGCCGCGATCAGCCGGGTGTCCTCGCCCTCGGCGACCCGCACCAGCACCTCCACCTCGCGCGGGGTCAGCATGCGCAGCAGCCGGGCCCCCTCGTCGTCGGGCTGGGCCGCGGGGTTGAGCAGCTCCGCGAACGCCCCCTGGAGCAGCTGGGGCGCCACGGCGGCCTCGCCCGCGCGCGCCTTCATCATGGCGCGTTCGACGCCCTCGATCCGCTCGTCGTGGCGCACATAGCCGGACGCGCCGGCGGCGAAGGCGGCGGCTATGCCGCGTGGGCTCGGCACCGGGCCGAGCACCACGACCGCGACCTGCGGCCGCTCCTTCTTGATCTGCACCACCGGGTCGAACACCCCTGGTTCGGCTGGTGATGCCGTGCCCAGCAGGCACACTTCCGGTGCCCGGCTCACCACCAGGTCCGCCGCGCCCGCGCTCGGTGCCGCCGCGGCGAGCACCCGGTGCCCGCGCAGCTTCAGCGCCGAGGCGAGCGCCTCCGCGAGCAGACGGTGATCATCGACCACCATGAGTCGCACGCCCATGAGCTCCCCCCATTCGCTCAGGGGGGAAAGCTACACGCTTGTTCGACGTTGCGCGCCCCTTACCGGGCAGAAGCCCCCCGGAATGCCGAAATCCCGGCCATTAGTGCCTACTTGAGGTCCGGTTGACGTCTGAATCGGACCGATGCGGCCGGGTTCCGCGCGGGCGCGTGCCCCGGCGCTCCGCCGGGGCGAAAAGCGGCGGCCCCGCCCGTACGGTGGGTACGGGCGGGGCCGCCGGGAGCTGGGCGGATGCCGAAGGGGTCAGCTCGCGCCGAAGATGATCGCCAGCGGGTCGTCCTTGTCGTAGGTGCCCGAGGGCTTGGTGGCGTACACGTCGCTCATGAAGAGGTGCTTCCCGGAGTAGATGATCTCCGAGTAGCTGGGGCTGAACTTCGACTCCATCTCATGGGAGGCGACGGGGTTCTGCAGCAGCTTGGTCTTGGCGTACGACTTGGGGTCGATCTGCCAGACCGCGCCGCCGGCCTCCCAGGTGCTCTCCTGGTAGGCGAGGACGGAGCCGTTCTCGTCGAGCCCGAGCGGGGTGAGCGCGGCGCCCTTGACCCCGTCCGTCTTCCCGATCGGCTTGCCGTTGGCCAGGCTGAACGCCACGACCTCGTTGGCCGTCGCGGCGGAGGAGTCGGTGCGGTCCTCGGAACCGAGGAAGAGGGTGTTGGCCGACTTGGAGACGGCGAACTTCCGGCAGCCCTCGACGTTGGTCGACTCGCACTTGGCGTCGTACTTGCCGTTCTCGGTGCCGATCTTGCCGCGCACCTTGCCGGTCTTGGCGCTGTCGTCGACGGACAGGAAGTCAGAGACCGCCGAGCCGGTCGAGTCACCGGCGTCGAGGCCGATCACCAGCGGGTCGGTGGAGGCGACGTGGACGTAGTCGATGCCCTGCGAGACCTTGTAGGCCGACTTCACCGCGCCCGTCTTCGGGTTCAGCGTCTGGACCTGGATCTGCGGGTTGTCGTAGTCACCGCAGCGGCGCACCGCGACCAGCTTGTCCTCGCCGCCCGCGTAGCCGTCGTCCGAGCACTGCTCGCCGGACTTCGGCTTCCACAACGCCTGGCCCGAGGTGGACCAGGCGGCGCCGCCGCTGGTGCCGCCCGCGGCCACGGTGCCGCCGCCGAGGGTGACCTCGTCGAAGCGGACCTTCTCGTCACCCTCCTTGACGTTCCGGTGCCAGAGCATCTTGCCGTTCTTGAGGTCCAGCAGCCCGATCTCGGTGCAGCCGGGGTACTTGTCCTTGGCCGATGGCTTGGCCTCCTGGTAGAGGACCGTGGTCAGCCCGTCCTTGGTGAGGTGGTCCGAGGACCAGCAGACCGCGCCGTCCAGCGGGATCGTCCACTTCGCGGTGCCGCCGCTCAGCGGATAGCCGACGATCTTGTAGACGTCGGCCTTCACGAAGGTGTCGTCGGTGACCCACATGCCCTCGACGGTGATCTGGTCGGAGACCTTGGGCATGGGAACCTTGTTGAGCAGTTTGGCATCTACGGTCTTGGCGGGCTTGTCCCCGCCACCCGTGGAACCGCTTGAAGAAGATCCCTGGCTGGACTGTGTGTCCTTGCCCTTGGCCTCGTTGCCGCCGCCGTCGTCCTTGGTGGCGAACCAGATGCCGCCGCCGATGATCAGCGCGACCGCGACCACGGCGCTGACGATGATCGCCATGCGCTGCTTGGACTGGCCGGAGCCGCCGGGGCCGCCCGGGCCGGGGCTGCCGGGGAACTGGGGCTGCGGCGGCTGGCCGTACTGCTGACCGTAAGGCTGCTGGCCGAATTGCGACTGGCCGTAAGGCTGCTGGCCGTACTGGGGCTGACCGTAAGGCTGCTGGCCGGCGCCCGGCTGCTCCGGGTAGCCGTAGCCGCCGGCGCCCTGCGGGGGCGTCTGCGGCGGGGCGGGCGGTGCCGCCGGGGGCGGCGGCGGGGTCTGCGGTGGCTGACCGGGCGCCTGCGGATAGCCGTAACCCTGCTGGCCCGGAGGCGGCGTGGGCGGCTGCTGCGGATAGCCGTAACCAGGATCCTGCGGTGCCCCGAAGCCGCCCTGCGGCGGCTGGTTGGGCGGCGGAGGCGGCTGTGACATGCGAAATCCTTCAGGTGCGGGACCCATCGACCGACCGGCCTCCCCCGCGATCCCGGTGGTCAAAGCCCTCCGGGAAGGAGCGAATCGGACGTGGAACCCCGCCATTGAGCGGAAGGCAGGCGGGAGTTCTTTGTATCACCCGTAAGGGGCCCAATAGGGACCAGTTTCCAGGTCATCGACCAGCTGAGACCGGCCTGTGACGCGACCGTTGCCAGGGCGCGCGCCAGGGCCGCACAGCCTCTTCACACGATGCTTTCAGGCCAGTCACATCGGAGGTGCCCCGCCCCTTGCCCCCTCCGCCGCTCAGGCGTCGTCGGCCAGCTCCAGCCACCGGGTCTCCAGGTCGTCCCGCTCCCCCGTCAGCTCGCGCAGTTGGGTGTCGAGCTCGGCGACCTTGGCGAAGTCCGTGGCGTGCTCGGCGATCCGCGTATGCAGGTCGGACTCCTGCTCACTGATCCGGTCCAGCCGCCGTTCGATCTTCTGGAGTTCCTTCTTGGTGGCGCGCTGCTCGGCCGCCGACCGCTGCCGCGCGACCTGTTCGTCCGGCTTCTGCTTGGCGGGCGCGGCGGCCGGGGCGGCCGTGGCCAGGGCGCGCTGCCGCCGCTCCAGGTACTCGTCCACGCCGCGCGGCAGCATCCGCAAGGTGGCGTCGCCCAGCAGCGCGAGCACCCGGTCGGTGGTGCGCTCGATGAAGTAGCGGTCGTGGCTGATGACCACGAGCGAGCCGGGCCAGCTGTCGAGCACGTCCTCCAGCTGGGTCAGGGTCTCGATGTCCAGGTCGTTGGTGGGCTCGTCCAGGAAGAGCACATTGGGCTCGTCCATCAGCAGCCGCAGGATCTGCAGCCGGCGCCGCTCACCGCCGGAGAGATCGCCGACCGGGGTCCACTGCTTCTCCTTGGTGAAGCCGAACTTCTCGCACAGCTGGGAGGCGGTCATCTCCCGGCCCTTGCCGAGGTCCACGCGCTGCCGCACCTGCTCGACGGCCTCCAGGACCCGCAGGTTCCGGTCGAGTTCGGCGACCTCCTGGGACAGATACGCAAGCCTCACGGTCTTGCCGACCGTGACCCGGCCCCCGGCGGGCTGCTGTTCGCCCTCGCTGCGGGCGGCCTCGGACAGGGCGCGCAGCAGCGAGGTCTTGCCCGCGCCGTTCACCCCCACCAGGCCGATCCGGTCGCCGGGCCCCAGCTGCCAGGTCAGATGCTTGAGCAGCACCTTGGGCCCGGCGGTGACGGTCACGTCCTCCAGGTCGAAGACGGTCTTGCCGAGCCGGGAGTTCGCGAACCGCATCAGTTCGGCGCTGTCGCGCGGCGCCGGCACATCGGCGATCAGCGCGTTGGCGGCCTCGATGCGGAAGCGGGGCTTGCTGGTGCGGGCGGGGGCGCCGCGGCGCAGCCAGGCGAGCTCCTTGCGCATCAGGTTCTGCCGCTTGGTCTCCTCGCTGGCGGCGATGCGCTCGCGCTCGGCGCGGGCGAAGACGTAGTCGCTGTAGCCGCCCTCGTACTCGTGGACGGCGCCGCGCTGGACGTCCCACATCCGGGTGCAGACCTGGTCGAGGAACCAGCGGTCGTGGGTGACCACCACCAGGGCCGAGCGGCGGGCGCGCAGATGCCCGGCCAGCCAGGAGATGCCCTCGACGTCGAGGTGGTTGGTGGGCTCGTCGAGGACGATCAGGTCCTGCTCGGCGATCAGCAGCTGGGCGAGCGCGATACGGCGGCGCTCACCGCCGGAGAGCGGGCCGATGACCGTATCGAGCCCCTGCGGGAAGCCGGGCAGGTCGAGCCCGCCGAACAGCCCGGTGAGCACATCCCGGATCTTGGCGTTACCCGCCCACTCGTGGTCGGCGAGATCGCCGATCACCTCATGGCGGACGGTGGCCTCGGGGTCGAGGGAGTCGTGCTGGGTGAGCACGCCGAGCCGCAGATCCCCGGAGTGGGTGACGCGGCCGTCGTCGGCGGGCTCCAGCTTGGCGAGGATCCGGATGAGCGTGGTCTTGCCGTCGCCGTTGCGGCCGACGACGCCGATGCGGTCGCCCTCGTTCACCCCGAGGGAGACGCCGTCCAGCAGCGCACGCGTGCCGTACACCTTGCCGACGGATTCAACGTTGACCAGGTTGGTCGCCATCACACTCCATTACGCGGATCGATCGGCTCCCCAGGGTAGTCGCCGTGCGGGGCGCCTCGCTCAGGCGTCCACGAGCCGTGCCCCGGGGACCGGGCCGGAGGTGATCCGGACCGTGCGGCAGGTGCCCGAGGCGGCCAGCGCGCCCGCCACCGCCTGCGCGGCCTCGGTGTTCTTGGCCAGGAAGGCGCAGGTCGGGCCGGAGCCGGAGACGAGGGAGGCGAGCGCGCCCGCGTCCGCACCGGCGCGCAGGGTGGCGGCGAGCGCGGGGCGCAGCGAGAGCGCGGCGGGCTGCAGATCGTTGGATACGGCGGCGGCCAGCGCGGTGGCGTCGCCGGTGCGCAGCGCGTCCAGCAGTGCCTGGGAGGGCTCGGGGTCCGGGACGTCGGCCGCGCCCGCGCCCGCGCCGGACGCCTCGCGCAGCCGGTCGCATTCGCGGTAGACGGCGGGGGTGGACAGTCCGCCGTCGGCCACGGCGAAGACCCAGTGGAAGGTGCCGCCGGTCTCCAGCGGGGTCAGCAGCTCGCCCCGGCCCCGGCCGAGGGCGGCGCCGCCGACGAGACTGAAGGGGATGTCGCTGCCCAAGTCGGCGCAGATCGTCAGGAGTTCCTCGCGAGTCGCCTTGGTGCCCCACAGCGCGTCGCAGGCCAGCAGCGCCCCGGCGGCGTCGGCACTGCCGCCCGCCATGCCGCCCGCGACGGGGATGTCCTTGGCGATGTGGAGGTGGACGCCGGGCGCGATGCCGTGCCGTTCGGCGAGGGCGACGGCGGCGCGGGCGGCCAGGTTGGTGTGATCCAGCGGCACCTGGCCGGCGTCCGCGCCCTCGACGGTGATGCGGAGGGTGTCGGCTGGGGTGGCGGTGACCTCGTCGTGGAGCCCGACGGCGAGGAAGACGTTGGCCAGGTCGTGGAACCCGTCGGGGCGCAGCCCGCCCACCGCGAGCTGGACGTTGACCTTGGCGGGCACACGGGCGGTCACGGGGCGGGTCACGGGGCTCCTTGGTGGCGGTTCGGCGTTCCGGTCCGGCCATTGTCCCGCCTGCGGAGGTGGGCCTGCGGCGGGTGGGCCTACGGCGGGCTCGTTTCCCACCCCACCCCTCCCCGCGGCATCGATGTGCGGCCCCGCCGCGTGGCGGGACTCCGCCCCGGACCCCGTCCCCGGGGGCTCCGCCCCCGCCCCCCCGCCGAGGCTCCGCCCCGGACCCCGCTCCTCAAACGCCGGAGGGGCTGGGTGCTGGGGCTCCGCCCCAAGGCCCCGCTCCGCATCACCGGAGAGGCCAGGTGCTGGGCACCTCCGCCCCAAGGCCGGCTCAAACGCCGGAGGGCTGAGGGTGAGGCATCTGCGCCCCCAGACCCCGTCGAGCACCGCTCAGGGGGCTTTGCCCCCGAAACGGAGCCTGGGGCGGAGCCGCGACGAGGGTGCGGAGGCAGACCCCCGGCGGGGGTTCGGGAATAGAGCCCGGCGAAGGCTCGGCGGCAAAGCCCCGGCGAAGGTACGGGAGCAGAGCCCCGGCAGGGGTGCGGGGGCAGAGCCCGCACGAGCAGGGCCTAGGGCAGAGCCCCGTCGGAGGCCGGCAGAGCTCCCCGAGCGGGGGTGCGGGCGCGGTGCCCCGGGAACGGGGGGCGGGGGCGGAGCCCCGGGAACCGGGGGGGGGCGGGGGCGGAGCCCCGGCGGGGGTGCGGGCCCGATGCCCCGGGAACGGGGGGCGGGGGCGGAGCCCCGAGCGGGGGTGCGGGCGCGATGCCCCGGGAACGGGGGGCGGGGGCTTGCCCCCGGTTCGGGAAGGGGCGGGGTGGGGAACGAGCCCGCCGCAGGCGCGGGGCGTGGGGTCAGGCCGTGGGGCCGTGTTCGGCGATTGCGGCGAAGTCCTCCACCGTCAGCGATTCGCCGCGCGCCTGCGGGGAGACCCCGGCGGCCTTCAGGGCCTCCTCCGCGGCCCCCGCAGAGCCGGCCCAGCCCGCGAGCGCCGCCCTGAGGGTCTTGCGTCGCTGGGCGAACGCCGCGTCCACGACCGCGAAGACCTCGTCCCGGGTCGCGGTGGTGCGCAGGGGCTCGTCCCGGCGTATCAGCGAGACCAGGCCGGAGTCGACGTTGGGGGCGGGCCAGAAGACGTTGCGGCCGATCGCGCCCGCGCGCTTGACGTGGGCGTACCAGGCGGCCTTCACGGAGGGGACGCCGTAGACCTTGGAGCCGGGTGGGGCGGCGAGCCGGTCGGCGACCTCGGACTGGACCATGACCAGGGTCCGCTCGATGGTCGGGAAGCGCCCGAGCATATGGAGCAGCACGGGCACGGCGACGTTGTAGGGCAGGTTGGCGACCAGGGCGGTCGGGGCGGGCCCCGGCAGTTCGGTCAGCCGCAGGGCGTCGTGGTGCACCAGCGCGAAGCGGTCGGCGCGGTGCGGCAGCCGGGCCTCGACGGTCGCGGGGAGGGCGGCGGCGAGGACGTCGTCGATCTCGACGGCGGTGACCCGGTCGGCGGCCTCCAGCAGCGCGAGGGTCAGCGAGCCGAGCCCGGGGCCGACCTCGACGACCACGTCCTCGGGGCGCACCCCGGCGGTCCGGACGATCCGGCGGACCGTGTTGGCGTCGATGACGAAGTTCTGGCCGCGCTGCTTGGTCGGGCGTACGCCGAGCCGCGCCGCGAGTGCGCGGATGTCGGCGGGGCCGAGCAGGACGTCGGGATCGGTGGAGCTCACCGGCAAAGTTTAGGGGGTCACTGCTGGAGCTTGCGGCCGCATGTCGGCCAGGGGCCGGTGCCGCGCTGCTGGTAGAGCTTCTTGGCGCGGTAGGTCTGTTCGGCCGGGGGCGCGTCCTGGGGGCGGCCGTGGCCGCCGAGGTCGTGCCAGGTGCCCTGGTCGAGCTGGTAGAGGCCGCCGTAGCGGCCGGAGCCGTCGACCGCGTCCGGGCGGCCGCCCGATTCGCAGCGCGCCATCGCCCGCCAGTTGAGCCCGTCCGCCGGGCCGCCGACCCGGGCAGGGACGGTCATGGTGCCGACCCGCACGATCCGGGCCACCGGCGGCTTGACGATCTCGCTGCGGAGCTTCCGCGGCCGCTGCCGTACGCCGTTGACGCTGCGCACCCGGTAGCTGGTGCGCAGGGTGCCCGGTTCGCCGGGCCGCTCCACGAGCTCGGTGCCCTTGGGGAGGGTGGGGTCGGCGCGGCGGACGGTGGTGAAGGGCACCGGCTCGTCGCGGACCTCCTTGCCGCCGGTGATCCGCATCACCGTCACCGTCTGGCCGTCGCGCGGGAAGCTGTCCTGGGGGACGGAGGTGGTGTCCTGGCCGCGCAGGGTGAGCCCGGCGGCGGCGAGGGCCTCGCCGACGGTGGCCGCGTTGGTGCGGATGGTGTGTTCGCGCCCGTCGGCGAGGAAGGTGACGGTGCGCTCGGTGCGGACGTGCAGGAGCAGGCCGCGGCTGGTGATGGCGGCGGAGCGGGAGGCGGAGAGATACGCACCCTCGGCACGTACGCCCAGTTGGCGCAGTGCGCCGTCAACCGTGTGGGCGGTGGTCCACACCCGGCGGCGCTCCCCGTCGAGGGTGAGGGTGACCGGGCGGCCGTAGCGGACGGCGATCTCGTCGCCGTTGGCGAGCCGCTCCCCGGGCGCGGGGGCGACGATGTCGTGCTCACCGACGTGGACGTCCTCGTCCGCCAGCAGCTCGCCCACGTCGTCGGCGTAGGTGTGCAGGGTGCGCGCGTCGCCGTCGACGCTGAGCCGTACGGCCTTGTCCTGGGCGACGAAGGCGGAGGTGCCGCCCGCCAGCGCGGCGACCACCATCGCCTGCGGCAGCAGCCGGCGCATCGGGTCGGTCCGGCCGGTGGCGCCGCGGCGGGCGGCTCGGCGGGCGGCGGCACGGCCGCCCGAGACACGGTGGCTGCCCCTACGGCTCACAAGAACACTCCGGTAACACTCCACAAGTCCACTGGTCAGGGCGTTGAGTCCGGGACTGTAGCGGAGTGGAGGTGACTCTCCAAAGCGCAATCATCACGCAGTGTGATCACTCACGTCGGATCGCCACCGCCCCTCACGAGGCGCCACCGCCCTCTCAATAGCCGAAGACGCGCGCCGTATTGGCCGCTACGGCGGTCGCCAGGGTGTCCTCCGGGACGCCCTTGACCTCGGCCATGGCCCGCAGGGTGAGCGGAATCAGATACGGAGCGTTAGGCCGTCCGCGGTAGGGGACGGGGGTCAGGAACGGCGCGTCGGTCTCGACGAGGACGAGGTCGAGCGGGGCGACGGCGAGGGCGTCACGCAGCGGCTGGGCGTTCTTGAAGGTGATGTTGCCCGCGAACGACATGTAGTAGCCGCGCTCGGCGCAGATCTTCGCCATGGCCGCGTCGCCGGAGTAGCAGTGGAAGACGACGGTGTCGGGCGCGCCCTCCTCGGCGAGCACGCGCAGCACATCGTCGTGGGCCTCGCGGTCGTGGATGACCAGCGCCTTGCCGTGCTCCTTGGCGATGGCGACATGGCGGCGGAACGAGCGCTCCTGGGCGGCCATGCCCTCCGGGCCGGTGCGGAAGTAGTCCAGGCCGGTCTCGCCCACGCCCCGCACCTGGGGCAGGGCGGCGAGGGCCGCTATCTGGTCGAGGGCCGCGTCCAGGGCGGCGTCGCCGCCTGGCTGCCGCGCCCCCTGCCGGGACCAGCCGTCGGGGTCGCCGAGGACGATGCGGGGCGCCTCGTTGGGGTGCAGGGCCACGGTGGCCCAGACGCTCTCGTGCGCCGCCGCGGTCTCGGCCGCCCACCGGGACCCGGCCAGATCGCATCCCACCTGGACGACGGTCGTCACGCCGACCGAGGCGGCCTTGGCCAGTGCCTCCTCGACCGTGCCCGGCTGCATGTCCAGGTGGGTGTGGGAATCGGCGACCGGGACCCGCAGGGGCTCCGGCGGCGGCGGGGGCGCGTCCTTTTCCTTTTGCGCGCCGCTCGCCTTGCCACTGCCGCCGGGGGTCGGTGTTGTTTTCGCCATGGTCGCGATTCTATGAATCCCGGTGAATGTGCGGTGAATCGCGTCCGGCCGCTCAGTTGACCCGCGCCCGGCTCAGGTGAACCGGCTCAGGTGAACCCGCTCAGGTGAAACAGCTCATATGAACCGGAACGTACTCAGTCGCGGTGGTGCTGAAAGGGATGCAGCAGATTCGCCAGATGCCAATGGTGCGCACGGCGTCGCGCGGGGCCCTCGTTTTCCGGCGCGTGATCCGTCCCGGTGTCCGTCCCGGCCTGCGCCCCGTCCGTCCCGTCCGGCGCGCCGGTGCCCGCCTCCGGGCCGCGGGCGGTGTGCGGCCTCCCGCGCCGCGCACTCTCCAGGACCGAGGAGACCTGACCCGAGCGCATGATCCGCACCAGATGCGCACCGCAGTTGACGCAGTCGGGGCTCGTCAGCGGGGACGGAACGCGCAGGCCGCCGGTGAAGTAGACGACGAAGGCCCGGCCCTCGCCGTCCACGTGGTGTTCGATGTCGTACGACCGCTCCCAGCCGTGCCCGCACTTCATGCAGGCGAAGGCGTACGCCTCGTGGGCCACCTCGCCGGGCCCGGCGGAGGGGGTGTGGGCGGCTATCGGATGAGCACCGCTCGAGGTTCCCGCTATATCGCTCATGGCAGCTCCTCTTGTCACACAGGACAAGTCTTCCGGGATGGGATGGCCCCAGGTCTTCCACACCCAGTGGACGCCTTTCCCGGCGCTACCGCATCGGCTCTTCCCTCTCTTTGAGCGAGATTTGGCACCGGCCTTCCCAAAACCGGCACGCAGCTGCCCGGCTACTAACCTGAGCTTTGCCTTTCGCTACGGTGCTTTACCTTCTCGTGGCGCGCTTCCCGTCGCGTTCTTCGCCGCCACCACGGCGTCGAACACCTGCCGTTTGGGCAGCCCGGCCTCCTGCGCGACCGCCGCGATGGCCTCCTTACGGCGCTCACCGGCCTCCTCGCGCACCGCGACCCGGCGGGCCAGTTCGGCGGGGCCCGCCTCCTCGGGACCGGGCGCGGGGGCGCCCTCGACCACGATGGTGATCTCGCCGCGCACGCCCTCCGCCGCCCAGGCGGCCAGCTCCGCCAGCGGACCGCGCCGCACCTCCTCGTACGTCTTGGTCAGCTCCCGGCACACCGCGGCGCGGCGGTCCGGGCCGAACACCTCGGCCATGGCCGCCAGGGTGTCGTCCAGCCGGTGCGGGGCCTCGAACCAGACCAGGGTGCGGCGTTCGTCGGCGACCTCGCGCAGCCGGGTCAGCCGCTCCCCCGCCTTGCGCGGCGGGAACCCCTCGAAGCAGAAGCGGTCCACCGGCAGCCCGGACACGGCCAGGGCGGTGAGCACCGCGGACGGGCCGGGCACGGCGGTGACGGTGATCCCGCGCTCCACGGCGGCTGCCACCAGGCGGTAGCCGGGGTCGGAGACCGACGGCATGCCCGCGTCGGTGACCAGCAGCACCCGGGCGCCCTCGGCCAGCGACTCGACCAGCTCGGGCGTGCGGGCCGACTCGTTGCCCTCGAAATAGGACACCACCCGGGCGGCCGGGCGCACGTCCAGGGCCTGGGTGAGGCGGCGCAGCCGCCGGGTGTCCTCGGCGGCGATCACGTCGGCGGCCGCGAGTTCGGCGGCCAGCCGCGGGGGCGCGTCCGCCGTGTCGCCGATGGGGGTCCCTGCCAGTACGAGCGTTCCAGTCACGCCCACCATCCTCGCAGCCGGCCGCGGCAGGCCCCGCGCGCCCGCCGCCCCGGGAACGAATCCCCGGTTCGCCGCCTTTCCCCACCACACTCACAGACCCCTTCCCTACGATGGCCCGGTGAGCAGTGACACCGCGACCCACGCCCAGCCGGGCAAAGCCACCGGCCAGCAGCAGCCGGCCTGGCAGCGCCGGCTGCGCCGCTTCGGATACGCGGGCCAGCCCCGGCCCGGCGTACGGGAGCGGCTGGTCCCGCCGTACGCGGAGCCGGGCACCCGGCTCTGGGAGGTCTTCGGCGCGACCCCCTCGGCGGCGGCCAGAATCGCCCGCTGGAGCGGATGGGGCGGGCCGCTGCTGGTCGCGCTGTGCGCCGGGCTGACCCGCTTCTGGCGGCTGGGCAGCCCGGACAACGTCATATTCGACGAGACGTACTACGCCAAGGACGCCTGGTCGATCTGGGAGTACGGCTACGAGGGCACCTGGCCGAAGGCTGCCAACGACCGGATCCTGGAGAACCCGCAGCACATCCCGCTCAGCGACGCGGCCTCGTATGTGGTGCATCCGCCGGTGGGCAAGTGGGTGATCGGCCTCGGCGAGCAGCTCTTCGGGCTGCATCCGTTCGGCTGGCGCTTCATGGTCGCGCTGCTCGGCACGGTCTCGGTGCTGATGCTGTGCCGGATCGGGCGGCGGCTGTTCCGGTCGACGTTCCTCGGCTGTCTGGCGGGCGCGCTGATGGCCGTGGACGGGCTGCACTACGTGATGAGCCGCACGGCCCTGCTCGACCTGGTCGTGATGTTCTTCGTGCTGGCCGCCTTCGGCTGCCTGCTCGTCGACCGGGACCAGGCGCGCGCCAGGCTGGCGGCGGCGCTGCCGGCCGGTGAGGACGGCACGCCGCGAACGGATCCGGCGGTCGCCCGGGGCCTGAAGCTGGGCGCGCGGCCGTGGCGGATCGCGGCCGGGGTGCTGCTGGGCCTGGCCGTCGGCACCAAGTGGAACGGACTCTATGTACTGGCGGCCTTCGGCCTGATGACCGTCCTGTGGGACGTGGGCAGCCGCCGTACGGCGGGCGCGCTCCGCCCCTACCGGGCGGTGCTGCGGCGCGATCTGGGCTGGGCGTTCGTCTCGCTGGTGCCTGTGGCGATCGTCACGTACATCGCCTCCTGGTCGGGCTGGTTCGCCTCGAGCGGCACTTTCGACCGGGGGCGCGGCTGGCATCACAGCGGCTACTTCCGCCACTGGGCCGAATCGCGGAAGCCGGACGGCGGTGGCTATGGCACCGGCGGCGCCTTCGACTGGCTGCTCAACCCGCTGCGCAGCCTGTGGCACTACGAGTCCGAGGTCTACCAGTTCCACGTCAACCTGGACTCGCCGCATGTCTACCAGTCCAATCCGTGGAGTTGGATGGTGCAGTCCCGGCCGGTCTCGTACTTCTACGAGTCCCCGCGGGCCGGCCAGGAGGGCTGCCCCACGGACGCCGCCGAGAAGTGCGCCCGTGAGGTGCTGGCGCTCGGCACCCCGCTGCTGTGGTGGACGGCCTGTTTCGCGCTGCTGTACCTGCTGTTCCGGTGGGCGCTGCGGCGCGACTGGCGGGCGGGCGCGATCCTGTGCGGGATCGCGGCGGGCTATCTGCCGTGGTTCCTCTACCAGGACCGGACGATCTTCTCCTTCTACGCCGTCGTCTTCGTGCCCTTCCTGTGTCTGGCGGTGGCGATGATGATCGGCGCGCTGCTGGGGCCGCCGGGGGCGAGCGAGACCCGCCGGGTGATCGGCGCCGTCGGCTCGGGCGCGCTCGTCCTGCTGATCATCTGGAACTTCATCTACTTCTTCCCGCTCTACACCGGCCAGACGATCCCCATGGACGCCTGGCGCGCCCGGATGTGGCTGGATACCTGGATCTGATCCCCGGCCCGCCGTCCGGATCCGGCCCCGGCCCCCCGCGCCCCCTACGGTGAGGGCGCGGGGGCTTCTCTTGGTGCCGGTAGAGTGCCGGGCACCGCGGCCTCCATCGACTGATGGAGGGAATCGAGAACACTGTGGGGGTTCTGTAATGCGGAGTGGCGCGAGAGCCGCGATCGTCGGTGCGGTGTTCGCCGCCATGGTCGGTGTTGCCGGTTGCGGCAGCGGCCAGGACGATTCATCCAGTGCGAAGGACGGTGCGAGCGCCGGCTCGGGTGACGACAAGCCGTCCCTGAAGAACGTGAAGACCGGCCCGCCCAGCGCGGCCGAGATCAAGACCACCGCCCGCGCGTTCCTGGCGGCCTGGTCGGCGGGCGAGACGGCGAAGGCCGCCGCCCTTACGGACGACACCGGCGCGGCCACCACGGCGCTGGGCGACTACCGCAAGAAGGCCCATGTGGCCAAGGTGGCGCTGGAGCCTGGGCAGGCGAGTGGTGCGAAGGTGCCGTTCTCGGTCAACGCCCAGATCTCCTCCGGCGGTCAGAGCGCCCCCTGGACGTATGAATCCTCGCTGACCGTCACGCGCGACACCAAGACCGGTAAGCCGGTCGTCGCCTGGAAGCCCTCGGTGGTGCAGCCCGACCTCGCCGAGGGCGACACCCTGAAGACCGGCGCGTCCGAGGCGCCGCCGATCAAGGCGGTGGACCGCGACGGCAAGGAGCTGACCGCCGCCGAGCACCCGACCCTCAAGAACGTCCTGGCCGCGCTGCGCGAGCGGTACGGCAAGAAGGCGGGCGGCAAGGCGGGCGTGGAGACCTGGATCGAGCGCGCCAAGGGCTCCAAGTCCCCCGACAAGACGCTGAAGGTGCTCTCCAAGGGCACCCCTGGCACGCTCCGCACGACGATCGACGCATCGCTCCAGAGCACCGCCGAGCAGCAGGTGAGCAAGCGCACCAAGGCGTCGGTGGTGGCGGTCAAGCCCAGCACCGGTGAGATCCTCGCGGTGGCCAACTCCCCCGCGAGCGGCTTCAACACCGCCCTGCAGGGCTCGTACGCACCCGGCTCGACGATGAAGATCATCACCTCGGCGACGCTGATCGACAAGGGTCTGGCGGCGTACGGCAAGGCCCACCCGTGCCCCAAGTACTTCTCGTACGGGGGCTGGAAGTTCCAGAACGACAAGAAGTTCGAGATCAAGAACGGCACCTTCGAGCAGAGCTTCGCCCGCTCCTGCAACACGGCCTTCATCAGCCAGGCGGGGAAGCTGAAGAACGACGACCTGACCAACGAGGCCCGGAACGTCTTCGGCATCGGGCTCAACTGGCAGACCGGCGTGCCCTCCTTCGATGGCGCGGTGCCGGTGCAGTCGGCGGCCTCCAAGGCCGCCTCGCTGATCGGCCAGGGCGGGGTGCGGATGAACCCGCTCAACATGGCGTCGGTCGCGGCCACGGCCTCCACCGGCACCTTCCGCCAGCCGTACCTGGTCTCGCCGTCGCTGGACGACCGAACGCTGGCCAAGGCGAGCAAGACCATGAAGTCGAGCACCCATGACCAGCTGCGCAAGCTGATGCGGCTGACGGCCACCTCGGGTACCGCCGCCGAGGCGATGGCCGGGATGAGCGGCGACTTCGGCGCCAAGACCGGTTCGGCCGAGGTGGACAACCAGGAGAAGCCCAACGGCTGGTTCAGCGCGTACCGCGACGACATCGCGGCCGCCGGTGTGGTCCCCGAGGGCGGCCACGGTGGCGACACGGCGGGCCCGATAGTGGCGGCGCTGCTGCGCGCGGGCGGCTGAGCCGGTAGGTCCCTCTGGTTCCGTTCCTTCTGGTTCCGCCGGCATGACGGCGAAGGAGCCGGGCGAGCGCTCAAGCGCCCGCCCGGCTCCTTCGCGTTCCGCCCGCCGGCCGGTGCGACCTCGGGGAAATGCCCTGGCGTGGGCGGCGGGCCCGTCGATAGCGTCGCCCCATGGTCGATCCCACACCCACCCCTGACGCCGCCGCCCACCCGCGCTTCGCCGACGCCCTGCGCGAGCTCGGCCTGGACGTCGAGGTGCGCCGCTTCCCCGACGCCACCCGCACCGCCGCCGAGGCCGCCGCGGCCATCGGCTGTGAGCTGAGCCAGATCGTCAAGTCGCTGGTCTTCGAGGCGGACGGACAGCCGGTGGTGGTGCTGATGGACGGGGCGTCACGGGTCGACGTCGAGCTCGTACGGCACGAGCTGGGCGCCGGGAGCGTCCGCCGGGCGAACGCGGCGCTGGTACGTGAGACCACCGGCTACGCCATCGGCGGGGTGCCGCCCTTCGGCCACCGCACCCGCACCCGCGTCCTCGCCGACCGCCGGCTGCTGGACCACGAGACCGTATGGGCCGCGGCGGGCAACCCCCACACCGTCTTCCCGCTCGACCCCAAGACCCTGATCGCGCACGCCGACGGCACCCTGGTGGATGTGCGCGAGCGGTCCGCGTGACCCCGCTCGTCGCGGCCGCGGTGCTCATCGCGGCCGTCACCCACGCGTCATGGAATGCGATCGCGCACGGCATCCGAGACCAGCTGCTCGCCTTCACGCTGGTGGGCGGCGGCGGGGCGCTGTGCGGGCTGGCGCTGCTGCCCTTCGCCCCGCTGCCCGCCTCGGACGCCTGGCCGTATCTGCTGGCCTCCGCGGCCATCCATGTGGTCTATCAGCTGCTGCTCATGCGCTCGTTCCACCTGGGCGACTTCGGCCAGATGTATCCCATCGCGCGTGGCACCGCCCCGCTGGTGGTGACCGTGGCCGCCGCGGTCTTCGTCGGCGAGCGGCCGGACCGCTGGCAGGCGGCGGGGATCGCACTGGCCTCGGCCGGGCTGGTGGGCGTGGCACTGTGGGGCGTCAGGGGCTCCCGACACACCGACCACGAGGACCCCGGAGGGAGCGGCGGGGCCGCACCGCAGTGGCTCGCCCTTACGGCCGCCATCGCCACCGGTCTGTCCATCGCCGCGTACACCGTCGTGGACGGTCTGGGGGTACGCGCCTCCGGCAGCGCGCCCGGCTACATCGCCTGGCTGATGATCCTGGAGGGCTTCGCCATCCCCGCCTGCGCCCTGGCCATCCGCCGCGGTGCGCTCCTTCACCAACTGCGCCCCGTCGCGGCGCGCGGGCTGCTCGGCGGACTGCTGTCGGTCTCCGCCTACGGCCTGGTCCTGTGGGCCCAGACCCAGGCCGAACTCGCCCCGATCGCGGCGCTGCGCGAGTCGTCGATCATCGTGGGCGCGGCGATCGGGGCGCTGTTCTTCAAGGAGCGGTTCGGCGGTCCGAGGATCGCGGCGGCTGGCCTGATGGTGGCGGGCATCGGGCTGATGCTGCACGCCGGTTGATCTCGATACCGGACATCTCGATACCGGACTCCTCGCCATCGGCCCGATGCCGGTCCCTGAGGTGGAGATGACAGCACTGCCGCGCGTGGCACGCATGTGTGTCCCCGACGAGGCCCGAGCGTGACGATCAGCCATCCAACGCCGCGAGGCCGGCCCAGCGACACCTAACGAGGAGCGTGTACCCACCTACAGCGCCCTGACCGGCGACCTCATTACCGGCTACAGGACTTGACGGGACATTCGCTGGCGCGGCGATCGTGCGCTCTTCTTCAAGGAGCGGTTCGGCGGTCCCAGGATCGCGGCGGCGGGCCTGATGGTGGCGGGCATTCGGCTTGATGCCGCACGCCGGTTGAGCCACCTCGGCCGACGCAAGGACCGGGCTCTCATAGCCGTTGGAATGCATGGAGCAATGCGCGACACTCCGAGCAATCAGATGAAAAACCAACCACCGCAAGAGGAAATCACTCTTTTAGGCCTTTATTAAGCTTTGATTCTTATGGTGATATTGGCGATGCTTTGGTGAAGACTGAAAGGCCACCACCCGCCTCCGGAAAACATTCACCCTGCCATTCCTCCTACCGCGGCTTGTGGCCTGACCAGCAGCCATCACGGGAGCCAAAAACCCCTGCCGGGGTGACGGGGCTCAACGCCGAAAAGAGAGGTTTTCTGCCATGGCAGTGGATGTCATCCCGTCAGCGCCACCCGATAGAAGGCGCAGGCGCAATCGGCTCAAGCGAGCTCTCGCCTTCATCCCCGGAGTGGCGTTGCTGGCGGCGACGCTCACGATGGTCTCGGGTTCCGCGCACGCCGCAGAAGCTCCGGTGGGACTGGGAACCGCCACCAATTACGCGGTCCTGGCCGGTTCAACGGTCACCAATACGGGCCCCAGCGTCATCAACGGCGATTTGGGGCTGAGCCCCGGCTCGTCGGTGACGGGCTTTCCGCCCGGAATCGTCAACGGGGCGGTGCACGTAGCCGACGCCGCTGCCGCTCAGGCGCAATCCGACCTCACCATCGCTTACAACGACGCGGCCAGCCGGGGCCCTGGGGTCGCCGTCGCAGGCGACATCGGCGGGTCGACGCTGACTCCCGGCGTCTACACGTCCACGTCGACTCTGGGAATCACGGGGACCGTCACTCTGGACGCCCAGGGCGACCCCAACGCCGTCTTCATCATCCAGGTGGGTTCAGCCCTGTCCGCGGAGGTGGGAAGCACCGTCAGGCTCATCAACGGAGCACAGGCGTGCAACGTGTTCTGGCAGGTGGGAAGCTCCGCCACAGTCAAAGTCAACTCCCTTTTCCAGGGCAACATCTTGGCGTTGACGTCCATCACGGTACAGACCGGTGCGGTCATCAACGGCCGGGCCCTGGCGCGTAATGGCGCGGTCACGCTCGACACCAACTTCATTTCGAGGGCCGCCTGCACCGTTGGCCCCCCTGGGCCTCCTGGGCCGCCTGGACCTCCCGGCACACCGGGGGCACCTGGAGCACCCGGCGCACCGGGGGCACCTGGAGCACCTGGAGCACCCGGCGCACCCGGCGCACCTGGGGCAGACGGAGCACCCGGCGCACCCGGCGCACCCGGACCCAATGGCCAACCCGGTGCTGCCGGACCCGCAGGACCCGCAGGCCAACCTGGACCCACCGGCGCTGCCGGACCCGCAGGACCCGCCGGGCCTCCCGGGCCTCCCGGGCCTCCCGGACCTCCCGGCGCTCCCGGCGCTCCCGGCGCTCCCGGCGGCCACGGCGGCAACGACGGCCACGGCGGCAACGACGAGTGCGACGACCACAGCGGACACGACGAACACGGCAAACACGACGACTACGACGACTACGACGACCACAGCGACCACGACGATCAGTGGGACGAATGCGCCGACCACAGGAGCGCGGCGTTGCGGACTATGCACACGTGCTAGCCCCGAGAAGCCCGAGCGCGTAGTTCGTCGCTGAGCCCGAGGCGACAACCACTGGCCCGGCGTGAGGCGTCCGGCATGTCCGCGACGCAGTCATGAATCAGCCCCGTCCGCGCGGGAACGCGCACGGACGGGGCTGATTCACGCGGGCTGGCCGGTGGTGGCCGACGAAGTCCGTACCACCCCCTTGCCCCGCCCCCGTCACCAGGCATCTCCCAGGACGAGGCCGAGCCTGCTACGCCTGCCCCGCTCTTGACGTCGATCACCGTGGACGCGGCGATCGGGACGCTGTTCTTCAAGGAGCGGTTCGGCGGTCCGGATCACGGCAGCGGGACAGCGCACGTCCGGTCGGCGGACACTCAGCGACTCACGCCACGAGGGGATGGACAAGGGTGCCATCCCCATCCCGGACGGCACCCTCGCCTGTGCGGCATCCACGCGTGTGTGACTACCCGTGGTCCAGCGACGCCCAGAAACGGGTGAGCACCTCCGCACCACGGCCGGGGTCGTGCGTCATCCACCAGTGGCCCAGCCCGTCGAGGACCTCCACCCGGGCACCGGCGCGGCGCGCGGCGCGGCGCCGCTGCTCGGCGGTTCCGACCGCGTGGTCCTCGGTGGCGAGCAGCACGAGCCCCGGCCGCCGCGCCGCGTTTTCCAGGTCCCGGCCGAGCTCGGCCATCACCGGTGGCATGGCGGAGGTATAGAGCGCGATCACGGCCCGGCCCATCGCCTCGTTCTGCCCCTGCGCGACCCACTCGGCCGCCGCCTCGCCCATCCCCCGCGCGACGAGCGTCGCGATCCGCTGCTCGACGGGCGCGCCGAAGCGTGCGGCCACATCGGCCTCGCCGATTCCCGGTGTCTGCCATCGCTGGGCGAGCTCATGCCAGACGTAGTCGGGTTCGAAGGCCGCGATCGTGTCGCTGGCCCAACTGCGTACGAGGTCCGGGCGGCTCATCACCGCGTTGAGGACGTGTCCGCCGCCCCAGTCGTGGCCCACCAGGTCCACGGGCTCGGCGAAGCGTGTCAGCTCCTCGATCAGCCAGTCGCGATACTCCCCGACGGTCGCCCCGAACCCGGGCGGCAGCGGCGCGCCGAACCCGGGCGGGGACAGACAGATGAGGTCGGCCGGGGCGGCACCGGCGGCCTTCAGTTCGGCGAGCAGGGCATCCCAGACGGCCGCCGTCTCGGGATTGCCGTGTACGAAGACGGCGGGCATCAGGCCATACCGCCTTGGACCGGCACGGTCGGCTGCAAGACCGATTCCACCAGCGCCTCGCTGCGGAAGTGGGACGCCGCCTGATAGTCAGGGTCACGGATCATGTCGGCGAACGCCTGCCGGCTGGGATAGCGCACCAGGAGCACCGCGTCCCACGCCTGCCCGTCTTCGGCGATCAAGGCGCGACCGCCGTCCCCCAGGTACTCCACCCGCACTCCGTACCGCGCGTTGATCTCCGGGCCCAGCGCCTCCGCATAGCGCTGGTAGCTCTCGCGACCGCCGTCCGGGCGGAACCGCAGCAGATTCAGCATCACCACGGGGCCGCCGGGGTCTTCGGCCAGCAACACATCGAGGGCGCGTTCATCCATGTCGATCATCGAAACCTCCCATCAGGATGAGTGGCACCGTATAAACTTGTTGGACGACACGCAAGTTAGTGAGGACTCTCGTCATGACGACCCCCCGCCGCACCCAGAAGCAGCGTCGCGACCAGGCCGAAGCCGCATTGCTGACGGCCGCCGCCGAGCTGGTCGTCGAGCAGGGAGTGCGCTCGCTGACGCTGGCGCGGGTGGGTGAGCGAGCCGGGTACAGCCGCGGAATCGTCACCCACCACTTCGGTTCGAAGCAGGCCCTCCTCGAGCTCCTGGCCCGCAGCACACAAGCCGGATTCGTGCCGGGCCTTGCCGATCTGCCCCCAGGACTGGACCGCCTCCTGCGGCTGATCGACGGCTACATCGGCGAACTCGGCCGGGAGGGCGCCGCCCATCGTGCGTTCCTGCTGCTGTGGGCCGAAGCGCCCACCATGCCCGAACTGGCACCGATCTTCCGCGAGCGGGACGAGGCGTTCAGGGCCGATCTGCGCGACGAGGTGACGGCCGGAATCGCCGAAGGCACCATCCGCCACGACCTCGCGCCCGAGGAGGTCGCGGTAGCGATCGTCGGACAGCTCCGAGGGATCGGACTGCAACGACTTCTCGACCCCGGCGCCGTCGACACCGAACGCCTGCGGCGGTCGGTCACCGAGCAGTGGCGCCGGGCGCTGGCCACACCACCGGCGCGGCAGCCATGAGCGGGGCGGGCTGGCATACGAGACGGCGTAGCCCAGTTCTGATGCCGCACGCGAGCTGAGGCCGTACTCCGTTGACTTCTGGCCGGGTTGGCGCCGAACTCCGCTGACCTTGCTCTTCGTTGGTCCTGCGCGGGCGCCCCTGGGTAGGACAGAATCGGAGGGACCGTCGTCACAAGGGGGGCTTGGTGCGGATCGACGTAGCGGTGAGCGGTGGGGAGGCGGAGCTGCGATCGCTCCTCGACTGGCTGAGACGGGATCCGGCCGCGCGCCGCGGCGCCCATGTGGAGCTGGTCCACGCCGAGCCGTCGCCGGGCCAGATGGGCGTGCTCACCGATGTGCTGCAGCTGGTCACCGAGAACGCCTGGAGCGCGGCCTCCTTCGCGCTCGCGCTGTCCACTTGGCGGCAGACACGTCCGCACGCCCGGCGGATCACCGTGCGCCGTGGTGACCTTACGGTCGACCTCGACGGTGGCGACGACGAGGAACTGCGGCGTCTGATCGACGCGCTGGAGCGCCCGGCCGCCCCCGAACCGGAACCGGACCGTCAGGGCAGTGGAGAAGGGCGGTAGCCGTGACCGTTCTGCCCAACCCGTCCGCCACCCGCGCGGTGCTCATCGGCACCAGCCGCTATGCCCACTTGGAGCCCATCCCGGCGGTGTCCAACAACCTGAGCGCGCTGGCCGCGGCCCTGTGCGCCCCGGGTTCCTGGGGGCTGGCACCCGAGCACTGCACGGTCATCGAGGACCCCGCCACCGCGGTCGAGGTCCTCGAGGCCGTCCGGACCGCGGCCGAGGAGGCCACGGACACCCTGCTGGTGTACTTCGCCGGACACGGTCTCGTGGAACCGCGCCGCGGCGAGCTCTTCCTGGGGCTGGCCGGGTCCATACAGCACCGCTCCTACACCGGACTGCCGTACGGCACGCTGCGCGATGTCGTGCTGGACGGGCGGGCCGGGCGCCAGGTGATGCTGCTCGACTGCTGCTTCAGCGGACGCGTGCTCGGCTTCATGGGGGCGGCGGACGCCGAGGCGGTCATCGACCAGGTGGAGATCGAGGGCACCTATCTGCTGGCCTCCGTCCCCGACACCAGCTTCGCGCTCGCCCCGCCCGGCGAGCACCATACGGCCTTCACCGGAGAGCTGCTGCGGCTGCTGCGCGAAGGGGTGCCGGGCGGGCCGGAGTTGCTGGACCTGGACACGGTCTACGCGCAGGTGTACGGGGCGCTGCGGGCCAAGGGGCGGCCGCTGCCGCAGAAGCGCGACCGCAATACGGCGGGCGGACTCGCCCTGGCCCGCAATGCCGCCTGGGCACCGCCCGGCTTCGGCCCGCCGCCCCCGCCGTACGACCACGAGCCGACGCCGCCCACGTTCATGGGCACGCCCACGCCGCCGTACGTTCCGGGACCCGCGCCCGCGGACCACGAGCCGGCCGCCTCGGCCCCCGAGCCCGTAGCGCTGCCCGGGGTGCCGCCGATGCCCACCTGGTCGCCGATGGCCCTGCCGTCGCCCGCCCCGCTCCGCGCCCCCGGCGGGGCCTCTCCGGGCCGCCGCCGGGCCGTCACCTACGGGCTGGCGGGAGCGCTCTTCGTGGCCCTGGTGGCCGCGGGCATCCCTCTGGCGATGTCCTGGATGAAGGGCTCTTCCAAGGACGACACCGGGCGCGACACCCCGAAGTCGTCCAGCACCCCGAAGCCGGGCCCCACCTCAGGGAACAACGCCGCGGCCAAGGGGGGCGTCGTCAACGCCTCGACGAAGCCGGGCGGGACGCTGAAGTTCATCAGCAAGGACGACGCGGATTCATGGGACCCTCAGCGCAGCTATTACAACTTCGTCTGGAACTTCTCCCGCTTCTACGCCCGCCAACTGGTCACCTACGCCCCCAAGCCCGGTAAGGACGGCACCGAACTGGTTCCGGATCTCGCCGAGCGGAAGGCCGCGGTGACGGACGGCGGCAAGACGTACACCTACACCCTGCGCGCCGGGATCACCTGGGAGGACGGCACCGCGATCACGTCCCAGGACATCAAATACGGCATCGAGCGGATCTGGGCGCAGGACACCATCTCCGGTGGCCCGACCTTTATCCAGCAGGCGCTCGATCCCGGCCACACCTACAAGGGGCCCTACAAGGACACGTCCAAGGACAAGCTCGGCCTGAAGGCCATCCGGACTCCGGACGACAGAACCATCGTCTTCAAACTGCCAAAGGCCAACGGCGACTTCGAGCGCATGCTGGCGACACCGTCGGCATCACCGGTGAAGAAGACGAAGGACACCAAGGACAAGTACCAGGACAGCCCGTTCTCCTCGGGGCCGTACAGATTCGACTCCTACGAGCCGGGCACATCGCTGGAACTGGTCCGTAACACCGAGTGGAAGCGGTCGTCCGACCCGATCCGCACCGCCCTTCCCAACCGGATCACGGTAAATATCAGCAGCGACGAGCAGACGAACGCGAAAGCTCTGTTCTCGGGCGACTATGACCTGGACCTGCAATCCTCCGGACTCACCGAGGCCTCCCTCGCCCAGGCCACGAGGAGTTCCGACCTCAGTGCCCGGCTGGACAGCCCGTCCAACGGGATGCTCCTGTTCGCGGCCCTCCCCCGCTCCGTCAAACCGCTGAACAACGTCCACTGCCGTAAGGCGGTCCTCTACGCGGCGGACAGGGAGAACATGCGGACCGCCGCGGGCGGTCCACAGACCGGCGATATCGCACCGCATATGCTCCCGCCCACCATCGCGGGCTCCGACTCCTCCTACGATCCGTACGAGACGCTCGACAACAAGGGCAAGCCGGACACCGACAAGGCCGAGGCCGAACTGAAAGCGTGCGGAGAGCCCAACGGATTCAGTACCACCATCGCGGTGCGCAACAATCGCCCCACTGACGTGAATGTCGCCATGTCGCTCCAGGCATCGCTGCGGAAAGTCGGCATCACCACCGAGGTCGCCCAGGTCGACGGCAGCCGTTTCAGCGAGACGATGGGCGCGCCCGAGGTGGTGAAGAAAAAGGGATACGGCATCGTCCTGTACCGATGGCTCGCCGACTTCCCGACCGGCCAGAGCTTTCTGCAGCCGCTCGCCGACAGCCGTTTCATCCTGCCCGCCGGCAATTTCAATGTCGCGGAGCTGGATGACCCCACGGTCGACGACCTCTTCGACACGGCGATCGCCGAACAGGATCCGGTGAAGGCCGGGAGCGACTACGCACAGATCAATCGGAGGATCTCCGACTCCGCCGCGTATCTGCCCATTCTGTTCCAGAAGAGCGTGATCTGGCGCGGCTCCCGGCTGACCAACGTCTATACGAGCGAGCCCTGGGAGGGCCGTTACGACTATGTCTCGCTGGGCGTCTCCGAGTGACCGAAGGCCCTGCGCACCGCCACGTTCGTGGTCATGATGCCGCCGTCCACGGGGAGGGTGGTCCCGGTGATCCAGGCGGCGTCGGAGGAGGCGAGGAAGGTGATGGCGGCGGCGATGTCGGCGGGCTCGCCGACCCGGCCGAGGGGATAGACCTCGGCGGCGCGGCGCAGGGTGTCCTCCTGGCCGTCCCAGCCGGGGGTGCGGATCGTACCGGGGGCCACGAGGTTGACGCGGACGCCCCGCCGGGCGGCGTGGGCGGCCAGAGTGCGGGTGAGGCTGCCCAGGCCCGCCTTGGCGGCGCTGTAGGCGTGGTTGCCGAAGTCCTGGAGGCCGTTGACCGAGCCGACGTTGACGATCGCGCCCCGGCCGTCCGCGGCGGCCAGATGCGGCAGCGCGGCGCGGGAGCAGCGGAAGGCACCGCCGAGTGTGACATCGATGTCCTGCTGCCACTCGTCGTCGAGCTGGTCCTCGAACAGCGGCGTGTCGACGTGGCATGAGTGGGCGCTGTTGACCAGGACGTCCAGCCTTCCGAAGCTCCTTACGGCGTGCGTCACGGCTGCCTCGGCGTCCTCCCGCCGGGCCACATCGCAGCCCAGCGACTCGGCCTCGCCACCGTCGGCCCGTATGGACGCGGCGGCCTTCGCGGCCCGTTCGCCGTCCAGGTCGGTGATCAGCACCCGGGCGCCCTCGTCGGCGAAGCGGCGGGCGGTGACCTCCCCGATCCCGCGTCCCGCGCCGGTGAGCATGACCGCGTAGCCCTCGAATCTCCGCACCGTGTGCCCCTTCTCGTCGGCTCTCGGACCGCCGCCGCCCCACGGTGGCGCGTCCGCCGGTGATCCTGCCCGGCCCCGGCATGATCCTCACCCATGGGACGTTGCACCATAAGGAGAAACACAGCACACACGCGCGGGTCGGCATGGCGGGAGTCGGATCAGTGGTGGACGTCCAGGGCACGGTGGCCGACGGTTTCGAACCGGTCCGAGACGCCTTCGCGGCGAACTTCACCCGGCACGGCGAGCGCGGCGCGGCCATGGTGCTCTACCGGGAGGGCGAGAAGGTCGTCGACCTGTGGGGCGGCACGAAGGCCCCCGACAACGACGGCGAGAACAGCCCCGAGGCTTCCGGCGGCGGCCGGGAGCCCTGGACCCAGGACACCGCCCAGGTCGTCCGGTCGGTCACCAAGGGCGTTGCCGCCGCCGTGCCGCTGCTGCTGCATCAGCGCGGCCAGCTCGACCTGGACGGCCGGGTCAGCACCTACTGGCCCGAGTTCAAGGCGGCCGGCAAGGAGCGGGCGCTGGTGCGGCATCTGCTCGCGCACCGCACCGGCGTGCCCGTGCTCGACACCCCGCTGACCCCCGCCGAGGCCGTCGACGGCATATCCGGGCCGCGGGCCGTCGCCGCCCAGCGCCCCGTATGGGAACCCGGCACGGCCCACGGCTACCACGCCCAGACGTACAGCTGGCTGCTGGGCGAGCTGGTGCGCAGGGTCACCGGGCGGACCATCGGACGCTGGATCGCCGAGGAGATCGCCCGCCCGCTGGGGCTCGACCTGTGGCTCGGGCTGCCCGAGGAGCAGCGGGGCCGGGTCGGCCGGATCGCGGCGGTGGAGGCCCTCGCCGCGCCCGCCGCCCACGGGCCGCGGCTGCGTCCCAAGCGGTCGGTCGCCGAGGCGTATCGGGACCCCGAGTCGCTGACCCGGCGGGCGTTCGCCGCGATCACCCCGGTGCCGGACGAGAACGACCCCGCCTATCTCGCCGCCGAGCTGCCCGCCTCGGGCGGGGTGGCCACCGCCGAGGCGCTGGCCCGCTTCTACGCGGCGCTGATCGGCCCGCTGCCCTCGGCCCGTACGGCCCGCTCGGGGGGCAGGCTGTTCGCCCCGGCGACGCTCACGATGGCCCGTACGGAGGAGTCCGCGGGGCCGGACCGGGTCCTGGTCGTCGGCACCCGATACGGCCTCGGCTACATGCTGCACGGCCCGGCCTGCCCGCTGCTGGGGCCGGGCTCCTTCGGCCACCCGGGGCGCGGCGGCTCGCTCGCCTTCGCCGACCCGGAGGCGCGCATCGGCTTTGCCTACGTCACCAACGGTATGCGGCGCGGTGTCACCGCGGATCCGCGTGCGCAGGCACTGGTGCGCGCGGTGCGGACCAGCCTGGCGGCGCGGGAGGCGTAACCGCCCGAGGCGCCGCAGGTGCGGCGGGACGGCGCGGAAGACGTGGCGCCACGAGCCCCCGGTATGCCTCCGAGCGCCCTCCCGTACCCGCGCACGCGGCTCCGCCAGGGCCAAGGGTCCCTATTGCGGCGTCCCCCGGCCCCTCCACACTGATGGCAGGGAAATCGGGGGGCACGTGGCTCGGTTACGGGGGCGGCTGCGGCCGCGTTTATGGGCGTGGTTGTCGCCGCGCGAGGAACGACACCAGGGGCGCGGGCGGGCACCGCGCCCCGCCGATGGACATCACCCGGCCGCCGAACCACCGGCCGACCGGCACCGGCTGGCCCGCCGGGACATGGAATGGCAGATGCTGCGCATCCTGCTGATCTTCCGGCTGATGCACGGCATCCAGCTCGCGGTGACGGTGCCCGGGATCGCCGGCCATCTGGCGCACCGCGGCAGGGCGTTGCTGCTGCTGATCGCGGTGGTGACCGAATCCCTGTGGTTCGTCGGGCACATCACCCGTAACCACCGGCGGGTGATCGCGCACGACACCGAGCGCGGCGAGGGCGCGGGCGGTCGGCCCGATCCGCAGGACACACCGCAGGTCACGCCCCAAACCACGCCGCCGACCACGTACGACGGTCTGACGGCCGGTGTGGAGCTGTGCTCGGCCGTGGCGTTCCTGTGGGCCTGTGCGCTGGTCCTGGGCCCGCACCGGTCGCAGGACATGGCCCCGCTGCTGGTGCTGACCACCGAGCAGATCTCCGCCGCCGGCATCGGCTCGGCGCTCGGCCAGCCGCGGCGCGTGCTGATCGTCGCCACCTGCGCGATCGCCGCCTCCTACGCCGCGGTCATCGCCCTGGGCGACGGCGGCCCGCAAGCGCTGGCCCACTCCGATGTGCTCATCGGGCTCACCGGCTACGGGGCGCTGGCGTATCTCATCCGCCGCGGCGCCAAGTTCCTGCTGCAACTCGCCGCCGACCTGGGCGATATGAGCCTTCAGCTGCACGAGCAGGAACAGCGGAAGCTGCTGGCCATCGAGCTCCACAACCACCTCGGCCACACCCTCAACGCCTTCCAGCGGATCGACGCCTCGGACCCCGAGCAGATCGACTCGCTGCGCAAATCGGCGGTGGTGGCGCGGGAGCGGCTGGCCACCTTCATCGGCACCGGGCGGTTCAGCGAGTCGGTGCCACTGATCGGCATGGTCCACCGGCAGGTCGCCCTGGCGACCAACGACACCCTCACCGTGGAGCCCATCGTGACCGAGCGCGTGGTCGGCGCCGCGGCCCGGGTGCTGCCGTCCCAGGTGGAGCTGCTGGAGGCCGCGCTGCGCGCCGCACTGATCAATGTGCCGCGCAGCGCCGGGGTGCATGACGCGGTGCTGCATGTGGACCTCGTCGAGGACGCCGACGGCTCCGGGCTGGTGGAGCTGGTGGTCACCGACGAGGGCGTGGGCTTCCCGCCCGAGGTGCTGGCGCGCGGCGTCGGCGCCATGCGCTCGCTGGCGCTCCACGACCGGTTGCTGCGCGAGCGGGGCGGGGCGCTGCGGGTTCGGTCGGTCGCCGGGTTCACCCAGGTGACGCTCACCCTGCCGATCCAACGAGAGAGCACGACCGAGCCGAGTCAAGGGGGCGTCGGATGAGAGACGAGTCGGCCGAGCAAGGACCCGAGCAGCCGCTGCAGGTGGCGGTGGTCGAGGACCATGAGATGACCAGACGGGGCCTGGTGGCGGCGCTGAACGCCGATCCGCGGCTGACGGTGGTCAGCGAGGTGGACTCCGTGGAGCAGCTCGAGGTGAGCGGTGCGGAGTACGACGTGTGCGTGGCCGACATGATGGGCGTCGGCACCGCCGAGCAGTTCGCCGATCTGGTGCGGCGCTCGGATGTGGTGGTGTGCACGGCGGCGGAGCAGTGGCGCCAGCGGGTGGCCCCCTGGGTGTGCGGGGCGAAGGCGGTCTTCGGCAAGACGGTCGGCGCGGCGGTCCTGGCCAACGCCGTATGGGACGCCCGCCACCATCCGCACTGGCTCAAACCGCATCTGGCCTCCGCCCTGGAGACGGCGGTGCGCGAATGCGGCCTCAGCGTGCCACCGTACTTCGCCGATCTGCTGGGGCGCACGGCCCGCGGCGGCCGGGTGGCCTGGATCCTGGAGGAGCTGGAGGTCAGCGAGAAGCGCTACGGGGAGGATCTGCGGGACTTCCGGAGGCGGTGCGCGCGGGCCGGGCTCGGCCAGCTGACCCTGCTGGACGCGCTCTATATGGCCTCGTCGGCGCAGCAGGCGCCCGCCCATGAGCCCGTGGTGTTCTCCTCTTGGGCGGCGGGGCTGAGCGAGGGCCAGATCCGGGCGCTGGAGTGGTACGCGGACGGCTACTCGTACGAGGAGACGGCCGTCCAGCTCGATGTGAAGGTCTCGACGGTCCGTACGCAGATCGACCGGGCCATGACCGCCTGCGGGATCATCTCCAAACCGGCCGACGTCCGCATGATGTTCGCGATGTATGTGTGCTCCCGGCACACCAAACCGGATCTGCTGCTGCGCCGGCTGACCGCCCTGGGGGCGCATCCGCCGCGCCGGGGCGGGGCCGAGCGCTGATGTCCGCGTGGACCGCGTGGACCGCGCTGATGTCGGTTTCTGTCGTCGCGGGCGCCGACAGCGCCCTCCCGGATTTCCCACCGCATCGGGGGACGCGAAGCGACAGGTGTGGTGGGGAGTATGGTCATCGGGCCCTCGCGGGGGAACCGGGGGCCCGCCCTTTCGAAGGACGGGGGACAAGCATGCCCGACCAGCGCGCCTTGGGTGATACGGGAGCCGACGGCCGTTGCCTCGGCACCTTCGACGTGACGCTCCGCGAGGTGAGCGCCCCGCTGGAGTCCGGCGGCCGGAGCCGCGCGGCCGGAAGCGGGCGGAGCACCCGGCGCGTACCACTGCGGGCCCAGCTCACCTACCGCGATGTGGTCGCCTTCCTGGTCCGCAACCGCGCGCGGGCACCGGAAGCGGCAGCGGGGGCCGTGCTGCGGCAGCGCGAAGGGCCGGTGTTCCTCGTGCAGACCTTCTTCCTGGACCAGGAGGGCGTACCGCTGCGCGACACCGGGACGCCGCCCGCCCCGGTGTGGGTCTGCCGGGCCCGGCGCCTGGACGGCGAGCTGCGCGCGGCCTTCGGCGACAAGGACCTCATCATCTTCGGGGAGGAGACGCCGTCATGCTGAGCCTTTTGGGCATGGTCCTGCTCGCGCTCGGCGGGATCGGCGCGGTCGCGGTGGTCCATGTCGGGTGCGTGACCATCGAGTTCCTGGCGGACTGGTTCCGGTCCCAGGGCGAGCGGCTGCACTCCGATCCCGATTTGCGGGCGGTCACCGTCGCCGAGTCCATCCGCGACGGCGAGGTCAGCTATATCCAGGGGCTGTTCGACACCTCGCGGGAGCAGTTCGTCGAGGGCCGCCGGATCGAGGCGAAGCAGGCGGAGAAACGGGTGCGCAGCGCCCACGCACACCACCGGGTGGCGGTCTGGGGCTGAGGGTCCGGGGGGGGCGGGGTTCGGGGTTCGGTCCGGGGATCGGTCCGGGGATCGAGGGGGAGATCCAGTGAGGAACCTGGCAAGGGCTTCGCGTATCGCGTTCGCCGTCACCGGTATTCCGGGCGGCGCCGACGATGTGGAGGCGGCGCTGCTGCGGACCCGGCTGATCGAGGCCGCGAAGGAGTTCAGCGGCCGCAACGGACCGCGGCCGCTCACCCTTACGGTCACCAACCAACCGCCGGGCAGGGAGGGGGAATCGGGGTCGGGGTCGGGGTCAGGAGCTGGATCGGGGGCCGAGGCGCGATCGGGGGCCGGGCCGGAGTCGGACGAGCCGTCGATCGCGGAGCGGGCGCGGCAGTTCACCGCGACGCCGCCGCTGTACACCTTCGACCGCCTGGTACTCCCGGAGCGGACGCTGGACCAGCTGCTGCGCGCCGTGCACACCGTGGAGCAGCGCCGGGTGCTCTTCGACGACTGGGGGCTGCGCGAGATACAGCCGCATCCCGGCTCGGCGGTGAACCTGGAGGGCGCGCCCGGCACGGGGAAGACGCTGGCCGCCCACGCCCTCGCCGACCGGCTGGGCCGTCCGCTGATCGCGGCCCGCGCTTCGCAGTTGGAGAGCAAATACCACGGGGAGGGCCCGAAGAACCTGGCGGCGCTCTTCCGCGCCGCGCGTGAACAGGGCGCGGTGCTCTTCCTGGACGAGGCGGACGCGCTCATGTCCGCGCGGTTCGAGACCATCAGCCAGGGCGCGGAGCATGCGGTGAACGCCATGCGCAGCGAGATGCTCACCGCCCTGGACCACCACGAGGGGCTGGTCGTCCTGGCCACCAACCTGGTGGCCTGCTACGACACGGCCTTCGACAGCCGGGTGTGGCATGTGCGCTTCCCGGCGCCGGACGAGGCGGCGCGCGCCGGGATCTGGCGGCACCATCTGCCCGACGCGCTGCCCCTCGCCGAGGACGTCTCGCCGGAGGGGCTGGCCCGGGTCGACGAGGTGACCGGGCGCGACATCCGCCGCGCGGTGATCGACGCGGCGGCGGAGGTGCTGCGCACGGGGCGGCCGCGGGTGCGGCAGGCGGATCTGCTGGCGGCGGTGGAGCGGATCAAGGCCGGGCGGCCGTACCGTACGGAGCCGATGCCGATGGCGGCCTCCGGGGGGCCCGGGTGACCGGCGTCACCTCACCGGCACCGTCACCGAGCGCGGGTCGAAGCCGAAGGGGAGCTCCAGTCGGTGCTCGCGCATCAGCTCCTCGTCGCACAGCAGCTCCTGCGTCCCGCCGTCCGCCGCGATCACCCCGCCGCTGAGCACCACCGAGCGCGGGCACAGCTCCAGCGCGTACGGCAGATCGTGGGTGACCATCAGCACGGTCACCTCCAGGGACCGCAGGATGTCGGCGAGTTCGCGGCGCGAGGCCGGGTCGAGGTTGGACGAGGGCTCGTCCAGGACCAGGATCTCCGGCTCCATGGCCAGCACGGTCGCCACGGCCACCCGCCGGCGCTGTCCGAAGGAGAGGTGGTGGGGCGGCCGGTCGGCGAACTCCGCCATCCCGACCCGCTCCAGGGCGCGGCGCACCCGCTCCTCCAGCTCCGGGCCGCGCAGCCCGGCCGCGGCCGGGCCGAAGGCCACGTCCTCGCGCACGGTCGGCATGAAGAGCTGGTCGTCCGGGTCCTGGAAGACGATGCCCACCCGGCGGCGGATCTCGGCCAGATGCGCCTTCGCCACGGGCAGCCCCGCGACCGTGACCGTCCCGGCGCCCGCCGTAAGGATGCCGTTGAGGTGCAGCACGAGCGTGGTCTTGCCCGCGCCGTTGGGGCCGAGCAGTGCGACGCGCTCGCCGCGGGCCACGGTCAGATCGACGCCGAAGAGGGCCTGATGGCCGTCGGGGTACGCATAGGCCAGACCGGCCACCTGGAGGGACGGCGGGGTGGTGGCGGGGTCGGTCATGGGAGCATCCATCCGGTCAGGCAGACCGCCAGCGCGGTCAGCGGGAGGGCGGCGGCGTGCATCCACTGGGCGCGGGACGCCGTCACATCGTCGATCACCGGCATGGTGCCCGTATAGCCCCGGCTGACCATCGCCAGGTGGACCCGTTCGCCCCGTTCGTACGAGCGGATGAACAGCGCCCCGGCCGACGAGGCGAGCACCCCCCAGTGACGCACCCCGCGCGCCTCGAAACCGCGTGACTGGCGGGCGATCCGCATCCGGCGCATCTCATCGGAGATGACGTCCCCGTAGCGGATCATGAACGAGGCGATCTGCACCAGCAGCGAGGGCATCCGCAGCCGCTGCAGCCCCAGCAGCAGGGCGCGCAGCTCGGTCGTGGAGGCCAGGAGGACGGAGGCGGCGACGCCGAGGGTGCCCTTGGCGAGGATGTTCCAGGCACTCCACAGCCCGGACTCGCTGAGCGACATCCCCAGCACCTCCACCCGCGGGCCCTCCGCGATGAACGGCATCAGCACGGCGAAGGCCACGAACGGGATCTCGATCAGCAGCCGCCGCAGCAGATACCCGGCCGGTATCCGGGCCGCCGCCGCCACCCCGGCCAGCAGCAGTGCGTACGCCCCGAAGGCCCAGACGGCCTCGCGGGGCGTGGAGACGACGACCAGGACGAAGCAGAAGACAGCTGCGATCTTGCAGTGCGGGGGGAGGGCGTGGACGGCCGACCGGCCCTCCCGGTAGAGCTTGTGCGCGTATCCCGCGCCCATCGTCAGCCCCGCTCGCTCTCGGCCGTCGCCCGGCGCCGCCGTACGACGATGAAGACGCCGGACCCGACGGCGAGCGTGGCGCCCACCCCGATCACCCCGGCGAGCCCGCCGGAGAGCCGGGCGTCGGAGATGTCCTTGACGCCGTAGTCGGCGAGCGGGGAGTCCTTGGCCGCGTGGTCCTCTTCCTTCGCGTCGATCCCCTTGTCATGGGCGACCTTCTCCAGCCCGTCGGGGCTGGCGGAGGCGTAGAAGCTCACGACCCCGGCGCACAGCAGCGCGGCCGCGAGCCCGGCCAGCCACACGCGCCGCGCCGACCGCTGCGGCACGGCGGCGGGCTCACGGGTCGCGGCGGGCTCGGGGGTCTTGGGGGCCTCGGAGGCCGCCGTCGAGGGCTCGGCCGCCGGCGCCCCGGCCCGGGCCACCGCTCCCGGAGCGGCCGGAGCCAGCGGGCTGTTGCGGATCTCCAGCGGACGCGCGGTCACGCCCCGCGCCCCGTAGACCAGATCCGGCCGTACGGCCACGACGGCACCGACCGTCAGCGCGGTGATCGCCGCCTCGCCGATGCCGATCAGCACATGCACCCCGACCATCGCCGCGAAGACCTTGCCGATCGCCACATCGGCCGTGCCGCCGAGCGCGTAGATCGCCGTGAAGGCCACCGCCGCGGCCGGTACGGAGACCAGGGCCGCCACAAAGGACGCGACGGTGACCGTACGGCGGCGACGCGGGGCCAGCTTCACGATCGCGCGGAAGATCGCGTACGCCACGACCGTGGTGACCAGAGCCATGTCCGTGATGTTGACGCCGAGCGCCGTAAGGCCGCCGTCCGCGAACAGGACGCCCTGCATCAGCAGCACCACGGAGACGCACAACACCCCCGTATACGGCCCCACGAGTATCGCGGCCAGCGCCCCGCCCAGCAGATGCCCGCTGGTCCCGGCGGCGACGGGGAAGTTCAGCATCTGCACGGCGAAGATGAACGCCGCCACCAGCCCGGCCAGCGGCGCGGTCCGCTCGTCGAGCTCCCGCCGGGCACCGCGCAAACTGACCGCGACGGCCCCGGCGGCGACCACACCGGTCACCGCCGACACCGGCGCGTCGATGAATCCGTCGGGCACATGCATGGCGGGACTCCGCTCCTGAGCTGCTCCTGAGCTGCTGCTATCGGCCCGATGGTAGCCCGTACCTGCAAGTCGTTCGCAAGAGCGCGGTCATCGCGGAATCAAGCGGAAGCGCGCCGGTCCACATGCCGACGGCGGCCTTCCGGGATCGGAAGGCCGCCGTCGGGCCGGAACGCAACGCCGGTGTCAGACGCGGTTCAGACGCAGATCACACGCGGGTCAGCTCGGCGTCCGGGTCGGAGTCGTGCTGCTGGGCCGCGGGGGTCGCCTCGAGTTGCTTGCGCAGGCCCTCGCCCTCCACATCCACGTTGGGCAGCGCCCGGTCCAGCCAGCGCGGGAGCCACCAGGCCGCCTTGCCGAGCAGCGCCAGGACCGCCGGGACGATGGCCATCCGGACCACGAAGGCGTCGAAGAGGACGGCGGTGGCGAGACCGAAGCCGATCATCTTGATCATCGACTCGGACGAGCCGATGAACCCGGCGAAGACACTGATCATGATGACCGCGGCCGCGGTGACCACCCGGGCGCCGTGCCGGAAGCCGGTGACGACGGCCTGGCCGGGGCGCTCGCCGTGGACGTACGCCTCCCGCATCCGGGTCACCAGGAAGACCTCGTAGTCCATCGCCAGACCGAACACCACACCGATCATGAAGATCGGCATCATGCTCATGATCGGACCGGTCTCCTCGACGCCGAACAGATCCCCCAGCCAGCCCCACTGGAAGACCGCGACCACCGCGCCGAGCGCCGCGACGACGGAGAGCAGGAAGCCGAGCGCAGCCTTGAGCGGCACCAGGACGGACCGGAAGACGACCATCAGCAGCAGGAAGGCCAGTCCGACGACGAGCACCAGATAGGGCACCAGCGCGTCGTTGAGCTTCTGCGAGATGTCGATGTTCATCCCCGTCTGGCCGGTCACCAGCACCTCGGCGCCCGTGTCGGCCTTGAAGCCGCTCGCCTCGTCCCGGATGTCGCCGACCAGGTTCTCGGTGTCGATGCTGCTCGGCTTGTACTTGGAGATGACGGTGAGCGTCGCGGTGTCACCGGCCTTGTTGAACGTGGCCGGGCTGACCCCGGCCACGCCGTCCAGGCCGGTGATGGTCTTACGGACCCGCTCGGCCGCGCCCTTGGCGTCATCGCTGCCCTTGGCGTCGACGACCACCATCAGCGGACCGTTGTAGCCGGGGCCGAAGCCATCGGAGATCGCGTCGTACGCCTGGCGCTTCTGGCTGCTGACCGGCTGCGAGCCGTCGTCCGGCAGGCCGAGCTCCAGGCTGACGGCGGGCACGGCGGCCGCACCGAGGCCGAGCACGGCCACCAGGAGCACCATCAGCGGGCGGCGCAGCACGAAGCGCGCCCAGCGGGTGCCCATGTTGGGCTTCTCCTCGGCGGAGGCGTCCGGACCCGCCGCAAGGCGCTCCTCCAGCCGCCGGCGCGCCTTGCGCCCGAACACCCGCTTGCCCGCGAAGCCCAGCACCGCCGGGATGAGGCTGATCGCGATGAGAACGGCGATGACGACCGTACCGGCCGCGGCGAAGCCCATCTTGGTCAGCATCGGGATGTTGACGACGGCGAGGCCGACCAGCGCGATGACCACCGTAAGGCCGGCGAAAACGACCGCGGAGCCCGCGGTGCCCACGGCACGTCCGGCGGCTTCCTCCCGGTCCCGCCCCTCGGCCAGCTCCGCGCGGTAGCGGGAGACGATGAACAGCGCGTAGTCGATGCCGACCGCGAGGCCGATCATCATCGCCAGTGTCGAGGTGGTGGTGGACAGCCCCAGCGTGGTGGCGAGCGCGGTGATCGACGAGATGCCGATGCCGACGCCGATGAGCGCGGTCATCAGCGGCAGTCCGGCAGCCACCAGCGAGCCGAAGGTGATGGCGAGGACGACCGCGGAGATCGCGATGCCGATGATCTCGGTCGATCCGGTCTCCGGCATCTCCTGGAGCGCGTCACCGCCGATCTGCACCTTCAGGCCCGACTTCTCGGCCTTCTCCCCCACCTCCTTCAGACCGTCCTTGGCGGGGTCCTTCAGCTCCATGGAGTTGACCTTGTAGCTGGTCAGGATGTAGGCCGTGGAGCCGTCCTTGCTGACGGCCCGGGCCTGGTAGGGGTCGGCGACCGAGGCGACCTGAGGCGAGCTCGCCTTGAGGTCGGCGACGGTCTTGGTGACCACCGCCTTGTTGTCCGGGTCGGTCATCTTCTCGCCGCTCGGGGCGCGGAAGACCACACGGGCGGTGGCGCCGTCCGCGTTACCTCCGGGAAACCGCTGTTCCAGCAGGTCGAATGCCTTCTGGGCCTCGGTGCCGGGAATGGAGAAGCTGTCGTTGGCGGGCTGTGAGGCGGTGGCGGCGCCGACGCCCGCGACCGCGAGCAGCGCCACCCATATCAGGGCGACGAAGCCGCGTCGCCGGAAGGCGAACCGGCCGAGTTTATAAAGGAAGGTGGCCACGAGAAGAGGTGCTCCCGTCGGTTGGATGGCACTGGGCAGGGATGGGTAACCGAGCCGGCGACGAGAGCGGCGCGCCGGTCGGGGCCTTATGTGGTTGTGCGGGGAGGGGGAGAGAGAAAGCGCGGGAAGGGCTACGCGGCGCCGAGCGCGGGGAGGATCACGGCGTCGATGTAGTCCAGGAGATACGTCTGGTCCGGTTGCTGACCGTCGACGAGCGGTCGGGCGATGAACGCGCCGCACACCATGTGCACGACGAAGTTCAAGGCGGGCCGGTCCGGGGCGATTTCGCCGCGGTCGACGGCGCGCCTCAGCAGCGCGTTGAGCGCGTCGATCTCGGGATAGATCAACAACTCTCGCAGGGCCTCATGAAGGTCCGGATTGTCGTGGCTTGCGTGGGCGAGTCCCCTCATCAGCGCGGCGTCCCGCTCCCGGGCGCTCTCCGAGCACCGCACGATCTCCCGCAGGTCCCCGCGGAGCGTTCCGGTGTCGACACCCTCGAGCAGAACGGGCTTGGTGTGCCGCAGCGCGGTCGCGACCAGCTGCGGCTTGCCTTTCCACTGGCGGTAGAGCGTGGCCTTGCTGGAGTGCGTACGGGCCGCGACGGCGTCCATCGTCAGACCGTCGTACCCGACCTCGCCGAGCAGCTCCACCACCGCCTCGTACAACTCCCGCTCGCGCTCGGGGGAGAGTCGGCTGCGACGCACCCGGGCGGTGTCCCGGTCCTCCGTTGCCTGGTCCATGGCCCGCATGGCGTGTCGCCTCCCTCCGAACGAAACGGTTTCGTACTCCTCCAGCATAAGCGCGCCACTATCGAAACAGCACCGTTTCGTTCGTGGTCTAGGTCACAGAACCGAGTTGCTCCAAATGGCGTAGCTCGAAAACATGGGTGGGGTGGAGCCTTACGGAAGCGACGACGACCTGGCGTACCTGCGATTTCCCCATCTGCACGGCGACTTGCTGTGCTTCGCGGCCGAGGACGACCTGTGGGTCGCCCCGCTGACCGCCCCCGGCGAGCCCCCCGGGCGGGCCTGGCGGCTGACCGTGGACCGTACGCGGGTGGGGCCCGCCCGCTTCTCCCCCGACGGCTCCCAGATCGCGTTCACCACCTGGCGCAGCCTCGACCCGGAGATCTATCTCGTGCCCGCGGCCGGCGGCCCGGCCCGCCGGCTGACCTACTGGGGCAGTACGGACGCCCAGGTCTGCGGCTGGACCCCGCCGGACCAGGACGGCGTCTCCCAGATCCTCGCGGTCTCCTCCCATGAGCAGCCGTTCTCCCACTTCTCCTGGGCCTACACGCTGCCCACCGACGGCAGCCCCGGCGGACGGCTGCCCTGGGGCCCGGTGGCCGACATCGCGGTGGCCGACCTCGACGGCGAGCGCCGCACCCTGCTGCTGACCGGCAAGCCGCCGCATGAGCCCGCCACCTGGAAGCGCTACCGGGGCGGTGCGACGGGGCGGCTGTGGCTGCACGGCACCCGGCTCGCGGAGGAGCTGAACGGCCATCTGGACGCGGCGATGTTCGTCGCCGGCCGGATCGCCTTCCTCTCCGACCACGAGGGCATCGGCAATCTCTACTCCTGTCTGCCAGACGGCACCGATCTGCGCCGCCACACCGACCACGCCGACTTCTACGCGCGCCACGCCTCCACCGACGGCTCCCGCGTCGTCTACCAGTGCGCGGGCGAGCTGTGGCTGGTGGACGACCTGGGCCCGGACGGTGTGCCGCGCAAGCTGGACGTCCGGCTGGGCGGGGCGCGGACCGGGCGGCGGCCCTACCAGGTGCCGGCCGCCTCGCACATCGACTCGCTGTCGGTGGACACCACGGGCCGGGCCAGCGCGGTGTGCGTCCGCGGCAGCCTGTACTGGCTCACCCACCGCGACGGCCCCGCCCGCACCCTCGCCGACACCCCGGGCGTCCGGGTGCGGCTGCCCGTGATGCTGGGCTCGACCGGCCGGGTCGCGTTCCTCACGGACGCGGAGGGCGAGGACGCCATCGAGATCGCGCAGCTGCCCCGGGCCAGCGGCCCCGGTGAGCCGCGCCGGCTGGCCGCCGGGCTGCTGGGCCGGGTGCATGAGCTGGAGTCCTCGCCGGACGGCGACCTGCTCGCGGTTGCCGCGGGCGACGGGCGACTGCTGCTGGTGGACACCTCCCCCGACGGGGACGGCGAGGTCACCGAGCTGATCCGGTCGGACAACGGCCCGGTGGGCGACCTGGCCTTCTCCCCCGACTCGGCATGGCTCGCCTGGTCCCACCCCGGGATAGGCCGCACCCTGCGCTCGATCAAGATCGCGCGGCTGGCCGACCGGACAATAGTGGACGTGACCAATGGGCGGTTCGAGGACGAGGAGCCGGTCTTCACCAGCGACGGCCGCTACCTCGCCTTCCTCTCCTGGCGCGGCTTCGACCCGGTCTACGACGTGCACACCGGCGACCTCTCCTTCCCGCTGGGCTGCCGCCCCTATCTCGTACCGCTGTCCTCCGCCACCCCCTCGCCCTTCGCGCTCTCCCCCGAGGGGCGCCCGGCGGCGGGCGGACTGGATCCGGACGACAGCGGGGACGACGGCGACGGCACGGTGACGGTCGAGGTGGAGGGGCTGGCCAGCCGGGTCACGGTCTTCCCGGTGTCCGCGTCCAAGTACTCCTCGCTGCACCCGGTCAGCGGCGGCGGGCTGGTGTGGCTGCGCTGGCCGATCTCGGGGGCGCTCGGCGAGACGTTCGCCAACCCGGCCGAGACCTCGAGCCGCCCCACCCTGGAACACTTCGACCTGGCGAAGGCCAAGCGGACCGAACTCACCAGTGAGCTGGACTGGTTCGCGGTCAGCGGCGACGGCACCCGGCTGGTGGCCTACGACGACGGCGATCTGCGCGCGATGCCCGCCACCGAGACCGGCGACAGTGACTCCACGGTCCATCTCGACATGCGGCGGATCCAGCACACCGTCGATCCGGCGGCCGAGTGGCGGCAGGCGTACGACGAGGCCGGGCGGATCACCCGGCACTACTTCTGGGACCCGGGGATGTGCGGGGTCGACTGGGACGGGGTGCTCGACCAGTACCGTCCGCTGGTCGAACGGGTCGCCTCGCCCGACGAGTTCGCCGATCTGCTCCGCGAGACCCTCGGCGAGCTGGGCACCTCGCACGCCTACGTCGCCGCCGCACGCCGCAACGAGGGCCCGCCCCACTACCAGCGCCCCATCGGACTGCTCGGCGCCAACCTCACCCGCACCAAGGACGGCCGGTGGGCGGTGGCCCGCATCCTGCCCGGTGAGTCCTCCGACTCCCGGGCCCGCTCGCCGCTGGCCGGTCTGGGCATCCGGGACGGCGCCGTCCTCACTCATGTCGACGGGCGCCCGGTGGACCCGGTGGCGGGCCCCTTCCCGCTGCTGACGGCCGGGGGCGGCACGACGGTGGAGCTGACCTTCGAGCCGCCGGACGGCGAGGGGCCGGCCCGCCGGGTCGCGGTCTGCCCGCTGATCGACGACCGGCCGCTGCGCTACCAGGACTGGGTGGCCCAGCGCCGGGCCGTGGTGCGGGAGTTGAGCGGTGGGCGGTGTGGCTATCTCCATATCCCCGACATGGGCGGCTCCGGGTGGGCGCAGTTCAACCGCGATCTGCGCCGCGAGATGTCGCTGCCCGCGCTGATCGTGGACGTCCGGGGCAACGCGGGCGGCAATATCAGCGAGCTGGTGGTGGAGAAGCTCACCCGCAAGGTCATGGGCTGGGACCTCACCCGCAACGCCCAGCCCGTGTCGTACTCCAGCAACGCGCCGCGCGGGCCGATCGTCGCGGTCGCCGACGAGGCGACCTCCTCCGACGGCGACATGATCACCGCGGCCTTCAGGATCCAGGGCATCGGACCGGTGGTGGGTCTGCGCACCTGGGGCGGGGTGGTCGGGATGACCGGCCGTCACCGCCTCGGCGACGGAACCTCGATCACGGTGCCGATGAACGCCGCGTGGTTCGACGCCTACGGCTGGGGCGTGGAGAACCACGGTGTGGAGCCGGACATCGAGGCGCCGCGCTCCCCCGTGGACTGGGCGGAGGGCCGCGCTCCGCAGCTGGGGGTCGCCGTCCGTACGGCGCTCGATCTGCTGGAGCGGCATCCGGCCGCGACCCCGCCGGACTACTCGGACGTGCCCGATCTGCGGCGTCCTCAACTGCCGCCGCGCGGGGGAAGTGCGCCGCCGCGCAAGGGAAAGAAGTCCTCGCGCAAGGGAAGTAAGCCGCCGCGCAAGGGGAAGTGAGCGCTCCCGCCGGGAGGCCGGGGCAGGAGCGGCGCCGGGCACAGGCAGACGCAGGGGCGCATTCCCATGGTCACCCATGGGGATGCGCCCCTCCCGCTCTGGCGCGTCACATCTCTTCGAAGGGCTCCTGGTCCATCGTCTCGTCGCCCATGCCCGGCTGACGGCGCTCACTGCTCATCCGCTGGGACTGCCCGCGGGCCTCCGGCCGGTCCTGCCGGCCACGGCGCTGCTCCTGCCCCGGCTCCCGGCGGGAGCGCTCCTCCATCCGCTCACCGGACTGCATCCGCTCGCCGGACTGCATGCGGTCGCCGGGCTGCATCCGCTCGCCGGGCTGCTGGCCGCGCCGCGGCTCCTGGCTCCGCCCGCCCTGCGGCTTCCGCTTGGCCTGCTGGCCCTTGTCGTTCGGCTGGTCCTTGGGGCCCATGTGTCACTCCTCATCGGGTGAATGGCGTCGGGCCCGACAAGAGTTACATGTGCTGACTTTCTCCGCATTCCGGATCGGGAGAGTCGAAGAAAGCGCAGGTCAGCACGGTTGACGGAGCGTTACTGGTGACGCTGTGTGCCCGCCGTGCGCGCCTTCTCGTCCGCGGCGCCGCCCTCGCCGACCAGACCGCCCCGCCCCTCCCGGGTCGCCGCCAGCCGTGGTTCGGCGCGGCGCATCTCGCGCCGCCCCACGGCGTGGATGAAGGCGGGCAGATAGCCGCGCACCGACTGCATACCGCGCAGCCACCACTGCGCGTACACATGCGCCGACCGACGCTCGATGCCTGCCACCAGCCGGTCCACCGCCGGGCCCAGCGGATAGGTGCGGCCCGCGGGCCAGGGCAGCCGCTGCCGCAGCTCGCGCATCACCTCGTCCTGGTCGGCGCCGCGCACCATATCGGTGTCCGTCCAGCTCAGATAGCCCACGCCGACGCGCACCCCACGGTGGCCCACCTCGGCCCGCAGACTGTGGGCGAACGCCTCGACCCCGGACTTGGACGCGCAGTACGCCGTCATCATGGGCGCGGGCGCGAGCGCGGCGAGCGAGGCGATCTGCAGCAGATAGCCGCGGCTGGCGGTCAGCGCGGGCAGGAAGGCGCGGGCCGTGGTGACGCTGCCCAGCAGATTGACCTCGATCACCCGCCGCCAGGCCGTCTCGTCGGAGTCGAGGAACGGACCGGCCTGGGCCACCCCCGCGTTGGCACAGACGATGTCCACCGCGCCGAACCGCTCCACGACCTCCCCCGCCACCCGCGCCATCGCCTCGGCGTCGGTGACATCGGCGTGCCAGTGGGCGGAGTCGGTCGGCAGCCGCTTCGAGACCCGCTTCAGCTCCTCGGGCTCCAGGCCCACCAGCGCGACCTTCGCGCCGCGTGCGGAGAGCTTGCGCGCGAGCAGCTCGCCGACCCCCCTCGCCGCGCCCGTCACCACCGCGACCTGGCCCTCAAGGCTCCTGCGCGCACTCATGTCGTCTGCTCCTTCGCTTCGGCGGTTGCTGTGGGGCGGGACGTCCCGAACTCCTCGACCAGGCCTCGGATCACTCCGGTGACCGCCTCGGGGTCCTCCACCGGGGTCATATGGCCGAGCCCCGGAAGCTCGATGAGGCCGGTGCAGTGCGGCAGCGCGGCGGCCAGGGCGGCGGCGTGCTCGGTCGGGGTGAGCCGGTCGGCGGTGCCGACGATGACGGCCGTGGGCATGGTCAGTTCGCCGATGCTCGCCTCCAGTTCGAGGTCGAGCAGGACCCGGCCCCATCCGGCGCGTACGGCGCGGGGGCAGGCGTGCAGGATCCGCGCGCACGCGTCCACCGCGGCCGGGGCGGCGCCGGGGCCCATCGTGGCGTAGCGCACCAGCCGCTTGGCGAACGGGGTGACCGGGCCCAGGGGGGCGCGTGAGCCGAGGAGCACGCGGTGCACCCGCGCCCGTGCCCGCGGGGAGCGCAGCGGCACCACCCGCGACCGGTCCACCAGCCGTGAGGCGCCCGTGCTGCACAGCACCGCGGCGGCCGCGCGCTCACGCAGCACGGGGCGGTCGGCCGCGGCCATCAGCGTCATCCCGCCCATGGAGTGGCCCGCCAGCACGGCCCGCCGACCGGGCGGAAGGGCTGCTTCCAGCACCGCCACCAGGTCGTCGGCCAGGGCGTGGGTGCTGTAGCCGCCGGGCCCCGGGGCCGGGCTGCGGCCATGGCCGCGCTGGTCGTAGACGATCACCCGGTGGTCGGCCGCGAGGGCGCGCACCACCGGCGCCCAGAAGGCCGTGGAGCAGACCCAGCCATGCGCGAGCAGGACCGCCGGGGCGTCCTCGGGGCCGTGCAGCTCCGTGTGGAGCCGGCTCCCGTCGGCCGAGACGACCGTCAGTTCGCGCTCCGGAACGGGCGGGGCGTACGGCCCGACGGGCGGGGAAGGAAGCCGCCTCACCGCGATCCCCTCCCCGCACCCGCCGTGGACACCGTGGCCTTGGCGGGCCCGGTGTGCGGCCGCAGCACCGTGTACTCGTTGAGGTCCACGCGCCGGGTGACCTTCCGCAGCTCGCTGGTGGTCCCGGGCCACAGGGTGGTGTTGCGGCCGTTGTCGAGGTACCAGCTGTCGCAACCGCCGGTGTTCCACACCGTGCGCCGCATCCGTTCCTGGATCATGTCCGTGTAGGCGCGCACCGCGGACGGCCGGGCGTCCAGCGCGACCTTGCCGCCCAGGGTGTCCAACTGGCGCAGATAGTCGGCCATATAGGCCAGCTGCGCCTCTATGACCAGGATCATCGAGCTGTTCCCGAGGCCGGTGTTGGGCCCGATGATGGTCAGGAAGTTGGGGAAGCCCGCAGGGCTGGTGCCGCGCAGCGCCTCCATCCCGCCCTTCCACTCCTCCGCGAGCGTCGTCCCGCGCGCCCCGGTCACCCGCTGCGCTATGGGGACGTCGGTCACATGGAAGCCGGTGCCGAAGATGATCGCGTCGGCCTCGGTCTCGGTGCCGTCGGCACCGACGAGGGTGGCGCCGCGCACCTCCTTCAGCCCGGCCGGGACCACGTCCACATGCGGCTGGGCGAGCGCCGGATAGTAGTCGTTGGAGAGCAGGATGCGCTTACAGCCGATGCGGTAGTCCGGCGTCAACGCCGCCCGCCGCGCGGGGTCCTTGATGGCCCGTCGCATATGCGCACCGGCCAGCCGCTCGACGAACCGCATCTCGCCCGGCCGCTTGGTGAAGGCGCCGACCTGCAGCTCCCGGATGCCCCACAGCACCCCGCGGCGCAGCGCCCGGGTGGCCGGGATCCTCTTGTGCAGCCATCGCTCGAGGCCGCTGATCCGGCGGTCCATCCGCGGCAGCACCCAGGGCGGGGTGCGCTGGAAGAGGGTGAGCCGGCCGACCTCGTGCTGGATGGCGGGGACGATCTGTATGGCCGAGGCGCCGGTGCCGATCATCGCCACGCGCTTGCCGCGCAGATCGGCGGTGTGGTCCCAGCGCGCGGAGTGGAAGACGGCGCCGGGGAAGCCGTCGAGCCCGGGAATGTCCGGGATCCGGGGGTCGGCGAGCGGACCGGTGGCGCTGACCACGACATCGGCGGTCAGCGAGCCCCGCGCCGTCTCCACCTCCCAGTGCACCGCCGCGGAGTCCCAGCGCAGGGACCGCACTTCGGCGCCGAAGCGCAGGTGCGGCCGCAGCCCGAAGGTGTCGGCGACCCGCTCCAGATACGCGCGGATATGCGGCTGGCCGGAGAAGTTCCGGGGCCAGTCGGGGTTGGGCGCGAAGGAGAACGAATAAAGATGAGACGGGACATCGCAGGCACACCCCGGATAGGTGTTGTCCCGCCAGGCCCCGCCGACCGCCTCCGCCCGCTCCAGGACCACGAAGTCCGTGATGCCCGCGCGGCGCAGCCGCACCGCCGCTCCCAGACCGCCGAATCCGGCCCCGATCACCGCCACCCGCACATGCTCATGCGTCAGCCCAGCCATGCCGCCGCCTCCCACGAACGCGAATACGACCGTGCCAGCAATCACTGGCACGATGGGAGCGTAGGACAGAGATCTACCGAGCGGTAGGGGCTGTGGACAACGAAGTTACCGCCGGTCGCACCCGATCGGCCGCGGCATAGGCTTCAGTTGTGGCGACGAGCGAAGCGGACGAGGTACGCGAGTACCGCATGCCGGAACTGGCCGAGAAGGCCGGGATCACCGTGCGCACCCTGCGCTTCTACCGGGAGCGCAAGCTGATCCCGCCGCCGCGCCGCGACGGCCGGATCGCCTGGTACAACGACCACCATCTGGCCCGGCTGCGGACGATCGCGGGGCTGCTGGAGCGCGGCCACACCCTTGGCGGAATCGCCGAGTTGATCGCCGCCTTCGAAAGCGGCCGCCGGGACGTCGGCGAGCTGCTCGGGCTGCCCGGCGCGGTCGCCTCCTGGCCCTCGGAGACCCCGGTCCGGCTCACCCCCGAGGCGCTCGCGGACTACTTCCACGGCGAGGTCACCGCGGAGAACCTCACCACCTCGCTCGACCTCGGCTATCTGGCCGTCGACGGCGACGAGATCGTCCACCTCAGCCGGCGCCTGCTGGACGTCTCACACACCCTGGTCGAACAGGGCGTCCCGCTGGCCGCGGTGCTCGCCGCGGCGCGCGAGGTGCGTGAGCATGTGGACGCGATCGCCGAGACCTTCGTCACACTGCTGCGCACCCATGCGGCGGCGGACGCCCTGGAGCGCGGCGAGGACGTCGGCGAGACCGTGGAGCGGCTGCGGCCGCTGGCCACGAGCGTGGTGGACGCCGAGCTGACGATGGCCATGAACCGCCGCATGCGGGCGGAGATGGACGAGACGCCACCCGGCGGCCCCTCCGGAAATCAGTGAGCCGAGCCGTAGGCCACCGTCACCGGGGCGTGGTCGCTCCACCGCTGGTCGTAGGCGGGCGCCCGCTCCACGACCGCCTTGACCGCGCGCCCGGCAAGCCCGGGGGTCGCGATCTGGTAGTCGATGCGCCAGCCCGCGTCGTTGTCGAAGGCCCGGCCGCGGTAGGACCACCATGAGTACGGACCGGCGACGTCCGGATGCAGGGCGCGCACCACGTCCACGTACCCCGCCTCCTCGAAGACGCTGGTCAGCCAGGCGCGCTCCTCCGGCAGGAACCCGGACTTCTTCTGATTGGCCTTCCAGTTCTTGAGGTCGGCCTCCTGGTGGGCGATGTTCCAGTCGCCGGCCACCAGCGCCTCGCGCCCATCGGCCGCCGCCCGTTCGCGCAGCTCCTTCAGATACGGAAGGAACTCCGCCATGAAGCGCTCCTTCTCGTCCTGGCGGTCCGTGCCGACCTCACCCGAGGGGAGGTACAGGCTGCCGACGGTCACGCCGGGCAGGTCGACCTCCACATAGCGGCCGCTGCCGTCGAACTCGGACGACCCGAAGCCGACCCGGACGCCCTCCAGCTCGCGCCGGGCGTACACCGACACCCCGGCCCGGCCCTTGGCCGCCGCGGGGGCGTGCACCACATGCCAGCCGTCGGGCTCGCGGACCGCCTCCGGCAGCTCCTTGGGTTCGGCGCGTACCTCCTGGAGGCACACCACATCGGCCGCGGTAGCGTCCAGCCAAGGGCCGAAGCCCTTCTTGGCGGCGGCGCGCAGCCCGTTTACATTCACGGTCGTCACGGTGAGCACCTCCGGCACGATACGCGACAAAAACCACGCCCCCATCCACTGCATAGAAGTACGATTCGACGCATGAATATTCAACCGATCCGCTACGACCACCCCGACGCCCGCAAACTCGACGAGGAAGTGCAGGCGGAATACGCCGTGCGCTACGGCGAGGGCGATCTGACGCCCATGGACGCGGCCCATTTCGACCCGCCACACGGCCTCTACCTCATGGCCTACGACCCGGACGGCACCCCGGTCGCGACCGGCGGCTGGCGCAGCCAGGACCGGAGCGACGAGGGCTACGAGGACGGGGACGCCGAGATCAAGCGGATGTTCGTGGTGCGCGCGGCGCGCGGGCGCGGGCTGGCCCGGCGGATCCTCGCCGCGCTGGAGGACAGCGCGCGGGAGGCGGGGCGGGTGCGGATGGTCCTGGAGACCGGCACCGAGCAGCCCGAGGCCATAGAGCTGTACACCTCCTCCGGCTACGCACCGGTGACGAAGTTCGGTCTCTACCGCTTCGAGGAGAGCAGCCGCTGCTACGCCAAGCTCCTTACGGACGCCCCCGTGGAGCCCTCCGTAAGCCCATCCGTAGAGCCATCCGCAAAGCCGTCCGTAAGGCCATGACGAGGGGCCCGCTCCGGATCCGGAGCGGGCCCCTTGCGTCTGCCGTGCGGCCGCCGGCCGGTCAGCCCTGACCGGCGTACTTCTTGCTGATGGCCTCGAACACGCCCTTCGCCTCGGCCCCCAGATGCGGACCGGCGAGCCAGGTGTGTCCGTAAGAGCCGATCGAACTGTTGGACACCAGCACCGTCTTGCCGTCGTTGTTGACGAACCAGCCGCCGCCCGAGGTACCGCCGGTCATCGAGCAGCCGATCCGGTACATCGTCGGCGAGGTGGGCGAGAACGACAGCCGGCCCGGCCTGCTGGTGCAGTTGAACATCTTCGCCCCGTCGTAGGGCGGGGCCTGCGGATAGCCGTACGCGCCGATCGAGCTCACCCGGTCCGCCGACGGCGCCCCGAACCACACCGGCACCGAGGCCCCGACCGTCTCCTGCAGCGACTTGCCACCGCCGCCCTCGGGCTTCACATGCAGCACCGCGAAGTCGTACGCCGACCCCACACCGCCCGTCTTACCGCCGTTCGCGATCCACTCGGACGAGGTCTGCGACCAGTCCGCCCACCACACGCCGTAGGGGCTGACCTCGTTCTGGGCCGCCGTCTGGGTCTGCTCGGCCCCCAGTCCGTTGTCGTTGTACGAGGGCACGAAGACGATGTTGCGCATCCAGCCGCCCTGCTCGCCGGAGTGCACACAGTGGCCCGCGGTCCACACCAGGTTGGACTTCCCCGGATGCGCCGGGTCGTCGACGACCGTGCCCGAGCACACCATCGGCCCCTCGGGGCTGTCGAAGAACACCTTCCCGACCGGCGCCATGTTCTGGTGGTACGGCCGTGAGACCTGCTTGGCCGGCACGGCGGGCGGCTCGGGGTCGGTGGCCGCCTGATTCTGGCCGGCGCTCTGCGTGGAGACGGTCTTCGACGAGTCCTTCGCCTTGGCCATCCTGGACGGCTGCCAGAAGTTCTTGATGATCGGATTGGCGAATTCCGATGCCTTGCGGGCCCACTTGTCCCAGTCCTTCCAGCCGCCCTCCTTCCACTTCTTCAGGTCGTCCAGACTCGTCGGGACGCCTTCCGGCAGCTGGATCCCGTCCTTGGCCTGCTGCCCGGCGGACGCGGCCGAGGAGTTCGACGTGGAAGCCGCCTCGTCGTCACCGGGCCCGCAGGCGGAAGCGGAGACCACCAGCAGCGCGGTCATGGCCGCGGCCGCCACGGTGGAACGGCGTATGAGTGGCATGGAGCCTTATCCCCCTGTTGTGGTGCAGTTGTTGTGCTGTGCTGTGGTGCGTTCTGCCCTACGGCGTTTTCACGCCACGAAGCCACTGGACAGGGCACCTACTATGCCCGCGCCCCTGGCCTGCGCCATCACCTGTCCCCCGGCCCGCACCAAACACGAACGCGGTCAGCACGATTCCATGACATCGCTGATCTCGGGTGTCCACCCGACTGGATCAGTCGCAGTGGCGGCGGAGACAGACCTCCATAGGCTGGATCGCATAGGAAGTCGGGCCTTCGGTTCCAGGGGTCTGCCGTGCCGTGACGCTTGCGAAGGAGACACTCCATGCCCGCTTCTGCCGGGGGTTCCCGACGCTCGGAGACCGACGCCGCCGCGTTCACGGCCTCGCCGCAGTTCGCTCAGGCGTTGCAGCAGATCGTGGTGGATCTCGTCGAACTGCATCTTCAGGGGAAGCAGGCCCACTGGAACCTGGTCGGCCACAACTTCCGGGACCTGCATCTGCAGCTGGATCAGATCGTCGACGACGCCCGGGAGTCGGCCGACACCATCGCCGAGCGCATGCGCGCTCTCGCGACCGTGCCCGACGGCCGCTCCGACACCGTCGCGGCGACCACCACACTCCCCGCCTTCCCGGCGGGAGAGGTGAATGTGAGCGCCGTTGTCGACCTCGTCACCACACGCCTGCGCACCACCGTCGACACCCTGCGCACCCACCACGACCAGATCGACAACGAGGACCCCCCCACGGCCGACCTGCTGCACGGGATCATCGACTGCCTGGAGAAGCACGCCTGGATGGTCAGCGCGGAAAACCGATCCGTCTGACACCACTCCCCGCATCGCCGAAAGGCAGAGCCGGGGAACCGAGAACCACGTCACCACCCGCCGCCGTACGACACCAAAAAGCCCCCGCCGAATATCCCCGGCGGGGGCTTTGAGCTGCTGTGGACCTGAGGGGATTTGAACCCCTGACCCCCTCGATGCGAACGAGGTGCGCTACCAGTCTGCGCCACAGGCCCTTGCAACGAGTGAAACTCTAGCATCCCCTCCGGGGTGCTTGGTAATCCGTTCCTCGCTGGTCAGTGAAGGGCCCGTCACTCGTTGGCAGCACGCGGCCGGTCCTCGTCGGCGTACTGGTCGAAGAGGGGAGTGCGGCCGCGTTCGCGGGCGCCGCGGGGCGGGGTGGCGGCCGGGTCCGGGGCCGGGGCGGGGCTCTGGGCGGCGGTGGGGTCGACGGTGCTGGAGCGCGCGGAGCTCCAGGCGTCGGGGGCGGCCAGGTCGACGCTGCCGGTGGCGCGCGGGGCGACGGGGGCGGTGACGTAGGTGGGCAGCGGGACGGGCACCGGCTCCCAGCCCGCCCCGGCGGCCGGGCCCCGCTCGCGCTCGCGCTCCTGGTCCACCCACTCGGCGTGATCGGTCTGCTCGACCAGCGCGCGGCGCCCGGCCGCGTGCCGGGAGGGCACCGGCGCGGGGGCGGGCTCGGTCTCGGCGGGGGCGGGCGGGCCTGCGGGGCCGTCATCGGCGGTCCGGCCCTCGGCGGGCGGATGGGCCCGGGGGCGGCGCTCCCGTAGCCGCTGTGCGGCCTGCTCGGCGTGGCGCTGGTCCATGGTGAACGCGAAGCGGCGGCGCTCCTGGGCGCGGAGGTAGCCGATATAGGCGCTGAGCAGTATGGCCGGGATGCCCGGGGCCCACAGGAAGGCCAGGCCACCGACGGCGGCGACGATCGCGCCGAGGGTGAAGGTGAGGAAGAGCATCACGGTGGTGCGGCGGCGGCGCGCGAGCACTCGCGCGCGCCGTCCACGGTCCAGCGCGCTCCAGCCTCCGCTGCCGCCCGCGCCTCCCACGCCGCCCGCGCCTCCCACGCCGCCTGCGCCGCGTGCGCCACTCGCTCCCCCGGCCGCCGGTGCCGGCGCGGCCTCGGCGGGGGCTTCGGCGGCCGCGGGAGCGGGGGCGCGCAGGGTTACGGGGTCGGCGAAGGCCCGGACGTCGACCGCGTCGGTCACCGCGTCCGGGTCGGCCGCGTAGCGCCCCGGCCCGGCGGGGGCGCCTCCCGTGGCGGGGGCGTCCGCGCCCTCGGCGGTGCGCTCCGCGGGGTCGTCCGCCGGGTCCCCGGGGCGCTCGAGGTCCGCTCGGCTCTTGGCGTAACGACGCTCCATGCCCGCCCGTCCGGACAGCAGCCGGATGGCGGTGCTGAAGCGTTCCGTCGGACGGGCCTCATTGAGCTCGTCCTGCCTACGAAGCCACATCGGCACCAAATAGGCGGCCCAGGCCCCGACGATGACTGCGTAGATGAGGCCACTGCTGCTCACGCTCACACGGTAGAGGGGTCCGCATGAGGCCATCTGCCAATTGGCGCGGTGTGTCGCACGATCTGGCTGATATCTCGAAAGTTTTTTGTGATTGATGGGATGACCAGGCTGGAAATGTTCTCCCGTTATTCGAACAGGTATTTTATTTCTGCGACGCGCCTGGTCGGGTCCGGTGCCACCGGCTCAGCAGTCCCTCGGACAGTTCCTCCACCGTGAGGGCGTAGACCAGATGATCCCGCCATGCGCCGTCGATGTGGAGATAGCGCGGCCGCAGTCCCTCCTGGCGGAATCCGAGTTTCTCCACCACCCGGCGGCTGGGCAGGTTCTCGGGCCGGATGCACACCTCGACGCGGTGCAGTCCGACGTCGCGGAAGCAATGGTCGACGGCGAGCGCAACTGCGGTCGGCATCACTCCGCGCCCGGCCACCGCCTGGTCGATCCAATAGCCGACATGGCCCGAGCACATCGACCCCCAGGTGATTCCGGCGACCGTCAACTGCCCGGCCAGCCGCCCCTGGTACTCGATGATGAACGGCAGCATCCGCCCGGCGTGTGCCTCCGCCCGCAGATGGCGGACCATCTGCCGGTAGGTGGGCCGGTGGGTGACGGGGCCGCCGGGCGGGGGCGGCGGGATGGTCGCCTCCCAGCGCCGCAGCCACTCCCGGTTGCGCTGATTGACCTCGCGCCAGGCGCGCTGGTCGCGCAGCTTTATGGGGCGGAGGACGGTGTCGCCGTCCGCCAGTACGACCGGCCAGGGGGCGTTCAGCTCGCGCTCCCGTCCGGCCCCGCGGAATCGGCGGGAGCAGCGGGGTCGGCGGGTCTGCGGTGGTCCCCGCCGTGGATCTGGTCGACCGCGTGGGCCAGGAGGCGGCCGAGCACCTTAAGGCCGTCACGCACCCCTCCGGTGGAGCCGGGCAGATTGACGACCAGGGTGGTGCCGGCGACCCCGGCGAGCCCTCTGGAGAGCGCGGCAGTGGGCACCTTGGCGAGCCCCTCGGCGCGGATGGCCTCCGCGATGCCGGGGATCTCGTAGTCCAGGACGGCGCGGGTGGCCTCGGGGGTGCGGTCGGTGGGGGTGAGACCGGTGCCGCCGGTGGTCACCACGACGTCGTACGAGGCGGCCACGGCGTCCCGCAGGGCGGCCTCCACCGGATCGCCGTCGGGCACCACGCGCGGGCCGTCCACGGCGAAGCCGAGGTCCGCCAGGCCCTCGGCGATCAGCGGGCCCCCGGTGTCGGCGTAGACCCCGGCGGCGGCGCGGTTGGAGGCGGTGACGACCAGGGCGCGGCGGTGTGGCGCCGCTGACCCGCTCATGCCCGGCTCCAGTCGCCGGACTTACCGCCCGTCTTCTCCTCCACCCGGACGTCGGTGATGACGGCGCCCTTGTCGACGGCCTTGACCATGTCGATCACCGTCAGGGCGGCGACCGAGACCGCCGTCAGGGCCTCCATCTCCACGCCCGTGCGGTCCGTGGTCTTCACGGTGGCGGTGATCTCGACGGCGTCGTCGGCGACCGTGAGGTCCACCGTGACGCCCGACACCGCGAGCGGATGACACAGCGGGATCAGGTCAGGGGTCCGCTTGGCGCCCATGATGCCCGCGATCCGGGCGGTGGCGAGGGCGTCGCCCTTGGGGAGGCCCTCGCCGCGCAGCAGTTCCACGACGCGCGGCGCGACGCGTACGCGGCCGCTCGCCCGGGCGGTGCGCGCGGTGACGTCCTTGGCCGAGACGTCGACCATGCGGGCGGCGCCCGACGGGTCGAGGTGGGTGAGATGGTCCTGGGCGCTGCTCATCGTTCTCCCGGTCCGGGCCAGGTGGCTCCTGTGTGGGACGACACCGTACCCGCCGCTGATGGCGGCTAGGCCAGCAGGACGACGTCCACTTCGGCGCCGGGGGCGACCTCGGTGACGTCCTCGGGGACGACGATCAGCGCGTTGGCGTGTGCCATGGCCTTGATCAGGTGCGATCCGGCGCCGCCCACCGGGCTGACGGTGGCCGGGCCGTCGATCGTGGCGGGCTCGTACCAGCCGCGCAGGAACTGGCGTCTGTCCCTGGGTGAGGAGGCGACGCCCTCGGGGCAGACCGCCCGCTCGATGGTGCGGTGGATGTCGGTGCCGCCGAGCATGGTGCGGATGACGGGGCGCACGAACAGCTCGAAGGAGACGTACGAACTCACCGGGTTGCCGGGCAGGGCGATCAGCGGGGTGTCCTCCGGGCCGACGCGGCCGAAGCCCTGGGGCTTGCCGGGCTGCATGGCCAGCTTGCGGAAGTGCACCTCGTGCATCGCCTCCTTGACCACGTCGTACGCGCCGACGCTGACCCCGCCGCTGGTCACGACGACATCGGCGCGGACGAGCTGGTCCTCGACGGCGGCACGCAGCGTCGCGGCGTCGTCGGCCACCGCGCCCACCCGGTAGGCGATCGCGCCGGCCTCCCGGGCGGCGGCGGTGAGCTGGAAGCTGTTGGAGTCGTGGATCCGGCCGGGGCCCACGTCCTCACCGGGCTGGACCAGCTCGCTGCCGGTGGAGAGCACGACCACCCGCGGCCGGGGCCGCACCTTCACGGTGGCGCGGCCGAGCGCGGCCAGCAGCCCGATCTGCGGGGCGCCCAGGAGCGTGCCGGCGCGCAGCGCGAGCTCGCCCGCGTCCGCGTCGCTGCCCCGGGGGCGCACGTGCTGGCCCTCCTGCACCGGGCGGAAGACGCGCACCCTGCCGCTTCCGCCGTGGGGGTCCGTGCCGCGGGCGGGCATATGGGTGACCGGCCCGCTGTCGAGGCCGCCGTCGGTCCACTCGACGGGGACGACGGCTTGGCCGCCGGGCGGAGTCGGGGCGCCGGTCATGATCCGGGCCGCCTCGCCGGGGCCCACGGCGGGCAGGTCACCGCTGCCCGCTGCGATGTCGCCGACGACGGTCAGCACCGCGGGATGGTCCTTGGTGGCGGCCGCGACGTCAGCCGTACGGACGGCATAGCCGTCCATGGAGCTGTTGTCGAACGGCGGAAGCGCGCCGGGGACGGTGACGTCCTCCACCAGGACGCAGCCCTGGGCTTCGAGCAACTGCAGCTCGATGGGCTCCAGCGGGTGGACGTGCCCGAGGATGTCGTCGAGGTGCTCGGCCACCGTCCAGACCCGGTCCTGGTCCGGGCCGTGATCGGCGGCCCGTTCTGCGGTGCTGCTCAAGGTGCTACATCTCCTCGGTGACGTAACTGCGAAGCCATTCCCGGAACTCCGGGCCCAGGTCTTCACGTTCGCACGCGAGTCTGACAATGGCACGCAGATAGTCGCCACGGTCGCCTGTGTCGTAGCGGCGTCCCTTGAAGACGACGCCATGCACCGGGCCGCCGAGGTCCGGACTGGAGGCTAGCGCCTGCAGGGCGTCGGTGAGCTGGATCTCGCCACCGCGCCCCGGCTCGGTCCTGCGCAGCACCCCGAAGACGGCCGGGTCGAGCACATAGCGGCCGATGACGGCGTAGTTGCTGGGCGCGTCCGCGGGGTCGGGCTTCTCGACCAGGCCGGTGACCTGGACGACGTCGTCGTCCACGGTTGGCTTGACCGCCGCGCAGCCGTAGAGGTGGATCTGTGCCGGGTCCACCTCCATCAGGGCGATGACGCTGCCGCCGTGCCGCTCCTGGATGTCGACCATGTGGGCCAGGAGCGGGTCGCGGGCATCGATGAGGTCGTCGCCGAGGAGGACGGCAAAAGGCTGGTCACCTACGTGCGGGGCGGCACAGAGCACGGCGTGGCCGAGACCCTTGGGGTCTCCCTGGCGGACGTAGTGCATGGTCGCAAGGTCGCTGGACTCCTGGACGCGGGCGAGTCGGGTCTCGTCGCCCTTGCGGGTCAGTGTCTCTTCGAGCTCGTAGTTGCGGTCGAAGTGGTCTTCCAGGGGGCGCTTGTTACGACCGGTGACCATGAGGACGTCGGACAGTCCGGCGGTGACGGCTTCCTCGACGACGTACTGGATCGCCGGCTTGTCGACGACCGGCAGCATCTCCTTGGGGGTGGCCTTGGTGGCCGGAAGAAAGCGGGTTCCGAGCCCCGCGGCAGGGATGACAGCCTTGCTGATCCGAGTACGCGATTGAGTCATGTTCCGAACCCTATCCGGTCCCTTTGGGACGAATGATGAGTATTCGGTGAATATGGCATGAGACAGGAAGATTGCGCGCCCAGTGATCAACTTTGACGGTAGTAAGCGTGCGTTGCGGACGCGTCACCTGGCGATGAGGTCCAGGTTGACGGCGGATGACATCGAGAAGGCCGGCGCCGCTCTGGCGTGTCGTGCCCTGGAGCTTCCCGAGATCGCCGGGGCGGCCACGGTGGCGGCCTATGTGTCCGTGGGGAGCGAGCCCGGTACGCACCCCCTGAGGGAGGCCCTGCGCGCCCGCGGGGTGCGGGTGCTGCTTCCGGTGCTGCTCGAGGACGACGATCTCGACTGGGGCGAGGACGAGGGGCCTGAGCGGCTCGCGCCCGCCCGGCGCGGCCTGCTGGAGCCCGAGGGGCCGCGGCTCGGCCCCGAGGCGGTGACCCGGGCGGACGTGGTGCTGCTGCCCGGGCTCGCGGTGGACCGGCGCGGAACGCGGCTGGGCCGCGGCGGCGGCTCGTACGACCGGGTGCTGGCCCGGCTGGCGGGCGCGGGGGCCGATCCGGCGCTGGTGGTGCTGCTGTACGACGGCGAACTGCTGGACGAGGTACCCGAGGAGGGCCACGACCGCCCGGTGCACGCGGCGGTGACCCCGTCGGGCCTCCACCGCTTCACGCCGCGGCCCCGCTGAAGGCGCCCGGAGGCGCCTCCCGGCGAGGCCGCGAGGGTCGGCGGGCCCGGGACCGGCCGGGGGCGCAAACGCCCCTCAGACGGCCACCGGGCCTTCGGAGCCCTGTGCGGGGCCCCGGGGTCACTACGGGGTGAGCGCCAGCTCGTCCTCCGTCGACTTGTCCACGGCGCTCTTGTTGAACGCCCAGGGCAGCAGCTCGCCCTTCGCCCACTTCTCGGTCTGGTCCGTGTAGTGCGCGTTGTAGGCGTGGCCGGAGGCGCCGGTGAGGTTGATCCAGCGCGATTTGTCGAGGTTGTCGAGGTTGACGACCATCCGCATCGACGGGACCCAGGTCACGTCGTAGCCGCCCGCCGCGTTCCAGCCCGTGGCGTTGACCGCCGCCTCGCCGCCGGAGAGGTTCCAGGGGCCGCGGTTGAGGAGCCACTGCACCACGCCGGGGCCATCGGTGCCCAGGGTCTGGTTCTTCAGCGTCAGCCGGTGCAGCCGGCCCCAGCTCCAGCTGTTGATGTCCTTGCCCAGCTTGGCGGTGAGCTCGGAGCGCGCGGCCCGCATGGCCTGCCCGAGCAGCTCGTCACGGTTGGTGGCGCCGGGCTTGTTGCGGGTGCCCGCCGTCTTCCACCAGTTGTTCTTCGGATCCTTGATGATGTCGCGCACGACCTCGTACCAGCGGTCGCCGCCGTCCGGCTGGGCCATGTCGGCATCGCGCTTACCGCATTCACGCACCAGCCGGGCGTTGCCGTTCAGATCCTCCAGCGGACCCGAGTCGTCGGCCGGGCGCACCCGCAGGCACTCCCCCTTGACCCGCAGCTCCTTGGGGAGCTTGTCGCCGAAGGCCAGCTTGAGGGTGTTGCGCCAGACGGCGTTGAAGTAAGCGGCGGCCGCCGAGTCCGAGTCCTGGGTGTAGTCCCAGCTCTCCAGCAGCTTCTGCGCCTGCCGTACGTAGTCGTCCTTGACGTCGATCTTCAGCAGATAGGGCGTCAGCACCTTGGCGATCTCGCTGCTGTTGTCCATCTGCAGGGACTGCATGTCGTCCGTGGAGATCTTCCCGCCGTCCTTGGTCTTCGACTCGATGAGGTCGGTGATGCGCTGGCTTCGCGCGCCGTACCCCCAGTCGTCGGTCAGCAGGTACGGGTAGTCCTTCTTGTCCACGACGGCCTGGTTTGCGGTGACGATATAGCCGCGATCGGGGTTGAGCTCCCAGGGCAGCGCCGACTGCGGGATGTACTTGCTCCACTTGTAGCGCGAGTCCCAGCCGGGCGCCGGATAGCGGCCGTCGCCCCTGGAGCGCACCGGGATCTGGCCGGGCGCCTGATAGCCGATGTTGCCCTTGGTGTCGGCGTAGATGAGGTTCTGGGAGGGGACCGCGAAGTCGCGGGCCGCCTTACGGAAATCGCTGAAGTTCTTGGCGGTGTTCAGCTTGAAGACCGCGTCCATCGTGTTGGACGGGGTGAGCGCGGTCCACTTCAGCGCCACCGCGTAGCCGTCGCCGCGGTCGGGGGCCACGTCATCGGCGCCGCTGCCCACCGGGGCGTTCTTGCCGACGGAGGTGAGCTCGTCATCGCGGTCGGAGACGATCGGGCCGTTGTTGGTGGTGCGGACGGTGATCGTCCGGCTCTTGCCGCCCGCGACCTTGATGGTCTCCTCGCGGGTGGTGAACGGGAGCTGTTTGCCGTCGTAGAGATAGCCGTTGTCGGTGACCTTCTCCAGGTACAGGTCGCTGACGTCGGCACCCAGATTGGTCATGCCCCAGCTGATGTCCTGGTTGTGGCCTATGACCACGCCGGGCAGACCGGCGAAGGTGAAGCCCGCCGCGTCGTACGGACAGGCGCTGGTGACCTGCTTGCAGTGCAGCCCCATCTGGTACCAGACGGACGGCAGCTGGGGCGCCAGGTGCGGGTCGTTGGCGAGCAACGGCTTGCCGGTGGTCGTGTACTTGCCGGAGACGACCCACGAGTTGGAGCCGATACCGGTCCCGTTCGGGCCGAGCAGCGCCGGGACGTCGTCCAGGGTCTTGGAGAGCGAGGAGAGCTGGCTCTGCAGCCCCTGGGCGGCTCCGGCGGCCCCTCCGTCCGCCGTGCCGCCCGTACCGCTCGCGGAGCCCGCCGGGGTGGCCTTGGGGTCGAACTCGTCCGTCAGCTCGTTGACGCCGCCGCCCTGGACGATCGGCTTGTTCCGGCTGTACGGGTAGGACGGGTAGAGCTCATCTATCTGCTTGGCGCTGAGCCTGCTGGAGGCCAGGGCGCGGTCCACCTCGTCCTGCATATTGCCGCGCAGGTCCCAGGCCATCGCCTTGAGCCAGGCCAACGAGTCGACCGGAGTCCACTTCTCGGGCTTGTAGCTGTCGTTCTTGAAGTCCAGGGCCGCGTACTCGACGGACAGCGCATCGCCCTGGTGGTCCTTGAGGTAGGCGTTGACGCCGTCGGAGTAGGCCCGCAGATACTTCTTGGTGGCGGGCGACACCTTGGTGTCGTACTCCTGCTTGGCCACCCGGTGCCACCCCATGGTGCGCAGGAACGCGTCGGTCTCCACCTGGCCGGAACCGAACATCTCCGAGAGCCGCCCGGCCGTCATATGACGGCGGACGTCCATCTCCCAGAAGCGGTCCTGGGCCTGGACGAACCCCTGGGCCCGGAAGAGATCCTCGGAGGTGCCGGCGTAGATCTGAGGTATCCCATAGCCGTCACGTTTGACCTGAACGGGGCCGGACAACCCCTTCAGCTGCAGCGATCCCGTGGTCTCCGGGAATGAGGCACGAACTGTACTGATGCTCCAGTACGCGCCGTAGCCGACGCCCCCGACGAGCAGCAGCACGACTGCGATCACGATCAGGCGGAGACGTCGGCTCTTCTTCTTTTTGGGAGAAGAGCCGGTTGTGTTGGCGGGCATCGCTGTCCTTCGAGGGGCAGGGTGAACCTGGAGTGCTGGAGCAACCATAGGCGCAGCGCTGTCGCCGCCCCTACGCGGAGTCATGACTGACGCATTGCACCGGCCACCGGCCGGGCTCGTACACCTCGGCGAAGGCTCCTCGTGGGAGGCTCGCGTCAAGATCCCGTAAAATGTTAGGTAAGGCAATGAAGTTCCGGTCGGTGGGGACCTGTTCGCAGCGTTCCCTCCGCTCCCGTGAGAAAGGGTCGGCCCCTGACTGTTCACCACCTCAATGAACTGCTGTTGATCTGCTCGCTCGTCCTGCTCTTCGCGGTGGTGGCCGTAAGGATCTCCTCGCACAGCGGGCTGCCCACGCTGCTGATCTATCTCGGGATCGGCGTCGCCATCGGCACGGACGGGATCGGCGTCACCTTCAACGACGCCGAGCTGACGCAGGTCCTCGGCTACGCCGCGCTGGTCGTCATCCTGGCCGAAGGCGGTCTGGGCACGAAGTGGGGCGAGATCAAACCCGCGCTGCCGGCGGCCGCCGTCCTGTCCACCCTGGGTGTCGCGGTGAGCGTGGGGCTCACCGCGACCGCAGGGCACTATGTGGTGGGACTGGACTGGCGGCAAGCGCTGATCATCGGCGCGGTGGTGTCGTCCACGGACGCGGCGGCGGTCTTCTCGGTGCTGCGCACGGTGCCGCTGCCCAAGCGGCTCACGGGCGTCCTGGAGGCCGAGTCGGGTTTCAACGACGCCCCCGTGGTGATCCTGGTGGTCGCCTTCTCCACCCAGGGCCCCATGGAGCCCTGGTACACCCTGATCGGCACGATCGCCCTGGAGCTGGCGATCGGCGCGGTGATCGGCCTCGCGATCGGCTGGCTGGGCGCGTACGGCCTGCGGCATGTGGCGCTGCCCGCCTCGGGTCTGTACCCGATCGCGGTGATCGCCATCGCGGTGACCGCCTACGCGGGCGGTGCGCTGGCGCACGGGTCCGGCTTCCTCGCCGTCTACCTCGCCGCGCTCGTCCTGGGCAACGCACGGCTGCCGCACTGGCCGGCGACGCGCGGCTTCGCCGAGGGGCTGGGCTGGCTCGCCCAGATCGGGATGTTCGTCCTGCTGGGACTGCTGGTCACCCCACATGAGCTGGGCGATGACATCCTGCCCGCCCTCGCGGTCGGGCTGGTGCTGACCGTGGTGGCCCGGCCGGTGTCGGTCCTGGTCAGCACGGCGCCGTTCCGGCTGCTCTGGCGGGAGAAAGCACTGCTGTCCTGGGCCGGGCTGCGCGGGGCGGTACCGATCGTCCTGGCGACCATCCCAGTGGTCAGCGATGTGCCCGGCAGCAACCGGATCTTCAACATCGTCTTCGTGCTCGTGATCGTCTACACCCTGGTCCAGGGGCCGACGCTGCCCTGGCTCGCCACCCGGCTGCGGCTCGAGGAACCCGAGCCGGCCGACCTGGGCATCGAGTCGGCGCCCCTGGAGCGACTGCGCGGCCATCTGCTGTCGGTGTCGATCCCCCAGGCGTCCAAGATGCACGGTGTCGAGGTCGGCGAGCTGCGGCTGCCCACGGGGGCCGCCGTCACCTTGGTGGTCCGGGGCGGGACCAGCTTCGTACCGCTGCCCTCGACGATGCTGCGGCGCGGCGACGAGCTGCTGGTGGTGGCCACGGACCCGGTGCGCGACGCGGCGGAGCGGCGGCTGCGGGCGGTGGGCCGGGGCGGCAAGCTGGCGGGCTGGCTGGGCACAGGAGCGGGCTGAGGGGGCGGGAGCCGGGGCCCGCGAAGGCCCCCGATCGGGAGCCGGGAGTGGGCCTCGGACGGTGGGTTCGATCACCGTATATCCCGTCCCAGTGGACTGACGCGCAGGAATACTGCACTATGGAGCGTCGTTAGCACTCATTGAGTGAGAGTGCCAGGAGGAAGAACGTGCCGACCTACCAGTACCAGTGCACCGAGTGCGGCGAGGGCCTCGAGGCGGTGCAGAAGTTCACCGACGACGCGCTCACCGAGTGCCCCAACTGCAAGGGACGCCTGAAGAAGGTGTTCTCCGCGGTCGGCATCGTGTTCAAGGGCTCCGGGTTCTACCGGAACGACAGCCGCTCCTCTTCGAGCAGCACGAGCGGCGGTTCCAGCAAGCCGGCGGCGAAGAGCGAGAGCTCCGACTCGTCGTCTTCCTCGTCTTCGTCCTCGTCCTCGGACTCTTCCTCCTCGTCCTCCTCCTCGACGTCTTCGTCGTCGGCGTCTTCCTCGTCGTCCTCGGCGTCCTCCTCCTCTTCGTCGTCGAGTTCGGCCGCCTGACCGGGCCACCCCCTCTTCGGCTTCATCGGCACCCCGCCACCTCCACCTGGGAGGAGGCGGGGTGTCGTTCGTGCGGATGCGGGTGGCTAGGGTGATCGCATGGTCGAGACCAGCAGGCAAGCAGACATAGGGGTCATCGGGGGATCGGGGTTCTACACGTTCCTCGACGACGTGACCGAGATCACTGTGGAGACTCCCTATGGGGCGCCGAGCGACTCGCTCGTTCTCGGCGACATCGAGGGGCGACGGGTCGCCTTCCTCCCGCGGCACGGCCGCAAGCACCATCTGCCGCCGCACCGCATCAACTACCGCGCCAACCTCTGGGCCCTGCGCTCGCTCGGGGTTCGGCAGGTCTTCGGCCCGTGTGCGGTGGGCGGGCTGCAGCCGGAGTACGGACCTGGAACGCTGCTCGTCCCCGACCAGCTGGTGGACCGCACGAAGGCGCGTACGCAGACCTACTTCGACGGCGAGCCGTTGCCGGACGGCCGGATTCCGAACGTCGTGCACACCACCTTCGCCGACCCGTACTGCCCGGTGGGGCGGAACGCCGCCGTGGACGCGGCACGCGGACGCGGCTGGGAGCCGGTGGACGGCGGGACGATGTGCGTGATCGAGGGGCCGCGCTTCTCCACCCGGGCCGAATCGCGCTGGCATGCGGCGCAGGGCTGGTCGGTGGTCGGCATGACGGGCCACCCGGAGGCGGTGCTCGCCCGTGAACTGGGGCTCTGCTACACGTCGTTGACGCTGGTCACCGATCTGGACGCGGGGGTGGAGACCGGTGAGGGCGTCACCCACACCGAGGTGCTGAAGGTCTTCGGGGAGAACGTGGGCCGACTGCGTGAGGTGCTCTTCGACGCGGTAGGCAAGCTGCCGGAAAGCTCCGCGCGGGACTGCCTGTGCGCCCATGCCCACGACGGCTGGGATCTGGGGATCGAGCTTCCGTAGGGGCGGTGCGGGGCAGCCGGACGACACTGCCGCGGCGGCCACCTCGGGGTCGCTGTCGCTCGCCCGGGTGACCGAGTTGTCCACAGCCCGGTGGCCGTCCACAGGCCCGAGCGGGATCGGGCGGGGGCGGGCATGGTGAGGGGGCCAGAAGCACTCGGTCCCTCACGGCAGGCGGTGATGTGCCATGTCCCATCCGTCCCCCACCCTCGCGTTACCCCGCTCCGCTCCCCCGGCCCGCGCGGTGCCACGCTTCGATCCGGTGCGCACCGAGCGCTCCGGCGGATTCCGGCTGCGGCGGGCCATGCGGCGGCGGCGCCGTGCGATGGCGGCCGGGCTGGCGCTGACGGCCGCCGCACTCGCGGCCGCGGCACCGCCCGGCCGGGGCCACACGCATGCGGAGTCCTCGCGGGCGCCCGCTCCGGCGGGCGAGGAGCGGCAAGGCGGCCCGCGCCCCGCCATGGTGTCGGCGCCGGTCCGGATCGCCGACGCGGCGGCGGTGGGGCTGCTGCACCCCGGTGACCGGGTGGATGTGCTGGCCACCCCGCTCCCGGACGCCGCACGGGCCGGGTCGTCCGGTGCCACGGCACGGGTGGTCGCACGTGGGGTCCGAGTGGCCGAGGTGCCGGGATCCCGGAGCGGCCACGCGTCGGGCGGCCGCTCGGCGGACGGTGGGGCCGACGGCGGCGCGCCGGAGGCCGGTGCGGAGGCGGATGCGAGCGGCAAAGGCGCGGGGAACGATGACGCCGCGCTGGACGGCGGCGGCGTGCTGGACGGGGGGATGGACGGCGGCGGGGCGCTGGTGGTGCTGACGGTGCCGCGAGCGGACGCCGGCGCCCTGGCCGGGGCCGCGGCCGGCTCCCGACTGACGGTGACGCTATGCCGCTGCTGACTCTCCCGACTCCCCTGATGCCCCTCTCACCTGCGGGTGTAGGTTGCGGAACCGTCCGCTCCAGCACCGACGCGGCGAGAGAGAGGCAGTGGGTTGAGCCAGGAGAAGGTAACCGAGGAGAAGAAGAGCGTCATGGAAGGGTTCAAAGCCTTCCTGATGCGCGGCAATGTGATCGATCTGGCCGTCGCGGTCGTCATCGGAGCCGCCTTCACCGCCGTCGTGAACTCGATAGTGAAGGGCCTCATCAACCCCATAGTCGGAGCCTTCGGCACGAAGGATCTCGAGAAGTACCGCTCCTGCCTCGAGGCGCCCTGCGAGACCAACGCCGCGGGCGATGTCATCCACGGCATTCCGATCCTCTGGGGAAGCGTGCTCTCGGCCGTGCTGACCTTCCTGATCACCGCGGCGGTGGTGTACTTCCTGATGGTGCTGCCGATGTCGCGCTATCTGGCGCGCAAGGCCGCCAAGGAGGAGAAGGCGGAGCAGGAGCAGGCCGTCGCGGAGGCCGAGGAAATCCTTCTGTTGCGCCAGATCCGCGACGAGCTGGTGGCACAGCGCGGCGCCGTCGTCGAGGGTGGCGGCAGCGGCTCCAGCGCCTAGGGACCCGTCAGAGGTGGTGGGGCGGCTTCTCGTCGAGGAACCGGGCCAGACCAGCGGCATCGTCGGCGCTGTCGCCGCCGGGAACCCGCTCACCCCACCCGTGGTCCGTATCGTCCGATGACCGCTGCGCCAGTGGATCGTCGAAGATCAGCGCGGCGGCCGGATCGCGCGGTCCAGGGGCAGGGGCGGTGTTCATGCCTCAAGAGTACGGCCCGGGCAGCGGCTCGGTGTATCGGCCGAGCTCGTCGTGCCACCACAGGTCACGCCCGGGCGTCCAGGACACCGGGCAGGCGAGCCGGTGGACGACCAGCACGGACCGCACCCCGGGGCAGCCGGTCAGCGCCCGGTCGACCTGCCGCTTGAGCGGCTGCAGCTCGCCGCGGTGCTGCCCGGCGTCCGCGGTGATGACGACCTTCGCGTCGACCTCCCTGATCCGCTCGCGCAGCTCATGGGGGCGCAGCCCCACGGGGAGGCTGGCGCGGACGACGTCGAGCCGGCCGCAGGCGAGCGTGGCGATCACGGACTCGGGCACCAGCGGCAGATGGACCGCCACCCGGTCCCCGGTGCGGACGCCGAGTCGGGTGAGTGCGGCGGCGGCCCGGGCCGCCTGGTCGAGCAGCTCGGCATGGGTGAGCTCCTCGGTGCAGTCCGGCTCGCTGATCCAGCGGAGGGCGACCCGGGCGGCCCGCCGAGTGTCGGCGGCCAGTGTCGGGAGCTCCTCCGTCCGAGAGCTACGGGGCACGGCGGTCTTCTTTCGGACGGGGGCGAACGGCATACAGCCCAGACTGCTGTCACGCCATCAACGTCTGATGAACGCCCTCTATATGAGAGGTCCTCATCCTGTCCTGTGGCCTTCGCCGGCGATCGCGGGCGGGCGGAAGAGGGAGTGGTTCACGTCTCGGTACCCGACCATGCCATGGCTTCCCGTGCTACGCATAGCTTCCATGGATGCCGAGCGGACAAACTCCGAATCAACCCCCACCGGTCCGGCCGACGGCCTCACGGATGTCCGTGGACTGCGGGTGGGCCATGCCCAGCGGTCCGGCGGCGGCCGGCTGACCGGGACGACCGTGGTGCTGGCCCCCGAGGGCGGTGCGGTCGCCGCGGTCGATGTGCGCGGCGGTGGTCCCGGCACCCGGGAGACCGATGCCCTCGATTCGCGGAATCTTGTCCAGCGCGTCGATGCCATCGTGCTGACCGGTGGCAGCGCGTTCGGGCTCGACAGCGCCTCGGGGGTGGCCTCCTGGCTGGAGGAGCACGGCCGGGGCTTCCGCGTCGGTCCCGATCCGGCGCAGGTCGTTCCGGTGGTCCCGGCCGCCGCCCTCTTCGACCTGGGCCGGGGCGGCGACTGGCGGGCCCGCCCGGACGCCGTGCTGGGGCGCGAGGCGATCGATGCGGCGGCCGCTTCGGAGACGGGGGCGCCGGTCGCGCAGGGCAATGTGGGGGCGGGCACGGGCGCGGTGGCCGGTGGGCTCAAGGGCGGCACCGGTTCGGCCTCCACGGTGCTGCCGTCCGGTGTCACGGTGGCCGCGCTGGCGGTGGTCAACGCCGTGGGATCGGTCGTCGATCCCGGTACGGGTGTGCTCTACGGGGAGCACTACGGGCCGTCGGACGAGGGCGGGCCCCGCAGGCCCGATGCGGCCGAGCACGCGGAGGCGATGCGCCGGCTGACCGCCGCGCGGGCCGAGTCGCAGCGGCGGCAGGCCGCGTCGGTGCGGCCTCCGCTGAACACCACGCTGGCCGTGGTCGCCACCGATGCCGTGCTCACCCGGGCCCAGGCGCACAAGCTGGCGGGTACGGCGCATGACGGTCTGGCGCGGGCCGTCCGGCCGGTGCATCTGCTCTCCGACGGCGACACGGTCTTCGCCCTGGCCACCTGCGGGCGGCCGCTGATACCGGAGGGCGGCCCCGAGGGCGCCGACGATCCGGCGTTCGGGGTGCACCGGGAGAGCGGCGCGCTGAACGAAGTGCTGGCTGCCGGGGCGGATGTGCTGACCCGGGCAGTGGTCAAGGCGGTGCTCGCGGCGGAGACCGTGGACGGCCCGGGCGGTGTCTTCCCCGCATACCGGGATCTTTACAGCCGCTGATCCGGCCCGTTGTCCTCCCGACCGGAGAGAAGGAAGCGTCCGGCCTGGAGAGAAACGGGCCGGAGAGACGGAGAGAAGGGGGCTTCATATGGACACCGATCTGCTGATCGTCGGGGGTGGTCCGGCGGGCTGCGCCGCCGCCGTGATGGCGGCGAGCGTGGGGATGCGCTCGGTGCTGATCGAGTCGGGCGACGCGGTGTGCGGGGCGCTGCGGCGCATCCCGGTGGTGAGCAATGTCCTCGGAGTCACCAACGGCCCGGATCTGGCGGCGGCGATCGAGGCCGATCTGGCGCGATGTGATCTGTGCCGGGTGGAGCTGGGCAGCCGCGCCACGCTGATCGACGCCTTCGACGACCGCGTCGAGGTCGCGGTCGAGCCCACGGCGCCGGTGGGGCCCGCGTGGGGGCGTGGAGCGCGGCTGACCGCCCCGTATGTGGTCGTCGCCACGGGGGTCGGGCCGCTGGGTCCTGAGGGCGCGGGATGGCTCGGGGGCGTGGCGGGCCGGGCGCTGCCGCCGCTGTGGAAGGCGGATCCGGCGGCGATCGACGACCGGACGGTGCTGGTCCTGGGCGCGGACCGGCCCCTGGGCACCGTGGCACGGGCTCATCCGGAGCTGAGGACCCGCTTTGTGGTGGCGTATCCGTCCGAGGACGCTTACAAGACCGAGGAGATCCGGCGGGACTCGCGGGTGGAGCTGGTAGCCGTGCGGCGGCTGGAGTTCGGGCCCTCCTCGGCACCGGTCACCGCCGAGGTCCGGACGGTGGAGGGTGAGCGGCGGGTCCTCACGGCCGATCTCGCCTTCCTCAATCTGGGCAGCGCCCCGGCGCCCCCGGCCGGGGCCGTGGCCACCGACCGGTCCGGGTACTGCCCTCCCGGGAGCCAGCGTCCCAGGGTCTTCACCGCCGGTGATCTGCGGTCGGTTCGCTTCCAGCGGATCGCGACCGCCATGGGGTCGGGTGGCGAGGCCGCGCTCGGTGCCTACTACGCCTCGCGCGGCCTGGCCACGGAGTCCGGCGGCCCGCCCACGGAGATCGGCGGCCCGCCCACAGCGACCGGCGGCCCGCCCATGGACGTGGGCGGGCCGCCGGACCCGGCAGGGGGTGGCTGAGATGCGGTCAGACCGCGACCGCCACCTTCGACTCGTCCTCGGTGGTACCGCCCGGGGCGGTCTTGCCGCCCACCTGGCCGGTGGCCTCCGCCTCCGCCGTCTTCCGCAGCCCCTTGAGGAAGACCACCAGACCGGCCGAGACCACCGTGCCCGCCACGATGGCCAGCAGGTAGAGGAACGGCTGGCCGATCAGCGGCACCACGAAGATGCCACCGTGCGGGGCGCGCAGCGTGCAGTCGAAGGCCATCGACAGCGCACCGGTGACGGCACCGCCCACCATCGACGAGGGGATCACCCGCAGCGGATCCGCCGCGGCGAACGGAATGGCGCCCTCAGTGATGAAGGAGGCACCCAGCACCCAGGCGGCCTTGCCGTTCTCCCGCTCGGTCTTGGTGAACAGCCGTCCACGCACGGTGGTGGCGAGGGCCAGCGCCAGCGGCGGGACCATACCCGCGGCCATCACCGCGGCCATGATCTTGAGGCTTCCGGTGGAGGGGTCCGACACCGCGATACCGCCGGTCGCGAAGGCGTATGCCACCTTGTTGACCGGGCCGCCGAGATCGAAGCACATCATCAGGCCGAGGAGGACGCCGAGACCGATGGCGTTGGCGCCGGAGAGGCCGTTGAGCCAGTCGGTCATCGCCTCCTGCGCGGAGGCGATGGGCTTGCCGATCACCACGAACATCAGGACGCCGACGATCGCCGAGGAGATCAGCGGGATCACCACCACCGGCATGATGCCGCGCAGCGCCGCCGGGACCTTGAACCGCTGGATGCCCATGACGACCGCGCCCGCGATCAGACCCGCGACCAGACCGCCGAGGAATCCGGCCTTGATGGTGGTCGCGATGTAGCCGCCCACGAAACCGGGGACCAGACCGGGCCGGTCGGCCATGCCGTAGGCGATATAGCCCGCCAGGACCGGCACCAGGAAGGTGAACGCCGCACTGCCGATCTGGAAGAGCAGCGCAGCCCAGCTGCTGGTCTCGGCCCAGACGAAGTGGTCCGCCACGGACTTGGCACTCGCGATCTCGTAACCGCCGATCGCGAAGGCGAGCGCGATCAGCAGACCACCCGCGGCGACGAACGGGACCATGTAACTGACGCCCGTCATCAGCCACTTGCGCAGCCGGGTGCCGAAGCCGTCACCGGCGGGACCGTCCTCGTCCATCGGCGCGGAGCGCCCCGCCGCGCCGTCGGCCGGTGCGCCGATCTCGCCGCGTGCGGCCTTTGCACGCGCCTCGGCGATGAGTTCGGCAGGGCGGCTGATGCCCGCCTTCACTCCGACGTCCACCGTCGGCTTACCCGCGAAGCGGGCCTTGTCCCGGACCTCCACATCGTGTGCGAAGACCACCGCGTCGGCGGCGGCGATGGTGGCCGCGGGGAGCTTGTCGAACCCGGCCGACCCCTGGGTCTCGACCACCAGCTCGACCCCGGCCTCGCGACCGGCGTTCTCCAGCGCCTCGGCGGCCATATAGGTGTGGGCGATACCGGTCGGGCAGGACGTGACGGCGACGATCCGGAAGGGGGCAACCGGCTCCGAGTCGGTGGCCTGAGCAGCGGCGGGTTCAGTAGCGGCGGGCTCAGCTGCGGCGGGCTCACCTGCCGCCGCGGGCTCCTCGGCCTCCGTTCGCCCGGCTCCCGTCCCCTCGGCGGCGGGTGCGCTCTGCTCCTCGCCGCGGATCAGGGCGGCCACCCGTTCGGGCCGGTCGGCCGAGCGCAGCGCATCGGTGAAGTCGGCGTTCATCAGCTGGCGCGCCAGGCTCGACAGGATCGTCAGATGGTCGCTGTCCGCGCCCGCCGGGGCCGCGATCAGGAAGATCAGATCGGCCGGCCCGTCCGCCGCGCCGAAGTCGATCCGGGCCACGCTGCGCCCGAAGGCCAGGGTCGGCTCGGTGACATGCGCGCTGCGGCAGTGGGGTATGCCGATGCCGCCGTCCAGGCCGGTCGGCATCTGCTCCTCGCGCGCCACCACATCGGCGAGAAAGCCGTCGAGGTCGGTGACCCGGCCGGCCGCGACCATGCGTTCGGCGAGCGACCGGGCGGCGGCTTCCTTGGTGTCGGCGGACAGGTCAAGGTCGACCAGATCCGCGGTGATCAGCTCACTCATCTCGCGGCTCCCTTGTGTGCGGTGCCGCCCTGGGGGAGGCGGGCGGACGGAGTGGGGATTGGGGGGTGGGAGTGGGGTCGGCCGGTCACGCGGGCTCCTTGAGCACACGGTCCAGCGGGATATCCGCCGTCGTGACGACGGCGGACGGATCGAGGTCGGCCGGGGTCGGCATGGCGCTGCCCGGCAGCTGCACCGCGGCCGCCCCGTGGGCGACGGCCGAGGCGAGTGCGGCGGGCCCGGCGCCGCCCGCCGCGAGGAATCCGGCGAGCGAGGCGTCGCCCGCGCCGACGTTGCTGCGCACGGCGGCGACCCGCGCGGTGCCGAAGTAGGCGCCCGTCTCATCGACCAGCAGCTGACCGTCGGCGCCCAGGCTGGCCAGCACGGCGCGGGCACCGAGCCCCCGCAGTTCCTCGGCCGCCTTGACCGCCTCGCCCACCGTTGCCAGCGGACGGCCCACGGCCTGGGCGAGTTCCTCGGCGTTGGGCTTCACCACATCGGGACGCTCGCGCAGGGCGGCGGTCAGCGAGGGGCCGGAGGTGTCCAGAGCGATCCGGGCGCCCGCCCGGTGGGCCCGCGCCACCAGCTCGGCGTACCACTCGGGCGCGAGTCCCCGGGGCAGGCTGCCGCAGCAGGCGATCCAGTCGGCGCTCTCGGCGCTCGTCCGAACGGCCTCCAGCACCGCCTCGGCCTCGGCGTCGCTCAGTTCGGGCCCGCCCGCGTTGAGCTTGGTGAGGGTGCCGTCCGGTTCGGCCACCGAGATGTTGACCCGGGTCGAGCCCGCCACGGGCACGCCCGCAGCCTCGATGCCCAGCTCTCCCAGCAGCCGTGCGAGCAGCGCGCCCTCCGGTCCGCCGAGCGGCAGCACGGCCACCGTGCGATGCCCCGCGGCGGCCACGGCGCGCGAGACATTGACGCCCTTGCCGCCGGGGTCGACCCGGTCGGCCGTGGCCCGCAGCACGGTGCCGCGCTCCAGCGCGGGGATCTCGTACGTACGGTCCAGGCTGGGGTTGGGGGTGACGGTGAGAATCATGCGCGTGCCACTTCCGTGCCCCGACGCTCGATGGCCAGGGCGTCCTGCGGGCTGAGCCCGGTGTCCGTGATGAGCAGATCGACATCGTCCAGGCCACCGAACCGGGCGAAGTGCTCCCGGCCGAATTTGGCGGAGTCCGCGAGCAGCACCACCCGCCGCGCCGCCGCGATCATGGCGCCCTTGACGGCGCCCTCCGCGAGATCGGGTGTGGTGAGCCCGCCGTCCAGCGAGAAGCCGTTGGTGGCGAGGAAGACCACGTCGGCCTTGATTTCGCCGTAGCCGCGCAGCGCCCATGCGTCCACGGCGGCCCGGGTGCGGTGGCGGACCCGTCCGCCGACGAGGTGCAGCGCGATACCGGGGTGGTCGGCGAGGCGGGCGGCGACCGGCAGGGCGTGGGTGACGACGGTGAGCTTGGCCTCCAGTGGGAGGGCGGCTGCGAACCGGGCCGCCGTCGAGCCCGCGTCGATGATCACGCTGCCGTCGGACGGCAGCTCGGCGATGGCGGCCCGCGCGATGCGGTCCTTCTCATCGGCGGCGGTGGACTCGCGCTCGGCGAGATCGGGCTCGAAGTCCAGACGACCGGCCGGGATGGCGCCCCCGTGCACACGGCGGACGAGCCCCGCCCGGTCGAGGGTGCGCAGATCACGCCGCACGGTCTCGGCGGTGACCTGGAACTCCTCGGCGAGGGACAGGACATCCACCCGCCCGCTTTCACGGGCGAGCCGGAGAATCTCCTGCTGACGCTCCGGTGCGTACATGTGGGTTTACGTCCCTTCCATGCCCGAACCTGTGATTTCGCGGCCAGATTACGTGGGTGATGCCGGAAAGTAAACAGACTCGGGCACGAAACGAACTCGACCGGGCATGGACGGGTCGCGATCACTCAGCGACCTCTCTCGGCTGCCCACTGCGGACCGCCTTCTCCGAATGCCCGCCCCGCGCGTCGCCACAGCGCACCGTCCGATTCCCGCCGGACTTCCACCACCCGCCCGACCAGGATCGAGTCACGTCCCCCTCACCAGGAGGGACCACCGCACAGCGGAATTTTCATCGCATACAAGGAGAAGACATGACACTCGACGGCAAGACGGCCCTGGTCACCGGTGGCAGCCGGGGCATCGGCGAGGCCGTGGCGATCCGGCTCGCCGAGGACGGCGCCGATGTCGCCCTGACCTACCACAGCCAGGCCGACCGCGCGGCGGACGTCGTCGACCGGATCAAGGCGCTCGGCCGTCGCGCCTGGGCGGTGCGGGTCGACGGCGCCGACGCGCAGGAGGTGCGCGCCGCCGTGGACGGGGCCGCCGCCGAGTTCGGCCGACTGGACATCCTGGTCAACAACGCGGGCGTCGGTGTCCTCGGCCCCCTCGCCGAGCTGTCGCTGGACGATGTGGACCGGATCCTCGCCGTGAACGTCCGGGCGCCGTTCCTCATGGCGCAGGCGGCCGCGGCACAGATGACCGACGGCGGGCGGATCATCAACATCGGGAGCTGTATGGCCGAGCGCGTCGCCTTCCCCGGCGGCAGCCTCTACGCGACCAGCAAGACCGCGCTCACCGGCCTCACCAAGGCCCTGGCCCGTGAGCTCGGCCCGCGCGGGATCACGGCCAACCTGGTCCACCCCGGTCCGGTGGACACCGATATGAACCCGGCGGACGGCGAGAGCGCCGCACTCCAGAGCGGCTTCACCGCACTCGGCCGCTACGGCCGTCCCCCGGAGATCGCGGCGACCGTATCCCATCTCGCGGACGACAGCGGCCGCTACATCACCGGGGCGTCGATCGCCGTGGACGGCGGCTTCGCCGTCTGACCGACCGGCCCCGGCCCGCGGCCGACCCCGACCACACCTGCAGCCACCCCGACCACACCTCCAGCCATACCGCACCACCCAGGCAGCAAGCACCACCCGGACACAAGCGAGCCCCGGCGCCAGGGGGGAGGCGCCGGGGCTCGGTCCATGGGTTGGAGGGGGTCTGGTGGCGGCTGGAGTCTGCTGTCCCGAGAACTCAAGCCGCTGCGTCGAAACCGGTCTGGCGGGCCATCTTCTTCAGCTCAAGCAAGGCATGCTTCTCGATCTGGCGGATGCGCTCACGCGTGAGGCCATGCTGCTTGCCGACCTCGGTCAGGGTGCGCTCCCGGCCGTCGTCGATGCCGTACCGCGCCTTGATGATGGAGGCGGTGCGGTCGTCGAGGCGGCCGATCAGGTCCTCCAGCTCCTCGCTGCGCAGCAGCGTCATCACCGACTGCTCGGGCGAAACGGCCGAGGTGTCCTCCAGCAGATCGCCGAACTGGGTCTCCCCTTCGTCGTCGACCGACATGTTCAGACTGACCGGGTCGCGGGCCCAGTCGAGCACATCCGAGACCCGCTCCATCGTGGAGCCGAGCTCCTCGGCGATCTCGGCGTGCTCCGGCTCGCGGCCGTGCTCACGGTTGAACTCCCGCTGCACCCGGCGGATCCGACCGAGCTCCTCGACCAGGTGGACGGGCAGCCGGATCGTACGGGACTGGTCCGCGATCGAGCGCGTGATGGCCTGACGGATCCACCACGTGGCATAGGTCGAGAACTTGAACCCCTTGGTGTAGTCGAACTTCTCCACCGCGCGCACCAGGCCCGCGTTGCCCTCCTGGATCAGGTCGAGCAGGGGCAGCCCACTGCGCGGATAGCGGCGCGCCACAGCCACGACGAGGCGCAGGTTGGAGCGGATGAAGATGTCCTTGGCCCGGGCACCTTCGGTGGCTATCGCCTCCAGCTCCTCGCGGCTCGCACCTGCGGCAGGGGCCTCCTCAACCTCGCCGTCCAGGATCTGCTGGGCATACACCCCCGCTTCGATGGACTGGGACAGCTCGACCTCCTTCGCCGCGTCCAGCAGCGGGGTACGAGCGATCTCGTCGAGATACATGCCGACCAGGTCGCGATCGGCGATCTCCCCGCCTGAGGCGCGAACGCTGTTGGCCCCATCAGCGCCACCGGCGGCGGCGGACTGATTACGGGCGACGGCACGGGTTGCCATGCGTGCTCCCTTACAGATGGATCGGGCGCGGACTATGGACGGGCTCTCCGGTGTCGGGTGCCCCGTCCGAAGGAAACAACGACTGGAATCAGGACAGAATTCCCATCAGGCCCCCACCTTTTTACGATCATGCAGTACCCTGTCCACCCACACGGGGCTCAGCGCACTGCCGAAGCGGCCGGGAAGCGCAGGTCAGACCCCCTGTGCCGCCGTCTCCTACGGCTCTCCCGCCCGTCTCTCATCCGTCAAGACGAATCTCGCGGGCTCCCGGTTGCCCGGATGGCCCATCGCGCCGGGTTGCCCGGCCCTCCACATGGGTGTGCGCTGGAAAGTGACAGGTCAGGGCGGGGACGCGGCGACGAGGAGGTTCGGTCATGAATGCCCCCACAGCCCCGGTGAGCCACCGCCACCATCCGCGACTCCACCTCCCACTGCACCCCTCCGCCTCCTGGGGCATCCCCGTCGTTCTGGCGGTGCTCTTCGGCGGCTGGGTGATGTTCGTGGACCACAATCAAGGCTCCAGCATCCCCGCGTCCGCCGTCCTCGGCGTGGTGTCCGCAGTGGTGGTCGGGGCGCTCTGCTACGCCCTCGGCAGGATGACGCCGGGCCTGATGCCGGAGATCCGGGCCATGCTCTACGGGACGCTCCTCGGCTGCGCGCTCGGCTTTCTGCACGCCGTGAGCGGAGGCTCGGTGTACCGGTCCGCGGGGATCGGGCTCGGGGCGGGGCTCGCGATGATGGGCATAGCGTTCTACATCTTCCACGCACGGGAGGAACGCCCTCCGCAGTAGCCCGTCAGCCCCCCGTAGCCCGTAACCCGCCGTGGTCCCCCACAGCCCCCGGCCCAGACCTCCGGCCGAGGTCCCCGGCCCTCTCGCCGCGGTCCCGGCTTAGGTCGTTGGTCCCCGCACGCTTCCGTCCTCGGCCCGATTCGGGGCCGCCCCGCCCTCCCTAGCGTGTGGCCATGACGGACGACACGAGTGGAACCCTCGACGAAGCCCTCGAGCGACTGCATGCCTCCGGCCCCGAGCATGAGGGATGGCTGAGCAATCACGCGCCGATGGCCGTGGAGGCGCTGGTGCGTCACGGCCAGGGGCGCACCGTGCACCGGTGGCTGGACCGCTACCGCGACAAGCTGGAGGAGATGCCGGGCTCGTACGCCCGGATCACCGAGGAGAACTGGCGCGAGGCGCTCGGCGATCCACGCCGTCTCGCCGACTGGCCGGCCTACTTCGACCGGGAGCTCGCCGACCGCCCCTGGCGGGACGTGCTCGCCGTGTGGTGGCCACGGCTGCTGCCGGGCATCGCGGGCGGCGCGACGCATCCGGTGATCCGGGTCGGCCACGCCGTACGGACCCTCCTGGACGACCCGGGCACTGCGACCGCTCCCCGCACCGCCGAACTGGCCCACGCCCTCGGCTACTGGGCCGCCCGGCACGCCCCGCTGCCGCCGCTCCGGCAGCAGCCGGGCCCCGCCTCGGGGGCGGCGGCCGACGCTCTGGCCGCCGTGGAGCCGATCGCGGACCAGAGCGGTGGCATACGGGCGCGGCTGGCCCGCCTCACCGCCTTCCCCACCTGGCCGCCCACCCCGCAGCCCGGCCAGACGCCCGCCCCGCAGCCCGGCCAGACGCCCACCCCGCAGCCCACCAGCCGGACGACCACCCCCGACGCCACCGACCCGGCGGAGGAGGCGCGCCGGCGGCTGACCGAGCTCGTGCGGGCCGCGACCCATCGCTACGCCACCCACGGCCACGGCTCACCGGTCATGCTGGTCCACGCCGCGACCGCGCCCAACGCCGTACTGCGCGTCCTGCCCGCGCTGCCGCGGGAGCTGTGGGCGCCGAGTCTGGACGCGGCATGGGCGGCGAGTGCCGCGGTCACGGCGGTGTACGCGCCGCAGGAGCCGCTCCCGGCCGACCGGCTGCCGTCCGCGGTCGGCGTCACCCCCGAGGAGGTCTTCGCCCGCGCCGCCGCGCACGGCGATGAGCACGCCATCAAGCTCACCGACACCGCCCTCGACGTCGCCCAGGGCCCGGACGCCATGGCCCTGGCCGCGGCGCTCCACGCCTGCGCGATGATCGACCCGGCGCTCTGAGGCGGGCACGGGCCGGTCCGTACCCGACGAGCCGGTCCGTACCCGCTCGGACCCACCGCTCGCCGAGCCCCTCCCCCGGCTCACCCGAACTGCAGCGACCGCTTCGCCAACCCCATCCAGAAGCCGTCGATCACGCTTCGCTGGCTGCGCAACTCCGCCTCCGCCGCGCCCAGCGTGACGAACAATGGCGCGAAGTGTTCGGTGCGCGGGTGGGCGAGCCGTCCCGCCGGGGCCGTGCGCTCGAAGTCCAGCAGCGCGTCGATGTCCTGTGCGTCCAGGGCCCGTTGCCCCCAGTCGTCGAACTCGGCCGACCAACTGGGCGGCGTCGGGCCCGTCTGCCGCATCGCGGCCAGGTTGTGGGTGAAGAAGCCGCTGCCGACGATCAGGACGCCCTCGTCCCGCAGCGGCGCCAGCTTCCGTCCGATCTCCATCAGCTTCCGCGGGTCGAGGGTCGGCATCGAGACCTGCAGGACCGGGATGTCGGCCTCCGGATACATCTCGACCAGGGGCACATACGCCCCGTGGTCCAGCCCCCGGTCGGGGATGTCCTGGACCGGTGTCCCCGCCGTGCGCAGCGTCTTACGGATCCGCTCGGCGAGCTCGGGGGCTCCCGGCGCCGCGTACCGCACCTGGTAGTAGTGCTGGGGGAATCCCCAGAAGTCATAGACCAGTGGCACCTGTTGGGTGGCCCCGATCGCCAGGGGCGCCTCCTCCCAGTGGGCGGAGATCATGAGAATGGCCTGGGGCCGGGGCAGGCCCGCGGCCCAGGCGGCGAGCTGTCCGGGCCAGACCGGATCGTCGGCGAGCGGCGGAGCACCATGACTGAGGTAAAGGGCGGGCATACGCCCGTCGAGCGCGGACATGAGGTCTCCTCGGCAGAGCCCGACAAGGATACTTGAAGTCTCAAGCAAGTACCCATCACTGTACCGCACACTTGTTTAAAGTTCAAAAAGTGTTCTCTAGAATGGACGCGTGGACAACGCCATGAAGACCCCCTCAGACACCGACGAACCGCGTTGGCTGACCGATGACGAGCAACGCAGCTGGCTGGCGTACGTCCAGGCGCACATGCTTCTGGAGGACCACCTCGACCGCCAGCTGCAGCGGGACGCCGGCATGCCCCACGTCTACTACGGCCTGCTGGTGAAGCTCTCCTGGGCGCCACGCCACCGGATGCGGATGACCGAACTGGCCGAGGCCGCCAAGATCACCCGATCCCGGCTGTCCCATGCCATCGCGCGCATGGAGAAGGACGGCTGGGTCCGACGCGAGGACTGCCCCGACGACAAGCGCGGGCAGAACGCGGTCCTCACCGACAAGGGGGTCAAGGTGCTGGAGGAGACCGCCCCCGGCCATGTGTCCGCCGTGCGGATGGCCGTCTTCGACCGGCTCACCCCCGAGCAGGTCGAGCAGTTCGGCACCATCTGCCGGATCATCGCGGACGGTCTGCAACCGGAGGGCGCCGACCTCCCCTGGCTGCGCTGACGCCCCCGTCCCAGCACGCCGAGGACCGAACGAGCGAAGGACGGACGAAGGCCCCGCTCCCCCAGGATTCTCCCCAGGGGAACGGAGCCTTCGCCCACCTACGAACTACCTCAGCGCGTCAGTGCGCCATGACCGGAATGGCGTCCTCCGCCGCTCCTTCATCGGAGCCGGCGACCGCGCCGCCGCCTCCCTGATGTCCGGCGTTGACCATCGTGATGGCGATCACCCCGGCCAGCACCAGGATGCCGACCGCCCACCAGATGGCGGCGGTGTAGCCATGCACCATCGACTGCAGCTCCAGCGCCGTGCGGGAAGGAGCCCCGGCCGCATGCGACTTGGCGTACGCGGTGGTGGCGCTCGCCGCGATGGTGTTCAGGAGCGCGGTGCCGATAGCGCCGCCCACCTGCTGCGAGGTGTTGACCATCGCCGAGGCGACACCCGCGTCACGCGGCTCGACGCCATGCGTGGCCAGGCTCATCGCCGGCATGAAGGCGGTACCCATGCCGAGGCCGAGGAGCAGGAACCCGGGCAGGATCAGCGCGGGGTACGAGGTGTCCAGGTCGATCTGGGTCAGCAGCAGCATGCCGACCGAGGCGACCAGGAAGCCCGGTCCCATCAGCAGCCGCGCCGGGACCCGGGTCATCAGCCGGGCGCCGATCTGCGTCGAGCCGGTGATCATGCCCGCGACCATCGGCAGGAAGGCGAAGCCGGTCCTGACCGGGCTGTACCCCTTGACGACCTGCATGTAGTAGGTGAGGAAGAGGAACAGGCCGAACATGCCGATGATGGCGAGGCCCAGCGAGGCGTAGACACCGCCCCGGTTCCGGTCGGTGACCACGCGCAGCGGCAGCAGCGGCGCCTTCACCCGCGACTCGACGGCCACGAAGGCGATCAGCAGCACGGCCGCGGCGACGAACAGACCGATGGTCAGGCCCGCGGACCAGCCGTCGGACTCGGCGCGGGTGAAGCCGTAGACCAGCGAGACCAGACCCGAGGTGGCCAGGAGCACACCGGGGACGTCCAGCCGGGACGTGTTGCGGCTCTCCACCGGGTCGCGGATCACGGCGACCGCGCCGATCGCGGCGACGATGGCGAACGGGATGTTCACGAAGAAGGTCCAGCGCCAGTCCATGTACTCGGTGAGCACACCGCCGAGGATCAGACCGACGGCACCGCCACCACCCGCGATGGCACCGAAGACACCGAACGCCTTGGCGCGCTCCTTGGGGTCGGTGAACATCACCGCGAGCAGCGAGAGCGCTGAGGGGGCGAGCAGCGCGCCGAACACACCCTGCAGCGCACGCGCGCCCAGCAGCACACTGGTGTTCAGCGCGGCGCCGCCGATGGCCGAGGCGGCCGCGAAGCCGGCCAGGCCGACGATGAAGGTCCGCTTACGTCCCCACAGGTCGGCGATCCGGCCGCCGAAGAGCAGCAGTCCGCCGAAGGCGAGGGCGTAGGCCGTGATGACCCACTGCCGGTTGCCGTCGGAGATGCCGAGGTCGGCCTGGGCACTGGGCAGCGCGATGTTCACGATGGTCGCGTCGAGCACGACCATCAGCTGGGCGAGGGCGATGAATATCAGCGCTTTCCAGCGCCGGGGATCCACGAATGGTGCCGTTTCAGGCATGGGTGAGCCTACCTAGCGGTGCGGAGAGTGATAAATGGGACGAGTGGTGCCGACCGAAGTCAGGCCGGCTCAGGCCGTTGGGTAACAGGTAGCGAGAGGCGTCGACGCACGTACAGAAGACTTGTGAACGCGCGCGAAATAAGCGGTGCTCCGGGATCGGCCGGGTGCGATCTATGTCACGGCCGGTGCTGCAGATCCTCCAAGGTCACGGACTTGCCGGGTAGTTCGGAGCGCGCCGGGGCCTGCAATCCATCCAGGAAGATCTGCAGATGCCGGTGCACAAAGGCGTCGAAGTCCACACAGAAGCTGCCGGGCAGCGGCCGGGTGAGCTGGTTGAGCGCGACCATCAGATCACCGACACCGATGTCGGTGCGCAGTCGGCCGTCGGCCTTCGCGGCCCCCATCAGGGCCTCGACTCCGGCGGACAGACGGTCGCGGACGGCAATGAGGTCAGGGTGCTCCTTGTCGAGGCCGTCGGAGAGCAGAAGGCACAGCGCGCCGATGCGCTCGTCCGCCGCGGCATGGACGAAGCGCCGCAGCGCCGAGAAGGAGTCTGCCTCCTCGGCCAGGGCGGCTTCGGCCTGGTCGGCGACGCCGGACATCACCGAAAGCGCCACATGGTGGATGAGCTCACGGCGGTCCGTGAAGTGCCGGTAGATCGTGGCATTCCCGACCCCTGCCCGTCGAGCGATTTCATCGAGGGGGGTTTGCGCCCCGGATTCGACGATCACCTCACGGGCGGCCACGACAATACGCTCCCGATTGCGCAGGGCGTCCGCGCGCAGCCGGGGCTGCGCGGACTTCGCGGTCATCGTGTCGGCGGCCATGACAGCACTCCTTTCTGCGTACGGCATCCATGCGTACGGTTCTCCGGCGGCCTGGTGGCGACACCAGGCCCCGGCCCAGACGTTCGAGCTTCAACATTTCCGGGGAGTCAGTCCCCGTTTATGCGGTCACCGGGTTAAACGGGGAATCACTCCCCGGAATTTCCGCGTCCGCAGGTGACCTGCCTCACACCTGCTCGGCACCCCCCGCCGCCCAAACGGAGCAGGTCATTCCCTCACTCGGCGGTACCCCACGAGCGATCCGGCCCGCGCCGTCACACCGTGGTCGGCAATGAGGCAGACGCATGGGACCACCCGCCACCGCATACGAATACGCCGGCCCCGCAGAGGCAGCGCATTCGCCACTGCCGCCGTGCTCACGGTGGCGGTGGTCGCCCCGGCGGCGACTCCGCGTCCCGGGTCCCCCGCGCCCCCCGAACTGGCCCCGGCGCCCTCCGGACGACCGGCCTTCGGCTCGCTCGCGCCCTGCGCCCTCGCCTCAGGACCGGGGCTGCAGATGTCCGAGGGCATACCCACCGGCCGCGGCTACAGCCGCAGCACCGGCACGGTCCACGCCCTCAACCTCATGATCGACTTTCCCGATGTGCGCGGCCAGGGCACCGCCCGCCAGCGCTTCGAGGAGTTCTTCCCCCAGACCACCCGGTGGTTCGCGCAGAGCTCGTACGGACGACTGGACTACCGCCCCGAGATACCGATCACCCACTGGCTGCGGATGCCGCGCTCGTTCCGCGCCTACGGCATCAAGCGCGGCAGCCCCTTCGACCCGGGCTATCGCAGACTGGTGGCCGACATCGCCAAGGCCGCCGACCCCAAGGTCGACTTCCGCCGCTACGACCTGGTGAACGTCCTGGTCACCCCGAACGCCGGGCCGCCGGCCGCGCATGCCGTGCTCTCCGTCACCTACGCCGACAACCAGCAGGCCCCGACCGCCGACGGCGTTCCGCTGGCCAATGTCTCCTTCGTCTACAGCCGCCAGGACGACGGCTCCGGCTCGCTGCGCCGCACCGGCTTCCGCGTCCTGCCCCATGAGAACGGCCATGTCTTCGGGCTGCCCGACCTCTACACCCGGGGCGGCGGCGACAAGGCCGGCCACTGGGATGTGATGTCCGAGGACTGGGGCGTCGGCAACGACCTGCTGGCCTGGCACAAGTGGAAGCTGGGCTGGCTCGGCCCGCGGCAGATCGCCTGCGCCGCCCGCTCCGGGGTCTTCGCGCACGTCCTGTCCCCGCTGAGCCGTCCGGAGGGCACCAAGCTGGTCTTCGTCCCCGTCTCGCCGTCCACCGGCTATGCGATCGAGGCGCGCGCGAGCGGCGGCAACGACGAGGCCATCTGCAAGCCCGGCGTCCTGATCTCCCGGGTGGACACCGGTGTCGACTCCGGTGGCGGCCCCGTCACCATCATGGACTCCACCCCCCACGGCCGCGGCTGCACCCGGGAACGCAATGTCCACCCCGGGCTCAGCGACGCGACCTACGCGCCCGGCGAGACCTTCCGCACGGAGACGAACGGCCTGCGGATACGCGTCCGCGTCACCGGCCGGGACGCGGCCGGTGACTTCGGCGTGGAGATCACCCGTCGCGCCAGTGGCGGCGCCCGAGGCTGATCAGCATCAGCTGCTTGCGCGCGGTGTCGGCGACCCGCCGCTCCAGCCGCGGATGATCCGGCTGCGCCTCCAGGAACGCCGTCGCCGTCATCACCATGTGGTCCACATACAGCTCCGCAAGCATCCGGACATCTTCCGGCGGCCAGCCGTCCGGCGTCAGCCGCGGGGAGAAGTCGGCGGCCACCTCATCGGCGAATCGGTCCAGCTCGGCGGCGATGGCCTCGCGCACCGCACGCACCCCGCCATGCCGCTCACGTGCGATGAAGCGGATATGCGCGGGATAGCGGCGCACATGCTCGGCGACCGCCTCGACGGTGGCGTCGATCCGCTCCTCGTCACCGTCCTGACCTGCGAGTATCGCGCCGATCATGTGGTGCAGGCTGCCCAGGGACTCCTCGACCAGTGCGACACCGAGATCGCTCAGATCCCGGAAGTGCCGGTAGAAGGCGGCCGGCGCCACCCCCACCGCCCGCGTGACCTCACGCAGCCCCAGACTGCTCAGGCTCTGGTCCTCCAGCAGCCGCAACGCCGCGTCCATCAGGGCGCGCCGGGTCTTCTCCTTCTGGGCCTGCCGGACCCCTGGCGTGTGACTCATATCATTCAGTAAACAGCTGTTCGCTGAATTTTTCCAGGGGTGGGCGGGGTACTCTAGAACTCAGTGAACAGTTGTGATTCCAACTGTTCACCGAACAATTACCATCCGCACGCCAACCGCATCCGGATCGTCACTTCGAGAGAGGCTCACATGCTCTTCATCGTCGCGGCACTCGCCCTGATGGGAGTTCTTCTGGGGGCGGCGGCGCACACTCCGCTCCCCCTGTTCCTCGCCGCCGCGGGCGCCATCAGCGCCTGGCTGCTGATCTTCTTCATCCGCGAACGCACCGGCCACAAGGGGAGCTGAGACCCATGGCACTCACCGCACCGTCCCGCACCTCACCTATCCGGGCGCGCAGGGACGCCGACGGCATGGCCGTCGCCTCCTTTGTGCTCGGCCTGATCGGCCTGCTGCTCTTCAACGCGGTCTTCGGGCCCTGCGCGATCGTCCTGGGGACGCTCGCGCTCGCCCGGGAGACCCGCCGCAGGGGCCGGGCGCTGCTCGGACTCGTGCTCGGCATCGCCGATGTGGTCGTGCTCATCGTCCTGCTGACGCTGAATCAGTCGGTCTTCTGGCAGTTCGGCAGCTGATCCGCCCGGCGGTCCACCGCCACAGCACGCCTCCCCGCACGGCCCTTCCACTGAGTGGAAGGGCCGTTGCCCGTGCGTGACGGGCGTCACCACGCTGGCACGCATGACCGCCTTCGCGAGAAACCAGTGGTACGTCGCCGCCTACGGCCGCGAGATCGGCCGGGAGCTGCTGGGGCGCACCATCCTGAACGAGCCCATCGCCTTCTACCGCGCCGAGTCCGACGACACGGTCATCGCGCTCGCCGACCGCTGCGTCCATCGCCGCTATCCGCTCACCGCCGGCCGTCTCGACGGCGACACGGTCGTCTGCGGCTACCACGGCTTCACCTACGACACCGGCGGCACCTGTGTGTTCGTACCGGGCCAGAAGCGCGTACCGCGCACCGCCCGGGTCCGCTCCTATCCGGTCGTCGAGCAGGACTCGCTGGTGTGGGTGTGGATCGGGGACCCGGCGCTCGCCGATCCCCGCTCGGTGCCGCGCGCTCCCTGGCTGGCCGATCCGGGCTGGACGACCGTGGGCGGCATGGAGCCGATCGACGCCGACTACGGCCTGCTGGTGGACAATCTGCTGGACCTGTCCCACGAGACGTATCTGCACAGCGGCTATATCGGCACCCCCGAGGTCGCCGAGACCCCGATCACCACGGAGGTCGACGAGGGCGCGGGCGTCGTACGGGTCAGCCGGCACATGGACGACGCCGAGTGCCCGCCGTTCTACGCCCGTTCCACCGGGATCGACGGCCGCATCACCCGCTGGCAGGACATCGAGTACCACGCGCCCTGTCTCTATCTCCTGCACAGCCGGATCGCCCCGGTCGGGGTGTTGCCGGAGCCGGACGGCTCCGACCCGGACGCCTTCCATGTGGAGATCACCTACGCCATCACCCCCTCCACGGACCGCCATGTGTACGACTTCTGGGCCGTCTCACGGGACTTCGCGCAGGACGACGAGGAGGTGACCGCCTTCCTCCACGACCTCAACCGGACCGTGGTGCTGCAGGACGTGGGGGCGCTGAATCTGCTCCAGAAGGCCCTGGACACCGAGCAAGAGGGGTATCAAGAGCTCAGCATCAACATCGACACCGGCGGTCTGGCCGCGCGCCGCATCCTCGCCCGTCTCGCCGCCGAAGGAGAGCGGACCGCGGCCGTGGCGGCCGCGAAATGAAGCGCGAGCAGCGCGCAGCGGTTCCGTTGAGGGTGGTGGCCGGCGACGGGTGGGCGAGCGGCGCCCCCACGGCCGAGGTGTACCGGATCGACTGGCTGCCCGGCACCGATGTGCTGCACGGCATCTGCCACTGCGGCGCCGAGCGCACCGCAGAGGACCCGGTCGAGCTGTGGCAGTGGATGCTCGCCCACCCCACCGGGCACCATCCCACCGGGCACTATCCCACCGGGCACCGGAAGGAGATGACGTGATGAACCCCGGCGGCGAGTACGAGGACACCCTGCTGGTGGCCCGCCGGGAGGAGGTGGCCTCGGACGTGGTGGCGCTCACCCTGCGCCATCCGACGGGCCGTGAACTCCCCGCCTGGGAGCCCGGCGCCCATCTCGATCTCGTCCTCGACCCGGGCCCGACCCGGCAGTACTCGCTGTGCGGCGACCCCGCCGACCGTGCCTCCTGGCGGATCGCGGTGCTGCGCGCACCCGCCGGGCGCGGCGGCTCCGCCCGGGTGCACGACACCCTCACCGAGGGGAGCGCGGTGCGGGTGCGCGGGCCGCGCAACCACTTCGCGCTGCGCCCGGCCGCCCGGTATCTGTTCATCGCGGGCGGCATCGGCATCACGCCCCTCCTCCCCATGACGGCCGCCGCCGAGGCCGCGGGCGCCGACTGGCGGCTGCTGTACGGCGGGCGCACCCGTGCCTCGATGGCCTTCGCGGACCAGCTGGCCGCCCGTTACGGCGGCAAGGTGCGCCTGGTGCCGCAGGACGAGGAGGGGCTGCTCGACCTCGCGCCGTATCTCGACGCCCCGTCCGACCCCGGCACCCTCGTCTACTGCTGCGGTCCCGAACCGCTGCTCCAGGCCGCCGAGCAGGCGTGCCGCGCGTGGCCGGACCGGGCCCTGCGCACCGAGCGCTTCCAGCCCCGTACGGACGCGGCGGGCGCCGAACCGGCGGGCGGCGCCTTCGAGTTGGTGCTCACCCGCTCCGGGCTGACCCTCACCGTGGAGCCGGAGCGCAGTGTGCTGCGCACGGTCGAGGCGGCGGGGGTACCGGTTTTGTACTCCTGCGAGGAGGGCACGTGTGGGACGTGCGAGACGGATGTCGTCGAAGGAGAGGTGGACCACCACGACTCCGTGCTCACCGACGAGGAGCGGGCCTCGGGCGAGACCATGATGATCTGCGTCTCACGCTGTCGTGGCCCCCGATTGGTGCTGGACCTGTGAATCCGCCCTGAACCGCCGTGTGAGCCCCTCGATGTGAGGTTCGGAACGACCCCGCCCACTGGACAACCAGGTTGGTTAGGCTAACCTAACTACGTCCTCGGGTTGCCGTCCCGCGAACCACGTCCCCGTACGCATCGAGAGAGAGCACTTCATGCGCCAGGCCAGAGCACTCCCCCTCTCCCGCCGCGGCCTGCTCGCCGCAGGCGGCGCCCTCGGACTCGGAGCCCTGGTCACCGCCTGTGGCGACAACGGCGGCCCGGGCTCCGGCAGCGATGACGGCGGCGGCTCCTGGTCGTTCACCGATGACCGCAAGAAGAAGATCAGTCTCGACGGCCGGCCCCAGCACATCGTCGCCTACATCGCCGCGGCGGCCGCGCTCTACGACTTCGGCATCGAGAAGCAGATCACCGGCGTCTTCGGGCCGACCACGCTGAAGAACGGCAAGCCGGACGTCCAGGCGGGCGACTTCCCCGTCGACCAGGCCACCTCCCTCGGCAACACCTGGGGCCAGTTCAACGTCGAGAAGTACGCCTCGCTCAGCCCCGATCTGCTGATCACCAACATGTACGACCCGGGCGCGCTCTTCTACATCCCGGACGAGAGCAAGAAGAAGATCCTCCAGTTGGCCCCCAGCGCCGCCATCACCACCGGCCGGGTCTCCATGCTCGAACCCATCAAGCGTTACGCCGCACTGGCCGAGGCACTCGGCGCCGATCCGAAGGCCAAGAAGGTCACCGACGCCAAGGCGCGGTTCGAGAAGGCAGCCGAGACGCTGCGCAAAACCGTCAAATCGCACCGGATCAAGGTCATGGCCTGCTCCGCGAGCGCCGACCTCTTCTATGTCTCCAACCCGAAGATCAGTGCCGACCTGATCTACTTCAGCGAGCTCGGCGTCGACTTCGTCATGCCCGAAAAGCCCGACAAGGGCGGCTACTTCGAGAGCCTCAGCTGGGAGAACGCCGACAAGTACGACGCGGATGTGCTCTTCCTCGACAACCGCACCGCGACCCTCCAGCCCGGGGCCCTGACCTCCAAGCCGACCTGGTCCAAGCTCGCCGCGGTCAAGGCCGGTCAGATCACCCCCTGGAGCAGCGAGCCGCGCTTCTCCTACGCCGGCGCCGCCCCGCTCGTCGAATCCCTCACCAAGGCCATCCAGGACGCGAAGAAGCTCAGCTGAACGGTCAGCTCGACCGGCCGGCCCGGCCTCCCCACGGCAAGCGAAGGGAAGACCCCCTGCCATGACCACCGCAGCCACCACGACCGCCACCGCCACCACCGCCATTCCGTTCCGCTTCTTCGACGCGCGGGTCGTACGGACCCGCCCGCTCGGACCGTCCATGGCACGGATCACCTTCGGCGGCGCCTGTCTGAAGGACTTCACCAGCGGCGGCCGCGACCAGCGCTTCAAACTGTTCCTGCCGCACCCCGGCCAGGCGGCCCCGGTGGTCCCGGTCGAGGCGGGGGAAGGCTGGTTCGCCACCTGGCGGGCGATGGACCCGGCCGAGCGCGGCATCATGCGCTCGTACACGGTGCGCCGGCAGCGCCACGACCCGGACGAGATCGACGTGGACTTCGCGCTGCACGACGACAGCGGCCCGGCCGCCCGCTGGGCCGCGCGCGCCGAGGCGGGCGACCGCGTGACCCTGCTGGGCCCGGTCGTGGAGGACAACGGCGGTGTCGACTTCCGTCCGCCGTCCGGCACCGACTGGGTGCTGATCACCGGCGACGAGACCGCGCTGCCCGCCATCGCGGGCATCCTCGAATGGCTGCCCGCCGACCTGCCCGCCAAGGTATGGCTCGAGGTCCAGCACGCCGAGGACATGCAGGAGCTGCGCACCGCGGCGAAAGCCGAGATCACCTGGCTGGTCCGGGACGCCGTGGCCCCCGGCACCCCGCGCTCCGCGCTGCTGCTGAACGCCGTGGGCACCACCGAACTCCCCTCCGGTACGCCGTACGCCTGGATCGCGGGTGAGGCCGGGACCGTCAAGGAGCTGCGCCGCCATCTGGTGCGCCAACGCGGCTTCGACCGCAAGGCCGTGACCTTCACCGGCTACTGGCGCCTGGGCACCTGTGAGGAACAGCTCGTCGAGGAAGCCGTGTCGGGCACCGGCCCCGCGACCGACGACTGATCCCCAGCGCCGTACCGGACCGGCTCCGCACCACCGAATCCCGCATCCCGCATCCCGCATCCCGCATCCGGAATGTCGGATCCCCGCAGCTGAATCCTCATAACTGAGTCCCCACAACCGAACCGCCACAACCGAATCCCGCCACGGGACCGCGAAAGACCGACCACTGGACGACGGGCGGCCAACCGCTCGGCGCGCCCCCACGCGCCCTGTCGCCGCGTCCAGCGCCCCCGCACGCCCATCAGGCCGTCAGGCCGCGGGCGGTGGGCCGCCTCTCCCCACCGCCAGCCGCATGCCCGCACCCTCCGCACGCCCGCATGCTCATTTCCAGAAGGGACCGACCGTGAGTTTCCTCGCGCAGACCGCTGAGGACCCGTCGCCGGAGCCGATACCCGGGGCGGCGGATGGCAGGGCCCACCTGTTCAACGGCCGTACGGCGGAACGCTATCGGCGCTCCGTGACCGACGGCGTCGGCCTGGTGGCCTCCACCGTCGCCCGCACCGAGCGCCCCTTCACCGGCGTCACCCCCGCCGAACTCGCCCCCGAGATCTCCGGAATCGACCTGGAGCGGCCGCTCGGCGATCCGGACGCCGCCCTCAAGGAACTGGAGAGCGTCTACCTCAAGGACGCCGTCTACTTCCACCACCCGCGCTATCTCGCCCACCTCAACTGCCCCGTGGTGATCCCCGCACTGCTGGGCGAGGCCGTCCTCTCCGCCGTCAACTCCTCCCTCGACACCTGGGACCAGAGCGCGGGCGGCACCCTCATCGAGCGCCGGCTGATCGACTGGACCGCCGAGCGCATCGGCCTCGGCGAGGCCGCGGAAGGCATCTTCACCAGCGGCGGCACCCAGTCCAATCTGCAGGCGATGCTGCTCGCGCGGGACGAGGCGTGCACGCTGGTGGAGAAGGAGGCCACCGCGGCCGGCGAGACGGTCGCCAAATCCGCCATCCTGCCGCGGCTGCGCATCCTCACCTCCCAGGTCAGCCACTTCTCCATCCAGAAGGCCGCCGCCATCCTGGGGCTCGGCTACGAGGCCGTCGTCCCGGTCCCCTGCGACCAGGACCGCCGGATGCGGACCGTCGCCCTCGCCCGCGAGCTGAACCGCTGCCGTCGCGAGGGCCTGGTCGTCATGGCCGTCGTGGCCACCGCGGGCACCACCGACTTCGGCTCCATCGACCCGCTGCCCGAGATCGCCGAGCTGTGCGACCGGCACGGCACCTGGATGCATGTGGACGCCGCGTACGGCTGCGGACTGCTGGCCTCCCCGACCCGCCGCGGGCTGCTCGACGGCATCGAGCGCGCCGACTCGGTGACGGTGGACTACCACAAGTCCTTCTTCCAGCCGGTCAGCTCCAGCGCCGTCCTGGTCCGCGACCGCGCCACGCTCAGCCACGCCACGTACCACGCCGACTACCTCAACCCCGAGCGCAGCGCCCGGAACCTCATCCCCAACCAGGTCGACAAGTCCATCCAGACCACCCGCCGCTTCGACGCGCTCAAGCTGTGGCTGACGCTGCGGATCATGGGCGCGGACGCCGTCGGAGCGCTCTTCGACGAGGTGGTGGACCGGGCCGCCGAGGCATGGGCCCTGCTGGACACCGATCCGCGCTACGAGGTCGTCACCGAGCCCCAGCTGTCCACGCTCGTCTTCCGCTACGTACCGCCGACCGACGGGCCGGGCGACCCGGACCTCGTCGACCGGGCCAATCTGCACGCCCGCGAGGCGCTGGCCGCCTCCGGTGCGGCGGTCGTCGCCGGAACCGTCGTCGACGGCCGCCACTACCTCAAGTTCACCCTGCTCAACCCGGAGACCTCGCTGAGCGACATCGCGTATGTCCTCGACCTCCTCGCCGAGCACGCCGGTCAGTATCTGGCCCTGCACATCGAGCCCGAACTCAGCGGCCCCCGCCACTCGCGCGCCAGTTGAGCCCCCTCACCCCGCCGGAGACCCTCGTGCCCACCCCGCACACCCATGACGTCATCGCGGTCGGGCTCGGCCCCTACAACCTGGGCCTTGCCTGCCTCACCGAGCCGATCGAGGAACTCGACGGGCTGTTCCTGGAGAGCAAGCCCGAGTTCGACTGGCATCCGGGCATGCTGCTGGACGGCGTCACCCTGCAGACCCCGTTCATGGCCGACCTGGTGACGCTGGCCGACCCCACCTCCCCGTACTCCTTCCTCAACTACCTCAAGGAATCCGGGCGGCTGTACTCCTTCTACATCCGCGAGATCTTCTATCCGCTGCGCGCCGAGTACAACGACTACTGCCGCTGGGCCGCCGCGAAGCTCTCGTCCGTCCGCTTCGGCCACGAGGTGACGAGCGTCGAGTACGACGAGGCCGACGGCCTCTACACGGTGCGCGCCCTGCGTCCCGCCACCGGCGAGACCAGCACCCACCGGGCCCGCCATCTGGTGCTGGGCACCGGCACCCCGCCGTTCCTCCCCGAGGTGTGCCGCGGCCTGGACGGCGATCTGGTGCACAACACGGACTACCTGGGGAACAAGGAGGCGCTGCAGTCCAAGGAGTCCATCACCATCGTCGGCAGCGGCCAGAGCGCGGCCGAGATCTACCAGGATCTGCTCGCCGACATCGACATCCACGGCTACCGGCTGAACTGGGTGACCCGCTCCCCGCGCTTCTTCCCGCTGGAGTACACCAAACTCACCCTGGAGATGACCTCGCCCGAGTACGTGGACTACTTCCACGCGCTCCCCGAGGACACTCGCTACCGGCTGGAGGGTGACCAGAAGGGCCTGTTCAAGGGGATCGACGCCGACCTCATCAACAGCATCTACGACCTCCTCTACCAGAAGAGCGTGAGCGGCCCGGTGCCCACGCGACTGCTGACCAACACCGCGCTCACCGACGCGGAGTACGACGATCTGTCCGGCACGTACACCCTGGGGCTGCGCCACGCGGAGCAGGAGCGGGACTTCTCGCTGACCACCCACGGGCTCGTCCTGGCCACCGGCTACCGCTACCAGGTGCCCGCCTTCCTGGACCCCGTACGCGACCGCATCCGCTGGGACGGCCACGGCCGCTTCGAGGTCGCCCGCAACTACAGCATCGACACCACCGGGCGCGGCATCTTCCTCCAGAACGGCGCCACCCACACCCACAGCCTGACCTCCCCGGACCTGGGCATGGGCCCGTACCGCAACTCGTGGATCATCCGTGAGCTGCTGGGGCGAGAGCACTACCCGGTGGAGAAGTCCATCGCCTTCCAGGAGTTCGGCGCACCGGAAGGAGCCATCTCATGACACCGGCACCGGTTTTCGAGCACACGGACACGCGCCTGGGCACCTTCGCCCTGCGCACCCTGGACCCGGCGGCCGACGCCTGGCTGCTGCACGGCTGGGTGACCCACCCCAAGGCGTCCTACTGGATGATGCAGGGCGCGGACGAGGCGGAGGTCGCCGCCGAGTACCGCAGGATCCACGAGCATCCGCACCACGACGCGTTCATCGGCCTGCACGAGGGACGCCCGGCGTTCCTGGCCGAGCGCTACGACCCGTCGCGGGTGGAACTCGAGGGGCTCTACCCCGCCCGGCCCGGCGACGTCGGCATGCACTTCCTCTGCGCGCCGACCGACACCCCGGTGCACGGCTTCACGCTGGCCGTGATCACCGTCGTCATGGAGTTCTGCTTCGCCGATCCGCACGTCCGGCGCGTCGTCGTCGAGCCCGATGTGCGCAACGCGGCGGTGCACGCGCTCAACACGGCCGTCGGCTTCGAGATCGTCGAGCGGATCGCCAAACCCGAGAAGGACGCCTACCTCAGCGTCTGCACCCGCGAGCGGTTCGAGGCCGCCCGCACCGCCCTCGCCGCCCGCGCCGTCCAAGGAGTGACCCGATGAGCCCCCGCGACGCCGTCGCCCACCTCACCCCCGATCTGTGGGACCGGGCGGGCCGCCTCCTCATCCGCAAGGCCCTCGCCGAGTTCACCCACGAGCGCCTGCTCGCCCCCGAGCTCGGCCCCGACGGCCGCTACGCCGTGACCAGCGACGACGGGGCGGTGACCTACCGCTTCGCCGCCCGGGTGCTCTCCCTGGACCACTGGCTGGTCGACGCCGACAGCATCACCCGCCACGACCGGTCCGGCGCCGAACTCCCCCTGGACGCCCTGGACTTCTTCATCGAGCTGAGCGAGCGGCTGGGCCTGAGCGAGGACGTCCTCCCCGTCTACCTCGAGGAGATCGGCTCCACCCTCTCCGGTACGGCCTTCAAACTGGCCGCGGAGCCGGTGGGCGCCGCCCAGCTGGCCAAATCCGGCTTCCAGGAGATCGAGACGGGGATGACCGAGGGCCACCCCTGCTTCGTCGCCAACAACGGCCGTCTCGGCTTCGGCATCCATGAATACCTCTCGTACGCCCCCGAGACCGCGAGCCCCGTCCACCTGATCTGGCTCGCCGCCCGCCGCGACCGTTCCACCTTCACGGCCTCCGCGGACCTGGACTACGACGCGCTGATCCACTCCGAACTGAGCGAGCGGACCCGGGCCCGCTTCGCGCAGACCCTCACCGACCTCGGCCTGGACCCGGCCGACTACCACCTGCTGCCGGTGCACCCCTGGCAGTGGTGGAACAAGCTGTCGGTCAGCTTCGCCGCCGAGGTCGCCCGGCAGTATCTGGTGTGCCTGGGCCCCGGCGACGACGAGTACCTCGCCCAGCAGTCGATCCGCACCTTCTTCAACACCAGCGACCCGTCCAAGCACTATGTGAAAACCGCGCTGTCGGTCCTCAACATGGGCTTCATGCGGGGCCTCTCGGCCGCCTACATGGAGGCGACCCCGGCCATCAACGACTGGCTGGCCGGCCTGATCTCCGCCGACGACACCTTCCGGTCCTGCGGCTTCTCGATCATCCGGGAACGAGCCGCCATCGGCTACCACCACCGCCAGTACGAGGCCGCCACCGCGAAGGGCTCCCCGTACCGCAAAATGCTCGCCGCCCTGTGGCGCGAGAGCCCCGTCCCGTCCCTGGAACCCGGCCAGCGCCTGGCCACCATGGCGTCCCTCCTCCACACCGACCCCGACGGCGCCTCCTTCGTCAGCGCCCTCATCGAGGAATCCGGCCTCACCCCCGCCACCTGGCTGCGCCGCTACCTGGACGCCTACCTCACCCCCGTGCTGCACAGCTTCTACGGCTACGACCTGGTCTTCATGCCGCACGGCGAGAACGTCATCCTGGTGATCGAGGACGGCGCCGTCCAGCGCGTGATCTTCAAGGACATCGCCGAGGAAATCGCCGTCATGGACCCCACCACGGTCCTCCCCCCGACCGTCGAGCGCATCCGCGTGGACGTCCCCGAAGACAAGAAACTGCTCTCGATCTTCACCGACGTCTTCGACTGCTTCCTCCGCTTCCTCAACGGCATCCTGGTCACCGAGGGCCTCCTGGAGGAGGACACCTTCTGGCAGACGGTCGCCGACTCCGTCCTGGCCTACCAGCGATCCGCCCCCCACCTCGCGGACAAATTCGCCCAGTACGACATGTTCACCGAGGACTTCGCCCTCTCCTGCCTCAACCGCCTCCAGCTCCGCAACAACCGGGAGATGGTCGACCTCCAGGACCCGGCGGGGGCACTGCAGCTGATCGGCACGCTGCGGAACCCGATCGCGGGATTCGGGCCAGCGGGGGACTGAGGCGGCCGGTGGGCCTCCGGGCCGGGGGCTCGGGCCGGAGCTTCGGGCCCGGGGGCACCCCGGGCCCGAGCCTTCGGCGGCCCGGAGCACCCGAAACGATCCAAGTGCACGACCCGCTACACTGTGGCGGTGCGACGCGGCGGCACCACCATGCCGCCTTGACGCCGGGCCTCCGTAGCTCAGGGGATAGAGCACCGCTCTCCTAAAGCGGGTGTCGCAGGTTCGAATCCTGCCGGGGGCACAGAGAAACACCTGGTCAGAGGCCCTTCCGTCCGTCGGACGGGAGGGCCTTCTTCCTCGCAGCACACATATGGCACACATGCGGCTGCGGGCAGAGGTGGGGAGCTGTGCGATATGCCCGCGAAGGACGAGCTGGCCCGGCGCCGGTACGAGAAGCTGGTCGACCGCTTGGAGAGCCTGATGCGGGCTTCACTGAAGCCTCGCTACCGGGGCTACCACGGGCAGCTGATCCTGAGCAGCGGCGATCTTGAGGAGATGGGCGAACTCAAGGACGTCCGTCGTGCTGCACGCGAGGCGGGCCGTCGTCTCGGCTGGCAACCGAAGACCCACATCGTCGACGCAAGACTCTTCGTGTACGACGACCGCGAGGTCCCCAGAGAGATCAGCGAGCTGGCCGCGAGGGATGCTGCTGCCGCCGTCGACGCAGCACTCCGAAGGGGCGAGTAGAAGCAAGTACGGTCGGCCATCGCCGCCCCACCTTTACTGAAGGGCCTGTGCAGGCTGCCGGAAATCTGTCGAGCCCGACCCTGTGGTGGCTCTACCCTTCCCGCATGGCCCATGCCAAGACCTCGTACGTTTGCCTGCCCTGCCGGGCCTCGTACAAGCAGCCCTACCCCGGCTACCACGACCACGACCGGGTCTGTCCACGCTGCGCCGAACCACTGATCCACGTCGGCTCCGCCTTCGCGGCACCCAAGAGGCGGGACACCGCCGCCTGGCGCACTCTCTCAGTGCTGCTGCACGCCGGTGTGCGCTTCCACAAGAGCTGCTGCGGCGGCCCCGGCTACCGCCCGCGCACCCTCAGCGAGGTGCGCGAGCGGATGGCCTACGCCCAGGCCACCGGAGAACCATTCGCTCGGGCGTTGGTCCGCCGCGACCTGCCCTAGCAGCCCGACAGCAGGGGGCGTTCCGCCGCGCCGCCGAAACGACCCCTGCTGTCAAAGACAGCACGGATTTGGCACACATCACGCCGCGGGATCCTCCAGGACGGCCACGGCCTCGGCAGCCTTGCGGGCTTTCTTCTCCGCTTTCTCCAGCTTGGCCTTCGCCTTGGCCAGTTGCTTGGAGCGGCGCTTGTGCATCTTCTTCGAGACCTCGTCCAGGCGGTCCGGGAAGAGATGCCCGTACGTGTCCAGGGTCAGCGTCGCCGACTTGTGGCCCAGCATCGTCTGGACGACGTTGACGTCCGCGCCGCTGGCGATGGCGAGCGAGGCTGCCGTGTGCCTCAGCTTGTGCGGGGTGACCTTGAGGTGCCCCAGTCCGGCCTTCACGACCGCCGGCGCGAAGAACCGCTGACGGAAGTTGCGGGCCCGCAGAGGCCCGCGCTGCGGGGCGGTGAAGAGCAGTTCCTCATCTCCCCGCCCCTGGACGTGAGGCTTCAGCTCCTCGGCCAGGAACCGCGGGATCGGTACGGAGCGACGCTCGTGGTTCTTGGGGGTGTCAAGGTAGAGCTTGCCGTTGTCCTCGACGTACGCCTCGACGATGTGCGCCCGGCAGGCGTCCAGGTCGACACGTCCCACCTTCAGCGCGGACGCCTCACCCCAGCGCAGACCCGTGTAGGCCAGCAGCAGGATGAACACCCGGTAGGCGCCTGCCGCGTTGGCCAGCCCGTCGACCTGCATGTCGTCGAGGTACACGTGGTCAGCGGGCATCACCTTCGGCAAGGGCACGCCGACAGCCGGGTTGACCGCCAGACGACGGGCCTTGACCGCGTAGCCGAGAACACGGCTGAGAACGACGTACGCCTTGCGGACCGACCGAGGGCTCAGCTTCCTGCCGCCGGTCGCCTCGCCGGACAGCAGGTCCGCGAGCCACTCGGCGATGTCCTCGAAGTGGATGCGGTCCAATGGCGTGGTGCCCCACTTGGGGATCACGTGGACGTCGAGAACACCGCGATAGCGGCCTCGGGTTGAACGCTTGAGATGGAGCTGCGCAGCCAGCCAGGACTCCGCTATCTCTGCGAACTTCGCCCGCGCGGCGGCTGGATCACGGTAGGAGCCGTCGCTGAGGCGGGACTCCATCTTCGTCCGCTCCGCCTCGGCATCGACCTTGCGGGTGAAGGTCTTCATCTTCGGCTTGCCGTCAGGGTCGTACCAGCGCACGCGGTAGCGCCCCGGTGGCGTACGGCCCGCCCGCTTGGCTTCCGCCGCAGCGCGAACGTACGCCGCGTGCCCTATGCGGTCCTCAATCCAGACCCGCGCCAACTAGCACCCCCTCCGGTCATCACTGGGCCCTGACGGGAGTGGCAGGAGCAGGGTCGCGGGAGGAACGCCGAGCGCGGTGGCGATGGCGACGAGGTCGTCGATGTCGCAGCGGCGGCGGGCGCGTTCGGTGCGGCTGAGGGCGGTGTTGGCCATCGGGCGGCCCAGTGCGGTGCAGCGGGCGCCGAGCTGGTGCTGGGTCAGCCCGCGCACGAGGCGTAGGTGTTCGATGGCGCGGGCGGCGTGAAGGCCGGCGGGGCCTATTTCGACAGGTCGGTTGGGCATGACACATAGCTGTAACTTGCAGCCGACCGCTATGGCAAGAGTTAGCTCTTAAACTCTCCAAAAGTCATTCGGGGGCGAAATGGTGTTCGTCTCGTCGAATTCCGGTACATCACGAGCCGTTTCAGCGAGGAGGTTGTGCTACCTTCCCTCCGCGTCAAAGAATTGGGCGATTTGAGCACCTATCGGATGAGGTGTCCGGCGGGCTGGCCGCGTCACTCCTGACTGCTGGACACCGCTTCTGAGCTGCCGAGGTACCGGATTCCGGCACCTCGGCCGGTTGCTTCGCCGCAGAAAATTTCGGCTTCCGCGGGAGCTATTTCGGCAACCGGCGATCCGCCCTTACAGTTTTGGTCTTCCCCGGCGACGCCGAGGGAAGTAACCGGGAGTTTAAGAATTCACTCTGGACGCTTCCCAGGTGGTGTGGCTGTGTCGCCCACGCCTGCCATCAAAAACCCTGATTCCGATATGGAGACCTCATTGCCGAACCACTCCCCGCGCCTTGCCGGCGCCGAGCGTGACCAGCTCGCCACTCCCGCCGACGTGGCCGCGTACCTCGGGGTACCGGTCAAGACCCTCTACCAGTGGAAGTACCGGGGCATCGGCCCCAGCGTCCACAAGGTCGGCCGTCACCTGCGCTACCGCTGGCGGGAGGTGGACGCGTGGCTGGATGCCCAGACGTCGTACGACCTCACGGCCTGACCCCGCGTCTGGCGCGGACAACGAAGCGGCCCCCGGCGCGCCAACGCCGAGGGCCGAAGACTTCCCGACTGATCGCCCATCCCTGAACGAACGAGCTGGTGAGGGGCGGGACCTTGCCCGTCCTGCCCCTCACCGGAGAGGAACGCCTATGGAGGACCCTACGTCCCCCAGCTCCACGAACACCTCCCCGTCCGGCTGGCCCACTCCCGCGGTCCCCGGCGAAGGCATCCCCTGGCGCCGCCAGGATCAGGAGGACACACGGTCCCCCACGTCGGGGACCGTCGAACACCCGGCGGAGGCGGAAGCATACGGGGACCGGATCACGGGACCGGCTCCCGGCCTCCTCGGGGACCGGCAGACCCTGGGGAAAGGGGTTCCGGTGAGGGTGCGGAACTGCTGGATGAGTTGCGGGCGGCGATCGGCAAGTACGTCGTGCTGCCCAGTGACGAGGCACTGACAGCGGTCACCCTGTGGGTGGCGGCCACGCACATCCAGACCGTTCTGCAGCACGCGCCGCGTCTGGCGGTCGTAGGTCCGACGAAGGGCTGCGGCAAGTCCCGGGTTCTGGACGTGCTCCACGAGACCGTCCACCAGCCGATCATGACGGTGAACATGTCCACGGCGGTGCTCTTCCGCGTCATCGGCAAGAACCCGCGCACGATCCTGGTGGACGAGGCCGACACCATCTTCAGCAAGGCCGGCGACAACGAGGAACTGCGCGGCCTGCTGAACGCCGGACACCAGCGAAACCGGCCCGCCTGGCGCATCTCCGGTCCGGAGCACAAGCCGACCCCGTATCCGACCTTCGCCATGGCCGCGCTGGCCTCGATCGGCGACCTGCCCGACACGATCACAGACCGGGCGGTCGTGCTCCGCATGCAAAAGCGCAAGCCGGGAGAGAAGGTGACCCCGTTCCGCTCGCGCTACGCCACACCGGAACTGAACGCGCTGCGGGACAAGCTGGCCGCCTGGCTGGGCCCGCTGCGCGGCACGGCAGGCCGCATGGCGCCGACCATGCCGGTGGAGGACCGGGCAGCAGACACCTGGGAACCGCTGGTCATCATCGCCGACCTGGCCGGCGGCCAGTGGCCAGCCAGCGCCCGTGCGGCCTGTGTCGCGATGACCCGGTACGAGGCCGTCCAGGACGAGCAGACCAACCTGAAGACAAGGTTGCTGCGCGACATCCACCGCGTCTTCGAGGCACACGGCAGCCCCGAGGCCCTGTCCTCCCTGGATCTGGTCACCGCCCTGCTCCAGGACCCCGACGCCCCCTGGGCAGAGCACGGCACCAACGGGCTCAACGCCTACCACCTGGGCAGAATGCTCCGGGACTTCGACATCCGCCCGGCCAACTACCGGTTCGACAAGGGCAGGCAGGCCAAGGGGTACGCCCGTAACCGGTTCCTCGACAGCTGGGCCCGACACTGCCCCGACCTCACCGAGACGGCGCCCGCCCCCACGCACGACGCCACACCCGCGCCCCCGGCCCAGGGCAAACCGCCCGCCGCCCCGGCGGGTCAGGTGCCCATCGGCCCGCCCAGCGGCCCCGCCGGCCCCAAACGCGCCCGCTGACCCATCTCCACCGGGTCCGTATCACTGCGTCGCATCCGTCCCCGCGCAGGTCAGCGCGGGGACGGATGTCCTCGCCGGGACGGACTTCTCCGTACCTGCCCGAGTGTCCGTACCTGTGCTGACCAGGCATGGGACGGATGCGACGCACGTGACACGCCTCCCGCCCCCTCAGTACCGGAGCACCACCATGCACGAACAGCACCACGAACTGCCCATGCCTCAGGAGCAGATGCACACCACCTCAGCCCCAGACAGCGCAGCAAGTTGTCGGGTAAGGAGTCCTTACCCTGCCTTTGCCCCTGGGGCGGCGGAGGCACCCGGCGCCGAGGGGGCATCGAGGTCGGTCGGCCCGGGGGTGCCGACCGAGACGGGAGCCACCAGACCGTCGCCGCACGCCGCGCGGACGCCGAAACCGCAGCGCCGCCTGCGTCAGTCGCGCCTGCGCGAGCGCCGCGTCCATCCCCGTTACAGCGACAGCGAGTTCACCGACCTCGCCCACGCCGCCGCGCTCAGCCGTATGCAGATCGGCGGCTACGTCGCCGAGGCGTCGCTCGCCGCAGCCCGCGCCGAGGACCCCACAGCTGCGATCGCCGACTACCGCGCCATGGTGAAGGCACTGATGGCCGCCAACCGCCAGCTCGGCATGATCGGCAACAACCTCAACCAGCTCACCTGGCACCTCAACAAGGACGGCGCCTGGCCCGAGCCAGACGTCGTCCACCGGCTCCTGGCCCGCGTCGAAGCGTCGATCGACGACGTGGACACCGCCGTCGCCCAGGTCACCGAGGGAAGGCAGGGCCGGTGATACCGAAGATCATCACCGGCAAGGGCAGCACCCGCCGGCTGATCGCCTACCTCTTCGGCAAGGGCGACGCCAACGAGCACGTCGACCCCCACCTGGTCGCGTCCTGGAACGACTTCGCCCCCGACCCCGGCCGCAGCCCCCACCGCAACCCCAAGGAGGTGGAAAAGCAGCTCTACACCCAGCTCGACCAGCCGGTGGCCATGCTCGGCCGCCGGGCTCCCCAGACCACGGTCTGGCACTGCCCGGTCCGCGCCGCCCCGGAGGACCCGATCCTGTCGGATGCCCAGTGGGCGGAGATCGCCCGCCGGATCGTGGCCGCCGCCAGCATCGCCCGCGCGGGAGACGCCGAAGCCTGCCGCTGGGTGGCCGTACGGCATGCCGACGACCACATCCACATCGCCGCCACCCTCGTCCGCCAGGACGGCCGACGCCCCAAGCGCGACTACGACATCCGGGCTGTCCAGCGCGAGGCCCGCCAGATCGAAGTCGACAACGGACTGCGGCGGTTGAAGCCTTGCGACGGCACCGCCGCCAAACGCCCCACCAGCAAGGAACACTTCAAGGCCAAACGCCAGGGCCAGGACGCCACCGCCCGCGAGGTCCTGCGCATGCGGGTGCGCCGCGCGGTCGCCGCCGCGGCCGACGAGGCCGAGTTCTTCTCGCTGCTGGAGGCGACCGGCGTGGACGTGCGCCTCAAGCTCGCTCCCTCCGGCGACGCGCTCGGCTGCAACTTCGCCCTGCCCGGCAACGTGAACGAGGAAGGCGACCCGGTGTGGTTCGCGGGCTCCACCCTCGCCCCTGACCTCTCCCTGCCCAAGATCCGCGAACGCCTCGCCACCACCAGCCCCGAGCCGGCCACCATCCAGCCTGGCAACCCGTGGCACCAGGCCACCGCCGCCACCGAACGCATCCCCCACCACCTCACGAAAGGCAACGAGCAGACGGCCCAGGGCCAACTCGTCGCGCTCGGCGCGACGCTGGACCTGCTGCCCGTCATGGCACCGACCGCGGCGCGGGCCGAACTCGAACAAGCCGCCACTGCCTTCGAGCGCGCCACCCGCTCCCGCATCACCGCCGACCTCGACGGCACCCGCGCCCTGCGCCGCAGCATCCAAACCATCTGGCGCGAGAGGCCACAGGACGGTGACGGCACCGGGCTCACCATGCTCCTGGACGCCGCACTCACCGCGGTCGTCTTCGCGCTGCACTGGCACCGCACCCGCCACCACGCCCAGCAGGAGGCGGCAGCCGAACAGGCCCTCCTCCACCTGCAGACCGCGTACGCGCAGACCGCCGAGCCCGTCCTGGTGAGCCTCGCCAGCCGGGCACCCGGCCCGCAGACCAAGCGCCGCTTCGCCCACCACCTTCAGGATGTGGTTCCGGAGCACGTTGAGCGCATCCTCAACGACCCCGCTTGGGACGCACTCGCCACCGTGCTCGCCGAGGCAGAGGCAGCAGGACACAACGCAGCCACCGTCCTCGGCCAAGCGCTGCACCAACGTTCCCTGGACGACGCCCGCAGTCCCGCCCGCGCGCTGACCTGGCGTATCCGCCGCCTCGGCGAGCGCCACGTTCCCGGTCCTTGGGCCCAGGCAGCCAGGGCCCACAGTGCCGTGCAACGGCCCAGCGTGCCGGTCCACCCTGCGGCAGCCATTGCTCGGCCACCGCAGGGGTCACCGACACAGCGGCGCTGATCAGGCCGGGGCGGACAGCCTGGGCGCGAGCAGTTCCAGGGCTTCCTCCCAGCGGTATCGGTCGGCCCCGCCGCCGGCCTTCGGCCGGTGCGGTTCGTACGAGCCGGTCAGGACGCCCATCTCGCGTAGCCGTTCCAGACTCTGGCGGTACGCGGGGTGGGCGGCCTGGGCTGAGTTCAGGTACGGCAGCACGGCGACCGGGATGTCCATGGCGGGTGCTTCGCACAGGACGCCCAGGGCGAGATTGTCGGAGATCCCGGCGGCCCACTTGTTGATGGTGTTGAAGCTGGCTGGCGCGACCGCGATCGCGTCCGCAGGCCGAGTCGGGCGCGGTTCGCCCGGTGATCGCCAGGCCGAGCGGATGGGGCGGCCGGTCTGGGTCTCGACCGCCTCCGCATCGAGGAAGCCGAGTCCTTGTGGGGTGGCAATGACGCCGACGTCCCAGTGCCGTTCCTGTGCTGCGGTGATCAGCTTGCCGACGTCGGCGGCGACCCCGGCCGCGCAGACCACGATCTGTAGGAACGGCTTGTCGGGCTGATCACTCACGCTGGCACTCCCAGTTGGCGGCTGAAGTGGTGCAGCTCGGGCAGTGCCCGGCGGCGGTCGCGGGCTGCCATGTCGGCTACCAGTTCGCGTACGGCCGGGCGGCGGATGTCCTGTGCCGCGCAGCTCTCGGCGATACGCAGGGCCTGGTAGCCGTCGGCGAGCCTGCCCTGCTGACTGTAGGCGCGGGCGGTCTCCACCCACAGCGCGGCCCGGCGCTCGGGGACGGGAATGTGCCGCCGCATGAGCGGCCGTGCGGTTTCCAGGGCGATGCCGGCGTCGCCGAAGGAGACGGCTGCGCTGATCTCGTGGAGTGCGACGTTGGTGGGGCTGAAGTTCGCCCAGGCGTCGGGCCGGTCGAAGGAGACGTAGCGGGCCACTTCCTTGGCTTCGGCGAGGAAGTCCTGGGTGGTGTCGCGGTCGCCGTTTCTGCTGGCGGCGGTCGCCCCGCGGAGCAACAGCAGACCAACCGCTGCCAGGTACCGGGGCGAGCGCTGGTCGTAGGAGCCGGTGAGCTGGTCGGCAGTGTGGCGGACCATGTTCACGGCCTGGGCCGTGTGCTTTTCCCGCACGAGGACGTGCGCGTGGACGCGGACACTGGCGGCGAGGACGACGGGATCCCCGGACCGTTCCGCCTCGGCCATGGCCCGACCGGCCGCGAGCCAGGCGTTGCCCTGGTCGGCCCGCTTGAGCAACAGGCTCACCGACGTCTGGTAGGCGGTCGCGAGCAGCCCGGACACCTCCGCCAAGCCGGATGAGCCTCCGGCGGCCTGACGCAGGTCGGCGATCAGACCCGGCAAGGTCTGCTCCAGTTCCGCGTAGTCGCACGTGCAGAACATCCGGCGTACGGCCCGTGCCCGGCCCCGCAGCTTGTCGAGGCCCAGGGCTTGCCCGGTGGCCGCGGGGCTCGCGCCTGGCAACAGGACTTGGATCAGGTCGTGATGTGCCGCGCTCGACGACGGCGGAGCCGCGAGCGCGGCGACGCTCGCGGCAAGGAAGGTACGGCGGTGCATGTCCTCTGTTCCGGGCTCGGCGGGGCTGGCATCAGAAGCGGCGGCGAGGCCGAGACGTTGCGGCGGAATCTCCAGCACCTGCGCGATCTCGCGCAGCACTCGCACATCCTCGGTACCCCTGCCGCTCTCCAGGCGGCTCACCTTCGACTGGTGATACCCAAGCGCGGCGGCAACGTCCCTCTGCGAGCGCCGCTGTAACACGCGTGCCTGACGGATCACTTCGCCGATCCGTCTCGCTTCACTCTGTGCCACGGCCATCTGTGCCACGGCCCCTTCTGCCGTCGCCGATCCTGCCTGCTCAACCGAGAGTAACCGAGCGGCATTTGGCAGTGATGCAGCTCCTGCATAAGTGATGCACCCCAGGCACACCGACTGGCTCCGCTTACCTCCCGAGCGGTTGCGTGGAGTGGCCGAACCGACCAGGAGGCCGCTCATGGAAGCGCATCACATCCGGATTCCCGTCTCCGGCACGCCAGCTGCCGCAGCGTCCGCGCGCCAGCAGCTCGCGGACGGGATACGGACTTTCGGCGCCTTCCTCGGCCCCGAACTCCTGGACGCGGCAGAGCTGGTCGCCGCAGAGCTCATCGCGAACGCGGTCAGGCACGCAAACGGCGGCCCGATCACGGCCGGCGCATGCCTGAGCGACAAGGGACTGCGGATCGAGGTGAACGACGCCAACCCCGCCGTCCCACAGGTCGGCCTGTCGGATGTGGACGAGGAAGGCGGACGCGGGCTGTTCCTCGTCGCAGCACTCGCGGACCGCCACGGCTTCGATCCGCTGCCGCCCGGCAAACGCTGCTGGGCCGAGTTCAAGGTCAGCACCCCACTACCCACCGCATCACACTTGCCCCTGCAGAGGAGTTGACCGTTGACAGCCGTACGGATTCCCCCCGTCGCCGCAGAAGTGGTCGCCGTGCGACCCGGCAGCCCACTCGCCGGCTCCATCACCGTCGACGGCTCCAAGAACGCGGCCCTGCCCCTGCTGGCCGCCGCCGCGGCCCTGCACCGCCCGGTGCATCTGAGCAACGTCCCGTCGAACACGGACGTCGAGACCATGCTCACCCTGCTCCAACAGGCCGGCTGGCACACGGCCCGTCCGGTCAGCGATCCGCACACCATCGTGATCCTGCCGAGCGACAAGCCCCAGCCAGGCCCCGATCCCGAGGTCGCCGCCCGCATCCGGGCCTCGTACTACCTCGTACCGGCCCTGCTCGGCGCGTCCGGGCGAGCCCGGCTGCCCTGGCCGGGAGGCTGCCGGATCGGGGAACGCGGGATGGAGCAGCACTTCAACGTCTACGAGCGCTTCGGTGACCGCACAACGGTCGATGGACGCGGCTACCTCGTGGAAGCAGCCACTGGTGGGACCGGAACCGTGTCCGTGGTGCTGCCATTCCGCTCTCGTGGGGCGAGCGTCGCTGCCCTCCTGCGCGCGGTCGTAGCCGACCGGCCCCTGCGCCTTGGCCATCCCAATCTCTCGCCTGAAGTGATCAGCGTCGTAGAGGCGTTGCAAGTAGCGGGATGGGAGTGCCGGGTCAGTGAGTCGGTCCTGACGCTGTCACCACCCACTTCCGTCCCGACGGAGACCACCGTCTGGTCGGTGCCCGGCGACAAGGTCGAAGCCGGGACTCTGGCCTGTGCGGTCGCGGCGACCGGCGGGGAGGCACGCATCTGTGGCGTGCGCGGCGACGACGTCGCTCCCCTGGTCTCCGCCTTGAACTGGCTCGGAGTGCCTGCCGACGTCGAGGGCGATGCCCTCATCATCCGGGCCCACGACGCCGAACCGACCGGGCGATCGCTGCGTGCCATCGCCTCCCTCTCCCCCGACGGATTGGATGCCGACTTCGAACCATCGCTGATGGCCCTCGCCCTCGGACTGCCCGGCACTCACCTGTTCGCCGACACCATCAACCCCGGCCGTCACGGCAACCTGCTCCCCCAGCTCGCGCGCCTCGGCGCCGAGATCCACGAGCTCTCGCCCACCGAATGCCGCCTCACCGGACCGCAGCAGCTGACCGGCGCCGGCGTGGAGGCCACCGACATCCGCACGGGCTCGGCCCTGCTCATCGCCGGCCTCACAGCGAGCGGCGTCGCCACCCTCGGCGGCCTCGAACAGCTCCGGCGCGGCCACGCCGACCTGCCCACCAAACTGCACGCCCTGGGCGCCGACATCTGCGAGGTCACTCCATGACCCGGCAGCTCCAGCGAATCACCGCCACGACCGACGTCCACTCCTCCTTCGCCCAGGCCACATCGATGCTCGCCTACCTCCACGCCGCCAGGGCCGAGAGCCTGATCGTGGACTGCGGCGACTTCTTCGAAGGCACCGGCTTCTACCGCTTCGGCCAAGGGCAGATCGAGCGCGAGGTCCTCACCAGCCTGTACGACCTGCTCGCCCCCGGAAACCACGGCTGGCCGCACTACTTCGAACCGCAGCTGCACGAAATGACCGTGTGCGCGAACGCAGCCGACGGCAGCGGCAGGCCGCTCTTCGACCGCGTGCGCATCGAGCACATCGGTGGCCGGCGAGTTGCCGTCACAGCGGTAATCGGCCTGCAAGCCTTCAACGCGATCCCTGCCAACCAGCGCACGGGCCACCACGTCACCGACCCGGCCCAGGCCCTGCGCGAGGTGATGCTGGAGCACCATCACCGTGCCGACGCCTGGATGGTGCTGTCCCACTCGGGCTTCGAGGAGGACCTGAAGCTGGCCGCTGCCTGCCCGTTCACGGACGTCATCTTCGCCGGGCACTGCCACAGCGACACCTACGGCCCCGTGCCCGTCGGTGACACCCTCGTCGTCAAGGGCCACGAACTCGGCGTCGGGTACGCCACCGCCGAGCCGGTCGGGGCCGGCTGGGCCGTCCGCATAGGCACCTTCCCCGACACGTCCCTGATCCCCGAGGACCTCGCCGTACTGCAGGAGAAGATCGCCCTCGTCGGCAGCACCCTGGGGAGCCGGCTCGGCATCGTGAACGAGCCGTATCTCAATACCCTGTTGGACCGGCGCCTCCTCTTGGGCGAGACCGCCACCCGCCTGCACACCGGCCTCGGAACGGATGCGGTCATCCTCAACGAGACCGCTCTGCGCCCCGTACAGCTCGGCGATGTCCTCACCCTCGGCGACCTGCTCGCCATCGAGCCCTTCGGCAACCAGCTCGTCCACGCCTTCCTCTCCGACGATCAGTCCGAGGACCACGCCAAGCTGCTCGCTCACCTCGTCGAACACATCGGACCCTTGGCAGTCGCGCCCACGCCCCTTCCGCCCACAGCGCGCATCGTGCTGACCACCGACTACATCGCCGACACCTATCTCGGCGGCCGCACTCATCAAGCCGGACTGCATCTGGGCCAGGCGGTGCGCAGCGTCCTGGCGGCCCCATTCGCTGACTCTGCCGACGCTCTTCAAGGGGGCGCTCAATGATCCTCACCGGGCCCGAGATCAACACGGCCGTTGCCGACGGACGCCTTCGCATCACCCCGTTCGACCCGAAGCAGACGAACCCCAACAGCTACAACGTCCGCCTGGGCGCCACCCTGCTGACGTACGCCACCAAGGTCATCGACGCCCACCACGCCAACCCCACGCACACGATCCGAATCGACACGGACGGATACGTCCTCCAGCCCGGCGAGCTGTACCTCGGCCACACCGTCGAGGAGGTCGGCTCGGACCTCTTCATCCCACTGCTCTTCGGCCGCTCCTCGGTCGGACGGCTGGGGTTATTCGTCGAGATCACCGCCCCTATCGGTGACATCGGCTTCCACGGCCAGTGGACTTTGATGCTGTCCCCCATCCGCCCTCTGCGGGTGTACGCGGGCATGCAGATCGGGCAGATCATGTTCTTCGTCTCCACCGGGGACGTCGACCTGTACCGAGGCAAGTACCAGGGCGCCGCCGGCCCCCAGCCTTCCCGCTACTGGCGGGATGCGGCACACGTGCAGGCGGGCGCCTCGTGATCCTCACCGGCTCCGCCATTGCCGCTGCCGTCAGCGCAGGCGAGATCACCATCGCGCCCTACGACCCGGCACGCCTGTCCCCCAATGCCTACGGCTGGCGGCTGGGCGACACGATCCGCATCTGCGACGGCGACCTGGACGCCGCCGCCCCCACCGCCTTCACCGAGCTGGCCATCCCCGCCTCCGGATTGGTCCTGCAGCCCGGCGTGCTCTACCTCGGCGTCACACTGGAGAGGACCGGCTCGGAAACGTATGCCCAACTTCTCAACGGCAACCGCACCATCGGCGCCCTCGGCATCTGGGTCCACGTCTCCGCGCCACTCGGCCACCAGGGCCACGCGATCCGCTGGACCTTGGAGATCCGCGCTGCCAAGCCCGCCCGCATCTATCCGGGAATGACCTTCGGCAAGCTCGTCTTCCTCACCACCCTCGGCACCCCGGCCAGCTACCAGCAACAGCGCGCCAAGTACGCCGCCACGCACGGCATCGACATGTCCCGCCTGTACGAAGAGATCCCCCAAGGAGCGCTGTGAGCCCCCTCGTCCGCTCGGCCGCGGGGCCGCTGGCCGCCACCTTCCTCGACCTCCCAGCCGGCAGCCCCGGCGGCAGCGTCGAACTCTTCCTGGACCTGTACACCGGCGACAGGCCCCTCATCCCCGCACGAGCCTTCATGCTGGCCCCCGCCCGCCCCAAACCCCATCTCCCCGCCGGGCTCAACCTGCTGACGGTCGCCGGCAAGTGCCTGGAGGGCGCCGCCTTCAGCCGCTACGTCGCAGCCCTGCGCCGGGCGCTGGTGACCGCGATCGATCCAGCCCAGATCGGGGTACTGCACCTGCAGCACCTCACCTTCGGCGCCACGCCCGCCCTGCTCCGGGCACTGCCGGCCCACCCCAGAATCGCCTTGGTCCACGGCACCGACCTGATCTTCGCCGAGGCCCACCGCGACCAGCTCCAAGTCCTGCGCGAGACGGCGAGGGCCGCCGACGCGATCGTCGTCCCCACCGGCGCGATGGCCGACCGCCTTCTCAAGCTCGCCCCGCAGATCGACCGCCGCAAGGTCGTCCGCATTCCATGGGGCATCCCCGACCATCTGCTCACCGATCCGCCGACGCGGCCCGCCCGCACCTCCACCAGCCACCTACGACTGCTCTACGCAGGCAGGCTGACCGCCGAGAAGGGCGCAGAGCACTTGATCACGGGCCTGGCGCCCATTCCAGGAGTCGAGCTGAGCATCGCCGCCCCCAGAGCCCAGTTCCACGCCTTGGCCCCGCTCCTCCAACGGACCGGAGTGCGGGCCTGGTACCTCGGCTGGCTCCGCCGTCCACAGTTGTGGAAAGCCTTCGCCGAGCACGACGTCCTGGTCATGCCGTCCACCACCCTGGAAGCCATGGGCCTGGTCGCGCTGGAGGCCCAAGCATGCGGCCTGCCTGTCCTGTACCAACCCGTGCCCGGCCTCAACGAAGTCCTCGCCGCGTCCGGAGTGGCCACCGACTTCACCCATTCCGCCGCACTCGCCCGCGACCTCGACCGCCTACGGACCGCCCCCGGCCTGCTGCCCGCCCTGCGACAGACGGGCTACGCGAACGCCGCCCGCTACCCCCTCACCACCACCGCCCAGGCCCTGGCCGACCTCGGCCGCCAGCTCACCTGAGAAAGCCGCCGACCAGCCCCCGCATCCGACGTCCGACACGCCATTCCCCCACCGGCCCTGCCCTCGTCACTACGCTGATCCGGCGGATTGCCCACGGCGAACAGGGAGACCATGACGTACAGCACCGACCGCATTGAAGCCCTCCTGAACGAAGGCGTCCGCGACAAGATCTACCCCGGCGCCGTATGGGCAGTCGGTGACGCCACCGGCACCCGCGCCCACGGCGCCACCGGGGTCCTAGACCCCAACGAGCCGAACGTGCCGATGCAGCCCGCCACGGTCTTCGACGCCGCCAGCCTCACCAAGATCCTCGCTGTGTGGGCCTCGATCGGAGCCCTGTGGGAGGAAGGCAAGCTCGACCTCGACTCCCCGCTCAACACGTTCTGGTCCGAAGTCGACGCCCACCCTCTCGGGGCCGTGACCGCCCGCCACCTGCTGACCCACACTGCCGGCGTACCGCTCCGCGCCCAGCTCAAAAACCTCTACGGCACCGACCCCCAGGACATCCGCGACGGCGTCGTTCACGAGGCCCTGCACCGCCCGCCCGGCGAGGCTGTCGAGTACACCGACCGAGCCGCCCTCATCCTCGGATACCTCGCGGAACACCTTTCGGGTCAGCGCCTCGACCAACTTTCCACGGAGCGGAGCTGGCAGCCGCTGGGCATGGACTCCACCCGATTCGGTCCGCTGTCCGCCGAGATCGCCGCACAGTGCGCACCGACCGAACTCGACCAGGAGACCGACACCCACCTCAAGGGCGTCGCCCACGACTTCTCCGCCCGGCTCCTGGACGGAGTGTGCGGCATTGCCGGCGCCTTCACCGTCCTCGATGACCTTGCCGTCTTCCTGCGCTACATGCTGGACACCTCAACCAGCCTGGGGCGAGCCGGATTCGGCCCCGAGTGGACCAGGCAGTCACTGACCGTACAGACCGGCACCTTGGAACCAGTGCGCGGGCTATTTTGGCACCCCGCCCCTGGCACGCACCCCGATGAGGACATCTGGGTCCACTACGGTTTCACCGGCACCGGCATGTGGATCTCACCCCACCAGGGGCGCTGGGCCGTACTCCTGACCAACAAGCTCTACTACACCCGTGACCGCCAGCCCCTGACCGAAATCCGTAACGCCTTCCGTGGCCTGGCCTTCCCCTGATCCCAGCGGGGATCGGTGCTCGGCACCGTACCTGCCTATTTGCCTGGGAACATCACCGGCAGCAACGTCGTCAATACCGCCAGACCAGCGCTGACTGTGCTGCGGTACAACCACGCACCCACCATGACAACAGCGCCCATAGCAAGCGGCATAGGCAAGTGCCACACCCGGATGCCGAAGGCCACTGCCACCATCACACCAACCATCATCGCTAGGTTGAATGCCTCACGCCGACGCGCGGGTTCGACCAGCTCCGCACCGTCAAGAAGAGCTCCCACGTACCCTTGGGCATAACGGTCACTGATCTTGAGTGAAAGTGCGGCAAGCTTTCGAGCGGCTTCCTTCCTGTCGAGGTCGAACCCAGCGTGAGCAGCTCGCAGGGCGGCAACAACCCCGCTCGCGTGAGCCCGCAGCCCGGGACGGCGCCATGACAGCGCCGGCACCGTGCCGCGCATCGACCGCGCACCTCTGACCCGCATTACTGCGAACCGCAAAGACACACCATGCAGATCCGCGCGCATGTGCGGGGCGCGGGCAGTCTCAGCGCACTCGCCGATGAGGTCGGCCCAGCGCTGGACCCGTTCGAAGGTCATGCTGCGGAGTTCGAACGCGTCTGCTGCCCACACAGCCAGACGTCGTGCAGCCAGAAAGCTGGCTCCGACCAGCAGCACACCGTGCCCGAACGACACCCAACCTTCCCGGCTGGACACAGACGCTTCGGGTGGGTCCCCGTATACCGCCTCTTGAACCCAAGCCGGCGTGTACGTCAGGACCAGGACCCGCAGTGCTCGGCCCACAAACGCCACCACGAAGTAGCCTATGGGGATCAGAACCGCCCACGTTTGCCAACGAGTCTCGTGGTGGGCACGCAGTGCGACCCGAACTGGTCCTGGAACCGGACCGATGCCCAAGTACTCGGCGTCCTCGCACAACTTACGTATCGCTGCGTTCGCCTTCTCTCGTTGTCGCAAGGCGAGTTGGGAACGAATGCGTCGGAACATGAGTTGAGGATGCCACCGCAAGGTGGGCCACGAAGCGGCACTGATCACGATCGTCACCCGGCCAGAGCCGGCACCTGACCCGGGACCGGTGGCACACCGGGTTCGTCGACGCGCTGGGCCACGGCGGGCTCCTCGGCCAGGTCGAGGGCCACACCATCGCCGACGTCCTGGCATGGCTGCCCACCACGCCGCTGACCTGGCGCAACAACATCCGCCATGTCGCCATCGACATGTCGGCCACCTACCGCGCCGCGATCCGCACCGGCCTGCCCGACGCCACCGTCGTGGTCGACCACTTCCACGTCGTCCAGCTCGCCAACAAGATGCTCTACATGGTCCGGCGTCGCACCACCGCCGAAACCCGCGGACGGCGCGGACGCGCCAGCGACCCGGAATGGAAGGCGAGACGGTGTCTGCTGCGCAACCGCGAGGACCTCACCGATGAGCAGTTCGCGAAGATGTAGAACCCGCTGCTGGCCGAGGGGAAGATCGGCCGCATCCTGCTGACGGCGTGGATCGCCAAGGAGTCCCTGCGCAACCTCCTCGCTCTGGCCCGCACTGGCGCCGACCGCCACCGCATCGGTCACGCGCGGTGGAAGTTTCTGACCCGGTGCGCGGACACCAATATCCCCGAAGTCCGCCAGCTCGCCGTCACCGTCGACCGTCTGCGAAGCGGATTCAGAACGCCCACACCTCTTGGTCCTCGAGGTGACTCGGTACCTCGTAGCCGCGCGCAGCCGGATGGAATTGCAGAATTTGCCGCAACGTTACCACTGCTCGGTAGGCATTACGCATGAGCTTAATCTGCTCCTTGAACAGCGTAATGTCGTACTCGTCGGGCCTGATCGAGTGGGCATTCGGGTTCCGCTTCTTGCGGACATCCTTCAGCGTCTTGATGGCGTGCTCGATGAGTTCGGTGTCCGAGGTCCTGAACTTCAGCTTGATCCACTCATCAAGAATTCGGATGGTTCCGCGTTGCGTGACGACAATGCGGCCCTTCTTGTCTGGCAGTTCATCCTCGTAAGGAACCTCGTTCTGGAAGAAGTCCCGGTTGATGTTGTCTGAGAGCATCTTGTCGAGGACGCCAGCAAAGTTAGCCAGCTCGCGACCCGTTGGACGGATGAGGTAGCCGAAGTCATTCGGTCGGTTCTCGATATAGGTGTTCCGGAAGAGTGCTGACCGCCCGATGTGCTGACAGAGAGCGTTGACCTGCTCCATCTCCTCCAGGAATGCCCTGAAGAGTGAAAGCATCTCGTGCCACTCTCCCAGGATGCTCGACCGCCAGTAATCCGGGTGCGGAACAAACTTGTCCCTGTCGTCTTCCTGCTTGGCCTTCCAAATCTGCTGATGTTCGGGCGAAAGCGATGACAAGTACCGGCGAAACACGACGACGCCCCATCCGTGGTCCTTCGATAGTGCTAGGCCGAACGACTGGAGTAGCACCTGATCCCGCTCCGCCATCGTCGACTGACCAAAGTGGTCGTCGTGGATACTGATCATGCCGCTGATGTCGAAGTTGTAGTAGTAGCGAGGATCGTTACGGTACGACTCCAGGATTGAGAGATCGAAGAAGTGGTGCCCAAGGGTGGGATATCCGAGTGCGAGTTCAAGGCTGTACGGCCGGCTTCGGTATGCCTCTCGGTCCACAACTTTTTCAAGATGTCCTACCGTGGGGTAGAGACACGCTCCAGCCAAATCATTGGTTGCCAGCTTTTCAAGCTGCTGCTCTCGCGGTTCCGGCTCGAACGCCAAGATATGCGGATTGGGATGCCGGTCACCGTAGTTGACGTAAAGAGCACCTGCCTCGATCAGCGGGCGCAGGAGCGCTCGTAGACCGTCCGTGTCCATGTCGAGGGCATGTACGGGCAGACCATTGAAATCGAGTGACTTCATGTAGAAGTCGGTGGCCAGATTCAGAAGATGTTCTGAGGCCGCCTTCTCGCCGGACGATGACTTCCGAAGAATTTTCGAGAAGGCAGATATTGCCGATCTGAAGATCACGGGCACCTCAAGCGTTGGCGCGTAGGCAGAGCCGTCCAAGAGATGACGGCCCGCGGAAATTCTACTGCGCCAGAGGCGGCACGATGCCAGCGTATTTTCAGGAGGCTGAGGTTGGAGCGCCGCCACTGTCTGCGTCTCCCGGCGCCTTCAGCCCCGCCGGATCCACACCGAGCGCCTCGGCCAACTTCAGGATGCTGTGCAGGCTCACGTTGCGCTGACCGCGCTCGACTTTCCCAATGAACGTCCAGTGCAAGTTGCCGTGAACGGCAAGGCACAGAACATCCGCCGCAGTGTCCGCAAGGAGGGCCAGGTCTTCACCGTGAGCCTCGGGGCCACGTGAAGACCGGGGAGTCGGTCATCGTGTCGTCTACCTGCCGCGTGCTCGTCCAACAGCACGGACACGGCCTGCACCTCGCCCAGCCGACCAAGGACTTCAGGGCTGAGCTTTGGTACGGCGATTGCGGTATCCGCTACATGAACGTCTTGGGCTACCTCTCTGGTCCTCGTCAGCCGCGGTACACGCAGCTCGCCGCATCGGATTCGTCACCGAACGTCGAAGTTGCCTACGAGGGGTGGACGTTCCCCAAGGGTGGCGTGGCGCTCTCTTGGGTGTTGGAGCGGGAGATGAGCACGGTCACCAGTCGACAGAAGTGATCACAATCAGTCAGAAGGAAGGGTGGTCTACTCCTTTTGTCTGCCCTAAGCCTGACGGAGCGTGAGGGATTGTCAGTCCGTGGGGCTACCGTGTTCTTGGCGACCGACGTTCCAGACGTGCAGCGGTCGTTGAGTGCTGCACGTCGTTCTCTGAGACCCTGAAGGGGTTCATGTGGCCTACCGCAACAAGACCTATGTCGCTTTCGCCAGCGAGGACATCCGCTCCTACTACCTGATGAAGGCGTGGCGCGAGAACGAGCACATCGAGTTCGATTTCTTCGACGCGCACGACATCAATACGGCGTTGGACACAAGCCAGCCGGAAACGATCCGTCGTCGCCTTGGCGAGCGGCTCTCAAACACTAAGCAGACCGTCGTGCTCTTGAGTGGTACCACCAAGCCGAAGGCCGGCAGGTCGTCGAGCTTCCTGTACTACGAGATCGAGGCGATCAAGCGGCGTAACCTGCCGGTAGTCTTTGTTAATCTCGATCAGGCACGGACTGTTCAGTCCGCTAAGATCCCGACCACTCTGACAGATCACTACTCGATGAACGTGTCCTTCCAGCCCGCAATTATTAAGTACGCCCTGGATGACTACGTGGAGAGGTTCAACAAAAACCTGGTTGCTGCTAGCCCCCTTACGGGGCCTTACCAGTACAAGGCGCACGTCTACACCGACCTTGGATTGTAAGCAGTGCGACACAGTTTCAGATTGCTGTTTGGCACCCAACGCGGACTTTCGCTTCTCGCTCGAAACGCGTTGGGTGCCTTCGGTTTGGCCTCCGGCCTCCTGCAAGTGGCGCTGGCCCTGTGGGCAAGCATCAAGCTTACGAGCCACGATCGGTGGGTGCTGCTGCTTTCGTTGCTGGGATTCTCGCTTGTGTTCGGTCTTATCCGCGCGTGGCCGCGGCGTGAGGCAAGCCGAGAGTTTGGCAGCCCGGACATCACGGTGCGGGTTATGGTCGGAGACCTCTTTAAGCAGCAAACGCATCTCGTGATTGGTTTTAATGATCTCTTTGACACCGACACGACGAACAATGTGGTGATCAACCAGACGAGCGTCCAAGGTCAGTTCCAGGATCGAATCTACGGAAACGATCTGGTGCGACTCGATGCCGAGCTGGCGGCCACGCTCGCAGCGGAGGTTGTCACCGAGACCGAAGACATCTCGGTCAAGCCTGTCGGGAAGCGTGATCGCTATCCGATCGGTACCGTTGCCGTACTTGGTGATCCTGCTCGGCATTTTTTCTGCGTTGCCTATTCCAAATTGGAGAACAACCTCATTGCTAACTCGAACGTAGACTTCTTGTGGCAGAGCCTTGGAGCCGTGTGGGAAGCCGCCTACGTCCGAGGTCAGCGAAAAGAGATTTCGATCCCGATTGTTGGATCCGAGCTGGCGCGCGTCGCTTGCCTCAATCGAGAGAGTCTGCTCAAGATGATTCTGCTATCTTTTGTGGCTCGCTCACGACAAAGCGTCATTTGCAAGCAACTCACTATTGTTATCCACCCCAAGGACTACTACCACATCAACATGCTAGAGGTGGCGGCTTTCTTGAGGACTTTGTAGCCGCTCTAGCATTGAAATATTGGCTACGTGCGTCGGGTCAGTCCTTACGGCGTGGTCTTCGGACGCCTCCCGCCTCAGCTCGTAGTAGCTGCTTCAGTTTCAGTTACGGTCTCGTCCGAGGTGGCCTCTTCGGTGGCCTTGGACCCCAAGATTCCTGCAATAGCGGCTCGCCGTGCGCATTCCGTTGACGGATGTGGCGGGGTCACCCCGCCAGCACAATGGCGTGTGGCGACGGTGCGAGCCGTGCCCGGTAGCGGCGGATCCCCCAGCTGCGGTGCTCCAGCTCTGCCGCCACCAGCACCTCGGCCGTGTTCAGTCGGTCGGGCACGAGTTCCACCAGCGCGGCCACCGGGTGGTCGCCGACCAACGGGAAGCTCTTGACTCGGCGAAACTCCCACTGCGGGTTCGGCTGGGACGCGCCGTGGCCGCGGACGATCCACTCGTCCCTCTCCGACCCCGCGCCCGGTGGCTTCTCCACGCCCACGTCCAGCACACCTGCCTTGACCGTGAAGTTCATGCCCATGCCGGAGCCGACGACCGGGCGGGTGCGCTCGCCGGGGTCGATCAGCCGCGCGACGGGCCGTGCCTGGCCATCCGGCGTGGACAGTGCCACCCCCAGGGAGGCGTGGCGGAACGCGCCTTTGCCGGTCGGTGTCTCCGGACGGAACGAGCACACCATCAGCAGCTGCCGGAACTCGCGTTCGGGCGTTGCCTTGACGTAGGACGCCCACTCTGCGGGCACGCCCTCGTGGTCGGCAGGCAGCACGTCCCAGCCGAACGTGAGCCTGCCGCGCAGCGGCTCGTCGTCGGCTGGGCTGCCGAGCGTGCGCTCCGGCACGAGCTCGACATCGTGCAACCGGACCTCGGTCATGCAACGGCTCCCTTGCTCCGACCATGCAGGTAGGTGAACGCTCCCCAGTCACGGTAGTGGGGATGCCGAGCACGGGTGGCGAGTTGGGCCTGGCGGAAGGCGGGCTCCGGGTCCGTGCCGTGCGCGATCCGTTGGTGCATGTGGTGGTAGAAGTACGTGGCCGGCTCCGGGCGTACGGGCCACAGACACCCGACGACAGCCTGCGCGCCGGCGGTGATCAGTGCCGACGGGATGCCACGGACGTTGTCCGCGCGGTCGAACCGGCCCAGCGCGGACTCGCACGCGGCGAGCGTGACCAGGCGGACACCGCGCAGGTCGGCCTCCAGGAAGTCGTAAGCGAAGACCCGGCCGTCGTCGTCACGGTCCGGGGTGAGGTAGAGGCAGTGCAGCCACGGCGCGTCCTGGTCCAGCGTCCCGTGTACGGCGATGTGGACCACGTCCGCCGTGGAGAGCTCCGCGAGCAGCCTGTCGCGCGTGGCCGCAGGCCCGGTGACGGCTTCCGTTCGGACCGCGCCGGCGACCTTCCGCGCGTGCTCCTCCAGCGCAGGTTCGGCGGGCAGCCCGTAGGGCACGCCGCCGTCGGTGGAGGCCAGCACCGCAGTGCGACGCGGCCGTACGGGGCCTGCGGCGGGTGTCAGGGCTTCGAGGCCGGCGATGGTGGTGACCGTCCAGTCGTCGGCGATCATCCGGTCCCCGGTGCGGCACAGCGGTAGCGGCAGGTAGTGCAGCGCGCCGTGCGGCCAGGCCAGGATCCGGTCCTTGCCCTGGGCCCGCCAGTTGTCCCACAGTTCGTCGGCGCCGAGTGGTATGTCGCCCGGCTGCCGCAGCAGTCGGCTGCCTTCCGGCGTCACGTCGCCGAACAGCGGGTCGCGTTCGACCTCGATCCGGATCGCCTCGACCCGGTCCGCCACCGGATGCCGGTCGATGTTCTCGTCCGCGCCGTCGCCCAAGTGCACGACGAGCGCCCGGCGCTGCCTGGTGACCGCGAGAAGCACGGCCGCGCCGCTCACAGCGGCGGGCAGGAACCAAGTGAGCAGTACGGTCCGGTCGTCCAGCAACTCGTGCGTCTTCGCCCAGAGGCGCTGGTCATCGATGAGCGGTGCCGAGCGGCGGCTCAGCTCGTCGTCGATGAGCGACGAGATGTGCCACCGCAGGTTTCGTGCGATCTGCTGGGTGTCGTGGCCGCCGGGACGGCCGTCGGAGTCCAGTGCGTTCAGCAGGTGCGGCGACGCGCCGGACGCACCGTGGGAGGCGCCAGGTTCCTCCAGGTCGCGCAGCTTGCCGAGAAAGTGCTGGATGTACGCGGGCAGCGCGAGCGGACCGTCGATCCGCCACCATGCGCCCAGCTCCGGTCCCTTGCCCGCCTGGTGCAGACCGAGCATCAGCCCCACCGGCAGCGCCTCGGCTTCCGCGGTGAGCTGCCAGACCGCCGAGTGCACCAGGTCGCGCAGTATCCCGCCGAGTTCGGGCGCGCGGCTCGTGTCGAAGTTCGGCACGTTCACGGTGATCGCGGACAGCGCTGCCTTGAGTTCTTCGCCGTGGAGGTTGCCCATCCGCTGCACGAACGGCACCAGGCCCGCCCGCGCCAGTTCCTCGAAGCCGAGCGAGGCGTAGCCGAGTGCCGCGTACGCGTAGTAACCCCAAGGGAACGGGACAGGGCCGGAGACCGGCTCGCCCGCCTGGGCCGACTGGTGGTACAGGTCGGCCGTCAACAGCCTGGCCTCTGCGCTCCGTACGTCGCCCGCCTGCCGCAGGAGGGTGAGCCCCAGCGCCGGCTGCCGCAGGTCGCGGGCGTGTGCGGCCGTATGCAGCAGCGCCGCCGACCGCTGCGTCGGGGTCCAGGACTGCGCGGATTGCGGGAGGGACGCCGCGAGCGGCTGGCCGGGACCCGGGCAGTCGGTGGGGTCGTCGGGCAGCACGTGGAGCCGTGCCTCAGTCAACTGTCTGCGGTGTGCGGGGTCCCAGCGGACGCCGAGCTGCTCTGCCCAGTCCAGCACGGTGCGCAGCAGCGGCCGGTCGGCGCGTTCCCGGGCCAGGTTGACGCCCTGGCTGATCACCTTCGCGGTTACGTTGCTGCCATGGGCGGCGACGAAATCGGCCAAGGGCGACCCGAACACCGCCCTGGGCAACCCGTCGGCCAGGGCCGGGGGAATCCCGTCCATCACCCTGAGCAGGAACAGGGCGACATCCAGATCGTCGGCGGTCGACGAGTCGAGCCATGCCGACAGCGCGGCGTCGGCGGTATCCCGGTGAACTCCCTCCTCGTTCGCAAGGATCTGCGCCAACGACGCCAGGAGCCGGGTCTTTCGCGTCCCACCGTCCAGTTCCAGAGCGCGCATCACCAGGTGTCCCGCCTCCGCCACCAGACGGTGGGACTCGACCTGGAAGGGCTCCTCGTCGGTGAACCACGTGCGGTACAGGTCCGCTTCCAGCCGAGCGGACCAGACGGTACGTATCCCGCGGGCGTAGTGGTCGGCGGCGAAGTCCTCCACTCCCCGGGTGGCCATCCGCAACCGGGCGGCGGCCAGCAACGCCGCTTCCAGTTCGGCGGGATCGCTCAGCTCGTCGATCAGCCGTGACACCACCGCGTCGGCTTCCTCGAACACCGCGCGATCACACCGGTCCGCCACCAGGTGGACGGCCGACTCGACAGTACGGAGCGCCGCGTCCCGCCAGGCGGCCTCCGCCCCACATACGTCGGCGACCTCGGCGACCAGCCTCCAGTAGACGTATATGAGCTCGACCAGACCGCGGTGGTCGTGGAACTCGTCCCGGAACAGTAGTTCCACCATCGCCTCGGCTGGCAGCGCTTGGTCCGCGTGTTCCGCCAAGGCTTGTCGCGTCTGCTCCAGTTCGCGCGCCTGTTCCTTCGCCTGGGACAGCGAAAGGATCCGGTCGCACACGTAATGTGCAAGCTCCATCAGCGTGCCGAGAGGGTCGATGAAGAACCTGACCGTCGGCGCGCCATCCTCCTCATCACGCGATTCGTAGGCCGGTTCCCCGAAGCGCACGGGGCCGGCACACACCATCCCCTGCCGCGTTTCGAAGTCGAGCGCGCCGATCGGATCGTCCATAGCAGGCAGCACGTGGGAGACGACCAGCATGACCGAACCCGAGGCGATCGCCCTCTCCCGCCAGCCCGGCGGCTCTTCCAGCCGGAGGTCATGCACAAAGTACGCGCCGTCTGGGCTGAAGACGGACAGCACGCCTCCGTCATCCTGCGTGACACACCACCTGTGATCGACAGGGGGCCCGAAGGGCAGTTCGTTCAGCGAGAGGAGCACCGGGAGGCCCCACCAGCTGTTCGCGCGGGTGAACAGGCTGCCTCCGGCCCCGTCACCGGCGGTGAACGGGCTGATGCCGGCCAGTCCTACCGCCAGTCCAGCATGCCGGACACCGTCCACCTCCACCATGAACGCCCACCCAGTGATGTCCCGCGACAGCCTCACGCCGTTCCCCCCGCGCCAACCGGTCATCAACCGATTCAACAATGCCACGACCCCGGTCAGACCCGTTCGTTCCACGGACCCAGGATGAAGATCTTGAGTGCGGCAGCATGCTTGCCAATGCCCGAGCACTCGGCCGCGTACTTAATCGCCGATACCGGCAGACATCTGTCATGGTCCGCCTGGAGGGCCACCTCGTAGGCATCCGAGCAGTACCGGCATTCGCCGTCTCTCACAACGCGAGCACTCCGCGCTTCGAGTATCAAGCCGGACGTCCGGTTTGCACCGCAACCGGTCATCATTCGTCGTGGACTCAACCCTCCGTTCGCATACGCGCAGCACCTCGGATGTAAGCCGGTGCCGGCATCGTCCCCAGCCTCTCCGCAGTGCCTCTCACCTGCTTAGAGGCACCTGACGGAACGCTGTGAAGCGCCCCCATTCAGCCCCTTCGCACGTACGCGAACAACCGATTCAACGACGTACGCGACGCCGAATCCGTGAAACGAATCCGGTCATCCTGCCGGGGGCTCATTGTTGTGCTCTCAACCGACCCTCATCCTGGAACGTTCGTCAGCGGCCGAGAGGAGAACGGTGAACAATCCGCAACGCCTCGCGAGTGACCCCGACGTCATCGGGCAAACAGCAGGGCTGGTCAACTTCCTACGCGACATGGTCCACAGCAGTCACCAGCGGCAGCGTGACGACCGCAACCGTGAACGTCTGTGGCTGGCCAGGCTGCCGGAGCCCGTCCGCAGGCCGGCGCCGCGCCCTGACGGTCTGCTGCTGACGCTCGACCACGTGCCGCAGAGTACGCCGCCCGACCTGCCCGACTCACTAGACGGCTGGGTCGAGCCGACGAGCTGCCTGGACCCCGACGGAGGCGATCCGCCTCTTGCGGAGGAGGGACCAGGAGGCGAACTGGTGCGCGTTGCGGACGACAGGGAACCGCCAGCAGAGGAAGGCGCCCTGCGCCGCGAAGAGGCCGGTGACGTGCTGCGGGCCTATGGAACGTGGCTGGATCGCTGGCGTCGATGGGCGGCGCGGGAGCGCGCGGAACGACCACTCCGCGAGCTCTACGACCGGCTGTACGCGTGGCACCAGAAGCTCGCCCGGGAAGACGACCAGACTGAACTCGTTCTGGGCATAGGGCTTTTGACCTGGGCCACCCCGGACGGTGATGTGGTGCACCGCCATCTGTTCACCCATCGTGTAGAGACATCGGTCGATCGCCGCACGGCGCGGCTTACGGTGCAACTGTCGCCGGAGAGCGCCCTGCGTCTCGAAGACCAGGACTTCCTGGACAGTGATGATGGTTGGGTACGCGAGCGCGGAGCCGCTCTCTCGGAGGAGATAACGGCTCGCGGGATGGACCCGCTGGGGGCTGAGGCACTGGAGCAGATCGCGCAGTGGCAGGAGCGGGCGACCACTCGGCCCATGGGCTTCAGCGCAGGGTGGGAGCCACCCCGCGCACCTGAACTGGGCTCCCGTCTCACCTACGCACCGGCCCTGGTCCTACGCCCGCGCAACCTCAACTCGCTGCTACGGTTCTACGACCAGATAGCGGAGACGGTGGCCTCGGAGAGCCGGGCACCACTCGGCCTGGCCCAGATGGCCATGACGATCGAGACCGCCGACCGTTCTACCTGGGACGGTGCCCGGAAAGCGCCGCTCTTCGGTGACGATCCTCTCTTCCCGGGCAAGACGAACGCTCAGCAGCGCAGCGTGCTGGGGCGCCTGGAGCACGACACCGGTGTGGTGGTCCAGGGGCCGCCGGGGACGGGCAAGACCCACACCATCGCCAACCTTGTCTCGGCACTGCTCGCACAGGGCCAGCGGGTACTCGTCACCAGCGCTCGCGACCAGCCGCTCACTGTGCTGCGGGACAAGCTTCCGCAACCTGTAAGGGACTTGTGCGTCCTGCTCCTCAGCTCCACTCGCCACAACGGCGCAAGTGAGGGCGAACTGGAGCGCACCATCAACGCGCTCACCGACCAGGTGGCCGCCAGTGACCCCGCCGAACTACGTGCTGAGATCCGCCGCCTCACCGGGGAGCGGGACGAGGCAAGGGGACGGATCGATACGCTCACGGAGCAGGTGATCTCGCTCCGGGAGGCCGAGTACCGACATCGGAGCGTGGCACCGGGATACGCAGGAACGCTCGCCGAGATCGTGGAGCGGGTCCAAGCCGGTACCGAAGAGTTCGGATGGATCGGCCGTCTGCCCGACACCGCCGAGGACGTCCCGCCGCTGGCCTCCGAACAGGCCCACGAACTGCTCGTCCTGCTGCGTGACGGCGCGGGTGAACCGCGGGCTGGCGGCGCGCTTCCCGTGCCTGGCGATCTTCCCTCGCCCCGGCAAGTCGCGGACGTATTCGCGGCCAGCCGCCTCAGTGATGAAGGTCTGTCCGCAGAGGCCGTCGAGATCCGGAACGTACTCGCCCATCTCGACGTGTCCGTGACCTCCGAGCTGGCTTCGCTGCTCGATGCATGCGAGACGGCCCTTCATCACCTCGGAATGCCTGCCGACGCCACACGCTGGGATCCCGGTTCCTGGATCACCAGGGCGTTGACGGACCGGCTCTGCCGATCCGACCTCGCACTGTGGCAGCGGGTGGCAGCCGTCACCGGCGACATCCGCATAGTCGCAGGGGACGTGGATGCGCTGGGTCTGCGCCTGGTGACCATGCCCGAGGACCTGACCGCCCAGAAGGCAGGCCAGCTGACAACCGCCGGTGTCGCTCTCCGGAATCACCTGGCTACAGGCAAGACCCTGCGGTCCCGGTTCCCGGGCAAAGTGCAGAAGAACGCACAGGAGTTGCTGGACTGCTGCACTGTCGACGGCCGTACACCCCAAACGACTGAGGACCTGGACGCCGTGCTGGCCCACCTCCGGGCGCACTCCGCGATCGCCGGCGCGGCCACGCGCTGGCAGCAGGTGAACGCCGCCGTCCCGCCGGGGGACGTGGAGGTGCGGCTGGCCGAACTGACCTCGCGCGCCGAGCGCCTTGAGCACATACAGGCATTCGGCTCGGCCCGGGACTGCGTCGACGCGCTTCTCGTGCGTCACGGGGTACGGCTGACGACCGCCTCCTGCCAGGCGTGGCAGGACTTCAACGCCGGTGTCGCCGCGCTCCGTGGCCGACGGGCCGCCGACGAGGCCGTTGCGCAATTGGCCGCGTGGGACGAACTCCTTCGTACCCCCGTCAGCGGCACGCAGCTGGCCACAGAGTCCATGGCCCTGGTCCAGGCTCTCCGCAACCAGAACGTGGAGGCTTATGCCGAGGCCCTGGAGGCACTGGCGGCCGCGCACCGGCGGGAGCACCGTACGCGACGGTGCGACGAACTGCTGGGCGCCCTGCGCGCCGGCCACTCCCTGCTCGCGGGCCGCCTCCTCGACAACGCCGACGATCCCGACTGGGAGGAACGGCTGGGCTCCCTGGAGCGGGCGTGGGCGTGGGCGAAGGCTTCACAGTTCCTGGACAGGCAGCGCACACCCGGTCTGGAGCGCAAGCTTGAAGGCGACCTGAGCGAGCACGAAGACCGGTTGGAGCAGGTGACCGGCGAACTCGCCGCGGCCTGGGGTCGGTTGCACTGCTTGGAGCGGATGACGCAGGAACAGCGCTCGGCGCTCCAGGCGTACCGGACCCACATGGCGTCCCTCGGCAAGGGCAAGGGGAAGAACACCGGCTTCTTCAGGGCCGCGGCACGCGATTCGATGTCCGTGGCCCAGGACGCAGTGCCCGCGTGGGTCATGCCCATCCCCCAGGTCGCCGAGATGGTGCAGGCGAGGCGGGATGCCTTCGACGTCGTCATCGTGGACGAGGCCAGTCAGGCGGGCATGGACGCGCTCTTCCTCCTGTGGCTGGCTCCCCGTGTGATCGTCGTCGGTGACGACAAACAGTGTGCGCCCGCCCTCACACGCAACGGCCGTCACCAAGCTATCCGAGACAAGCTGGCCGCCCATCTGCCGGACATGCCCAGCCGACTGCGCGAGCTCTACACGCCGCACACAAACCTGTACCAGTTGCTGTCCACCTTCTTCCCAAAGGTGATCCGCCTCGAGGAGCACTTCCGCTGTGTGCCGGAGATCATCAACTGGTCCTCCAACACGTTCTACAACAACAAGCTCCTGCCCCTGCGGCAGTACGGCGCCGAACGGCTGGACCCGCTGCGTACCCACTTCGTCGAGGGCGCCGTGGTCGCGGGCCGCGAAAGCCGTGTCCACAACCCCAAGGAGGCCGAGGCGATCGTCGACTGTCTGGCCCGTCTTGCCGAGGACCCGGCCTACCAGGAAAAGACCATGGGCGTGATCGTGCTCCAGGGCTTCGGACAGATCAAGCTCCTGGAGACCCTCATCGAGCAGCGGCTGCCGGCCACCGTGCGCGAGCAGCACCAGATTCGCGTCGGCAACGCGGCCTCGTTCCAGGGCGACGAGCGTCACGTGATCCTGCTGTCCATGGTCGTGACGAACCCGCCGCGCGCAGCGGGCGGGAACAAGAGCGAGCAGCAGGCATACAACGTCGCCGCCAGCAGGGCTCAGGATCAGATGTGGCTCTTCTACTCGGTCCCGCCGGACCGTCTCAAGCCGCACGACCTACGGCTCAACCTCCTGACTTACATGGAGAACCCGCCCGCCGCGATGGAAGCCGCCGACGACATCGGACCGGTGCTGCCGGACGTCCGCAGGGCTCCCTTCGACTCGCTCTTCGAACAGCAGGTGTATCTGGAGATCAAGAAGCGGGGCTACCACGTGATCCCGCAGTTCCCGGCCGGCAGCAAGCGCATTGACTTGGTGGTCGTGGGGGCACGCGGCCGTCTCGCCGTGGAGTGCGATGGCGACGCCTTCCACCACGCCACGCGAGAGCAGATCGAGAACGACCAGCGGCGGGACCGCGAACTGAAGCGCGTGGGCTGGGAGTTCTGGCGGGTACGGGAGAGCGAATTCCGCTTCGATCCCGAAGCGGCGCTCGACGGCCTGTGGGAAGAACTCGACCGCCAGGAGATCCGCCCCGCCAGCTATGCGCGCTCCACTCCAGCTGCCCAGGTAGCCGGCTCCCAAGCCGAGTGGAAGCCGCTCGACCTCTCCTCGGACGACGGGCTCACCGACGACGAGGACACCGGGGATGAACAGACCGACGACCGAATCGACGACGACACTGCAGAGGACGACGCAGCATGACGCAAGAAGCCGTTCTGGGCCCACTCGACGGCAACACTTTGAAGGAGCTGGCCCGCGTCATCTGCGGTGACGACCACCTCTATTACCGCAGAGGCTTCGAGATCGCCCAGTTCCTGGAGAACGCCGGGTGGCTCAATGTTCCTGAGTACGACGGCGAGTACCGGGGCGAGTGGACTCTCCAACTCCTCACTGCTCGTCGTGACAACCCCACCGAGTTGGAAAAGGTACTCATCAGACTCGCGGACGCACGCGAGTACCTCGATGAACCCGGTGTCCTCGCGACCGTCGTCAACGCGGTCAACACCTTCCTCGTCCACGAGGGCTTCCGTCTGGAGAATCCGGGCGGCCGACCCAGGATCGTTGTCTGCGACCCGGCTCTGGCGCACCCGGGCCAGCAGGCACCGATCGAGCTCAAGGCCACCATGGCAGAGATCATCCGTGAACCACGGATGGCCGCACTGCTCCAGCGCCGACTTGACGAAGCCCGCACCTGCTTCGCCAACGGCGCTCACATCGCGGCCATCATCATGCTGGGCAGCCTCCTCGAAGGCGTCCTGCTTACGGTGATCGAGGAGCGCGACGCCTCACTGCTGAGCAACAAGGACCCTAACTTCATCGGTCTCAAAGCCCTCATCGACATCTGCCACCAGGCGGGCTGGATCGACGTCGATATGGAGCGCTTCAGCCAGGCCGTTTGCAAGTACCGCAATTTCGTCCACCCGCGGCGTGAGTTCCGCGAGGCGCACACTCCCGACCGCGACACGCTCACCGTGTCCTGGTACGTCGTGAACGGTGCCCTCAACGACCTCGCGGCCAGCCAGCCCGAAGCCGACGCATAGGCCGTCACGCAAGAAATCTGCGGCGTGGCTGTCGGGCCACAAGTGCTTAATCCAGGCACATCGGATCACAAGGGGGAGCACATTGAAGATCACGGCAGAAGTACTGAGGGACCTTGCGGAGCCGTCCAACGTCGCGGTCCACTCGAACACGGAACTGGCCGGGGACGTGAGCATCGCGGCGGCGGACGACGACAAGCAGAGAGAGGAGAAGGAGCTCGACCGGCTTCGCCGGAAGCCTGGGCTGGACCCCATACCCGCAAAGGATCTTGGCCGACTCGCACAACTCACGCCCTGGGATGTGCTGCACTCTTTTGGACGGGCAATCACCTTGGCACGACGCGGAGCGGGACGCGGCCTCGCCGAGCACTGGGGCTGCCTGAAGTACAACCAGGCTCTGACCGGGAACGCGGACTCCTTCATGGCGCTCTCCACCGAGGGTAAGGAGACCGCGGAGTACTACAAGGCGCTTCAGTCGGGAGAACTCGGCACCGGTTTCGCGCTGGCGCTCGCGACACGGCTCCTAAGCAGGCGCTATCCGAACCATTTCGTTTCGATAGTGCCGGCTGACACAGCTCTGCGCGCAGGGTGGGCCTTGACCAGCAGGGACTCCGGTCCGAAGTCGGGTTACCGATACCGACCGCAGTTCTTCGCCGAGGTATGGAGGCCAGGCGAGCCCTCTCGTGTCTTCCCGATCGCGTGCAAAGGCAACCACAGCGGGCTCTCCGCCTCTCATACTCAGCTTGCCTCGGCTTCCGCCCACGTGGAGGCAGTGCACATCGGAGCCTGGGACGCGACACCGTGTCTGGTGTTCAGCACCGAACTCCCACTCGACGGCCCGCTGACGGTTCACACCCTGGAGGCGGGTGGAGAGGGAGGTTGGCTGGACGCTCCGGAGCGCGTTCTTGATCACGCGTTGGAAGACGAGAACGTGTATCCCGGCATCCAGCCATCCTCGCAAAACGACAAGCCCGCGGAGCCCGAACCCGGCTATCACGTAAGTCCCGAACTGTACGGGTGGTTTCAACACGTGCTTGCCCGCACAGCCGCAGCCGGCCTTACGGCCTTCGCTGGAGACACAAGTGCGACCGTCCCGTACCTGACGAAACGGCAAGGGCAACGACACTTCGCAGGCTTGACCCATGCGGCCACGGACAGCGTCCAGGACGCACGGCATCGGTTCTTCGGCATCGACTTCGTCGGCACCGACCACGTCTTCCGGCTCAACCGGAAGCGAGTCGAGGCGTTCTCCGGAGTCGCGGAAGATCTCTTCCGCCACCTTGAGGAAGGACGGGTGGAACAGTACCGCCGGGAAATCTACGCCCGCCGGTCCACATGGCCGCGCGACGCCTGGGCCCCACGCTGGAATGGTCCCATCTCCATGCATCCTGACGGTTCCGTACTGGCTATGCGCTTGCTGCGCGATTAGGCCACGTTGTAGGCAAGCGCAGGCGTCGCTCAGCCCTTTCATGAGCGCAGCTCGTGGGTCTGATTCGGGCCACGGAACAGGCTCACGAGCACCAGCACGACTCCCCCTCATGGCTATGCCACAGCCCACGGAAGGCAATCAGGTGGACGCCGCGAACAGGCGGTCCTCCACGACGCGGTCGGCCAGCTCGCGGTCCCGGCGTTCAGCGATACACACAGAGTGGAACAGATGCGCTGGCAAGTGGCCGGAACGACGATACGGCGGTCGGACTTCAGCCGGACCGGCGGGAGACCGGCCCTTTCGTTCAGCTCGACAAACAGGCGGGCGCGGAGGCACGATGCGCGGAGCTATCTGAGTCACGGCCAACCCGCTGAGGGGCGGACCTTTTTAGCAATGCCACCCCAACTCATGTGCTGTCGCGCTAGGTTGGCTAACGGAGTCGTGCCCGTGACCGGCGTGGCTCGCATGGTCTGTCGCGCAATTGCGGCGGGCCGGTCATCGTGAGACCGACCAGAAGGCGCTCCGCCTAACCGAGCGGGCGTTGGTTGGCCGCATCGGTGCAGGCGAGCCGTGATCGGTAGGATGTCACTGCCGCCACTCAGGCGGTGCGACGCAACGTGCTTGGCAGGCAGGTTTTCGGACCGGCCGCCCGCTCCCCGTGACCCAACCGGTCACTGGCGACCGGGACGGCCTCTCGCCGCCCCACGTTGTGAAAGGCATCCGTCATGAGCAGGCCCTCCGACAACCACCACGCCGAGTTGCACGTGCTGCGCAGCATGGTTGATACGTTGACCAAGAAGGTCGATGATCAAGGGGCGCAGATCCAGGAACTGCAGACTCGCCGTTGGCCGGTTCAGCAGGTGATGGTGGTGGCCGCTCTGGGCTCTTTCTTCTGCGCCCTTGCCATGCTATTGGTCGCACTCAACCGATAAGCGGCCGGACGGCCCCGCTGGGTCGTCCCGCACCGCAACGGATCCAGAAAGCGCAGGCGCCTCGATGGCCAGCCCGACCGATGGCCCCTTCCCCGCCCCCTCCACGCGTGAGTGGCAACGCAGGTGGGTGGATGCTGTCCTGTCGACTAAGGGCGCCAATGTGCCGCGGCCCGCGCTGGAGGCGATCGCGCCGTTTGTGGTCGCCCCCAAACTTGCCGTGCTCAGCTCTTCTCAGGCTGGGCACGGCAAACTCTCACTGCGGCCGGATCGCATGCGGGTACTGAACACCACATACGGTCAGCTACTGGTGGCCACCGTACAGTTGCACGGCGCGGCCGGCTGTCTATGGCCACACAACGAGCGTCTCACCGGCGTGTGGCCCTCAGCCGCCGATCCAGCGCACGCCCCAGACAGGACATCGGTCCTACCTTCAATACGCCCCTGGACCCAGCAGGCAGAAGCCGGCGGAGAGGCGGAGGCGTGCGCGCTGTCAAGCACCCTTCGCAACACAGGCGAACTGGTCGAGTTGCTGCGGCGGACCGACGCCGCAGTGGCCGACCAAGACACCGCACGTCTGCGGAGCCTCATCGAGGATATGGCCGCTAGCGGCCAGACAGAGCCTTGTCTCTACGTCCCGCACGCGGTTGAAGTCGAGGACGCAGTGGACGGCGCGGACCGCGGACCCGGCCCGTACTGGGCATGGATGGCGGCCGACGGCAACTCCCGCACGCGCTGCCGCCAGGAGCTGCTCGGCGTTACCTCCGAGGAAGTCCTAACCGGGGTACCGTTCGCCAAACTGCGCCGACCAGGTACTGGCCTCGCCACCAACCCAGGCTTCTGGCTCACCTCCCTGTCCTCCTCACTTAACGCCGAATACGCCGACGCCGTGCAAGCGAAAGATGCCGATTCGCCTGCCTTCCGAGCCCACAAGGTCGCAGTGGTAGAGGCTCACTTGGTCATCGGTACGCCAACACCCCGGCGGTTGCTCAGCATCGTCCGCGACCACATCCGCCGTGAACATCTTTTCCAGCCACTTCCCCACAAAGCAGCCGACCTCTCGCTCACTCTAGGACGCAGTGTGCTCGACGCCTACGTGGCGCAGGGCCTTCTGGACGAAGTGACGGCAAGCGTCCTGGCCGGACTACGCCCCGCCAGAGACCTACCCGAGGCCCCTCACGGCGCCTCGACCGCTGCACTGCGGGACCTCCGATCGATGCGGCTATTGACCGAGCTGTTTCCCACCGATCCGGACCGACGCGCCCTGCTCCGGCGCGCCCTGGACGAACCACCGCCGTCTCGGCTCTCCGTACGGGACGTCCGACACCGGACCCGGCTGTGGTCCGCGCTCAGCGCTCAGAGCTACCCACGGGCGTGGAACCCCCGGGTGGCGGAAGTGCTACCGGCCTCCAGCGGGCGGACGGGAATCACCCTGTCGGGTCGCCCGCTGGACGAGTTGCTCGCAGCCGCGGACACCGATATGTCCGCCCTAGAGGAGCTGCTGCTCTTCCGCGCCCCGCACTGGCTGGCCTTCTTCGGCATCGTCAATCTCGGGCCGGGTAGTCCCCTACGCCGAACGATGCCAGCCCGCATCGCTGCGCTGCGGGCCAACCCAGTCATGGCAGCCGGGCTGTTGCGTGAACTGGCGGCGGCAATGAACGGCGGGGACCGGACGCCGTCCCGGGTGGACGAGGAAGGCGAGGCCACCAGGGAGGGCGCCTCTGCTGCCTGGTTCGACCGAGCGTTCCCGCCGAATTCGGCCAGGCACGAGCCCGCGCCCGAGCCGCTCGACACGCCAGCCCAATCGCTGTGGCGTGCGAAAGATCAGCTCGCACAGGAAATCGAGAAGATCGACAGGGTGACCGCCCGGCTCCGCGGCCGGCTCGCGGAGGTCGAGTCTGCCGCCCAGGTCGCCGAGGTGCACCACCCCTTCGACACGACGGAGGCAGACACCCTGGCCTCCAGGCTCTCCGCCATCCAGCACTCGCTGTTCGAGGTACGTGCAGCAGTGTCCATCTTCGCCCAAGACGAGATAGACCTCGAAGAGAAGAGCGCCACAGGTTTCGCCGAGGAACACCCCGGCCGGCGCCAGTAGCTGGCGCACCGTCCGTGCCGCACGGCTTCTAACGCTAGTGACGGGCTGCGGCATCCAGGTCAGCGACGATTCGACGCGTACTGTCTGGCTGGCCAGCTTCTTCCGTCGTCCGCGGTCCGAGGAATGGGAGCGGGCTCTCGGGCTCCGCCCATCGCGTCCGCAGACCTGTACACCACGCTGTTCGACAGTGCACCCGCCACGGTTCGCCGGTGACCCCGGTCTACCGGCGAACCTCATCGCTGGCGCCCCAGCGCGAGTAGTGTGCCCTTGTTGCCGGAGCAGTACGGGGAGGGGCAGCAGTGGCACGGGTGGAGCATCAGCATTTCGTCGCTGTCGTGGAGCAGTTGACTGCCCGTTGGCCTTGGGGGGAACGAGCGGGAGCTGCCGCTTGAGAGACGTGCCGGGCTCATCGGGGAGCGGGCCCTAGACGCATACGAGAGCACGGGGCGGGAGGGCACGCTCCCCGACGCCATCGCGGCGCTCGGTGCGGCTAGTGCCCTCGGCTCCGACCTTCCGGCCCTGCGGAGGCGGCTCGATCGTCTCCCCGACGTGCCCGCCCCATATGCCGTGCCCCGAAGCGCCGAGCTTCAGGGACGAGTCGCACACGATGGGGACACGTTGGACGAGCTGCGTGACCTGCTTCGGGCACACACTGGCGGGGACCGAACGGCCTATCGAGCTCCTCGGCCTGCCCTGGCAGCCGCCCGCGGCTACGAGAGCGAGATCCCTAGTTTCTCTCTGCTGGTCCTCACTTGCCAGATCCGCGACGCGCTGAACGCGTCCTCAGATGAGGTCGACGGCGCCCCTACCGCCGAGCACATCCAGCTCTCCGCCCTCGACCGTACCCGACTCCTCCGTGCAGTCGGCGCCCGCGACGCCAGCGCGCTGGACCAGGCAGTCGACAGGCTACAGACGGCCGTCGATTCCAGCACCGATGAGCCGCTTCCTTGGGCATGGACATTCACTCTGGGCGATCTGGCTCAGTCACTACTGCTGCGCTACGAGGCTGTTGGGCGATCTTCGGACCTCGACCGGGCGGTCGACAACGCCCAGGCGGCCGTCCGGCTCGCTCAAGGAGCCGGTGAGCGCGACGCCTCCCTGGTGTGGACGGGCGTGCTCGGGGCCGCCCTGCGGATGCGGTACCAAGCTGAAGGTGACGTCGGAGACCTGAAAGCCGCAGCCGATTCGCTATGGGAGACCACGAGCCCAACATCACTGCGCGTCGAACAAGGCGTGTGGGCAAGCTGGTTGCGTGCGGTCGGGGCTCTGCAGCGGTATCACTACGCGCTCTCAGATGAGAATTCCTACCTGGACAGGGCTTACGAGACCCATCTCAGCCTCGCGCGTGCACGGGCATCGCGCGATGTGCACGGCATCCAAGGCGTTTCTATCTCACCGGCGGTGTACGCGAGTCTCGGCTACACCTGCCTCGCCCTGTACGAACGCTCGGTCGAGCCGGACCTCCTAGACAGAGCGGCAGTCGCCCTCGATGATGCCCTCTCCCTGGCCGGTTCCGGCGAACTCGACCCGACCGAATGGGCGGAGTGGACGGGGGCGTTCGTCACGACCCTTCGGCTCAGCTTCGAGCGACAGGGCAGCCTCACCCGTCTGGAACGGCTGATCACCGTCCTCACCCACGCCCTGGAATCCCCCGCCCTACCAGAGTTAAGCCCGGCCCGTATGGCCTGGCTCGGCACACTCGGTGAGGCGTTGCTGTGGCGCTTTGAAATAAGCAATGCCGCAAACGACTTGCGCACAGCTCGCGCCTTCCTCGGTCGTGCTCGGTCTTTCGCAGCACTAGCCGCCGCACACCACGCCGAGTACCTGCGCGCCAGCGATCTGCGCGCTCTGGACGACGCGGTCCTGACCGCCGTCGCAGCGGTGCGTGCCGCCGTGGGACCGGACGGGGCGCACCTTCCGGCGGCCTTCGAACTCGCCCAGTGCCTACTCGCCCGTGCCGACGTGCTGCGCGCACCGGCCGACGCAACGGTCGCCGCCGATCTACTCAAGCACTGCCTACTGTGGTCCGATCAGCCCTCCGAAACGCTGGCGCTGCAGACCGTCGAGTACGGACGTGCCCTCCTGACGGCGCACGACCTACGAACGTTTCCGGCAGCTGCCCACGCCGAGGACGACCCTCACGGCGTCCATGCCCTCGACACGGCCGCGATGGCTCTCATCGACGTACTGGTCGATCCCCGCTTCCACGAGAGAGTCAAGACGCGGGCCGCCAGCTTCTTGCAGCAAGCCATAGGGCTGGCCGCGGAACGCATAGCTCGTGCCGAGCGACGTGGCCAAAGGGACTACGGCCAAAGCACCGAGACCGAGGTGTGGCGGCGTGCCCGCGCCGTACTCGACGAGCGAGCCACGTCACACGGGCGTCCTCGTCGACCGCGGACGGCGGCCGAACTTGAGAACAACGTTGAGGCGATCCGCGAAGAGATGCACCACCGCGTTGTTGAGGTGGTGATGGGACATCCCGGCTCCGGACCCGTTGAGCAGGCCCGACTCGTCGCCGCCGAGACGGACGTACTGGCTCGCTGGTGTCTGGAAGCCGGTGAGCGCCACGCCGCTCTGGAAGTCGTCGAGTCGGGGCGCGCCGTACTGACAGCGGCAGCGGCAGGAGCTGATGTTCTTGGGGCCCGTATCAGTCGGCTGGGACTCCGATCACTGCGTGGGCAAGGGCTAGACACCGAACTAACGGTTTACTCAGACGGGAGTGCCTCGGGGTCCAGCGTCCCTCACCGCCAACTGGCCGAGATCGTCAGGGAACAGCGCCTCCTGCCCTTGCCGGAAGGCATGCGAGAATCCTTGCGCGATGTCTTCAACGACATTGCCTCCGTACCGACCCCGGGAGACATCTCCGAATGGTGCGGCTCCCTCGGCATTGATGCCGTGGTGCACCTCCTGGCAGGTCGGCACTGCGGATGGGCTCTGATCGTCCACCGGAATGGGCATATCACCTCGCTGCGGCTGCCCCTCCTTCTTCTGCACGCACCCGAGTTGCTGAGCTTCACGGCAGCGCACAACGAGCAGCTACGCGCTGGCGAAGCTGTCAAGCCACCGGCCGACTCGTCCTGGCGGAAGGCGCTTCACGGCGTCTGCGATTGGGCCTGGAAGGCAGCAATCAGGGAGCTCTACCAACATCTCACCGCGGTGGGGATTGAGGACACTCCACGTGTCGTCGTTATTCCGTCTGGAACACTCGGCCTCGTCCCCTGGCACGCGGCCCGGCACCGTGCGAAGACGCCCGGAGGGTGGGAGTACCGCTTCGCGATCGAATCAGTAGCGTTCAGCTACGCGCCTTCGGCACACGCTCTGTCCTGGTACACATTGCGCGCATTCCTGCCGCTCACGGGAAGCGGCGTGGTGGTCGTCGACCCAACCATGGATCTGCCGCATGCCCGACAGGAGGGCGAGGATCTATACCGCTGGTACTACTCAAAGGGACGGCGGTTCGGCGGGTCGGGCGAGCCCGGATCGGCCCCCGCCACACCCCGAGCGGTGCTGTCGGCACTGAGCGACCCGGTCAGTAGCCCCGCGCCCGCCTACCCCGTGGCCCACTTCGCCTGCCATGCGCGCAGTCGTGCTCTGGCCGCCGAGTCGCACCTCGTGCTGGCAAACGGACAACGTCTCAGCGTGTCCTCGGTCCTCGACCGGCTCCGCTGGGCGAGCCAGGGGCCGAGCCTCGGCCCGCTGGTCGTCCTATCGGCCTGTGCCACGGCCGTACCTGGCGCTCACTATGACGGCGCGTTGAGTATGGCTACAGCGTTCGGATCGGCGGGCGCGGCGGCCGTGGTGGGGTCGCTGTGGGCGGTGGACGATGCCGCGACCGCCGCACTAATGCGGGACTTCCACACGCTGCTCAACTTGGAGGGGCTGCCGCCCGCCGAGGCACTGCGCACAGCGCAGTTGCGCGCTCTGAGGGAGGCCCGGGCGGGGACCCGAGGGAAGAAGACCAGGGCCAAAGCCCCGGCTGGAGACCCTTCGTACTGGGCCGCGTTTGTCCACCAGGGCCTCGGATACACAGCGCCGCCCGAGGACTCCGTGTCCTCGGCTGTCGCTACGCTGCCGGAACGCTGGGGCACGAGCTCGGACACAAAAGCGTCAACCAACGGCCCAGGGCTTCGGCTGCCGATTTTCGCAAGCCTCCCCGGTCCGGATCCATCCGCCCTCGTCTGGACGTGCCCGGTGGCCGATTGCTCCGAAGAGGCAAACGGTGACATGGACTCCCCCTTCGACGCCGACTGCTGCCCGGTCCACCCCGGCAACGCTTTCGTCCTGGGTTAGGCGGCAAAGTTGGGCGACCTGGTCAAAGGACTACTCGAGCCCATCGCGAAGCGATGGAGCGCAGTCATGGGCGGCCCTCTCCTCCTGTTCTGGCTTGCGGGCGTACTGATCATGCTGTGGATGCGCGGCTCAGGCACTCACCTGTGCCGCACACCTGACTTCGCCGCCAACGTGCCGTGCACGATCGCCGCGCAGCGACCGTGGGGGCCCGTCGTCCTCACGGCGGCGGCAACCGCGGTCGTGGTGATGTCCGCGTGGGCGCTGACGGCGTCGGCCGGCTTCGTGCTCGAGGTGCTCGCTGGCCGATGGGGCACCTCACGGATCGCGCTCGCGTACACCCGGCACCGCATGGCCCATCATCACGCCCGCCGCAGTGACCTGGCCGCCTGGCGTCATGCCCCACCAGCTGGTCTGGCCGACGAAGACCTGGATGCCTGGAACAGCCAGAACGGTTGGCGCGCCACACGAAGGCGGGCCGCCTACGCGCGGTACCCACGGGTGAGCGACCCCCAGCACCTGCTCCCTACGGCTATGGGCAACGCGCTCGTCTCGGTGTCGGCCGAAGTACGCCGCATGTACGGACTCGACCTCGCCGTCTGCTGGGACCCATTCGTCAAGGCCCTGGAGACACCCGTCCGAGACGAACTCACCGCCGCTGCAACCCGAGTGTTTGCCCGGGTGCAGGGTTTGGTGTGTGCGGCTACCGTCGCCCTCTGGGCGATCGTGATCCCGGGCGTGCTGCCACGGCTGCTGTGGGTGGCGACGTGCGCACTGCTTGTCTGGGCCTCCCATCGTTCTCTTCGCGCCGGCGTCGACAGGTACTGCCGTCACGTGACTGGCCTTTTCGTTGTTCACCGTGTTCGGCTCTACCGGGCTCTGGGACTCGCTCCGCCCGCTACGGCGCAGGACGAGGTGACCTGCGGAACAACCCTGAGCGCCGTGCTGTCCCGTAGCCTCCGCGCCAGCTCGGCATCGGTGCCGTACGAGTGGGCATCTCCAGGCGACTCGGCCGCCTAGCAGAACGGATTCAGCACACATGAGGCCGGGAAACCCCGCGAACACGTGAGAACTGCGGAGAGGTGTTTGCCCAGGCCAGACGCCCCACAGTCGACATTTCCGCAGGTCAAGGTCCCGCCCAAGGAAAACTCCTAAAGCGGGTGTCGCAGGTTCGAATCCTGCCGGGGGCACCAGCCAAAACGCCCCGAGCCGATCGCGGCCCGGGGCGTTTGACATCCGCTGGAGAGTCCGCAGGTCAGACCCTTGATCGCCCAGCCTCGCCCGCAAAGCGGTTGGTGCCGTCCGGGTCTATGCTGCGCAAAGGACATGGACAGCCGCAGCGAACGGGATCGACGTAGGCGCATACTGGGGGGCCAATGACTAAACCTGCTGCATCGAAGCGTCATCTGCCTACCAGCCCCTTCAAGGCGCCGGCGACACCAGCTCCCAAGCACTTCGCCGTGGGCGACCAGGTCACACACGACATCTACGGCCTCGGCCGGGTGATCGGCATCGAGGACGGAATCGCGGCGCTCGTGGATTTCGGCTCGGCGCAAATGCGGATCTTGAGCCCGTACGCCAAGATGACCAAGCTGTAGGGTCCGCTGTGCCCGGTCACGGCACGCCAGACCCCTTCAGGAACCCGCAACGAAAGAGAGACCTCTCATCGATCTCACGTCGCTGTTCTCCGCTCCGGAAGGGCAACCCCGCCGTTCCACTGCAGCAGCATTGCCGCTTCCGACGACAGACCCGTTCCAGGCCCCGGACTTCGGGGAGGACGAGGTCTTCCTGCTCGAGGGTGCACAGGGACCCGTTTCGGGCATGTGTGCGGGGCGCCCCAAGGCGGCTTAGCTCCCACGAGTCAGGGTCGTTTCGGGAGCCGACCGGGGTCGTCTGAGCCCCGTTCACCATCGTTCGGACGAGACCGTGTGCCGGGCCCTTCCCACTTCAGCGGGCGTCGGGCGTGGTGGTGTCTGACTCCGGTGAGGGTCCGCCGCACGCCGGCCTGAGCCTTGGTCAGATCTTGTTGCCTGCGCGCAGCCATGCGATGTAGTCGCCGGCGGCTCGCTCGGTGTCGTACTCGGCCTGGTAGCCGGTGTCTTCCTGGAGGCGGCTGATGTCCAGGACCATGGGCGGTGTGTCGCCTCCCGTGGGGAGGTCGACCTGGGCGTCGGGGGCCACCTTTTTGATCGCTGCGGCGAGCTGGGCATTGGTCGTGGCCCGGCCGGAGCCGACGTTGTACGTACGGTGGTTCAGCTTGTCCGCGAGCTGGAGGAGGGCGAGCGCACGCCCGGTGTCCGGCACGTAGTTGAGGTCGATTCCGTCCTCGGCGAAGGCGGGCCGCACGAGGTGGGAGAGGTCCGGGGCGGTGCCGTCGGCGGCGGCGTGGACGAGGGCAGGCGCGGCGAAGAACGGTTCGGTGTGGCCGAGCGGGCCCCAGGTGCCCGAGATGCGGTAGTTGACGATGTCGATGTCCGTGGTGTCGGCGAGGAATCCGCCGAGCATTTCACCGACCTTCTTGAAGGTGGGGATCGAGACGGGTGCGCTCAGCGGCAGCGGAGCGTCCTCCCGTAGGGGTCCGTCGTTCTCGGCTCCGAAGTAGACGCCGATCGTGCTGGCGACGCCGAGGCGCCGCACGCCCCACTCCTGCGCCGCCTGCGCGATGTTCAGGAGTCCGTCGAGCGCCCGCCGTGTCCCCTCGACCGCCGTGTCGGGGGTCGAGGACCAGGGATGGGACATGGCCAGGTGCACGATGCCCGTGATGTCGTGGCGGCGGCCGATCGCGAGCACGGCGTCGCGATCGGTGATGTCCGCCTGTTCCACCGCCACCCGCTCTCCGGTGAGTATGGCCGGGAGTTCACGGGTGCTGCGCTGGGCCACGACGCAGTCTTCGCCCAGGTCGAGCAGTGCCCGCACGGTGTGGGATCCGATGAAGCCGAGACCTCCGGTGACGAGGATCATCGCCTGTCCTTTCAGTTCTGTAGCGGTCTTGATCGCTTCTGTTCTGTAGCGGTCTTGATCGTTGGAGGGCTCTTACTTGCTCTGCAGCTTCCCCAGCGCGCTGAGGTCTTCTTCCAGGGCGCTGACCGCCGTCTTCCAGCTGGTGTCCTCGGGGCGGAGGGCGCTGCGGAGGAAGGCCGTGGTGAGGTGCTGGATCAGAGCGACGCGCGCGGGACTCTCGTCCGTCGTCTCGGCGACCTCATAGCCGGGGATGCCCCCGAGCGAGTGCTCCGCCCCGAAGAGCGTGAGCAGGGCCTTGTTTCCCGGGCTGTAGATGTACGGGTCGGTGAACCAGTCCGGTCCGCGGGTGGACAGGTGGGACTGGTCGCTGTCCCCGGCGACGATGAGGGCCGGCGTGGTCATGGTGTCGAAGGACGGCCGCATGAAGGGGAGGTGTTCGACGGCGAACGGGGTCAGGTCGTCGCCCAGGCCGGTCAGGGCGAGCAGCACGCCCGCCTTGACGCGGGGGTCGGACATGTCCTCACCGGGAACGCCGCCGGAGCCGAGGACGCGCGCGCCCAGCAGCGCGCTCGCACTCTGGGCTCCCCAGGAGTGGCCGGCCACGGCGATACGGTCGCGGTCGAGGCGCCCGCCGAGGCCCGGGACGGAGGCTTCCAGGACGTCGAGTCCGTCCAGTACGCGCGTGAGGTCCTCGATACGGAAGCGCCACATCCGCGGCGTGCGGGGGTCCTCGGCGGGGATGCCGAGCGTCCGGGAGTCGAGGTGGGTGGGCTGGATGACCACGAAGCCATGGGCGGCCCAGTAGTCCGCCAGCGGGGCGTAGCCGTTCATCGACCAGCCGAAGCCGTGCGAGAAGACGATGACGGGCAGATCGCCGCCGGTCGCGGGGGCGGACACGCGGACCTGGAGATCCTCCCCGCGGCCCGGGGCGGGCAGGACGACCGGCTTGGCGGATACCACCGTGGTGGGCGCGCCCTCGGTCTGCTGCGCGTTCGTGGTGTTCGAGTCGGGCGTGGGGATGGGCATGGGAGTGCCTTCCGTTCGGTTTCTTCGCGCTGGTGGTTCGGTGGGCCCGGGGTGGTCCGTGGCGCCGCGGGGCGAGCCGGGGAGGGAGCGACGAGGGTTTCTCACACGCTGCCGCATCGACGCCGGGTATCGACGACCGCGCGTGCTGTTCGGTCCGGTGGAGCGTGCGAGGGCAGGAGACGGCCTGGTCGCCCGTCCCCCGGTCTGCCATCATGACTGAACCGGAACGTTGTTCCGCTAACAATACGGAGCGATGTTCCGCTTTGCAAGGCCGGTCATGGAAGGAGTGCGAGTGCCGTGGTGAACGACAGCGGCCAGGGCGCGGGAAGCTCAGCCGGGTCCAAGCGCAAGGACGCCCGACGCAACCAGCAGACCCTGCTGGACGCGGCCGCCGCGGTCTTCGTCGCCTCGGGCGTGGAAGCACCGGTACGCGACATCGCGGCCAAGGCCGGTGTCGGGATGGGCACGATCTACCGCCACTTCCCCACCCGGGCGGACCTCATCATCGCCGTCTACCGCCACCAGGTCGAAGCCTGCGCCGAGGCAGGCCCGGCCCTGCTCGCCAGCAGTCCGACACCGCACGCCGCCCTCGAAGCGTGGGTCGAGCTGTTCGTCGACTTCCTGGTCACCAAGCACGGCCTGGCCGCCGCGATGCAGGCCGACAACACCGGCGTCGAAACGCTGCACGCCTACTTCGTCGGCCGCCTCCTCCCGGTGTGCACCCAGCTCCTCGACGCTGCCGCCGTCTCCGGCGAGAACCGCTCCGGCCTCAGCGCCATTCCACTCATGCGCGGCATCGGAAACCTCTGCATCGGCGCCGAAAGCGATCCCCACTACGACGCCCGCCAGCTGGTCAAGCTCCTCGTCGCAGGGCTACGCCAACCGCGCTGACCGTGGCGCCGGGACTGTCCGATCCAGTCCGGCGAGCTATCCGGAACGCGTCCATGACGGCCCTACGCGAGTCTGTCCGGTTGCTTCCGCCCTGGTAGTGGATAACATCGCCGCCCGGCTCCCGGAACGACTCCCCCGCCCTGATCACCCGCTCCGGCTCGCCTTCCAGCTCGAAGAGCATCTCGCCCTCCAGCATGTAGCCGAAGGCGGGGCCCGAGTGCCGGTGGGGAGGGGCGCCGGGGTCGCCGGGAGGGTATTCGACGAGGACCGTCATCGCCTCTGCCCCCTCCGGAACGAACGGCGGCTTCGCCGACTGCAGCATGGTGAACGCCGTCTGGTCGGTCGCCTCAGATCCCCACGGCCAGGGGCGCGCCCTTTCGTCGCCCTGCCATCCCCGCGCCATCACCCCGCCGGATAGGACGGTTCGTCACGCCCAGTTACAGGAGCGGGCGGGGGCCTCTACGGCTCAGCAGTAAGTGCCTTACGGCGCAAGGGAGTTGGGCCCAAACCGAGCGAAGATCACGGCCCGGTCTCGTTCTTCTTCGATTGGGCAACCGTTCAGCTTCCAGACAACTCTACTTGGGCGACCCTTCCGTTCCGGCCGCCGGGGGAGACAGGTGGCAGTCGGGACTCAAGGGCGACCAATGCGTTACTGATGGAGGATTTGTGCGCAATAGAACCCGAGGTGTGGTGGGTGTGGCGGTCGGCGCCGTCGTCACCGCCGCTGTGGCCGCCGGGGCCGGCGCCGTCGTGTCGAACGGCGACGGGCCCGACCAGAACCAGCCCTCCCCCAGGGCTGCCGCGGCAGGAAAGACCACGGGCGACATCGACGGCGACGGCTATGCCGACCTCGGCGTGGGCGCGCCCGACGGCACCGTCTCCGGGAAGTCCAAGGCGGGCTACGTGGGCGTGACCTACGGGGCCCAGAGCGGCGTGGACACTGGTCGGCACGGCACGTTGTCGCAGGCCAGCGCCGGGGTGCCCGGCACGCCCGAGGCCGGGGACCACTTCGGCTCGGCCGTGGTGCGCGGCGACGTGGACGGGGACGGGTACACCGATCTGATCGTCGCCGCGAACTACGAGGCCATCGGCGACGCCAAGCGGGCCGGTTCCGTGACGGTCGTCTTCGGTTCGAAGGACGGCCTGTCCAGCGACGCCATCGCCTTCCACGCGCCGAAGGCCACCGCCTACGCGATGTTCGGCGACACGATGGCCGTGGGCGACTACAACCACGACGGCCGCGACGACATCGCCATCTCCGACGGCACCGAGGTCCAGATCGTCAGCGGCGCGGCGAACCTGCGCGAGACGGCCACCCCGAAGATGTCCAGCGTCACCCCGCCCGGCGGCGGAGCGGGCATCGAGCATCTGTCCTCGGGCGACATCAACGGGGACGGCTTCGCCGACCTGGTCACCGTCGCCTACCAGGACGACCCCGCCGACGAGGGCACGCTCGGCGTGCTGCCCGGTTCGTCCGGGGGGCTGAAGAGCACGTCGCTGGGCGAGGACGTCGCGCTGCCGTTCGCCTCGTACCAGGCCGTGGTGGGTGACATCAACGGCGACGGCAAGGACGACGTCGTCACGGACACCGGCTTCGAGGACGGTCCGGAGGACCAGCGCCTGCGGACGTACCCGGGCACCGCCCAGGGCCTCGACACCGCGAACCCGGTGAACTGGAAGGGCGCGGCGCAGAACGGCACCGCCTCCCAGCTCACCGACATCAACGGTGATGGCAATGACGACCTCGTCGTCAGCGACACCGCCGCCGAGGCCCCCGGAGGCTACAACGACGCCGGCGCCATCACCGTGCTCAAGGGCACCAAGGACTGGCTGACCGACGCGGGGGCGCAGACCTTCTCCCTCGACACCGAGGGCGTTCCCGGCGAGATGGCGGGCAACGACAAGTTCGGTGACGCCGTCTCGGCGGCCGACTACAACGGCGACGGCAAGCCCGACCTGGCCATCGGGGTCCCGAACCGGGCCGAGGGCGCGGGCGCGGTGGCGCTCCTGTACGCGGGCGCCGACGGGATCACCGCCGAAGGCTCCGCCCTCATCGGGCCGGGCGACCTCGGCTCCCCGGCGGCCGATGCCGCCTTCGGCACGGAGCTGTCCGGCCGCGCCACGAAGTAGCACCACCGCACATAGCACCACCCCGTTGTTGGTTCGGTGGCCCGGCCCGACTCTTCCGAGCCGGGCCGGGCCATCGGCCGAATACCACCCAGTCGAACGCGACCGCGCAATCAACCGCGAACCCCGCGACTCACGGTGGGCTCGTACACGGTGGCCCCCGACGGTGACCACGTTCGACACGCTCTACGGAAACAGCGGGGACGACAAGCTGTACGGCGGCCCCGGCACGGACACCCTCTCCGGGGGCCCGGGCACGAACGTCGTCCACCAGGACTGACGCTTCACGCCATCCATCCACCCATCGGGTGAGTCACAGGGCCGACCCTTCGCGGGTCGGCCCTTCGCGGGTCGGCCCTTCGCGGGTCGGCCCTCCCCGCGCGATCTCCTCAGCCCGCGGCCTTGGCGATGATGCCCCGCATCTCCTCGCGGCCGAAGGCCCGCAGGGTCGTGGTGCGCACGTTGCCCAACGCGCCGAGCTGCAAGGACGCCGCGGTGGCGGTCTCGTCATCGGGGGCCTCGACGATGCACACGAGGTCGTACGGCCCGTCGGTCCAGTACATGTCCACGAGCCTCGCCCCGAGCTTGTTCAGTGCCGCGGAGAAGTCCTCGGTGCGCTTCGTGGTGTCCTTGTAGGCGCGGACTCCCTGCTCGGTCCAGTTCAGCAGCGTGATGTAGGTCGCCACGCCCCTCACCTCCCAGGAGAAGAACCCCCTGAGATCAATTCTGGGAGCGATGTCCTGAATCCGCACACCTGGCGCACCGGACGCAGTCGACGGCCCTGGTCAGTTTTGCCGAACCGGCAACAGGCATGGCCCGCGCCGCCCAGGTCTGGGCAGGATCGGACCGTCGGCCGCCACACAGAGTGCGGGCCCGAGCGCTCCCGGGAGAGAACCATGCCGCAGCCACCCACGACCGACCCCACCCACCGTCTGGTGTCCTCCCCCGCCGGGCGGATCCACCTCGTGGAGCAGGGCACCGGCCCACTGGTGCTGCTCGTCCACGGCTTCCCGGAGTCCTGGTACTCATGGCGCCACCAGCTGCCGGCGCTCGCCGCGGCCGGGTACCGGGTGGCCGCCATCGATGTGCGCGGATACGGGCGCTCGTCCAGGCCCGGGGCGGTGGACGCGTACCGGATGCGGGAACTGGTGGCGGACAACGTCGCCGTGGTGGAGGCGCTCGGCGAGGAGTCCGCGGTGGTGATCGGCCACGACTGGGGCTCGCCCACCGCGGCCAACTCCGCCCTGCTGCGGCCGGATGTGTTCCGGGCGGTCGGGCTGCTGAGCGTGCCGTACGCCCCGCGCGGCGGCCCCAGGCCCAGTGAGGTCTTCGGCGGGATGGGCGGGGAGGAGGAGTTCTACGTCTCCTACTTCCAGGAGCCGGGCCGGGCCGAGACGGAGATCGAACCGGATGTACGCGGCTGGCTCGCGGGGTTCTACGCCGCGCTGTCCGGCGACACCATGCCCGGTCCCGACCTGCCCGACCCGCACTTCGTCACGCGCGGCGCGACGCTGCGCGAGCGCTTCCCCGCCGGTCGGGCGCCCGCCTGGCTGAGCGAGCGGGACCTCGATGTCTACGCCGGTGAGTTCGAGCGCACCGGAATGAGCGGGGCACTGAACCGCTACCGCAACATGGACCGGGACTGGGAGGATCTGGCCGAGTTCGACGGTGCGCCCATCACCCAGCCGTCGCTTTTCATCGGCGGCGCCCTGGACGCCTCCACCACCTGGATGGGCGACGCGATCAAGGCGTACCCGACCACGCTGCCCGGGCTCGTCGGCTCGCACATCCTCGAGGACTGCGGCCACTGGATCCAGCAGGAGCGCCCCGAGGAGATCAACCGGCTGCTGGTCGACTGGCTGAAGTCCCTTCCCGTGTAAGGCATATGAGACGAAGACCGTGTTCACGGACGACGGCGACAAGAAGGTGACCTACCGCCTGTACAAAGGCGTGGTCTATGTCGCCAGGCCCGTGGACACGAAGTACCAGAGCCTCAACGTCAGCGTTCCCGTCGAGATCGACGGCAAGGCCGTCGATGCCACCGGCGCCCCGATCCTCCTCGCCAACCGGATAGGCGGCTATCTGTCGTCGTCGGTGACGAGCGGCAGCGGGCCCGGAGGCCCTGGGGCCCGGTGGGATGGTCAGCAACGCGGACTGGGGGCTCGCCTCGGGGTACGTCGTGGTGGAGCCGGGGGCGCGGGGCCGTGACCTCGTGACGCCGGACGGTAGGTACTACGGCGTGGTGCCCGCCGCCATCGTCGACCTGAAGGCCGCCGCGCGGTACCTGCACCACAACAAGGGCCGCGTCCCGGGGAACACCGACCGGATCGTCTCCTCCGGCACCAGCGCCGGGGGCGCCCTCTCCGCCCTGCTCGGCACGTCCGGGGACAGCCCCCTGTACGACGCCCCGTTGAGGGAGCTCGGCGCGGCCGACGCGAGCGACGCCATCTTCGCCGGCGGCGGCTGGTGCCCCATCGCCGATCTCGAGCACGCCGACATGGCGTACGAGTGGATGCTCGGCGGCAGCGCGCTGAGCACCGGCGAGGTCGTCGACCAGACCGTCTCGAAGCAGGTGAGCGCCGCGTTCCTCGACTACCAGGCGTCCCTGCGGCTGAGGGGGGAAGCAGGGCTGCGGCCCCATCACCGCGCGGACTTACGACGACTACCCGCTGAGGACCTGCCTCCAGCCGGCGGCCACGCGGTACCTCACGGCACTGCCGGACGCCGATCGCGCCGCCTACCTCGGCACGAACGCGTGGATCACCTGGTCCGGGCGATCGGCTGTGCGACGCCTACCAACTGGCGCGGTTCTGGAGCCAGGTGACCGGACACCTGCTGGGTTAGGACCCGCGGCGGTCCTGCTGCCGCTGGAGGGTACGGAAGTCGTCGAAGAATCCGTAGGCGTGGGCCGGTGGGCCGTCGTCCGGGCGGTCGACGGTGCGGTTGGCGTAGAGGCTGTTCAGGAGCCAGGGCTGTTTGTCCGGCCCGAAGTTCTCTGTCATGGCGGCGGATTGGGTGACTCCGTACGTCGCCACGGCGAGGCGCCCGGTGTCGCGGAAGTGGCCCACCTGGTCCCGCAGGAAGTGCTTGTTGCGCTCGAACCAGGGGCTCATGGCGAGGAAGTCGTGCCACTTCTGCTCCGGGAAGGGGTGCTCGATGGCATCCCTGATCAGTTTCCACACCGGAGTGTTCGGTGGAAGGTGGTAGCGGCGGGCGAAACGGGTGGGGATCGTGTCGCTCAGATGCTGCTTCCACAGCTGTACCAGGGAGAACTCGGTGACGAGGAATTTCTGGTCGTCGCGGAGGCGGGGAAGGATGTAGTCGAGGTAGGGCTGTACCCGCTCCGGTGCGGCGACGTGGGGGTGGATGTCGACGCCCTCGATCTCCGGGGTCCGGCGCGTGAAGGACAGCCAGCGGTCGGTGGCGGCCGTCTGCTCGTCCGGCTTGTCGAGGTGGTTGAGCGCGCCCATGTAGAGGTGGGTCCGGCAGCGCGAGGGAAAGTGCTTCTTCCGGTACGCGATGATGTGCTCCGCGACCGTCTCGTAGAACGTGTTCATCGCGCCCGAGCGGCGGTCCTCCGGGAGGCTCTCGATGAAGGGCTCGTTGCCGATGCCCAGGACGTCGACGGTGTCGAGGACGGCGTGGAGGACCCGGTCGACCCGGGCGAGTTCCTTGTCCATGGCCGAGCTGCCCGGCCGGGGTATCGGCCGGTGGTTGTACGGGAACTTCAGCGAGAGCACCGTGCCGTAGCCCTGGTGGTGGGCGTCCAGGAGCTTCTCGATGGCACGCTGGTGGGAGGCGTCGGCCGTGACCTCGGGCATGGGGACGAAGCCCCGGAGCCAGCTCGCGGAGAGGTCCCGCAATTCGGCGAAGGTCACGCTGTCGGGGTCCTCGTTGAAGTTCGCTCCCAGCACGCCGTCCGGACCCTCGGCCGGGCCGTCGGCGGATGCTCTTTCGTCGGGGGCGTGGCTGGTCTTGTCGGCGGGGCGTTGTTCGCCCTGCGTACAGCCCGCGGCTATCAGAGCCCCACCCGTCAGGGCCAGAACGCGCCGCCGTGACAGCGGCTTCTTCCTCGTCTCCGTATCCAAGTGACGCTCCCTGTTCGCGCTGATGTCCCGGCCCGTACCGGCGGGACTGCCCGGGAGGATGCGTCGGCGAGGGCTGCCAGTTGCCCAGGGCACCCACGTTTTTCGCGGGGTCGGGTCCCGTGGGTGTGCCGTTGCCCGGTCAGTGGGTGATCTGGACGGTGACGGTGATGGCACCCCTGTTGTCGTGGAGGCAGCCCTCGCCGTCGTTGATGCGGAGTTGGAGGGTGCCCGGGCGGGTGGCCTGGAAGTGCCAGGCGCGGCCCACGGCGTGGGGGTTTCGGGGGTTTCCCGGGTAGCGGCCCAGGAGGGTGCCGAAGGGGACGGCGGAGTTCAGCTTGCAGTCCGTCCAGGCGAAGCGAAGGGCTTCGTCGTCGACGCGGGTGTGGCCCACCGGGCCGACCAAGGGCAGGTTGGCGGCGTCCACCGTCCAGGTGCCGGTGGTGTAGCGGACGCTCACCTTGTCGCCCTTGCGGACCGGGGTGGGCGTCGCGGACTGCCAGCCGCGTGCCGCGTCCACGGTCACCTTCGTCGTGGTGGTGGCGGGCTGGGGCGATGCGTCGCCGTCGCTGTCGGACGGGGGCCCGAAGGTGAAGAAGAGCGCGGTGGCGAGGCCCGCCACCGCGAGCGCGGCGCCCGCCGTCCACCACCATGTCCGGGCCCGGCCGCGGGGCCGAGGGGGTGGCGGCCCGGCCGGGGCGACGAGCGTCGGTTCCCGGTCCAGGTCGGGGGTCTGGTTCGGGGACGAGATCAGCGTCGGGTCCCGGTCGAGGGTGGGGGTCCCGGTCACGGTGTGGGGCGCGCCTGCCGTGGAGGTCGCGCTCACCGTCGGGGTCTCGGTCGTCGTGGGCGTGTCCGCGAGGTCCGCTTCGCCGCCCGGGGTTCGTATGGGCCCTGGAGCCCGTACGGGCCCCGCGGGCGCGGCCGGGGGCAGCGGGCCCGGGGCGTCCGCGCCGTCCGCGACGCGTCGCAGGGCGGTGCGGAGTGTGGCGGCGGAGGGGCGCTGGGCCGGAGACTTGTTCAGCAGGGCCTCGACGATGGGCCGCAGGGGGCCGACCCGTTCCGGGATGACCGGGTCCGCGAAGGTGACGGCGTGCAGCGCGGCGGCCCCGGTGGGGCGCTGGAAGGGCGGCACGCCCGAGGCGACCGCGGACAGGGTCGCGCCCAGCGACCACAGGTCGGACGGCGGGCCCGCCTCCTCCGCGGTCAGCCGCTCGGGCGCCATATAGCCGATCGAGCCGAGGAGTTCGCCGGTGGTGGTGAGCGACTCGTCGTCTTCCAGGGCGGCGATGCCGAAGTCGGTGAGGACGGCGCTGCCGTCCCCGCGCAGCAGGATGTTGGCGGGCTTGATGTCGCGGTGCAGCGCCCCGGCGGCGTGCACGGCCTCCAGCGCGCCGAGCAGTTGCAGCCCGAGGGCGGCGGTGTGGCGGGGCGGGAGGGGGCCGCTGTCGGCGATCCGGCGGGCCAGGGAGGGGCCGTCGATCAGCTCCATCACGATCCAGAGCCGGTCGTCGTGTTCGACCAGGTCATGGACGCCCACCACATGGGGGTGGCGCAGCCGGGCGACGGTCCGCGCCTCCCTCTGGGCCCGGCGCAGCCGTCGGTGGTGCTCGTGGTGGTCGCTCGCGACGTGCAGTTCCTTGGCGGCGACCTCGCGCGCCAGCATCTGGTCGTACGCGCGCCAGACCGTGCCCATGCCGCCGCGTCCGAGCCGGTCGCCCAGCTGGTAGCGGCCGGCGATCAGCCGCATGTCGTCCCCGCCCGATGTCACCCGATCTCTCCAGCTCTCACGCCCGGTGAGCATAGTCGGAAGTGTTCGAACACAATTGATCTCAACTGATTCGATAGTCAGTCGACATCGCAACACCCGGGTGAAATTACCGCCGATTTAGGGTGTAAGCGGGCATTCATCGCCCACATTCATTGCGCTTATCTCAACGCGTCCGTACGGTGTCGGCCATGCGGCAACAGTTCGAGGTGGCGGAACGCGTGCGCGAGGTGATCGGCAAAGCCGGTTGTACCCAGCGCGAATTCGCCCGGCGGGTCGTGATGGACCCGTCCAAGCTTTCGCGTTCGCTCAGCGGGAGCCGGCGCTTCACCGTGGGCGAGCTGGCGCGGATCGCCGACGCCGGGAACGTGGACGCCGGATGGCTGCTCGGTACCGCGGCGACCGGCGGCACGGCCGACGCGCCGCGGCCGCCCGCCCCGGCCGCGCTCCCCGACAGCGGGCGGCCGCTGCAGATCGTGCGGGAGACGGTGCGGCTCGTCGCCGAGCGCGGCTTCCACTCCGTACGCGTCGCCGACATCGCCGCCGCCTGCGACACCAGCACCGCCACCATCCACTACCACTTCCCGGGCCGCGCCGAGCTGCTCGAAGCCGCCGTGCGCTGGTGCATGGACGAGGACACCGCGCGCCGCGCCGCCCGGACCGCCACGGCCGACGACGCGCGCGAGGAGCTGCGGCAGCTGATCGCGCTGCAGGCGCCGTACACCGAGCGGCAGCGGCAGCAGTGGCTGGTGTGGATGGACCTGTGGGCCGAGGCCGCGCGGTCCACGGCCATCGGGCGACTGCACGCCGACTTCTACCAGCAGTGGCGGCAGACCGTCGCCGAGGTGATCCGGCGCGGGATCGAGCAGGGGGTCTTCCGCGCCGTCGACCCGGAGTTCAGCGCGCTGCGCCTGACCGCGCTGATCGACGGACTGGCCATTCAGGTGCTGGCCACCGCGCCCGGAGAGGACGGCACGACCGCCGAGGCCATGGACCTCGCCTGCAACGCGTACGTGGACTCCGAATTGACCGTACGACCGACCGCACGACAGACCCCACGGCACTCCGGCGCCGATGAGGCCGGGCCGCCCGACCAGCCCGGACCGTAGGACGGCCGACCAGCCCGGACCGTAGTTCCGCGCTGTTTCGCACCGTAAGAGAGGGAGAGAAGCCCATGCCCATGAACGAGAGCGTCATCATCACCTGTGCCCTGACCGGCGCCGGTGACACTGTGGGCCGCAGCCCCCATGTCCCCGTCACCCCCGAGCAGATAGCCCGCTCCGCCGTCGAGGCCGCGGAGGCCGGGGCGGCCGTGGTCCACATCCACGTACGCGACCCCGAGACCGGCGCCCCCGCCCGCGATCCGCGGCTCTACCGCGAGGTCGTGGAGCGGGTCAAGGAAACCGGCACCGACGTCGTCATCAACCTCACCGCGGGCATGGGCGGCGACCTGGTCATCGACCCGGAGAACCCGCTCACCCACCTCCCCGGTACCGACCTGGTCAGCGGCCTGGACCGGCTCCCCCACGTCGAGGATCTGCTCCCCGACATCTGCACCCTGGACTGCGGCTCGCTCAACTTCGGCGACGGCAGCAACCTCTACGTCTCCACCCCCGACATGCTGCGCACCGGCGCCAAGCGCATCCAGGAGCTGGGCGTCCGCCCCGAGCTGGAGATCTTCGACACCGGGCAGCTGTGGTTCGCCAAGCAGCTGCTGGCCGAGGGGCTGCTGGACGACCCGACCGTCTTCCAGCTGTGCATGGGCATCCCGTGGGGCGCCCCGGCCGAGCCGGGCGTGCTCCAGGCCATGGTCAACATGCTGCCCGAGGGCGCCCAGTGGGCCAGCTTCGCGCTGGGCCGGACGCAGATGCCGTGGGTGGCGCAGTCCATCCTGCTCGGCGGCAACGTACGGGTCGGACTGGAGGACAACCTCTACCTCAGCCGGGGCGTCAAGGCCACCAACGGCCAGCTCGTCGAGCGCGCGGTCCAGATCACCGAGCTGCTGGGCGCGAACGTCGCCACGCCGGACGAGGCCCGGCAGCGGCTCGGCCTCAAGCCCCGCGCGTAACCCCCACCAGCTCCTCATCTCTCTCCTCCCTCCCCTCACACCCTTAGGACCGCCATGCCCTCATCCCCCTGCGCCCCCGAAGAGGTACGCCGCGTCGCCTGCGTCGGCGCCGGAGTCATCGGCGGCGGCTGGGTCGCCCACTTCCTGGCGCGCGGCTACGACGTCACCGCCTGGGACCCGGCCCCCGACGCCGAGGAGAAGCTGCGCCGTCTCGTGGACGCCGCTTGGCCCGCCCTGACCCAGATCGGCCTCGCCGACGGCGCCTCCCCCGACCGGCTGACCGTCGCCGCGACGGTCGAGGAGGCGGTGGCCGACGCGCAGTTCGTCCAGGAGAGCGCCCCCGAGAAGCTGGAGCTCAAGCGGTCGCTGCTGGCCCAGCTGGACGCGGCGGCCCCGCCCGGTGTCGTCATCGCGTCCTCCACCTCCGGCTATCCGATGACCGATATGCAGACCGAGGCCGCCGACCCCGGCCGCCTCGTCGTCGGCCACCCCTTCAACCCGCCATATCTCATACCGCTGGTGGAGGTCGTCGGCGGGAAGAAGACCGACGCCGCGGCGGTCGAGTGGGCCTCGCGCTTCTACAAGGTGGCGGGCAAGTCCGTCATCACCATGGAGCGCGAGCTGCCCGGCTTCATCGCCAACCGGCTCCAGGAGGCGCTGTGGCGGGAGGCGCTGCACATGGTCGCCAACGGTGAGGCCACGGTGCAGGAGATCGACGACTCGATCACCGAGGGGCCCGGACTGCGGTGGGCGTTCATGGGTCCCTGCCTCACGTTCGCCCTGGCGGGCGGCGAAGGAGGCATGGGACATATGCTCGACCACTTCGGACCCTCGTTGAAGTCTCCGTGGACCCGCCTCGAGGCGCCTGAGCTGGACGACACGCTGCGTGCGGCGATGGTCGACGGCTGTGACGAGGCGGCGGGCAGCCGTACCATTGCGCAGCTCGTCGCGGAGCGGGACCAGGGCGTCATCGACGTCCTGCGGGCGACTGGCCGACTGCCGCGGCAGCGCGCCGAGGGGACGGATGCCATCGCACATACCCCCAGCACCATGGGAGACGAGAAGTGAGCACCACGCTCCCCGACTACCGGCAGACCGTACGTCCCGAGTGGATCGACTACAACGGCCATATGAGCGAGGCGTTCTACGTCCTCGTCTTCGGCCACAGCACCGACGAGATGATGGTGGAGACCGGCCTGGACTCCGCCTACCGCGCCAAGACCAGCTGCTCCCTCTACACCGTGGAGTCGCACATCCGGTATCTGAGCGAGGTCGAGGAGGGCGCCGAACTCACCATCCGTACGCGCGTCATCGGCGTGGACGAGAAGAAGGTGCGGTTCACCCACGAGATGCATGTGGGCGAACCGGTCGGCGCCCCCGTGGCCACCACCGAGCTGCTCGCGCTCCACATCGACCAGAACGAGAGCCGCTCGGCTCCCTTCCCCGATGAGATACGGGAGCGGCTGACGGACCTGCTGGAGAAGGCCCCCGAGTGGGCGGGCCGGGCGATCGGCCCGGTTCCGGCCGAGGCGGGTTGAACGACCGCCGTCCCTCCTGAACGCCCCGGCCCCGGCATTGTCCGGGGGCCGGGGCGTTCACCGTTCCGGATGAGGGACCGGGTGAGGTTGAATGGCGGTGAAGGCGGTGGCGGAAACGCCGAGGGACGCGTGTGCGAGGAGTGACGACGCCATGGCGGACGCCGGAGCGGACACCGGACCGGACGGCAACGGGAACGGCAAGGGCGGTCGGCGCGTCGAGCTGAGCGAAGTGCCCGAGACCTTGCTCTGGAACCTCTATATGCGAGCCGCCGAGGCCCGCCGGGCGCGGACCGTGCTCGACGACCCCAAGGCCGTGGAGTTGGTCGACCGCATCGACTACCCCTTCGAGGAGACCTTCGGAGCGCCCACCCCGCTGCTGGCGCAGGGCCACGCGCTGCGGGTCCGCACCTTCGACACCGCCGTACGGGCCTTCCTCGACGAGCATCCGGACGGCACGGTCGTCACGCTCGCCGAGGGTCTTGAGACGCAGTTCTGGCGGGTGGACAACGGTCGGGCGCGCTGGCTGTGCGTGGAGCTGCCGGAGACCGCCGAGGTGCGGCGGGCGCTGCTGCCGGACGAGGAGCGGCGGCGCACCCTCGCCCGCTCGGCGCTCGATCTGTCCTGGCGGGACGAGGTCGATCCGGCGCGCGGGGTGCTGATCACCGCCCAGGGGCTGCTGATGTATCTGCGGCCGACCGAGGTGAAGGACCTGATCGCCGGGTGCGCCGAGCGGTTCCGGGGCGGGGCGCTGGTCTTCGACGCGGTGCCGCGATGGTTCAGCGCCCGGACGATGCGCGGCGAGATGCGCACCGCGCAGGGCTATCGCACACCGCCCATGCCATGGGGCATGGACGCGGGCGAGCTGCCGAAGGTGCGGACGGCCCATCCGGCGATCACGGACGTACGCGAGATGCCGCCGCCGCGCGGGCGCGGCTTCTACTACGGGGCGGTGGCGCCCCTGATGCGGTGGCTGCCCGCGGTACGGAACCTGCGGCCGACGATGACGGCGATCGCGCGCTTCTCGTAGCGTTTCCGACCTTCCGGCGTTTCCGACTCGGCGTTTCCGGCCGCACGTTCCCGGCGACGGTGTCCGTCACAGCACTGCCACACAGCGCCCAACGCCCAACGCCCAACACTAAGAACGGTCGTTCTGCTACAGTCGGAACGACTGTTCTTAGAACGGTCGTTCTGAGCGTGCCCGCCCTGTGTGCAGGCCCGATTCGGACCGGACCCGAAGGAGACGCCGTGCGATTGCGACGATTGGGCTGGGCGGGCGTGGAGCTCGAGCATTCCGACCAGACGCTGGTCATAGACCTCATCGAGGACGCCTCACCCCTGTTCTCGGACGAGAAGTTCCCCCCGGCGTCCCGCCCCGGGGAAACCACGGCGGCGTTGGTGACACATCTGCATTCCGACCACGCCGATCCGATCGCCATCCGGAACGCGCTCGCCGACGGTGCGCCCGTGTACCGGCCCGAGCCGGTCGCCGGGGCGGGTGACGACCTCAAATGGACCTGCGAAGCGGAGGCCGCGTTCCGCGAGCACGGCCTCGAGGCCGAGGTTCTCCAGCCGTGGGAGGAACGCGGCGTCGGCCCGTTCCGTATCGGCGCGGGGCCCTCCGTCGACGGGCTGGGAGATCCGCAGCTCTGCTGGGTCGTCGAAGGTGACGGCTCCCGCGTCTTCCATGGCGGAGACACCATCTTCCATGGTCAGTGGTGGTCGATCGCGCGCCGGTTCGGTCCGGTGGACATCGCCTTCGTTCCCATCAACGGACCGATCGTCGAGCTCCCCCACCTCCAGCCGCCGAGTCCCTTCAACGCCGTCATGCTGCCGGAGGAGGCCGCGGTCGCGGCCCACATCCTGGGCGCCCAGGTCGCGGTCCCCATTCATTACGGCACGCTGCACAAGCCCCCCATCTACATCGAGACCCCGCGGGCGGTCGAGCGTTTCGAGAAGCGCGCGAGGGAACTCGGGATCACTCCCCTGGTCACGCCTCCTGGTGAGTGGTTCACCCCGCAGAACGCGCCAGTACACTAGAACCAACGTTCTGGCACAGGAGGATCCCGGGGTTGAGGGTGGTGGACCACGACGAGGCGCGGTCGCGCTTGCTGGAGGCCGCTGAAGAGCTCTACTACCAGCGCGGCATCCACGCGGTGGGAATGGACCAGGTCCGGGACCGCGCGGGGGTGTCACTGGCACGGCTCTACAAACTCTATCCGTCCAAGCACCATCTCGTGGCCGCTTACCTGCGGGTGCACGGCCGGCGACTGCGCGCGGGGCTGGCCGAGTCCGTCGAGCGGGCCGCCCCGGCCCCGGCCGGCTCACGGGCACGCCTGCTCGCGGCGTTCGAGGGCATGCGGGAAACCATCGACACCCCGGGTTTCCGGGGCTGTGCCTTCGTCAACGCCTGGGCGGAGATGGGTGGGCACGGGGACGAGAGCCACCTGCTCGTGGCCGAAGCAGTGCGGGAGCACAAGACCCTGCTCCGCGACTACCTGATCGAGCTTGCCGGGGACTACCCCGACCCCCGCGGCGTCGGCGAGAAGATCCACATACTGGCCGAAGGGGCCATGGCGACGTCCGCGATCCTGGGAGCGGAAGCCGCCCGTCAGGCCCACGACACCGCGGCCGCGGTACTCGCCGCGGCCGACGGCGCGCGCGAGGCGTGACGGGCGGCGTGCGACCCCGGCTGCCGTCCCCGGTGTGGGACGTGGCCGACGCCTGGCTTGCCGAGCGGGGCGTGGAGCTGCGGCTGAAGCGGGACGATCTCATCCATCCGCTGGTGCCCAAGAGCAAGCCGACTGGTGGCAACCGAGTGGGCCAGGTGTTTTAGACGCAAAACTGGACTGCCCGGCGCGCCTTGACCGAAGGTGAACTCATGGGCAGAACAGCAGATCCGTCCAAGCTGTGCGATCTGTTCCTCCGCCGAAGCACATTGCAGGACGACAAGACCACACTCAAGGCACACGAAAGCGATTTGAGGGAGCGCGCCAAGCGGGAGGGCCTGACCGTCCGCAAGGTCTGGAAAGAAGAGCTTTCCGCGTTCAAGGCGGGCGTCGTCAGAGAGGAATTCGACTCCGCGATAGCGGCCGTGCTCGCTGGGGAAGTACGCCACCTCCTGGTGTGGAAACTGGACCGGCTGAGCCGTCGGGGCATGGGGCAAGCCGGACAAGTGCTCGACCAATTCGAGGCGGCAGGCGCACGTCTGGTAGCGCATGTTGATGGACTTGACAGCAGCGTTCCGCAGCATCGCGGGCTGTTCGCCTGGCTGGCGGAACAGGCCCGCTCGGAGTCGTTCAACACATCCACCCGCACGCGCAGAACGAAGGCAGAAAAGAAGAGCTCGGGCGCCTGGCCCGGAGGGCAACCACCGTACGGCCTGCGCATCAACAGGCGAACAAAACAGACGGAGCCTCACCCCAAGGAATACGCCACCTCTCGCCGTATAGCTGACGCACTCCTCAGGAACGAAGCGGCGGGTGCCATCGCCGACAAGCTCAACACGGAGGGGCTGAAGACTCGCCGGGGCGGCAAGTGGCGGTCGTCCACGATCACCCAGCTTGCCCACTCACCCGCATGGGCTGGACTCATGCCGGTCCACGAGCGCTACACCGACCGCGCCGGACGGGAGCGCTGGCGGGCCACCGGCGAGCCGTTCATCGGCCCGGACAGCAAGCCACTCCGCATCGGTGAGGGCGTGGTCACGGCAGAAGAGCGGGCACGGATTCTGGCGGGTCTGCGGTCTCGCACGTCCGAGTCCCTGGCCACCGGGAGACGTGGTAAGCCGCGAGCCCAGTCACTCCTTTCCGGGCTGCTGAAATGCGGCCGGTGCGGGGGAAACATGACGAAGGGCGGCCGGTCCTATCGCTGTTATCGGCGTGTGAACCTGGGCAAGGCGGTGTGTCTGGGCATGAGCGTGCTGGTGGAAGACGCAGACAGGGTGTTGACGTCTGCTTTCATGTCACGCGTCACGTCACTCAAAGACGAACACGAGGTTTTTCAAGCGCTGGCTCACCGTTGGCTCGCCTACGAGAATCCGGAGGCGGACGTGCGCCGCAAGGAATTGTCCCTCGCCGTGGACGATGCCGAGGCACGCTTGAACGCGCTGGACTACGCCTACTTCGTGAAGGGTCATTTCAAGGGTGCCAAGGGGCAGCATCGATACGATCAGCTTCGGACAGCCATCGCTGGTCAGCTTGAAAGCATCACCGCCGAGTTGGAGGAGATCGCACAAGCAACGGACCTCACAGTTCTCCGGGATGGCGACCGATTGCACGAAGCATGGACCTCCGCCGATCTGGAGCAATCCCGGATGCTGCTCCGCATCGCCCTTCACTCGGTGACGCTGCTCCCTCCTCCGAATACCGGTCCCCGATCCTGGTTCGAGCTCTTCACGCGATTCTGCTTCCACTGGGTGGGCGAGAAACCACAACCGCTGAAAGTGGACAGGGCACGCCTCGACGGCATCTTCTACTTCGTACCGGACACGGCAGGACTGGCCGCGTAGGCACGGTGCCTGAAAGGCGCGCTGTGGGCACGCCGATGGCCGTAGAGGCTTTGGACGGGAGCTGCCACGGGGCGAGAGACCAGGGGGCCTTACGCTGGCCCGCGAATCGGGCTGGCTCCTCGCCTGCCCGCAATGGCCCGATCGGCCCCCTGGTCTTGGAGGCTCGCCCCGTGGTGGCTGTCTAAAGCCTCGGAGGCTGTCGGCCCCCGCCACGATGCCCTGTCGCGACGGCGGTCGAGGGGCGCACGAAAGGGAGTCGGACCGTGCCGCTCGCGGGTATCTCCCACATCCGGGCCGCATCGCTTCGCCGGGCGGTGGGCGTCCGGACGAGACCGGCCGCCAGGCCGCAGCTCGGCCGGGGCGCCCTGGCCGCCCGGCGCGCCGCAGGCGCGCCCTTGAGTAAGTAAAGAGACTTTAGACGCGCCCTGGCCCGATCCTCTTGTCCGGTCCCGGGAGATGCTTGACAGTTCGGTCCCAGCTGATGGTTGACAGTGGCCGTGATCGGCTTTTCTGTGCGCGTTGTTGCGGCGCGTGGCAGGAGGCCGGGATTGGCGCTGGTGGAGTTGTCGGTTGTCGAGCAGAGATACCGGGCTGTCCTGGCAGTGCTGGCGGGTGCGACTGTGACCGAGGTCGCCGCTCAGCTCGGGGTGTCGCGGCAGACGGTCAGCGGCTGGAAGTCGAGGTATGAGGCTTCGGGGCTGGCCGGGTTGGCGGATCGGTCGCGCAGGCCGGCGTCGTGTCCGCATCAGGCCTCTGCCGAGGTGGAGGCGGCGGTGTGTGAGCTGCGGCGCAAGCATCCGCGGTGGGGTCCGCGGCGGATCGCTCATGTGCTGGAGCGGTCCGGGACAGTCACACCGGTGCCGTCGCGGATGACCGTGTATCGGATCTTGGTCCGCCAGTGGCTGGTGGAGCCGGGAGTGCGGCGGCGGAAGCGGTCGGATTACAAGCGCTGGCAGCGGGACCGTGCGATGCAGTTGTGGCAGATGGACATCGTCGGCGGCGTGATGCTCGTCAACCCGGTCACCGGTGAGCTGACCGAGGCGAAGATCGTGACGGGTGTGGACGATCACTCCCGGTACTGCGTGATCGCCAAGGTGGTCGAGCGGGCGACCGGGCGGGCGGTCTGTGCGGCGTTTGTGGGCGCTCTGCGGGTGTTCGGGGTGCCGGAGGAGGTGCTGACGGACAACGGCAAGCAGTTCACCGACCGGTTCGGGCAGGGCGGTGAGGTGCTGTTCGACCGGATCTGCCGGGAGAACGGGATCGCGCACCGTCTCACCCAGCCGGCCTCGCCGACCACGACGGGCAAGGTTGAGCGGTTCCATCAGACGTTGCGGCGCGAACTCCTGGATGACTGCGGGGCGTTCGAGAGCATCGAGGCGGCTCAGGCGGCACTGGATGCGTGGGTGGAGGAATACAACTGCGTGCGGCCGCATCAGGCGCTGGACATGCAGTCTCCGGGAGACCGGTTCGCCTCGGTTTCCGAGCAGGAGCGGGACGTCCTGGGTCTGAAGATCCCCGGAGTGCTTGCGCTGGTGCCGCAGCAGCGGATACCTCCTGCGGATCCGGTCCCAACCGAAGCGTCGGCTGTTCATGCCGGTCCGCCTGAGGTGGTCCCGGCAGTGGTGCCGGTGGAGCCCGGTGGGCCGGTGGAGTTCGAGCGGGTGGTGCCTGCGAGTGGGAATCTGCAGGTCGCGGGCAAGCAGTTCTGGCTCGGACCGGCCCGCTCAGGACTGACGGTGACCTTCTGGGCCGACACCTCGGTGATCCATCTGCTGATCGCGGGAGCACGGATCAAGACCGTGCGGTCGCACCTGTCGGTGGCGGATCTGGGACGGTTGGCGGCCCGAGGCGGGCGTCCGGGCGGGCCGGCCCCGCTTCCGGTCGGTGACGGGGTGGCGTTCGAGGTGGACCGGGTCGTGAACAACAGTGGCCTGGTGGGCCTGGGCGGGCACCAGGTGCTGGCGGCGGAGATCTTTGGCGGCCGCCAGGTGGGTATCCGGATTGACGAGGAGACGCTGTCGTTCTTCGATCCGTCCTCGCGGGAGCTGTTGCGGGTGCGGCCCAACCCGCTGACCGGCGAGGAAGTCCGCAGGCTGCGGGGCCTGCGTCCGGCCGGACCGCCGCCGCGACCGGGCATCCAGCCCGTGCGGGTGCAGCGGCGGGTCAGCGCGGTGGGCACGGTCATGGTCTGTCGGCAGGTCGTGTCCCTCGGCCGTCCGTACGCAGGGCAGACCGTGACCGTGCACGTCTCGGACACGACGATCACCGTCGAGCTGGACGGCCAGGTCCGGGTGATCCGGCGCACGACCGACGTCCCGGTCCGTAACGTGAAAGCGAACAAGCCCCATGGGGCTTCCCATGTTGTCTAGGCCCACCGTCAAGCATCACCTGGGACCGGAACGTCAAGCATCAGCTGGGATCCGACACTGGCCCGATCCTCTGGCTACCGCGCATGGCCGACCCGTTGAGCCGCCCTGAGCGGACCGGTCACTCCGGCGGGACGCTGTACTGCTCCAGAGTCGCCTTGGAGACCGAGGTGTCCATGAGGCGCAGCTCCCATGGGCCGGTGTTGACATCGAAGTCCTTGCCGAAACCGACCCACTTGCCAGCCATGCGGCGACTGGTCGGCTCCACGAGCATCTGAAGCGCGCCGTGGTAGCACGCCCCCTGGTAGTAGCCGCCGGTGGCCGTCTGCTCGGTCCAAGTGCCCGTGACCACGCTCCGGTCAACGGTGAGGTCCAGGGAGAGCGGGGAGTCGGGATTCAAGGATGCTCCGTTGAGTGACCGTCCCGTCAGACGGTTGCCGTGCTGCACGAGCACCACGTAGTGCCTGCCCTCGAAGACGTCCTCCCGCCCTGACGAGTAGTACTCGTACCGGGAAAGCCAGACGCCGCTGTAGTTCTCCGCCGCCGTCTGCTGGCCCGCCCGGGTGTCGGCGGAAGCGGGGGCCACACCTTCCACGCTCGGTGTCATGTCATGCCCTCCTGCTTCATCACCATGGACTCTCGCCATGGGCACCTGCGGGGCGAATCCCAACGACTCGATCGGCACCCCTGTCACCCTCTCCAGCGCGCGGATGTAGACCGGCCTCGGCGATCTGCTGATACCGGATTCCCAGCGTTGGACCAGCCGCTTGCTGGCCTCGTTCGGCTCGCCTAATTCGACACCTGCCCGGCGGAGCGCCTTTGCCAAGTCGTCCTGGCTCATCCGCAGGCCGATCCGCACGGCCCGCAGCGCGTCATTCGGTGCGTGTACCTCGGTCGTCATGACGTCCACGCTAGCCCTGAACACCCACGAATGACACCGAAATGACGCCCTTTGAGGGACACCCGAGTAGCGCCTTTTCTGACGTCGCAGTGTCCTGGGCAATGGCGGGACCATCACGACCCAAAGCGGCAGAAGAGGCAGATCGTGATGGACAAGACAGAAAAGGGACAGCGGCTCATGAGCCTGCGGGTGTCCCATGACAGTGGCCAGACCTGGAGCGCCGAGGTGGTGATCATCAGCAGTGACCCTCTGGCTCCCCTCCTCACCTCGACATGGCCACCGTGCCAGTGCTTACGCTGCGTGACCGGCTCGGGCCCCGCGTCCGTACGACCCACAGGCGGCACGGCTCAGTAAACGAGGGCCAGCGGTCAGAATGGACAGGTGAGACACCCGATAGACCTCGCCACCCTGTACCAGTCCTGGCCGCCGTCCCCGTTGCAGGACGTACAGGACGAGTGGCTTGCCCGCCGGGGCGTGGAGCTGCGGCTCAAGCGGGATGACCTCATCCATCAGTGGCTTTCCGGCGCCCCCGGGGCACATGCGCCAGTGGACCTGTACCCTCCGGGCAACAAGTGGCGCAAGCTCACGCCGAATCTGCGCGCGGCCGTCGAGCAGGGTCACAGCCGGCTGCTCACCTTCGGTGGGGCGTACTCCAACCACATCCGCGCGGTGGCAGCGGCAGGAGCCGCGAATGGGCTGTCGACGGTCGGGGTCATCCGGGGCGACGAGCTGGCCGACGCGCCGCGCAACTGGTCGCTGGCGCGGGCCGAGGAACACGGTATGGAGCTGGCCTTCGTCAGCCGCTCCGACTACCGCGAGACGCTGCGCGGCCTGAGTGGGGACGACCCGGGCATGCTGCGGGGGCTTGAGGAGCGGTGGGGGCGCGCCTACGTCCTCCCGGAGGGCGGTACGAACGTCCTGGCGGCGCGCGGGGCGGCGGAGCTCGTCGCGGAGCTGCCCGACCTGGGCTCCCGCGATGTGGTGTGCTGCGCCGTCGGCACGGGCGGCACCCTCGCCGGTATCGCGGCCGCGCTCCCGGCCGGTGCGCGGGCGGTGGGGTTCGCCGTCCTGAAGGGGGCGGACGGCTACCTGGAGGGCGAGGTGGCCGAGCTGCACCGGCGCGGGTGGGGGCGGACGTTCGGCAACTGGCGGATCGAGCACGGCTATCACGGCGGTGGGTATGGGCGCGTTCCGGTGGAGTTGGAGGTATTCGCGGCTCGATTCGAGGAGCGGCATGGGGTGCGGGTGGAGCGGCGGTATGTGGCGAAGATGCTGTGGGGTGTGTACGGGCTGGTGGAGCGGGGCGAACTGGCCCCGGGCGGCCGGGTGACGGCGGTGGTCACCGGGCCGCCGGATCCGGAGGGTTCGGTGGGTTCGGAGGGCGGTGCGGCGCTGTCGACCTGACGGGCGTCGCCGATACTGCCCCGCCAGGGTTGCCCTGGTGCGGGGTGCACCCTCACCGGGGCACCCCCTACCGGGCAGCCCCGCCGGTGGGTGTGCCGGGGGCTGGGCCTCCGGTACGGCGCCCTGGACCGCACATTTACGGCGCCGGTGCCCGGGGGCGTGGGGTGGGCCGGGGGTTGGCGCCACACATATGCGAAAGCGTCCAGGACACCACCCCCGCGACCCCGCCCCTCCCGTCTCACTCGTGGCTCCCCGCCGGTGGCGGGAGTTCAGCCTCTCCGGCGTTTGAGGAGCGGGTCCGGGGTTGAGTCCCGGCGGGGGCGAGGGGCGGAGTCCCTCGTTTCGGGAAGGGGCGGGGTGGGGGGCTTTCCGCCCCAGGCGCCCACGGTCCGCACTCGGTATTCGTCCCCGGGGCCGGGTGCCGGGTGGGATGCGGCCCCGCCCCTCCCGCCGTCCTGCGGCCCCCCGCCGGTGGCCCAGGGGGTGCGTCAGTCGGGGATACGGAGGCGCATGACCCTCGTCGCCGCGTGGCGGACCGTGCCTTCCTGGCGGACCTCGACCGTCAGGTCCGGGGCGATGGGGCGGTAGGCGATCTCGGCGCCGACCCGGTCCAGGGCAGTGGGGAGTTCGGCGGGCGGGGGCTGGAGGTCGGGCAGGTCGCGCAGGGCCGTGCTGAGCTGGGCCCGGACGGCCGTGGCGAGCGGGGCGGAGATCACGGGCGCGTCGTCGCCGGGAAGCACCAGCGCCAGGGCTCGCGGGCGGAGGCGGGGGCCGACGACACCCACGACGACGGCGTCACGCGTCTCCGAATGGCGCACCTTCCGCCAGTGGCGGCCCGGCCGGTAGGGCTGGTCCAGCTCCTTGACGACCAGACCCTCGATACCGATCTCCAGAAGCGACTCGTACCAGGTGGCGGCGAGCTGCGGATCGGTCGTCATCGGCACGGCCTGGAGCGGTGGGCCGAGCGGTTCGAGGAGCGCCATCAGCCTGGCCCGGCGCTGTTCGTACGGAAGCGGCCGCAGATCCTCCTCGCCGATCGCGAGCAGGTCGAAAGCGGCGTAGGAGGCGGGCAGTTCCCGGGCGAGCCGGCCCGCCCGGGACTCGGACGCGGCGAACGCGCGCTTCTGGACGGCGGCGAAGTCCGTACGGTTGCCCGCCCACACCACCACCTCGCCGTCGAGGACCGTGCCGGGCGGCAGCGGCCGCGCGGCGGCCTCCAGGTCGGGGAAGGCGCGGGTGATGATGCGGCCGGAGCGGGCCTGCATCCTTACGGCGTCCGCCAGCCGGAAGATCAGCAGCCGATGGCCGTCGAACTTGGGTTCGTAGGCCAGCCGCCGTCCGGGCGGGGCGGTCGGCAGGGTGGGGACGACGCGGGCCAGCGCCACGTCCACGGGCGGCTGAAGGGGCGGCTCATGGGACGACGTCATCGGTCGACCGCGCCTTCGTCGTCGGCGTCCTCTTCTCCGTCGCTTTCACCGGCACCGCCCTCGCCCGTCGGAAGCGGGCGCGCCTGCCCGGGGTCCAGCAGCGGGGCGAGCAGATCCCCGTGACGTTCGAGCCGCGCGGGGATGTCGTCGATCAGGAAGGACAGCGCCGCCGGGGCCTGGCACTCCTCGACCTCCTCCCAGGTGACGGGCGTGGAGACGGCCGGTTCGGGGACGGCGCGAGGCGTGTAGGGGGCGGCGGTGGTCTTCGCGGCCGCGTTCTGGCTGAAGTCCACGTACACCTTCCCCGGCCGCAGTGCGCGGGTCATCTTGCGGATGACCAGGTCCGGCATGGCGTTCGCGGCCTCCAGGGCCAGCCGTCTGGCGTAGGCGGTCACCTGCCGGGAGGGGGTCGGCTCCACCGGCACCAGCAGATGCAGCCCCTTGGAGCCGCTGGTCTTCGCGTACGCCGTAAGGCCGTCGGCGGCCAGTCGCTCGCGCAGCCATACGGCGACGACGCGGCAGTCCACGATCGTGGCGGGCGGCCCGGGGTCGAGGTCGAAGACGAGCCGGTCGGCGATGCCCACGCCCTGGTCGATCCGCCACATCGGGGCGTGGAGCTCCACCACGAGGTTGGCCGCCCACATCAGCGAGGGCAGGTCCTGGATCAGCACCTGCTCCGCGGTCTCCCCCTTATGGCGGGTGACCTCGGCCGTCGTCACCCAGGAAGGCGTGCCCGGAGGCGGGTTCTTGGTGAAGAACTTCTGACCGTCGGGGCCGTCCGGGTAGCGGAGGAACGCCAGCGGCCGCCCGTGCAGATGGCCGAGGAGCGGGTCCGCGGCCGACGCCAGGTAGTGCAGCAGCTCGCCCTTTGTGGTGCCGGTGGCCGGATGGATGACCTTGTCGAGGTTCCTGAGCGTGATCCGCCGCCCCTCCACCTCCGCAATCGGGGACATACGATAAGAATCTCACGAAAGGGATCAAGTATGCGATCTATCTGGAATGGGAATATTTCCTTCGGCCTGGTGAGCATTCCGATCAAGATCTATCCGGCCACCGAGGACCACTCGATCTCGTTCCGGCAGATCCACACCCGCGACGGCGGCCGCATCCGCTACCGCAAGGTCTGCGAGCTCGAGGACAGTCCGGTCGAGTCGAGCGAGATCGGGCGGGCGTACGAGGACGCGGACGGCGCGCTGGTCCCGATCACCGACGACGACCTCGCGGCCCTTCCGCTCCCCACCACCCACACCCTGGAGATCGAGGCGTTCATCTCCGCCGCCGAGATCGACCCGCTGCAGATGGGCGATGCCTACTACCTGGGCACCACCGGCGCCGCCGGGGCCAAGCCGTACACCCTGCTGCGCGAGGCGCTCAAACGCAGCGAGAAGGTCGCCATCGCCAAATACGCCCACCGTGGCCGCGAGCGGCTGGGGATGCTCCGGGTCGTGGGCGACACCATCGCGCTGCACCGGCTGCTCTGGCCGGACGAGGTGCGCGAGCCCGCGGGGGTGGCCCCCAAGGAGAAGGTGACCGTCAAGCCGGCCGAACTGGACCTCGCCGACACCCTGATGGAGACGCTCGGCGAGGTGGATCTGAACGATCTGCACGACGAATACCACGAGGCACTGGAGGAGCTGGTGGCGGCGAAGGTGTCCGGCGCCACGCCCATCGCCGAACCCGGTGAGCGGCCCGCGGGCGCGCAGGTGGTCGACCTGATGGCGGCGCTGAAGGAGAGCGTCCGCAGCGCCAAGGAGGCCCGGGGCGGGGAGGCCGAGGCCGGCGAGGCCGCGGAGGGCGGAGCCGAGGAAGAGGAGGAGGGGGCGGAGGCGACGGTCCACGAGCTGCGCGGCAAGGCCCCCGCGAAGAAGGCCGCGGCGAAGAAGGCCCCCGCGGGCGAGAAGAAGACGGCGGCGAAGAGGAGCGGGACGAAGGCGGCGAAGGCCGAGGGGAAGGCCGCCGGGAAGACGACGGGCACGAAGAAGGCCGCGACCAAGAAGACCGCGGCGAAGAAGACCACCGCGAAGAAGCAGACGGGCGGGCGCGGCACGCGGACCGCCTCCTGAGGCGGGCTTTCCCCTGCCCGCCCCTTTCCGGTCCATGGGGCTCCGCCCCCTGGACCCGGACGCCCTTCGGGCGTGTCCTCAAGCGCCGGACGGGCTGAAATCAGCCCCCAGGGGGCACCTCCCAGCGGTAGCTGGGGGAGGTTGAGGAGCGGAGTCCGGGGCGGAGCCCCGGTTGTGGGGAGGGGCGGGTAGGGGAAGGCCCGCCGCAGGCGCAACCCCGGTCAGCGGAACGCGGCCACCCGGTCCTCCACCCACTGCGCGAACGTACGCCCGGGACGGCCCGTGATGCGCTCCACCTCCGGCGAGACCGCCTGCGGCCGGTCCACCAACTCCGCGAAGACGCGCAGCAGCGAGTCCGCCATCTCCGGCGTGAGGAAGTCGCCGACCATCCGCTCCCGCGCCGCCTCGGGCGGGATCTCCTCGTACCGCAGCGGCCGACCGACGACCTCACCGATGATGCGCACCTGATCGGCGAAGCTCAGCGACTCCGGTCCGGTCAGCTCGGGCGCCTGGCCGACCAGGTCGTCGGCGAGCAGCGCACGGGCGGCGACCGCACCCATGTCGGCCTCGTGGATGGCAGCCATCTGCGCCTCGGCGTACGGCCCGTACACCACGTCCCCGGCCTTGATCTGGTCCACCCACTGCAGGGAGTTCGCGGCGAAGGCGCCCGGGCGGACGAACGTCCACTCCAGCCCCGTGCGCTCGACCTCGTCCTCCAGCGCACGGTGGCGGACGCCGATCGGGTTGGTGTGCGGATCGAGGTCCTGCAGGACGGAGGACGAGGAGAGCATCACGATCCGCCGTACACCGCTCTCCTTGGCCCGTTCCAGGAGCTTCTCGGTCCCCACCTGCCACACCACGGCGGGGTTGAGGAACAGCGCCGTGGCGCCGTCCAGGGGCATCTCCTCGGTCCGGGCCGCCCGCACGCCCTCCGGTAGCCGGGCCGCCTCGGGGTCGCGGGTGAGCGCGAGCACCTCGGCGCCCGCGTCGGCCAGCTCCTTCACCACATAACCGCCGACGTTTCCGGTGGCTCCGGTCACCACGAACATGATGAATCTCCTCGCGTGTCCTGCGACGGGTACATAACCGCAGACAGATTCATCCAAACGGATGATGTTGTCAAACGATTAGATGAGAGCCTGTCGGGACCCCCCGGCTAGCCTGTCCGGGTCGAGGAAGAGGAGATGACGACCATGCAGGGGACGCCCAAGAGGCCCCGCCGCGCCCCCACCCCCGAGGAGCGCAAGCAGTGCCCGGAGCGCTCCCGGCGGCTGCTGATGGAGGCGGCCAGGGACGTGTTCTCCGAGAAGGGGTTCGCGGGCGCCCGCGTCCAGGACATCGCAGACCGGGCGGGTCTCAACAAGCAGCTGATCGCCTACTACTTCGGCGGCAAGGAGGGCCTCTACCGGGAGCTGGGCCGCGAGTGGCTGAGGCGCGAGGCGACCTTCAACGACCCCGCGGTCCCCTTCGAGGAGTTGCTCGTCCGCTACCTCCGGGAGGCGTTCGACGACCCCCGCGGCATCCGGCTGTCCATCTGGCGCGCGCTGACCGGCGAGGTGGCGGACGAGCAGCCCGAGGACCTGTCCGACATGCGGCGCCGGCAGGCGGAGGGCGAGCTGGCGGACGACCTCGACCCGGCCGCCGTGCTGCTGATGTGCTACGCCGTGGTCTCCGCACCGGCCACGATGCCGCACGCCGTCCGCCAGATCTTCGGCATCGAGCCGGACTCGCCGGAGTTCCGGGAGCGGTGGGAGGAGCAGCTGCGCCGGATCATCCGCCACCTGGCGGCGTGAGACCCCGCCCTACTCCACCACTCCGTCGATCTGGAACGTCTGCACCGACTTCTCGGCGAACGGAACGCTCAGCCGCTTGCCGTCCAGCGCCGTGTCCCGGCGCGCGGTGTACAGATCGCCGGGACCCGAGGTGTGGGTGGACCAGCGCGGCACCAGCCCGCCGGTGCCCCCGGTGACCTGGCCGAAGCGGGACAGGTCGAAGGTCAGCGTCTGCGCGGCGCCGGGGTTGACGGCGACGAGGACGAGCCGGCGCGCGCCCGGGTCGTACGCGGCGACGGCGTGGTCCGAGCCGGTGTCCAGGATCCGCATCCCGGGGCGGATATGCCGGGTGAACTGGGCGAGCACGTAGTACTTGGTCTGCACGGCGCCGGGCTGGGCGGAGTCCGGGTCGTAGTGGATCAGCGCCCAGCCGGCGCTGGGGTCCATCACCTGCCAGTAACACCACGCCGTGGGGTGCAGCCAGCGGAAGTCCAGGCAGAGGTTGGTGGCCAGGGTCAGCCCTGTGCCGTCCTTGTCGCCGGTCTCGGAGTTCCAGAGCTTCTTACCGGCCGCACGCACATCCGTGTACAGCAGATCGCGGCGGCCGCCCGAGCCCTGGTAGCCGTGGACGTTGACCTGGTCGACCAGGGCGCGGGTGGCCGTGTCGAAGGAGCCCCAGGTGGTGCGGGCCAGGTCGTAACTGGTCTCGTCCGACGCCGAGATCCGGGTGCCGGTCAGCCCGCGCGCGTCGAGCTCGGTGCGGAGGTGGCCGAGGACGGCCCGCTGGACCGCCGCGTCGATATGGCAGCCCTCCTGCGTGCCGTCGGCCTTCCACCACGCGGAGGACGGCTCGTTGAACGCCTCGACGGTGGCGAAGCGGACGCCCCAGTGGTCCTGGGCGTAGCGGGCGGTGGCGGCGAGATAGAGCGCGAACTGGCGGTAGTTCCAGGACTGGAGGTTGTTGCCGCCGTCCGCCGCGCCGGACGGGTTGTGGTTGAGACACATCCACCACATGGGCGAATTGGAGAACAGCTCGCTGACGGCGCCGCGTTGAACGGCCTTGACCAGCGCCGCCCGCTGGACCGCGTCGGCGCCCCAGTGCCAGGCCGAGGAGGCGGGGTCCTCGCTGTTCCAGTCGTGCCAGTAGCCCTCGATCTGCTTGAACCGGGGGATGTTGGGCGAGGCCACCATGGACTCACCGCCCACACTGGTCCAGGAGCAGCCGCCGAGGTTGTAGCGGGCGATGTTCAGCCCGAGGCCGGGCAGCGATCCGCCGCCGTAGCCCACGGCCTTGGTGGTGAAGAAGAGATCGGCGAAGTCGTCCCGCTGCCCGAAGAGATTGGCCCACCAGGCGAGTGAGGTGCCCCAGCCCTCCCAGGCCCCGTGGTCGGTCCCGGGGTCGACGCCGATGGTCTCGTCGGCCCACGCGGTGCCGGTCATGAGCGCGGCGCCGAGCACAGTGGTGCCCGCCGCCGTCAGAAACGTTCTGCGCCGCATCGTCCGTCCCCTCCGCCGCACCGGCCCCCGTCGCCTACGAAGCGTCGGGGCAGCGGTGGGCGTTGTCGAGGGGTGTGACAGCGCTTTCTACGAACGGGCGGGCGAGCGGATGACGGCCCGGCGCGGTGATGGGCCGTCGGTAATTCGGTTGCCTCCGTCCGCCCCCGTGTCCACGATGTCCGGGAACTCACCGCTACGAGCAGGAGCACAGGAGCAACAGATGCGCCGATTCCTCGGAACGACTCAGCGCCCCTACCGGACGACCGTCTTCGAGGACCTCAGCATCCATGCCCAGCTCTCCACGCATCTCTCGGACCCTCAACATCGGCGTGCTCGCCCATGTCGACGCCGGTAAGACCAGCCTCACCGAGCGGCTGCTCTACGACGCCGGGGTGATCGACCGGCTCGGCAGCGTCGACGCCGGGGACACCCAGACCGATACCGGCGAGATCGAGCGGCAGCGCGGAATCACCGTACGGACCGCGGTCGCGTCCCTCACCGCCGGGGACACCCAGCTCAATCTGATCGACACCCCCGGCCACTCCGACTTCATCGCCGAGGTCGAACGCGCCCTCGGCGTGCTCGACGGCGCGGTGCTCGTACTGTCCGCCGTCGAGGGCGTCCAGGCGCAGACCCGGGTGCTGATGAAGACGCTACGGCGGCTGCGGCTTCCGGTGCTGCTCTTCATCAACAAGATCGACCGTGCGGGCGCCCGCGACGCGGGACTGCTCGCCGACATCCGGCGCACCCTGGCCCCGCATCTCCTCCCCCTGACGGCGGTACGGGAGCTGGGCACGCGGAACGCGCACGTCCGCTCGCGCTCCCTCGACGATCCGGGGATGCGCACCGCGGCGGCCGAGGTGCTGGCCGAGCTCGATGACGCGATGCTCGCGCGGGTGGTGGACGGTCCGCTCCCCTCGGCCGAGGAGGTGTGGGCCGCGCTGGCGGCCCGTACGGCGGAGGGGCTGGTGCATCCGGTCTTCTTCGGCTCGGCGCTCAGCGGTCAGGGCGTCGGGGCGCTGGTCGAGGGGGTCGCGCGGCTGGTGCCGCCCGCGCCGGGCGGGGCGGAGCCGCGGGGCACGGTCTTCGCCGTGGAGCGCGGTGGAGGCGGCGGCCGGAGCGGCCCGGGCGGAGGCAGCGGTACCCGGGGTGGCCGTACGGCGTATCTGCGGCTGTTCTCCGGTGAGGTGGCGTTGCGGCAGCGGGTGACGCTGCACCGCCGCGGGCCCGGCGGCGTCCTGACCGAGCACACCGGGCAGATCACCGCGCTGGAGGTCGTCGGCGAGGCGGGGGCCGCACGGGGGCCGCTGACCGCCGGGAACATCGCGCGGATCAAGGGGCTGCCCGGCGTCCGGGTCGGCGACCTGCTCGGGACCGTCCTCGGCGTCCCGTCGGACCGGCCGCACTTCGCCGCGCCCACCCTCCAGACCCTCGTCCACGCCCGCGAGTCCGGCGCCGCCGCCGCGTCCCGGCTGCACACCGCACTGCTCGACCTGGCCGACCAGGATCCGCTGATCCACGCGCGGGCGATGCCGGGCGGAGCCACCTCGGTATTGCTGTACGGCGAGGTGCAGAAGGAGATCATCGCGGCCACGCTGGCCCAGGACTACGGCATTGAGGCGGAGTTCGAACCGAGCCGTCCCGTGCTCGTCGAACGCCCCTCGGGGGTCGGCGAGGCCGGTCGTGAGATCGCCCGTTCCGGCCACACCGGGCCATGGGCGACCGTCGGGCTGCGCGTCGAGCCCACCGCGCGCGGCGCCGGGGTGGTCTTCGGCTACGAGACCGAACTGGGCGCGCTGCCCCGCGCGTTCCACAACGCGATCGAGGAGACCGTGTACGACACGCTGTTCCACGGCCCCCGGGGGCGCTCGGTGACGGACTGCCGGGTCGTCCTCGTCCGCTCCGGCTTCCTCGGCCCGGTGAGCACCGCGGCCGACTTCCGCGACGTCACCCCTGTGGTGCTCGAGGAGGCCCTGGAGCGGGCGGGGTGGCGGGTGTACGAGCCGTACCACGCCTTCGAGCTGGAGCTCCCGCCCGAGACGCTCACCGCGGTCACCGCCCAACTCGCCGCCGCCGAGGCGGACATCCGCGAGAGCGTGGACGGCGCCACGGGATGGCTGCTCCGGGGCGAGCTCCCGGCCCGCCGGGTGCACGGTTTCGAGCACGTCCTGCCCCGGCTGACGCACGGCGAGGGGGTGTGGTGGTCACGGCCGTGCGCCGACCGGCCGCTGCGCGCCGGGGCTGCGCGCGAACCACACGCCTAGGCGCGGCTAGATCCCGGGCGCCCCCACCCGGGTGAAGACGAGGCTGTTGCTGGTGCCGCCGGGCGTGGTGACCCGCACGTTCACCGGACCGGCGGGCCCGGACGGGGCGATGGCGGTGACCCAGGTGTCGGAGACGACGGTGAAGGAAGTGGCTGTGGTGTCGAACAGCACCGCGCTGGTCGTGGTGAGACCGCTGCCGAAGAGCGTGACGGTGGTCCCGGCGATGAGCGGCCCCTCGGCCGGCGACAGGCCGGTGAGGACGGGAACGGCGACATAGGTGTACGGGATGCCGTTGCTGGTGCCGCCGGGCGTCACCGCCGTGATCTGCACGGTGCCGCTGCCCGGCGGCGCCACCGCCGTGATCTGCGTGGCCGACACCACCGTGAACGGCAAAGCGGGCGTCGCACCGAAGCGCACCGCCGTCGCGCCGAGGAGATTGGTGCCGCTAAGGGTGACGGTGTTGCCGCCGGCTACGGGGCCCAGGGCGGGTGCGGCGCCGGTGAGGGTGGGGACGCCTACGTAGAAGTACGTCACCCCGTTGCTGGTGCCGCCCGGCCCGGTCACGGTGATCTGCACCGGCCCGGTGGCCCCCGGCGGGGCGACCGCGGTGATCTGGGTGGCCGAGACGACGGTGAACGACGTGGCGGGCGTGGAACCGAAGGTGACGGCGGTGACGCCCGTAAGGCCGCTGCCGCTGAGCGTCACCGTGTTCCCGCCGCCGACCGGGCCCTGGCCCGGGGAGACGGAGGTGAGCACGGGTACCGGCACCGCCACATAGCTGTACCCCACCCCGTTGCTCGTCCCACCCGGCCCCGCCACCATGACCTGCACAGTCCCACTGCCCGGCGGCACCACCGCCGTGATCTGCGTAGCCGACACCACCGTGAACGACGAAGCAGGCGTCGAACCAAAACGCACCGCCGTCGCACCCGTAAAGCCACTCCCCGTCAACGTGACCGTGTTCCCCCCAGCCGCCGGACCCTGCCCCGGCGACACCCCCGACACCACCGGCACCGGCACCGCCACATAGCTGTACCCCACCCCGTTGCTCGTCCCACCCGGCCCCGCCACCATGACCTGCACAGTCCCACTGCCCGGCGGGGCCACCGCCGTGATTTGGGTGGCGGAGATCACCGTGAAGCTCGTGGCATTGGCGGCCCCGAACCGTACCGCCGTCGCGGCGAGAAGGTTGGTGCCGGTCAGGGTGACGGCCGTGCCGCCGGAAGCGGGGCCCGTCGTGGGAGAGATCCCGGTGAGAGCGGGGGCGCCGGCGTAGCTGTACGCCACACCGTTGCTGGTGCCGCCCTGCGTGGTGACCGTGATCTGCACGGTGCCGTTCCCCGGCGGCGCCACCGCCGTGATCTGCGTGGCGGAGACGACGGTGAACGACGTGGCCAGGATCGGGCCGAAGCGGACCGCCGACGGCTGGATGAAGTTGCTCCCGGTCAGGGTGACCAGGGTCCCGCCGCCGGGAGAACCAGCGGCGGGAGTGACGGAACTGACCTCAGGAGGGGACGCCACGGCCGTCGAGGGACGGGTGCCTGTACCTGTGGCTTGAGGGGTACTCAAGGTGGATCTCCTTCTGGCGAGTCGTCCCACGAGTGATCAGATGCCCGGACCGGCCACGTACTGGAACGGGGTCGGGCCGGTGGCGTTGCCGGCCAGAGTGGTGACCGTGATGTCGGCGGGGCCGGGCGACCCGTCCGCGGTGGGCGGCGAGACCGCGGCCAGGCTGGTGTCGTTGATGACGGTGAACGACGCCGCGATGCCGCCGAAGGTCACCGACTGGGTGGTGGACAGGTTGGTGCCGGTGATGGTCACCGCGGTGCCGCCGGAGGGCGGGCCCGAGGTGGGTGTGAAGCCGGTGACCGTCGGCGTGTCCACATAGGTGTAGGAGAAGCCGTTGTTGCTCCCGCCCGCGGTGGTGACGCTCACCCCGACCGCCCCGGCCGCGGCACCGGCCGGTACGACCGCGGTGATCTGGCTGTCGGAGACGATGGTCGGCGTCGCGGCGGTGCCGCCGAAGTTCACGGCGGTGGCGGTGGACAGTCCGGTGCCGTTGATGGTGACGGTGTTGCCGCCGCCGAGCGGCCCGGCGCTGGTGCTCAGCGCGGACTTGAAGGGTGCGCCGATGTAGTAGAAGTTCAGCGGGTTGCTGGTGCCGCCGGGCGTGGCGACGGTCACCGGCACCACTCCGCTGCCGGATGGTGAGACGACCGTGACGGAGGTGGGGATGTTGGCGGTGATGGTGGCCAGCTTGCTGCCGAAGTGCACGGCCGTGGCACCGCCGAGGTTGACACCGGTGATGGTGACGGTCGTACCACCGGCGGTGGGCCCCTGATTGGGCGAAATGGGCATGGCGCATGGCCTCCTGAGGTGAGGGCAGGGCGTGGGTGGACGGGACCGGGCGGGCTGGACCCGCTCGCGCTCACGGGAATCCGGTGCGCGACAGCGGGCGTTGGGGCACCCGCCCGGTCCTCCTCGCGGTACGCCTGGCGCCCGGCTCCGGCGAGGACGCGGCGCCCCCAGCGCCGAAAGACAACGGCGGGGGTTCCACCGCACACTTTCAGTAATCCATCCGACGTAGCCCGCCACAAGAAGGGTGACGCCACGTCACCCGAATGGCCGGGCGTGCGGGATGGGCCGGGCCGGGCACCGCACGCGCCCGGCCTGCCATCCCGCTCCACGCCGTCCCGGCACGCCCCTTTCCGGGCCCGGGTCCGCCCCTCACCCGTTCCCGTGACCCATCGGACGGACGGGTCACTTCCGTACCTCCCGGGCGTATGCTCTTGCCACATGGGGGCGGAAATGGGCATTACCGCCGATGAGACCTCCAGCGGGGGCACTTGGCGGGTAAGGATCCGGAGTTCGGCCGGTGACGTCCTGGGCGCCGGAATCCTTCTGGGCAGCGAGACGGTGTTGACGTGCGCCCATGTGATCCCCGACGACGGGCTCCCGGTGCCCGCCACCGAGGTGCTGGTCGACCTGGTCGAGGTGCCCGACGCCGCACCGGTCCCCGCACGCGTCGCCGACGGCTGCTGGGTGCCCCAGCGCTCCGACGGATGCGGCGATGTGGCGCTACTGCGGCTGGGCCGGCCGCAGCCCGCCGAGCACGCCGCGCCGCTCTACCGGCTGCCGCCGGTGCTCGGCCGCCCGGTGTGGATGGGCGGCTTCCCCAAGGGGCTCGACAACGGCCACTATCTGCGCGCCAAGACCGCCGGGCGGGTCGGCCCCCGGGCGGAGTGGGTGGGGCTCGACCCCAAGTCGCCCCGGGATGTGGTCCGTAAGGGCTTCAGCGGCGCCGGGGTGGAGGACGAGGCGACCCGGCATGTGATCGGCATGGTCGTCAGCCGGTACGACGACCCCGTCGGCGTTCCTTCCGCCGAGCGCCTCAGCGTCTCCTACATGATCCCGGTGGAGACGATCGTGCGCCATCTGCCCGTGGTCCACCGCTGGTTACGGGGCGACCCCGGGGTGGACCGGCCGCTGGTCTCCCGGTTGACCACCGGCGTCCAGGACATCGGCTTCGCCCAGCGGCTCGCCGTATGGCTGCGCCGGGATCCCCTCACCGGGCGCCCGGACATCGCGGACGTGGAGACCGTGGTCATCGAGGACGACGACCACGCGCGGTACGAGGCGCTCAGCCGCGCCATCACCCTCGCCGACCGCGAGCTGTCGGGCGGCGGCCTGGACGAGGCGGTCTCCGCCGCGCCGCACGGCACCGTACCGCCGCTGGGCAGTGTGGACCTGGCCATCGACGTCACCGGGCGCACCGACACCGAGGTCGCGCTGCGGGTCGCGGACCGGATGGATCTGCGCTCGCCCGGCGACACCTCCCCGCTCAGCCGGGTCCGGGCCAACGCGGTGCCGCTCACCATCGTGGCCGTCGGCGTGGACCGCGCCCGCGATCCGGAGGCGCTGGTCGGCTTCATGAAGCTGCTCGCCGACCGGGGCGGCCGGCTGATGCTGGTCTTCCGCGACCCCCACTCCCGTGGACTGCGCCTGGCCGAGCGGCTGTTCCGCCCCGAGGCGGCCCGGATCGACGGCTGGCTGGACGAGCTCGCCGGCCGGGTGGCCCTCGCCGCCGACCGCGAGCACGAGGCGGCGGAGCGCGGGGCGCGCCGCTCGTGCTTGTCGGACGCCGAGGACGCGACGGCCTTACGGATCAATCTGACCCGGCTGCGCTCCGACCCCGAGCTGCGCTCCCATCGCATCGTCGCCAAGCTGGCCGCGTTCGAGCACACGGTCCGGACGGTCGCCGAGCGGGCCGAGGAGACGCTGCGGGTGATCGAGGCCCAGCAGCCCGCGGTCCAGGAGCTGAAGTGGCAGCTGGTGTCGTACACGGCGATGCTCGGGAGCAAGGCCGAATCCGAGCGGGCGGAGCTGATTCCGCTGCACCGCGCCGCGGTGCGGCTGCTGGCCACGGTGCCCTGTGATCTGCCGGAGGCCCGCCGCGCCGTCGACCGGTTCGTGGCCGCCGTGCACACACCGCCGGAGGAGGAGGCGCCATGACGGACGGCCATCGTCCGAACGGCGGTCGTCCGGACCGCAATGGCCCGGACCTCAACCGCCCGCACTGCAATCGCCCGGACTGCCGCGGCGAGGGCCTGGGGCGGATCAACGCCCGGGGGTTCTGCACGGAGTGCGGCCGCAAGACCCTGCCCACCGCCCCCGAGCCCACTCCCCCACCCAGCCAGGCGCGCACTCTCCCACCCACCCGGCCCGGCGAAGCCCTGATGTCGGAGTCCACCGCCACCACGGCCCGTGCCCGCCGCCGCGATGTGGCGCGGAAGTTCACCGTCCGGCCGGCGGGCGAGGATCCGCTGGCCCTGCCCCGGGTCGAACTGCCGTCGCTGCGCGACCTGGTGATGGACGATCCGCATCCCCCCTCGCGCGGCCAGACCTGCGGCCGGGAAGGGTGCGAGGAGATCGTGGGCGCGCCCTACGCCGGGCAGCCCGCGCTCTCCAGGGGCTACTGCCCGCGCTGCCGCCATCCGTTCGACTTCGCCCCGCGGCTGAGCCCCGGGGATCTGCTGGGCGATCAGTACCGGGTGATCGGCTGCGTGGGGTACGGCGGGCTCGGCTGGGTCTATCTCGCCGAGGACACCCAGCTGGACGACCAGCCCGTGGCCATCAAGGGCCTGATCAACAACAAGGACGAGGCGGCCCTGCGGACGGCGGTCGAGGAGCGCCGCTATCTGACCATGCTCGACCACCCCGGCATCGTCCGGATCATCAACTACGTCACCCAGCCCGACCCCCGGGACGAGACCGCGCTGACGGGCTACATCGTGATGGAGTTCGTCGGCGGGATGACTCTCGCCCAGATCAAGGACCACATCGCGGACGCGGTGAAGCCGTACGACGGGCCGCGGCTGTACGAGCACATCCTTGCCTACGGCTGTCTGGTGCTGCGCGCGGTGGGCTATCTGCACGGCGAGAAGCTGCTGTACTGCGATCTCAAACCGAGCAATGTGATGCACTACGAGGACCGGGTCAAGGTGATCGACCTCGGCGCGGTGCGGCGGCTGGGCCAGCGGGACGGCGGGCCGCCCGTGATCACCGAGGCGTTCGCCGCCCCCGAGGTGCTGGCCCGTGGCGCCTCGGCCCTCACCGAGCGCCATGATCTCTTCGGGGTCGGCAGGACGCTCGAAGAGCTCTCCGACAAGGCCACCCGGCAGGCCCAGCGGCCGCCGGGCCTGGGCGCCGAGTCCTACCGCCGGGTGCTGGCCCGCGCCACCGCGGCCGACCCGGAGCGGCGGTTCGGATCGGCCGCGGAGATGTCCGAGCAACTGTGGGGCGTGCTGCGGGAGATCCACTCGTTGCGGCTCAGCCGGGAGCAGCCCGAGCCGTCCACGCTCTTCGCCCCGACCTCGGCGCTGCTGGATTCCTCGCTGGGCCGGATCCCGGACCTGGAGCGCTGGCTGGACGGGGAGCCGCGCCCGCTGCTGGCGTCCGGGCTGCCCCGGCCGGAGCGGGTGCCGCCCGGGCTGCCGGTGCCGTTCCCGGACGCGGCGGATCCCGGCGCGGCGCTGCTGGGCGTGCCGACCGACAGCGGGCCCCGGCGGCTGATCGAGCAGTTGCACGCCTTCCCCCGCCCCTCCGCCGAGATCCGACTGCGCACCTGCCGCGCCTATCTGGAGCTGGGCGAACGGGAGGCGGCGGCCCAGGAGTTGGCGATCGCCGTGGAGCTGATCGGCTCGGCCGCCCGGTACGACTGGCGGCTGTCCTGGCACCGCGCCCTGCTGCGGCTGGCGGACGGCGCGGTGGCCGACGCCCAGCGGGAGTTCGACGAGGTCTACAGCGCCCTGCCCGGGGAGTACGCGCCCAAGCTGGCGCTGGGCTACTGCGCCGAGCACCTGGGCGACCACGAGGCCGCCAAGGGGTTCTACGAGGCGGTGTGGCAGCGCAACCGCTCGCAGGGCAGCGCCGCGTTCGGGCTGGCCCGGCTCCGGCTCGCGGCGGGCGACCGGGGCGGCACGGTGGACATCCTCGGCGGGGTGCCGAAGGTCTCCCGCCACTACGACGCCGCGCGGATCGCCATCGTGCGGGTGCTGTCGGGGCGGCTGGGGCATCCCGACGCCCTGCCGGCGGCCGAGGATCTGGCGGAGGTGCGCACCCGGCTGCCGCGGCTGTATCTGGACGAGGGGCGGGAGTCCGGCCCGGCCCGCGACCGGCTGACCGCGGAGTCGCTGGAGGTGGCGCTGGACTGGGCGGAGCGTCAGTCCGGTGCCGGGGAGCGGATGGGTGAGCCCGCTGGGCACGCCCGTTCACGGCGCTGGGGGCGGAAGGGGCGCGCCGCCGCGGCTGAAGCGCTCCGGAGGGGAACCGAACCCCCGTCGCTGGTGTATGGGGAGTGGGAGGACGAAAGCGCGCTGCGCGCCGAATTGGAGCTGACCCTGCGCCGGCTGGCCCGGCAGGCGGACAGCCCCGAGGCGCTCGGTGCGCTGATCGACCACGCGAACGCCATCAGGCCCGTGACCCGCGTCTGACGTCTGACAGGGGGATCAGATGAACGAGGACCGCAGAGAGCGACAACACGCCCCAGGCCCGGAGGGCGCGGACGGGGGTCCGGCCCTCACCCTGCGGGTGCATCAGAACAAGTACCTCCCCGCCTCGGCGGGCCGCACCGAGATGCACGCCATCGTCAGCGTGCGGGCCCGCGGCTTGGGCCCGGCGGCGGCCCGTACCGCCGCTTCGGAGGTCATCGTCATCGACTGCTCGATGTCGATGAGCTGGCCGCCGACGAAGATCGCGGCGGCGCGGCGGGCCACCGCCACCGCGGTCGGCATACTCCGCGACGGCACCCGCTTCGCGATCGTCGAGGGCACCGAACAGGCCCAGGTCGTCTATCCGTTCACCGGCGGCATGGCGGTCGCGGGGCCCGACACCAAGGCCGCCGCCGCCCGGGTGGCGGCCCGGCTGCCCGCGATCGGCGGCACCGCGATCGGCTCCTGGCTGGATCTCGCCCGCCGGCTCCATCTGCGGCAGCCCACCGCGATCCAGCACACCCTGCTGCTCACCGACGGCCGCAATGAACACGACCCGCCCGGCTATCTGGACAAGGTGCTGGACGCCTGTGCCCCGCATTTCACCTGTGACGCGCGCGGGATCGGCGACGGCTGGGACGCCACCGAGCTGAAGCGGATCGCGCGCCGGCTGCACGGCAGGGCCGACGCGGTCCTGGAGGACGCCGCGTTGGCCACCGAGTTCGAGGAGATGGTCTCCGCCTCGATGGCCAAGGCGCTGGCCGGGGTGCGGATCCGGATCCGCACCCGGGCGGGCAGCCGGGTCGGCTTCGTCAAGCAGGTGCACCCCACCCGGGTGGACGTGACCGACGAGGGTGTCCGCCCCGATGAGCGCACCTGGGAGTGGACCACCAAGGCGTGGGGCGACGAGACCCGCGAGTACCAGGTGTCCGTGCTCGCCGATCCGCGGGGCGATCCGACGGGCGAGGACGTCGAGCTGGCCACGGTGGAGCTGGCGGTGGAGGGCGACACCGCGCTGCCGCCGCCCGAGCCGGAGCCCCTGCTGGTCCAGTGGACGGACGATGTGCTGCTGTCGTCCAGGATCGACCCCCGGCTGGCCCACTACGACGCCGACTCCGAGCTGGGCCACGCCATCACCGCGGGCTGCGACGCCTACGAGGCGGGTGACCGGGAGCGGGCCCGCCGCCAGTGGGGGCGCGCCGTCCAGCTCGCCCATCAGCTGGGCAGCGAGAAGATGCTGGCCCGGCTGAGCGGGCTGGTGCACATCGTCGACGCCGCCACCGGCGAGGTGCGGATCCGCGAGCCCATCCGGCCGCTGGACCTCAACTCGGCGATCATCGTGTCGGAGGAGAGCGTCCACTTCGCGGGGGTGGAGCGCCCGAGGGCCGCCGCGCCGCCCGCCGCGGATGTCATCTGCCCGGCCTGCGGGCGCCGGTCGCCCGCCACCGCCGAGTTCTGCCAGCAGTGCGACACTCCGCTGGGCGCCGAACCGGGCGGCGCGACATGAGCGGCACCCGCGCCTTCCTGGTCCGCCGGCTGATCGCCCTGCTGGTGGTCACGGCGGTGGCCGTGACCACGCTGCTGGCCGCGTACTACGGCGTCAGCCGTAACTCCGCGGCGGTGACCGACCGGTCCACCCCGGCGATACTGCAGGTCGCCGCATCCATCGACGCGCTGAACGCCTCCTACGACGAGGCGCAGCGCAGCATCTCGAGCCCCACCGCGGAGTTCGAGGGGCTCAGCGAGGAGTACCGCAACCAGCTGTCGACGGCCAAGCAGAGCCTGGCCCAGGTGTCCAAGAGCACCATCGGGGGCGAGTCGGCGCGCGGGTCGCTGCGCACCGCCGCGGCGCTGGTGACCTCCTATGGCGACACCGTCGAGCAGGCGTATGCGAACCGCGACAACCCGACGCTCCGGGATGCCTATCTGGGGTACGCCGACTCGATACTGCGGCACGGCCACAGCGGCATTCTCGACCGCCTGAAGGCGGTGCAGAAGCGGCAGTTCGACGTGCTCGCCGACCAGACCTCCTTCGGCTGGCTGCTGACGTTCGCCTGGTGGCTGCTGGTGCCGGGGCTGTTCCTCACGCTGGCGGCGCTGCTGGTGCACACCCAGCGCTTCCTGCGGCGCCGCTTCCGCCGGCTGGTCAATCCCTGGCTGGCGGCGGCGACCGCGCTGCTCATCGCGCTGCTGCCGCTGGCCGCCTTCACATATCAGACCCAGGACCGGCTGGAGTCGGCCGGGGCCAGCCTGACCCGATCGGACATCGGCCGCACCGGCGGCCCCACCGCCAGGAAGGTGGCGAGGACGATGCGGAACGCGCACTGGCAGGCCGGTGCGGTCGGCTGGATACCCGTGGGCGGCGCCGTGCTGGCCGCGCTGATCCTGGTCGGTCTGCAGCCGCGTATCGACGAGTACCGGTTCCAGCCCCGATGAGCGCGGCGAAGCGGTCCGGCCAGGCCACGGCCACGCTCCTCGGGCTGTGGATGGTGCTGCTGTGTGTCGTGGGCGCGGGCGATACGAGCGGCTGGCAGTCGCGCGGCAGTGTCAGCGTGCTCGCCTCCTGGACCGGCGCCGAAGGCGAGGCGTTCCGGAACTTGCTCGACTCGTTCACCCGGCGCACCGGCATCCATGTCGACTACCAGGGCACCACCGCGCTGCGCGAGGTGCTGTCCTCGGAGGTCGGCTCCGGAACGCCACCCGACATCGCCGTGCTGCCCAGCTCGGGCGAGCTGGCCGCCTACGCCCGTCAGCGCCAGCTGACCCCGCTGGACGGAGTGCTCCCGAGCCAGGAGCCCACGGCCTACGGGCGGCTGTGGACACCCCGGCTGAGCGCCGACGGGCCGGTCTACGGCATCGCGGTCAAGGCCGATCTGAAGAGCATCGTGTGGTACGACCGTGACCGCCGCCGGGGCACGCTGCCCGCCCTCGCCGCCGACGGCCGCCAGTGGTGTGTGGGCATGGGCGGCGACGCGACCTCCGGCTGGCCCGGCACCGACTGGATCGAGGATCTGCTGCTCCAGCAGCAGGGCAGATCGGTCTACCAGGACTGGGCCACCGGCGGGCTGCCGTGGACGGACCCCCGGGTGAGACGGGCCTGGCAGAGCTGGGGATCGCTCTTCGACAAGGACACCGCGCGCACCGCGCTGATCACCGACTTCCGCGAGGCGGGCACCAAGCTGTTCAAGGCGGACCCGCCGTGCGCGGTGGAGCACCAGGGGTCGTTCATCCGCGGTGGCTACCCCCGCCCCGCCGAGGCGGACTTCGCCTTCTCCCCCGGGCTCCTCCCCGATACCGACGGGCGGTCCACCGCCCGCGAGGTGTCGGGGGACTTCGCCGCGATGTTCCGCGACACCCCGCAGGCACAGGAGCTGATGCGCTATCTGATCTCGGCCGACGCCCAGCGGACCTGGGGCAGGAAGACCGCCGGCAGCAGCACCCACCCGTTCTTCGCCAATCGCGACGTCCCGCTCGACGCCCAGGGCGACGACGCCGTGGACCGGAGGATCGCCACGACCCTCCGGGACTCGGCCTCGCTGTGCCTGGACGCCTCCGACGCCATGCCCACCCGGATGCGGCTCGCCTTCCAGCGCGCCGCGCTGACCTACCTCAGCGACACCACCCGGCAGCCGGACGGGCTGCTGCGCAGTCTGGAGAAGGTCCGCCAAAGCCTGCGCGGCGCACCCGACCAGCCCTGGCTGTCCACGGTCTGCGGCTGAGCAGGCTCACGGAACCATCTCGTCCGGGCAGGGTGTGCCCCGCGGCAGCTGGTACTTGCCCGTTATCCGGTAGACGCCGGGCCGGGGGGCGTGCAGCACCGTCCACTCGTCCTCCGGCTGGCCCTCCTCACCGCCCTCGGTCTGCTTGGTGAGGCAGCCCTCGCGGTTGACCGGCAGCTGGTCGTCCTCCCCCTTCGGGGCCCGGACGCTGTGCCCGTCGTTGTCCACCAGACCCAGCCACGGCGAGTACGGGATGCGGATGAGCACCGGGCCCTTGGCGCGGACCGACAGCACCAGCTGGTCGGCGCTCGCGCGCTGCACGGTGGCGGGCGGGTCGGCGATCTGCGTCGGGTCCTTGACCTCGTACAGCTTCCAGTTGGCGTCCGACCAGACCTGGCGCAGATACGGCAGCTCCGTGCCGAGCAGCTTGGCCTCCTGCTCCGCCGCGGTGTCCGGGTCGTCCGCGGGCAGCACCACATAGTGCACCGCCCAGCGCTTGAGCCATTCGTGGTAGCTGGCCGGGGTCAGGGTGTCATCACCGTAGAAGATCGGGTTCCGGTCGAGGTCGCGCTGGCGGTTCCAGCCGCGCGCCAGATTGACGTACGGGGCGAGCGCGGAGGACTCGCGGTGGCTGCGCACCGGAACCACCTCGACCCGGCCCCGGTCGGCCTTCTCCCGCTTGAGCCGGTCGACCAGCGGCGCCAGCTCACGGGCCCAGGACGCCGAGGGGGTGGTGTGGATGACATCGTCGGCGGTCTTGACCCCCTGCCAGACCGTGACGGTGGCGAGCGCCAGCACCAGGACGGTCCAGCGGCGGCCCGCGGGCGTCGAGCGCAGCTCGGCGCGCGGGGGCTTGCGCAGGGCGGGCAGCACGGCGATCAGCACCACTCCGCCGAAGATCATGCCGAGGCGGGAGATATTGGTGCCGATCTGGGAGGGGATCACCCAGGTGAGCACCACCCCGAAGCAATACAGCCCGGCCCCGACCCGCACCGTCGACCAGGTGCGCGGCACGCACATCAGCACGGCGGCGCCGGTGATGAACGGCAGGATCACCGACCCGATGCCCATCGGCTGCTCACCGGAGAACGGGAACAGCCACGCCGACAGGCCGACCACCAGCGCGGGCGTGATCCCCAGCGCGTACGCGGCGGGGCGCCGCTTGGTCAGCCACAGACCGGCGGCGACAACGCCCACGAACAGGCCGGCCACCGGGCTGGACATGGTCGACAGCGCGGCCAGCAGGGCGGCCAGTATGAATCGTCCGGTCTTGTGATGCCAGCGCCGGGACCGCCACCTGCGCGGCCAGGCGAAGATCACGGCCACCGCCGCGAGCCCGAACATCGCGCCGAGCCCGAAGGTCACCCGGCCCGAGATGGCGTTGCAGGCCAGCGCGAACGCGCCGTAGAGGGCGGGCCACAACGGCCGCCGCACGGCACGGCTGCGCACCAGCAGCAGCGCGAGCAGCCCGGCGGACAGCGTCCCCGCGATCACCATCGTCGAGCGGACTCCGAGGACCGCCATCAGATAGGGCGAAATGACGCTGTATGAGACCGGGTGCATCCCGCCGTACCAGGCCAGGTTGTACGCCGAGTCCGGGTGCTGGAGGGCGAACTCCGCCCAGGCGTCCTGCGCGGCGAGGTCACCGCCGCTGTTCGCGAGCAGCGCCACCCACAGCAGATGCAGCAGCGCGGCGGCGGCCAGCGAGGCGCACACAGGATGGCGCAGGGCCGTCCGGGCGCGCTGGAGCAGCCCGCCGGAAGCGGCCTGGCCGCTCTCACGCTCCGCCTCGGCCGGGCCCGTCGGCTCGGCCGGCCAGCGCTGCGTGGGTACGCGTATTCGTGCGGCGGTGCTCTCCTCCGAGCCCCCGCTTTCATCGGCCCGTGTCGGATCCACGGTGGTCACTGCGGCTCTCCCCGTCTTCCCCCGAGGTCTGCCCCATCGTCCTCAACCCCGCACCGGATCACTCCGGTTCGCATGCGGCGGGTCCAGGCCGGGGACCCACCGACGCTAGCACGCGCCGGCGGCCCCGAACCGCGTCGGGCCCCGGCGGCGTTTCGCGCCGGGGCCGCTTCGCTTGTCCCCTTAGCCCACTTCCCCGGTGGGTCAGCCGATACGGGTCAGTTTCGCGCCGAACGACGGCTCGGACAGGTCATCCTGCAGGGCCACCGGCGCCGTGAGCTGTCCGGGGCCCGTGCCCACGGTCACCTCGCCGACGACCGTGCCCGCCTTGGCGGAGTGCGGCACCTTCTTACCGCCGTCGCCGATCTTGATGTCGACCCCCAGACCGGACCAGCCGACCGCCTTCAGATCCTTGGTGGCGACGACCGGCGTGGTGCCGCCGAGCCCGTCGTCGATCTGGCCGACCACATCGCCCTTCTTGATGACGGTGGCCGAGGTGAGGGCGTCCTGCAGGGCGGTGATCAGCTTGTAGCTGTTGGTCTGCGCGAGCTGGAGGCTGGCGTCCAGCGTGGTGGTCGCGCGCTGTTCGAGGACGACACCGAGGATCCGCTGCTTCTTGCCGTCGATCGTCCGCACGGCGCCCCACATCAGCGCACCGCCGGCCGGGGTGGACGAACCGGTCTTGATGCCGATCACGCCCGGCTTCACCAGCAGATTGTTGTTGTTGTAGATCCGGTCGTCGAGCCCCGGGATCTCGGTGTTGGGCGTCGCCACGACCGCCCGGAACGCCTCGGACTGCATCGCCGCCTTCGCCAGCTTCAGCTGGTCGGCCGCGGTGGACTTGGTGGACTCCTTCAGACCGCTGGGGTCGGTGTAGGTCGTCTGCTTCATCCCCAGGCCCTCGGCGGCGTCGTTCATCTTCTTCACGAAGGCGTCGAGCGACCCGGCGTCCCAGCGGGCGAGCAGCCGGGCGATGTTGTTGCTGGAGTTGATCAGCAGCAGTTGGAGCAGCTGATGCTGGGTGAAGGTCTGCCCCTCCTTGACCTCCGCCCGCGACTCGTCGGCGGACTTGGCCTCCTCGGCCGCCTGCGCGTCAATCGTGATCTTCGGGCCCTGCGCGTCGCCCTTCAGCGGATGGTCCTTGAGCACCACATAGGCCGTCATGACCTTGGTGACGCTGGCGATCGGCACGGGCTTCTGCTCCCCGGAGGTGCCCAGGCTGCCCACGCCTTCGACCTCCGCGGCCGACTGCCCCTGGCCGGGCCACGGCAGGGACAGCTCGCCGCCGCCGAAGCGGTAGGAGGAGTCGGCGGTGAGCTTCAGCGACGGCTCCGGCAGCGGCCGCAGCGCCTGGATGACGCCCAGGATGATCACGAGCAGCGCGGCCAGCGGCGTCCAGATCTTGACCCGGCGGACCGCCGTCCGCATCGGCGTCTCGGGCTTGGGCGGCGTGTTGGTCAGCTGCGCCAGCAGGTCGAGCGGCGCGGGCTGCTTGCCGTCCGAGGTCATCGGCGGCAGCGGCTGCTGCTTGGTCCGCTCGGCCTCGGGCACGCCCGCCGGCGGGGCGGCGGGGGCCGACGACGCGGCGGGCGCGGTGGGCGCGGTGGCGGGCTTCGACGGGGCCGGGTCGTCGGGGGACCGCAGCGGTACGAACTTGCTGGTCCGCTCGTTGTCCGACTCGGCGGCGGGCTTCTTGCCGGGCGTCTTCTCGGACGGCTTGGCGTCGGACGCCTTCTCGGAGGACTTGGCGTCGGACGGCTTCTCGGACGTCTTCTTGTCAGCCGGGGGGCTGACCGCCTTGAAGGCGGTGGTCGGCTGGTCGACGCTCTTCTTGCCGTCCTTTCCGGGCTTCTCCGGGAGCACGCCGAAGGCGGCCGTCGGGCGGTCGACCGGCTTGTCGGAGGCGTCGTCGTGCTCGTCGGACGCGGCGGCCTTCTCGGACGCGCCCTTGGGCTCGTCCTTCTCGGCCGCCTCCTTCTTGTCCTTGTCCTCAGCCTTGGCGTCGCCGTCCGTCTTGGGCGTCACCGTACGGAAGACAGCCGTGCGCTGATCCACGGACGGCTTCGACGACTCGCCGCCGTCCTCATCCGCCTCGGTCTCGACTTCGGCCTCGGACGCACCCTCAGCCTTGGCGTCACCGTCAGCCTTCGGCGTCACCGTACGGAAGACAGCCGTCCGCTGATCCACCGACGGCTTCGACGACTCGCCACCGTCCTCATCCGCCTCGGCCTTGGCTTCGGCCTCGGAGGCACCCTCAGCCTCTACGTCGGCGTCGGCGCCACCGGCGCCATCCGCGTCCGCTTCCGGCTCCACGTCCGGCTCGGGCGCATCCCCCTTGGGCGATTCGTCCGGCGCACCGGAATCCGCCTCCGGCTCGCCCTTCGCCTCCGACGTCCCGGAACCTTCACCCCGTTCACCATCGCGAACACCAGAAACCTTTGCATCGTCCCCGTCGGCAGCCGGTGCCTTCGGTTCCGCTTCAGCCTCCGCTTCGGCCCTCGCCCCGGAGGCCGCCTCGGAGGTCACATCGGGCTCATCGGAAGCCGACTGCGGCTCACCGGAACCCGACCGGAGGTCGTCGGACACGACGGCGACCGCCGTCGAGCCCTGAGCCGCCTCCGCTTCGCGCGAGATCGCGAGCCGCGGATCGCTTTCTCCCCTAGCCGTCTCCCCCGACGACTTCTGCTGATCCGACCTGCCGGGGGACTCGCCCGCCACCGATGCCTCCTCGATATGTGTCGCGGGATGCCCTACGCCCCATGGCGTCACGTCCCGCAGCCCAAGCTCTACCAGTGTCCTGTGTGTCCGGCATGCGATGGCGCAACGCCACAGCCGGAGAGCGTCTCCAGGTGCCCGCCCACCTGCTAGACGAGAACGACATACCTACTGGTTCCCACCCAAACCCCCCAGGCACTCTCGACAGACCAATGTGAGAGGGGTCACCCTGTCATTCATCCACGCGGGGAGGCATGGATGGGCAGGAGCCGCAGAACAATTCCGGAGGAGCTTCTGCTGCTCGCTTTGGACCCGACCACGGGTACCACGGCGCAGCCGCAGTCGCTCGACCTGGGTCTTGCCGGGGCACAGCTAGTGGAGCTGGCCCTGGCCGGACGGATAGCCCCTGACGGGGATCGTATCGCCGTGGTGCTGCCACGGCCGACCGGAGATCCGACTCTGGACTCCGCATTGGAGTTGCTGCGCCGACGCGGCAGCCCGGTGCGCGCGGTCCACTGGATCGGCGGGCCCCGGCTGGGGCTGCGCCAGACGTACCTCACGCACCTGGAGCGTTGCGGCATGGTGCATGCCGTGGCGGGCCAGATGTGTGGCGTACTGCCGACGACGCGCTACCAGGCGACGGACACGGCGATCAGCCGGGAGATCAGGGCCCGGCTGGACAGCGCGATCCGCACCGGCGTACCGCCGGACCCGCGGACCGCCGCGCTCGCCGCCCTGGCCCACGCGGTCGGGCTCGGCAAGCATCTGTACCCCGGGAACGAGGGGCGTTCCTCGCGCTCCAGGCTCCGGGATCTGATCCGGCACGACCCGATGGGCGGTCTCGTGGCGCACGCCGTGATGGATGTGCAGAACGGTGTCGCGGCGCAGCCACGGCGCGCACCGGCCCCGGGCCGACAGGCGGGAACAGGCGCCGCGGCGGAGCCCGCGGCCGGCGTTCCGGCCCAGCCGTCCCGTCGCGGGAGCATGGCCCGCGTCGGAGCGCGCTGAGGCCCCTTCGGGGCACTACCGCACCACCACGTACAACCAGCCCGTCGAACGCACCAGCAGCCCGTCAGCGGGGCGGCGGAGACCGTTCCCGGCACCGTCCGGGGCGGAGCGCCACTGTCCAGCTCCGGGCAGCACCGAGTACCACTCACGCTCCACCGACCGCACCGCAGTCCCCACTGACCCGGTTCGGGAGCCGCTGAAGCGCGCGGGGTGGTGGGGCGGCCGATTTGGACGACCGGCCGTCCCACCGCCCCGCGCGCGCGTTCGTCCACCGTGGTGCGGCCGCCTTTGTGCGGCCATTTCCCAGCGCGCCCCCGTCGGGTAGTGGCAGGCTGCTGAACAGCAGAAATCAGCAGCACGAAGCCGGAGGTGCACGTCCTGTGACATCGAACGTCGGCCCCACTGTCCGGCGACGCCGGTTGGGCCAGGAGCTGCGCAGACTCCGCCAGGAGAAGGGCATGACGGCGGAGGAGGTGGCGGAGGAGTTGATGGTCTCCCAGTCGAAGATCAGCCGACTGGAGAACGGGCGCCGCAGCATCAGCCAGCGCGATGTGCGCGACCTGTGCCGCACCTACAAGGTGGAGGACAAGGCGCTGGTTGATTCCCTGATGCAAATGGCGAAGGAGTCCCGCCAGCAGGGTTGGTGGAACGCCTTCGGCGATGTGCCGTACAGCGTCTACATCGGTTTCGAGACGGACGCGGCGTCCCTGCGGGTCTATGAACCCCAGGTGCTCCCCGGCCTCTTGCAGACACCGGATTACGCGGAGGCGGTGATCAGCGGCGCCCTCCCGGAGGCCCCGCAGGACCAGATCGCCCAGCGGGTCCAGGTCCGGCTCAGGCGCCAGGAGCGGATCACCGATCCGCTGGCCCCGCTGCGGCTGTGGGCGGTCGTGGACGAGGCGGCGATGCGCCGGGTGGTCGGCAACTCGAAGATCATGAGCGATCAGCTGGACTATCTGGTCCGGATGAGCCACGAGCCCCATGTGACGGTCCAGGCGCTTCCGTTCGACATGGGGTCGCATCCGGGGATGAGCGGGCAGTTCACCATCCTGGAGTTCTCGGACGAGTCGGACACCAGCGTCGTCTATCTCGAGGGCGTGACCAGCGACCTGTATCTGGAGAAGCTCAGCGATGTGCAGAGCTACAGCATGATGTACGAGCATCTGCGGGCCCAGGCGCTGAACGCGGATCAGAGCCGCCAGTTCATCACCGAGATGGCCCAGGAACACGCCCGCCGGCACGAGGAGGAGGGCGAGGCCGCCCCGGCGGACTGACGGGGGTCGGAAACGCTCCGGCGCGAACGATGAGGGGCGGAAGATACACCTCCGCACCGCGCTGCGGAAGGGGCCACGGGAATATGCCATCCGGTCGAGTGAATGGCCCGCTTTCCAGACGATGTTGCCGAGTAACGTCGGTGACGCCTCCAAACGGGGGTGGACCTCATCGACAAAAAGCATCGGAGCGATCGTGTCCATTCAGCAGGGAAAGACGAGCATGTGGGTGAAATCCTCGTACTCGGCCGGAAACGGCGCTTGCGTGGAAATCTCCTCCCCGGTCACCAGCGAGATCGCCGTGCGCGATTCCAAGGACCCCCAGGGACCGACGCTCAGCTTCGCCCCCGCATCGTGGTCGGCCTTTGTGTCCGACGTCAGCCGTGGCGCCTTCGACCTCGGCTGATTTGCGCGACCCGGCCGCGGTAGCGCGGTCGGCGGCGCAGGGCCGCAAGCCTGCACCCGAGCCCTCTCGACCGGTCGCCGTCCCTGCCGAGAGGGCTCAAGGCGTTTCCGGCGCATTCCGTCGTCGCCGCTTCAGCGGAGTTCTGCCACGTATTGGTCTGTACCGGGAATCGTCGGAATGAACGGCGCCATGAATTCCACCCGGCCGAGACCGGCATCGGCCACCTCACCGTCGAGACCGGTAAAACAGCGTCCCCAGCATTCCCGGGGATCGGACTGCAGGAACCAGAGCAGGGTCAGCCGGGTGTCAACCCCCTCGACCTGCTTCACATACGACATCCGGTCCGAGGGCAGCGGGGTCGGCCGGAAGACCGTGACCATCGCGGCGGGCGAGCCCGCGAGCCGGCGCGGCAGATGTCTGGATCGGAGCCACGCGAGCAGTTCCTCCCGCTGCTCCGGGCCCTCGGTCTCGATCACCTCCAGCGCCAGCCCGGCATAGGGGTGGTCCAGCGCGTGGTGATCGCGTGGACCGGCCGCCCCGTCCCGGTAGACGGTGGCCTCGTGGTCCTGGAAGGCCGTGAAGACATGCGTACGGTCCTGGTAGACCCGCCCGTCCCGGAGCAGCCGCTTGTTGATCCCGACCGTCCACCGCATATGGTCCGCGTAGCGCCCCTCGGTGAGCCAGTAGACGGAGAGGTAGCAGCCGGCGGTCACCGGCCGGGCGATCGCCGACTTCTCCGGATAGCGCAGCAGTTGCAGTTCACGGGTGGCGACCCAGCGGCGGCCCGCGTAGATCCACGGCATGGCCATCGCGCCCGCGATGAAGTGGTCGTCCTCGTACCAGCGGTTATAGGCGTACTCATGGCCCGGATGCGGCTCGACCATCGTGATCAGGGCATGCCCCGGGCGCACTCCGTACGGGCCGACGGAGGCCAGTTCCGCGTACGCGTCGCTTGTCATGCCCCCCAGGTTTAGCTGACGTAGCGTCAGTTGGGGAGGGGGCTGTCCCTATCAAGTGCGCGGAATCGGACGGCGGCCACACGGCCGGGAGGGGCCTTCCCTTGGCGCCGGGACGCTGCCGCACTCTGGCCATCTGAGGCCCGCACCCCTAACCTGACGCGACGCCAGACACGGGAGGTGCCGCCATGCCGCTGCAGGGCAAGACCGTCGTTGTCTCCGGGGTCGGGCCCGGACTGGGGGCCCGGGTGGTGGCCGCGTGCGTCCGGGACGGGGCGCGGGTGGTGATGGGGGCGCGGACCGAGGAGCGGCTGCCGAAGGTGGCGGAGGAGGTCGATCCGGGCGGTGAGCGCACCGCCTGGCGGCCGACCGACATCGCGGACGAGGAGCAGTGCGAGGCCCTTGCCGCGCTCGCCCTGGACCGCTTCGGCCAGATCGACGCCGTCGTCCATGTGGCCGCGCTGGACAGCCACTTCGGCGGGCTGGAGGACGCCGACTTCACGTCCTGGGCCCGGGTGGTGGACATCAATCTCTTCGGGACGCTGCGGATGACCCGCGCCTGCCTGCCCGCGCTCAAACGGAACGGCGGCTCGGTCGTGCTGATCGGCACCCAGTCGTCCTCCGCCGCCCCCACCAAGGTGCGCCAGACCGCGTACGCCGCCTCCAAGGGCGCGCTGACCTCCACCATGTACGCGCTCGCGCGCGAGCTGGGTCCGCACCGGATACGGGTCAACACCGTGCAGCCCGGCTGGATGTGGGGGCCGCCGGTGCGCGCGTATGTGGCCTTCACGGCACAGACCGAAGGGGTGAGCGAGGCCGAGGTGCTGGCCCGGCTCACGGATGGGATGGCCCTGCCCGAGCTGGCGACGGACGGGGATGTGGCGGAGGCCGCGGCGTTCCTGGCCTCCGACCGGGCCCGGGCGATCACCGGACAGTCGCTGCTGGTGAACGCCGGTGAGCTGATGCGTTAGCGCGACTCCTGTCCGGCCTTTCGGGATCCCGCTCCCGTACGACCCATCGTTCGGTGGGCGTGCGTCTGACGAAGTGCCCGCTCATCGTGGGTTCACGAGCATGCGAACGACAACGCCCCGTCAGGTCAAGAAAGAGTAAATTCGTTCTTCTTTCTGATTTGTGTTCACACTCGTGACCCTTAGAGCCCTTGACCGGTCACCCGAACGAGCGGTTCAATCCCGGAAGTACCCCGCTCCCGCTCGGGGGAACCGCCCATGACGAACGTCGCGGCGAAGTGCGCTCCCGTTCATATGGCGGACCCCTGGAGGGGACATGAACAGTCTCGACTGGGCTGTACTGATCGGCTACTTCGGTGTCATGGTCGGCATCGGCCTCTGGTCGCACAAGCGTGTGGACAATGTCAGCGACTTCTTCACGGCCGGCGGCAAGATGCCCTGGTGGCTGTCCGGCATCTCGCACCACATGTCCGGCTACAGCGCGGTGATGTTCACGGGATACGCGGCCATCGCCTACCAATACGGCATCACGTCCTATGTCACCTGGTCCTTCCCGATCGCCATCGGCATCGCGATCGGCGCCAACCTCTTCGCGCCGCGCCTCAACCGGGTGCGCAGCAGGCTCAAGGTGGCCTCACCGCTCGAATACCTGAAGAACCGCTACAACCTCCCCACCCAGCAGGCGCTGGCCTGGTCCGGGGTGCTGTTGAAGATCGTCGACGTGGGCGCCAAGTGGGCGGCCATCGCCACCCTGTTGTCCATCTTCACCGGCGTCTCGCTCAACCAGGGCATCCTGATCACGGGCGTGGTCACCGCCATCTACTGCACCGTGGGCGGACTGTGGGCCGACGCGCTCACCGAACTCGGCCAGTTCATCATCCAGTTCATCGCGGGCATCGCGATGCTGATCGCGGTGCTCAATGAGCTGGACGGCTTCTCCACCTTCTGGACCGTCTGGGACGACCTCCCCGACAGCCACCACGAGCCGACCGTCGGCCCGTACACCTTGATCTTCCTGCTCGCCTACCTCTTCATCAAGACGTTCGAGTACAACGGCGGCATGTGGAACCAGGCGCAGCGCTACATGGCGACCGACAGCGCCCACTCCGCCAAGCGCTCGGCCCGCCTGTCGGCCATCCTGTGGTTCGTGTGGCCGCTGGTCCTGTTCTTCCCCATGTGGGTCGCGCCCCTGATCATCAAGACGGACAAGCCCGCCGACTCGTACGCCGAGATGGCCGAACACCTACTGCCGCATGGTCTGCTGGGGCTGGTGATCGTCGGCTTCTTCTCGCACACCATGGCGATGTGCTCCTCGGACGCCAACGCGATCGCGGCGGTGGTGACGCGGGACATCATGCCCGCGATCTTCAAGTCGGTACGGGAATGGTCCTCCCGCACCGGGCTGCTCGCGGCCCGCTACACCACGCTGCTCTTCCTCGCCCTGTCCATGGCCATCGCCACCCAGGTCAACTCGGACTTCTTCGGCGACATCATCACCGTGGTGATCAAATGGGTCGCCGGCCTGATGGGGCCGATCGCGATCCCGCTGATGCTGGGCATGCTGCGCGCCTTCCGCAAGTCGGGCCCGACGGCGGCGCTGGTCAGCTGGGCCATGGGTCTGATCGCCTTCTACCTGGTCAACTACCCGATCAACGACGCGATCGACGGAGGCGTGAACCTGGAGTACCAGATCTCCATCCCGCTCGCGGTCTCGCTCGTGCTCTTCATCGTCGTCGGCTACCTCAAGCCGGAGGACACCCCGGAGCGCGATGCCATCCTCGCCTCGCTCAACTCGGATGACGACGGGCCGGGTTCAGCGAGCGCCGCACTGTCGGAGCCCGGGCAGGGCGCGGCCGGCCAGAAGTCGGTCGCGGGCGCCACGGACTGACGCCCTCCGCGCGGCGGCCACGATCCGGGCCGCCGGTCACCCCCCATCGCGGGGTGACCGGCGGCCCGGTTCCGTCTGCGGGTCCGTGCCGGTCGTCAGATCGCACTGCATGAGGTGGGTGTCGATCCAGCGTCCGTGCTTGCGCCCGACACCGGCCAGCGTGCCCGCCGGGGTGAAGCCGAAGCGCCGGTGGAGGGCGGCCGAGGCGTCGCTGCCGGAGTCGGCGATGACCGCGACGACCTGTCGTACGCCGGCCTCGGCGCAGCGGGTGAGCAGCGCGTCGAGCAGCGCCGCCCCCAGCCCCGCGCCGGTCCGGCCGGGGGCGAGGTAGATGGCGTCCTCGGCGGTGTGGCGGTAGGCGGGCTTGGGGCGCCAGGGCCCGGCGTAGGCGTATCCCGCGACCGTACGGCGGGTGTCTCCGGGGACCTCGGCCGCCTCGGAGACCTCCGCGACCAGGAACGGCAGCCCCCGGTCGGTCAGCTCCGCCAGCCGCCGCGCCCAGTCGCCGACGGTGGGCGGGACCTCCTCGAAGGTGACGACGGTCTCGGTGACGTAGTGGCTGAAGATCGCGGCGATGGCGCCCAGGTCGGCGTGGGTCGCATCACGTATGACGGCGGCGGAGGCAGGCACCGGACCACCCTACGACCGACCGTCCCAGGAGCGGCCACCTACGGCCGACGGCCCCGGGGGGCGGCCACCTTACGGTCGGCCCATCCCCGACGCCGGGGCAGAAGTGGAACGTCATGCAGGGGCGACGATCGGGATATCCATGCTGCCCAGGGAACCCCTCCTCCACCTGACGTCCACATCCGGAACGTACGATGGGCGGCCGTCCGAGCCGACCGCCCCCGACCGCACCACCCGGACCCGACTCGTCGACCCGCCCCGGCCGAGTCGCGGTCCCCAGGGACCTCTGGAGCCCCCGTGACCGCTACTCAGACGATCAGCGACTCCCGGATCCACCGGGCCCGCGCCTTCGTACTGCGCCGGCCGGTGCTGTGCGCGGCGGTCTTCTGCCTGCTCTCCTTCACCGGGTTCTGGATCGCGCAGCGGGCCGCCCAGGTGTCGATGGTCGATCTGCTGGTCTATCGCGCCGAGGGATGGACCGTACGCAATGCCCAGGATCTGTATGACATGCGGGCGACCCAGCACAATCTTCCCAATACCTATCCGCCGTTCGCGGCCCTGGTCTTCATCCCGCTGACCGTGATGGGCACGGGCGTCCTGCGGACCTTCGGGACGGCCGTCAACCTCGGCCTGATGGTCGCCGTGGCCCATCTGTCGCTGCGGCTGATCGATCTGCCCGCCCGGGTGCCGCGACCAGCCGCCGTCCTGGCCCTGGCCGCCGTCGCGGTGTGGTGTGAGCCGGTGTGGACGACCCTGCGCTACGGGCAGATCAATCTGCTGGTCACGGCGCTGGTGCTGTGGGACCTGACCCGCCGGGCGGGCCACCGCTGGGCCGGGGTCGGGACGGGCATCGCCACCGGGATCAAGCTGACCCCGGGGCTCTTCGTGGTCTTCCTGGGGCTCGCCGGACTGTTCCTCGGCCTCCGTCGGCTGTGGGCGGCCGGGGCGGCCCGGAGGCGAGGCGAGCCCGGCAGCGGGCTGCCGCGGCGGCGCTTCCTGAACGACCATCTGCGCCGCGCGGCCGTCGCCACCGCCGCCTTCGCCCTTACGGTCGCGTTCTCGGCCCTGGCGCTGCCGCATGACTCCCGGCGCTTCTGGACCGAGGTTCTCTTCGCGACCGACCGCCCCGGCGATGTGGAGGGCGCGGGCAACCAGAACCTCAAGGGCGCGCTCGCCCGTATCCTGCACACCCCCGACCCGGGCATGTGGTGGCTCGTGGCGGCCGCGCTGGTGGGCTGTGTGGGCCTGGCCACGGCGGCGGTCGCCGCCCAGCTCACCGACGACAGCCGGCTGCCGAACGCCCGCGCCTGGGCCGCCCTGACCTGCGCGGTGACCGCCCTCATGGTCAGCCCGGTCTCCTGGTCGCACCACTGGGTGTGGGCCGTCCCGATGGTCCTGCTGCTCGCGGTGGAGGCGGTGCGGCGGCGCACGGCGGGCTGGACGGCCTGGACGGCCGTGACCGGGCTGCTGTTCTGCTCCTTCATGGTCTGGTACGCGCCCCACAGCAGGCCGACCCGGGTGGAACTCCACCAGAACCCCGCCCAGATGCTCCTCACCGCCGTCTATCCGCTGATCGGTATCGCCTTCCTGGGCGTGGCCGCGTATCTGACCCTGCGCGCCGTAAGGCGTCCATGGGAGGGGATCGGGACCGTACGGCGGCAGACGGCCACCGCCGGTACGGAAGCGGCGCGGCGGCGGCCGGAGCGGACCTACGCGCGCGGGTAGCGGGTGAGCCAGGCCGGGGAGGAGCTGCCCGGGCCGTGGAGCGCGGGGCCCTGGGTCATCTCCATGGCGAAGTCGTCGGCCAGCTCCAGGATCGTGCCGCGCCCCTCGACCTCCGCCAGCCAGGCGGGCGGCAGCGCCGTCTCGCCGTGCAGCGCGCCCAGCAGATTGCCGCAGATGGCCGCCGTGGAGTCGCTGTCCCCGCCGTGGTTGACCGCGAGCAGCAGCCCATGGCGGACGTCCTCGGCGACCAGGGCGCAGTACAGGGCCATCGCCAGGGCCTCCTCACCGGTCCAGCCCTGGCCCAGGGACGCGACCCGCTCGGGGGTCGGCAGGCCCTGCCGTACCGCGCCGAGCGCGTACCGCAGCGCGTTGGTGGTCTCCTCGTGGCCGGGGCGGGTGGCCAGATGGGCAAGGGCGCGCTGGACGGCTCCGTCCAGCCCCTCACCGCGCGCCAGCCCGTGCACGATGAGGGCGAAGGCACCGGCCGCGAGATAGCCGGTGGGGTGGCCGTGGGTCTGGGCCGCGCACTCGATGGCCAACTGGAAGACCAGCTGCGGCTCCCAGCCCACCAGCAGTCCGAAGGGGGCGGAGCGCATCACGGCGCCGCATCCCTTGGAGTCGGGGTTCTTGGGCGCCTCCAGGGTGCCCATGGTCTCGTCGGCGAGCGCGGTGATACAGGCCCGGCCCGGGGAGCGCTGGGCGTACAGCCACTCCTCGCGGGCCAGCCAGCCGGCGTCCTTACGGCGCTCATCGGGGCCCCAGTCGCGCTGGGTGGAGTACCAGCGGCGGTGTGCGGAGTGGATGTCGGTGGGCGGATGCCAGGCCCCCGTGTCGCGGCGCACCTGCGCCCGTATCAGCCCGTCCACGGTGAACAGGGTCATCTGGGTGTCGTCGGTGACCCGTCCGCGACCGCCATAGGCGGGCAGGAAGTCCGTCACGCCCTCGGCTCCGTGCGCCGCCCTGATCTCGTCCAGCGAGGCGAACTCGACGGCCGCCCCCAGCGCGTCCCCGATGGCCCCGCCGAGCAGACAGCCGCGCACCCGGCTGCGGAAGTCCTGCTGTTCGGCGCGGCCCCATACGCCGGTCGCTGCGCTGGCGGTTGCGGTCACGACCTATGCCTCTTTTCTTCGCTGCGTGAATGGCCCAGAACTGTCTTTGAACTGTAATGGACACCGAATGATCGCCTCTTGGCCGCCGAGGATTGTGAAGGCGTCATCACCGAGAAGACGACGGATGGACGCATTCCGAAAATGCGAATTCCCTCACCGAATGTCGTATGCGCTCCGAGCCCTTATGCGAGCGCCGCCGCGCCGGGCTCCAGGGCCGCGCGAAGCTCGGCGAGCGGCGCGCGGAGGGCGGCGAGCAGGGCGGGATCCGCCCCGGGTATCCGGGCGAGCTCGTCCAGGGCGCGCAGGGCGTCGTCGACGATCTGCCAGTACGGCCGGGTGGCGGGGAGCTCCACCACGAGACGCTCCGCCCCGGCCCCGTCCCCGAGGGCGGCCCTGCTGATGATCGGGGCGGCCACCCGGGCCTGTGCGTCCCATTGGCCGCCGTGCTCCTCCAGGAGCGCTTCGAAAGCGGTCCACGGCCCGCGCGCCTCGATGAGACCGGCCGTGCGGCTCACCAGCATCGCGTGCTCGAAGGCGATGTCGAGGTCCTGGCCGTCCAGGGCCGCTGCCCGTTCGATGTCCGTGGCGGCCTCGGCGTACCTGCCCGCCAGGCGGTGGCACCTGGCCCTGGCCTCCAGCGCGAGCAGGCCCTCGGGGCGGAGCCCAATCGCCCGGTCCAGATCGGCGAGGGCGGCCTCGTCGTCGCCCAGGCGCAGCCGCAGGGCACCCCGGTTCGCCAGCACCCACGCGTCGTCGGGAGAGGCGGAGGCGGCGGCGTCGAAATCCGCCAGGGCTTCGCCGAGCAGACCGATGTGCTCATGCGTCTGCGCTCGACAGACCAGCGCGAACACATACGACGGCTCGATCTCGATGGCCCGGCCGAAGTCCGCCAGCGCCTCCTGGAAGCGGTCCGTCATCCGGTATGCCTCACCGCGCTCGGCGAGCACGGCCTGGTCCTCGGGGTGGGACGCCAAGGACCGGTCGGCCGCGTCGATCGCCTCCTCGTAACGGTCCAGTCGCCGAAGGGCGTGGACGCGCCCGAACGCGGCGTAGGCCGCACCGAGTTCGAGGGCCCGGTCACAGTCCGCGAGCGCCTCCTCGTGCCGCCCCAGAAAGCGGTAGGTCCTGGCCCGCTCCGCGTAGATCCAGGACCATTCGGGAGTGATCTCCACCGCCCGCCCGAAATCCGCCAGCGCTTTCTCGTAGTCCTCCATGGCGTGGTGGACCTGGGCGCGGGTCCCCACGGTCCACGCGCTCTCGTGCAGGTCGAAGGAGCGATCGAGGTCCGCCAGGCTTTCCTCGTACCGCTCGAGCAGGCGATACGTCTCGCCACGCCGGGCGAGCGGCCAGGGAAAGTCGGGATCCAGTGCCACCGCGCGGTCGAAGCTCTCCAGCGCCTGCTCGTAGAGCTCCATGTCGAGGTGCACGCTCCCCCGGGCGGCAAGAGCACGCACACAGTCGGCGTCCAGCTCCAGCGCTCGCTCCGCGTCCGCCAGCGCCCCTTCCAGCTCGTTCATGTCCGCGCGGACCATGCCGCGGAGCCCGAGCGCCATGGCCATGGCCCGTTCGTCCGACCCCACCTCGTCCAGCAGCCGCGTCGCGTTGTCGACCAGGTCGCTCCTCGTGGACTCCGCGAGCAGCCGGTCGCCCCAGGCGGCCACAGCCCCGCTGCCGGAATCCCGGCCCGCCTCCACGAGCATCTGCCTCCAGCGGTGGTCCCACGACGCCGACGTGTAGTCGATATACGCGCACACATACGCGCGCAGCTCCTCGCGCAGGGCTTCCTCCGGAATCGCGCACAGCCGGTGGTAAGCCTCCTCGAGCCGGTAGTCCAGCCATCGCTCGTGCTCCCACTTCCGGTCGCCCTCCAGCGTCTCCTCGATCTCGCGCTGCCAGCGCGCGAACGCCTCGGCCAGCCGGAGGTGACGGGCGCGCCACGCCTGCGGGGACTGGTTGCGCTGGAGCCGCAGCATGGCCGTGCGGACGACCTGGTGGTAGCCGCAGCGGCCGGAGCCGTCGGCCACGAACGGGAGCGAGCGCAGCCAGCCGTAGAGGTCGGCCGCCTCGTCCTCCACCGCGGCCGCGAAGACGTCCTCGTCCAGGCTCCGGGGCAGGGCCGCGGCCAGGGCGGCCGAGCGGTGGGTCTCGTCGCTCACCCACTTCAGGAAGCGCTCGACGGCGGTGCCGGAGGGGTCGCCCACGGCCTCGGGGGTGGTGGGCCGGGCCTCGGCCAGCATGGACACCAGCACGGGCAGCCCTCCGGTGAGCCGGAGGACGACCTCGACCACCTGCTCGTCGACCACGCCCTTGGCGGTCAGGAGCTGCCGGGCCTCCGTCTCGGTGAAGGGGACGAGCGGGAGGTCGGCGACGAGGTCGGCGTAGTCGGCCCAGCAGCGCGGGGCGAGCGTGCCCTGTCCGGCCAGCGTCACCACCGCGTTGGCCGGGAGCGAGCCGTAGCGGCCCTCGAACATCACATCGCGCAGCCACAGGTCGAGCAGCGGACCGGTGCGCTCATAGGTGTCGAAGAACCACGCCATCCAGGGCACGGACGCGGCCGCCTCGCCCACGTCCTTGAGGAACGCGGGGGTGAGGGCGTCCAGGGGCGACATCACCAGGTCCACGTCGTCATGGCTGCGGAGGCGGGCGCTGAGCTTGGCCCGCGCGCGGTCGGCGGCCTGGGCGACCCGGTCCGGTTCCGCCGCCCCGGCCAACGCCCCGACGCCCGGCACCATGCCGAGCCCGATCAGCCCCGCCCGGGCGACGAACGCGCTGGACGCCGACGGCCGGGGCTCGCCCACCGCCTCCTCCGAAGGCTGCGGCGCGGGCTGCTGCGCCGCCGAATCGGCCTCGTGGCGCCGCTGCCGGTAGGTCGCCAGCAGCTTGTCGAAGGACTTCAGCGGGTGGCCCTGCCCGGCGAACTGGGCGCTGATGGCCGCCATCACCTCGGGGACGCTGTTCACCGACTCGTCCACGGAGGCGGTGAGCGCCCGGTGTTCCCGCGCGGTGTTCTCCAGCTGCCGCAGCAGCGTCGTCTTGCCCACCCCGGCGTCGCCGCGCACATGGAACAGGAAGTGGTGCGCGGCGTCCTCGGGCGGCACGGCGAAGTTCTCCCGGAACGCGGCCAGCTCCTGCCGCCGCCCCACGAACCGGCGGCGCTGCCGGATCAGCTCCCGGATCGTCGGACGCTGCGCTGCCATGGGTGCCCCTTCCCCCCCGCTTCCCATGGCAGCGTATCCGCGCGGCGCGCCCGCGAACCCTGAGTCGGGCTCAGTCCCCCAGCACCGGCAGCAGCTCCGGCAGATGGCCGTCCGAGGCGAGGGCCACGGCCTGGCGGTCCTCGGGGACCGAGCCGTAGGTGGTGGTGCGGGGGCGGGCGGGTCGTCCGGTCAGCTCGGCGATGGCCACCAGGTCCTGGATGGAGCGGTAGGAGCCGTAGGAGGAGCCCGCCATACGGGAGATGGTCTCCTCCATCAGGGTGCCGCCCAGGTCGTTGGCGCCGGAGCGGAGCATCTCGGCGGCGCCCTCCGCGCCCAGCTTCACCCAGCTGGTCTGGATGTTGGGGATATGGGGGTGGAGCAGGATCCGCGCCATGGCCGTGACGGCGCGGTTGTCGCGGCTGGTGGGGCCGGGGCGGGCGATACCGGCGAGGTAGACGGGGGCGTTGGTGTGGATGAAGGGGAGGGTGACGAATTCGGTGAAGCCGCCCGTCTCCTGCTGGATCTCGGCGAGCAGCCGCAGATGGGCCAGCCAGTGGCGGGGCTGGTCCACATGGCCGTACATCATCGTGGACGAGGAGCGGACGCCCAGCTCATGCGCCGTCTTGACGACCTCGACCCAGGTGGCCGTCGGCAGCTTGCCCTTGGTGAGGACCCAGCGCACCTCGTCGTCCAGGATCTCGGCCGCCGTGCCGGGAATGGTGTCCAGGCCCGCCTCGCGCGCCGCCGTCAGCCATTCGCGGATGGACATCCCGGTGCGGGTCGCGCCGTTGACGACCTCCATCGGGGAGAAGGCGTGGACATGCATCCCGGGCACGCGCTCCTTGACGGCGCGGGCGATGTCGAAGTACGCGGTGCCGGGCAGATCGGGGTGGATGCCGCCCTGCATGCAGACCTCCACCGCGCCCACGTCCCACGCCTGCTGGGCGCGGTCGGCGACCTGGTCCAGGGAGAGGGTGTAGGCGTCGGCGTCCGTACGGCGCTGGGCGAAGGCGCAGAAGCGGCAGCCGGTGTAGCAGACATTGGTGAAGTTGATGTTCCGGGTGACGATGTAGGTGACATCGTCGCCGACCGCCGCCCGGCGCAGATCGTCGGCGATGCGGCACAGGGCGTCGAGCGCCGGGCCGTCGGCGTGGAACAGGGCCAGCGCCTCGGAGTCGGTCAGCTTGGTCGGGTCGTCGGCGGCCTGGGCGAGCGCGGCCTTGACGTCGCCGTCGATGCGGGACGGGACCATCCCGGGGGCCGCGGCCTCGCGCAGCGCCTCCCAGTCGCCGTAGACCTCGTCGAAGTCCTTACGGCGGTCACCGGTGCGGCCCTCGGTGTCGATGGTGTGGTGCAGATCGGTGCGGCCGGAGGCGCTGAACGCCTCCTCCGGCTCCTGCCAGGGCAGCCCGGTGGGGGTCACGTCCTCGCGGGCCAGGCCGGTCCCGGGGTCGGCGAGGGCGGTCACATGCGGCAGCAGCCGGGGGTCCAGCCAGGGCTCGCCGCGCTGGATGTACTCGGGGTAGACCGCGAGCCGTTCGCGCAGGCTGAAGCCGGCGGCGGCGGAGCGCTCGGCCAGCTCGTCCACCTGGGGCCAGGGGCGCTCGGGGTTGACATGGTCCGGGGTGAGCGGGGAGACGCCGCCCCAGTCGTCGATACCGGCGCCGATGAGCTGCTCGTACTCCGCGTCGACCAGGTTGGGCGGGGCCTGGATGCAGGCGGACGGGCCCAGGATGTGGCGGGCGACGGCGACGGTGGCCAGCAGGTCGTCCAGCTCCGCGTCCGGCATTCCCCGCATGGCGGTGTCCGGTTTGGCGCGGAAGTTCTGGATGATGACTTCCTGGATGCCGTGGTACGAGCGGGCGACGCGGCGCAGCGCGAACAGCGACTCCGCCCGCTCCTCCTGCGTCTCGCCGATCCCGATCAGCAGCCCGCTGGTGAACGGGACGGAGCTGCGCCCGGCGTCCTCCAGAACGCGCAGCCGCACCGCCGGCTCCTTGTCGGGCGAGCCGTAGTGGGGGCCGCCGGGCTCGCTCCACAGCCGCTCGGCGGTGGTCTCCAGCATCATGCCCATGGAAGGGGCGACCGGCTTGAGCCGCTGGAAGTCGGTCCAGGTCATCGCGCCGGGGTTGAGGTGGGGCAGGAGGCCGGTCTCCTCCAGGATGCGGATCGCCATGGCCCGTACGTACGCGATGGTGTCGTCGTACCCCTCGGCCTCCAGCCATTCACGCGCCTCGGGCCAGCGGTCCTCGGGGCGGTCGCCGAGGGTGATCAGCGCTTCCTTGCAGCCCATTTCGGCGCCCCGGCGGGCGATGGCGAGGACCTCGTCGGGCGACATGAACATCCCGTGGCCCGCGCGGCGCAGCTTGCCGGGCACGGTCGCGAAGGTGCAGTAGTGACACTTGTCCCGGCACAGCCGGGTGAGCGGGATGAAGACGCTGCGCGAGTAGGTGATGACCCCGGGGCGGCCGGCCGCCTCCAGGCCCGCGTCGCGGACCCGGGCGGCGGAGGCCATCAGATCCTTCAGGTCGTCACCACGCGCCTGGAGCAGCACCGCCGCCTCGGCGGTGTCCAGCGCCACGCCGTCGCGGGCGCGCCTGAGCGCACGGCGCATCGCGTTGGCTGTGGGGGCGGCGGAGCCAGTCGGGGCAGCCGGTTCGTTTCCCTGCGCGCTCGTGGTCATCCTCCGAGCATACGAGCGGTGTGTGACACCGCCAGACGGGCCGGGCCTGCGGTTTTGTGGGTCTGATCACGGCTGCCGCGGGCCGTGGGCGGGAATAGGACACCGTGAAGCGTGCGGGCTACACGCGGCGGGTGCCGACGTCCGCTGTCCGGACGGGACTTGGCACGGCGGGGGCCGCCGCGCGAGAGCGCAGGGGTCGGTGCGGGGGATGTACGTTCCCTTGTCGCCATGGAGTTATCCACAGGGCTTTCCGCGCGTGTCACCCACGCGTACAACGGTGTCACGCGGGTGCCGGACGGCACTCTCGACTCTGGGGGTCCCTCATGCAGCGACGCGATGTACTCAGGCTCTCCGCGCTTGCGGGCACGGCGGGTGTGCTGACACTCGATCCCATGACCTTCACCCAGGCCGAAGCGGCCGGTCCGGCCGACGACCATGAGCAGACGAAGACCCTCAGCGGCCATCTGCCCACCGGCGCGCCGGACTTCGTCTATGTGCCCGTCGAGGTGCCGCGCGGGGTGCGCGAGATCGCCGTGTCGTACACCTACGACAAGCCGACCGTCCCGGCCGGCACTCAGGGGAACGCCTGCGATATCGGCATCTTCGACGAGCGTGGCACGGAGCTGGGCGGAGGCGGCTTCCGCGGCTGGTCCGGCGGGGCCCGTACGGAGTTCACCATCAGCGCCGAGGAGGCGACGCCCGGCTATCTGGCGGGCCCGGTGAAGGCGGGCACCTGGCATGTCGTGCTGGGGCCGTACACGGTCGCTCCCCAGGGCCTGGACTACACGGTCACCGTCACGCTGCAGTACGGCGCGCCCGGCACGCCCCGCAAGCAGGGGGCACCTCCCGGACGGAGTCTGGGGGCCTATCCGCCGCAGCGGGCGAAGGGCCGGGGCCGCGCCTGGTACCGGGGCGACTCGCATCTGCACACCGTGCACTCCGACGGCAAGCGCACCCCGGCCGAGCTGGTCGCCGCCGCCCGTGCCGCCGGGCTGGACTTCATCACCACCACCGATCACAACACCACGTCGGCGCATGCCGCGTTCGAGGGTCTGTGGGGCGATGACCTGCTGATCCTCACCGGTGAGGAGATCACCACGCGCAACGGCCATGTGGTCGCCCTCGGCACCGACCCGGGCACCTTCATCGACTGGCGCTACCGCGCCCGGGACAACCGCTTCGGCCAGTTCGCCCGCAAGGTCCGGCAGGCCGGCGGCCTGGTGATCCCGGCCCATCCGCACGGCACCTGTGTCGGCTGCAACTGGAAGTTCGGCTTCAACGAGGCCGACGCGGTCGAGGTGTGGAACGCGGACTTCACCCCGGACGACGAGGTCACGATCTCCGAGTGGGACAACACCCTGGTCGCCGCCTCCCGGGGCGAGGGCCGCTGGCTGCCCGCCGTCGGCCACAGCGATGCCCACCGCGAGCCCCAGGTCGTGGGCCTGCCGCAGACGGTGGTGCTCGCCGACGACCTGTCCCGCACCGCCCTCCAGGAGGGCATCCGGGCCGGCCGCAGCTGGATCGCCGAGTCCTCGAAGATCGACCTCACCTTCGAGGCGGTCGGCGGGCGCGGCAGGCACGCCGGTATCGGCGAGCGCCTGAAGGTCGGCGGCGCGGAGGTGGTGACGGTCCGGCTCAAGGTCTCCGGCGTGGGCCCGGGCTGCTCGGTGCGGTTCATCACCGACCAGGGCCAGCTGTACGGGACGGCGGTCCCCGACTCCGGGACGCTCACGGCCGAATGGCGTACGACGGCGTCCTACGCGGCGTATGTGCGCGCCGAGGTGCGCCACGCCCCGGCGGACGGCGGGGCGTCGGGGACACCGGGCCCGATGGCCGCGATGACGAACCCGATCTGGCTCGGCGAGCACTGACGGCTTCGGCGAGCGGTGACAGCTTCGGCGGCCACTGACGGCGTCGGCGAGCACTGACGGCTTCGGCGCGCGCTGACGCCTTCCCGGCCGCCGGAGCCGTCCGGGCGCATGTGCCACACCGTCCGCCGCCGCTCGGTCAGCGGTAGTAGCGGCCGCTGTCGAGGTCCTCGGCGAGGGTCGGGCCGCCGGGTGCCCAGCCGAGCAGCGCGCGGGTGGCGTCACTGCTCGCGGCCATGTCCGCTCCGAAGAACTTGTTCAGCCAGCCGAAGTGCTCACCAGCGCCGTCGGCCGGGACGGAGGCGACGGGCAGGCCGAGTCCGCGGCCGATGGCCCCGGCGATGTCGCGGACCGGGACGCCGGTCTCGGCCGTGGCGTGCAGGATGGTGCCGGCCGGGGCCCGCTTGTCGAGGGCGAGCTGCACGATGCGCCCGGCGTCGCCGCGGTGGATCGCCGCCCAGCGGTTGCCCCCGTCCTCGATATAGGCCGAGACGGCCTTGGCGCGAGCCGTCGCCACCAGCCCGGCGATGAATCCGTGGTCACCATCGCCGTGCACGGTGGGGGCGAAGCGCACGACGATCGTGTTGACGCCCTGCTCCACGAACTCCAGCGCGAGGTTCTCGCCGCCGCCGCGCAGGGAATCGATGCCGTGGAACGGGGAGCGGTCCTCCTCCGTGGCCACGCGGCCAGGGGTGAGGGAGGCCAGGCCGGCGGCGAGGATGAACGGCCGGTGAGAGCCCGCGAGGGCCTCGCCGATGGTCTGGACGGCGCCCCGCTCGGCCCGGTTGCTCACCGCCGGGTTGGCGAAGTCGTGCTTGTTGGCGAGGTGGACGACGGCATCGGCGGCGCCGGCGCCGGAGCGGATGCCGTCGAGATCGTCGAGGTCGCCGCGGAGCACCCGGGCGCCCTTGGCCTCGAGCGCGGCGGCGGAGGCGTCCGAGCGGGCGAGGCCGGTGACCTCGTGCCCGGCGTCGAGCATGTGGTCGACCACGGCCGAGCCGATCCACCCGGTCGCTCCGGTGATGAATACCTGCATGTCACTGCTCTTTCGGAGAGGTCCGCGACGGCCTGCCGCGGACGGATCGTGCCGGCGGCCCGAGCGGGCCACCGGCGGTCGTCGGGGTCGGCCGGTGATGTCCCACCGGCCGACGGGCCGGTCCCCGGGTCACAGGCGGCAGCTGATCTCCATGCCGTCCTCGATGGGGAAGGAGACGTTCTGGTAGCCGTTCGCCGGGTCGCGTACGTAGTCGAGATACGGCCGCATGGGGCCCTCGAACTGGTCGATGTCGTCGGCAACGACGAGCGTGCCGGGCCGCAGGCGCGGTTCGAGCATCCGCAGCACGGGCAGGCACAGGTCCTTCCAGCCGTCGAGCAGCAGAAGGTCCACGGAACCATCGAGGTCGGCGAGGGTCTCCCGGGCGTCCCCCTCCAGCACGGTGATCACGTCGTCCAGCCCGGTCTCGGCGAAGGTGCGGCGGGCCGCGGCGATCTTCTCCTTGCTCAGCTCCGTGGTGATGACGCGCCCGGTGCCGTTGTCCCGCACGGCGGCGGCCAGATGGAGCGTGGAGATCCCGAAGGACATGCCGAACTCGACCACCGTGGCCGGGCGGATGGCGCGGATCAGGTTGTAGAGCAGCTTCCCGCCCTCGGCGGAGATCGGCATGTAGATCCCGGCCGCGGCGTCGGCGAGTTCCTGCGGGGCCAACGATTCCAGTGCGCCGGGGGGCAGCTGCGCTTGGGCGGTCTCGTCCTGCTCGGCCAGCTCGAACATCCGGCTGAGGGCGGTCTCGACCCGGGGGTCGGCAAGCGTGTGAGTGACTGTCATGAGTCGCAGAGTAGACGCGACGTTGCGTCTTGTCTAGAAAAGACTCAGCCGGGGAGGGTGGTTATCCTGAGATCTCGGGGAGGCAAGATGGCACGCGCGACACAGACCGCCGGGACGAGCGGCACCGGCCGACCGGCACCGCGCCACCACGGCAACCGGCACGGGCGCAGCGAGCAGGCCCGGCTGGCGGTGCTGAACGCCGCGGACGACCTGCTGGCCGAGAAGGGTTTCGCGGGCGTCACCATGGAGGGGATCGCCACCCGGGCCGGGGTCGCCAAGCAGACGGTCTACCGCTGGTGGAGCACCAAGACCGACATCCTCATGGACGCCTTCCTCCAGGATGTGGCGGAGGACCTGCCCGTGCGCGACCGCGGTGATCTCGCCCTGGACCTGCGCAGCTATCTGCGCGACCTGGCCGGGTTCCTCAGCGCCTCCGACCCCGGCGCCGTCTTCAAGGCCCTGGTCGCCCAGGCGCAGCACGATCCGGTCTTCGCCCGGGACTTCCGGTCCCGGTACCTCGACGACCAGCGCCGCCGCGACCGCCTCCCGCTGGAACGGGCCATGGAGCGCGGTGAGTTGCCGCCCGGCCTGGACCTGACGGCCGAGACCGACCAGCTCACGGGCCCCGTCTACTACCGGGTGCTGGTGACCGACGAACCCGTCGGCCAGGAGTTCACCGACCGGCTCGTGGACGCCTTCCTCCACCGCCACGGACTGACCCCACCGTCGAACGACTGACCCCCGGCCCAGGAACACAGGAACAGGGTCCGCCGCCCGGCCCAGCCCCAGGAAGCGGAAAGCGGGCCCCTGCCGGGTCAGCTCAGGGGCCGCCCCTCGCGGACCCGGCGGCCGCCGTCCACCACCAGGTCCGCACCGGTGATCCAGGACGCCTCGTCCGAGACCAGCCAGCGGACCGCGCGCGCCACGTCGTCCGGTTCGCCGATCCGGGCCAGCGGGAGCGCCGCGGCGATCTCGCGCTCGCCGGGCTCCCAGACGAAGCGGGCCATCTCGGTGCGGACCAGGCCCGGGGAGACGGCGTTGACGCGGACCGACGGCGCCAGTTCGGCGGCGAGCTGGCGGGTGAGGCGGAGGAGGGCGGTTTTGGCGGTGCCGTAGGCGCCGACGCCCGGGCCGACGCCGTGGGTGCCCTCGGTGCAGATGTTGACGACCGCGCCGCCGTGGTCGCTCATCCAGGCCCGCCAGGCCGTCTGGGTCAGCCGCAGCGGGGCCTCCACATTGACTGTGAAGGCCCTGCGCCAGGCGAGCGGGTCCACCGTCATCAGCGGGCCGAGCGGGGCGTTGGTGGCGGCGTTGTTGACCAGGATGTCGAGGCGGTCGAACTCCCCGATGGTGCGGGCCACCGCCGCCTCCAGGTGCGCCGGGTCCGCCACATCCCCGGGGCAGGCGACGGCGCGCGGGCCGAGGCGGCGTACGGCCTCGGCCAGCTCCTTCGGGTCCCGCGCCGTGAGGCAGACCGCCGCACCGTCCGCCATCAGCGCCTTCGCCACTGCCAGGCCGATACCGCGTGAGGCGCCCGTGATCAGGGCCGCGCGTGCCATCGGCTCAGCCCCTCGTGCTCACCGTCTCCGTGTCCCGGCCCGACCGCAGCACCCGTCCCGGCACCGCGCCGGTGATCTCGTCGTCCCGGATGGTCTCGGTGCCGCCCACCCGGACGCTCACGATCCCCATCGCCCGCGAGTCCAGCCGGGGGCTGTCGCCCGGCAGGTCGTGCACCAGCCGCGCCCGGCCCGCGTCGATCCGCTCGGGGTCGAAGAGGACCAGGTCGGCGTGGTAGCCCTCGGCGATCCGGCCGCGCTCGCGCAGCCCGAGCAGCCGTGCCGGATCGTCCGTCAGCATCCGTACCGCCCGCTCCAGGCCGACCAGCTTCCGGCCGCGCAGACAGTCGCCGATGAACCGGGTGGTGTACGGGGCGCCGCACATCCGGTCCAGATGGGCCCCCGCGTCCGAGCCGCCGAGCATGACGTCCTCGTGCTCCCAGGTGCGCCGGCGCAGCTCCCAGCTGGCCGGGTCGTTGTCGGTCGGCATGGGCCACAGCACCGTACGCATCTCGTCCGCGGCGCAGATCTCCACCAGTGCGGCGAAGTCCTCCTCGCCGCGCTCGGCGGCGATGTCGCGGACGACGCGGCCGGTCAGCCCGGCGTTGGCCGCGCTGTAGGTGTCGCCGATGACGTACCGCCCGAAGTGGGTGAGCCGGCGGAAGACCCCGGCCTCGGGGCTGCCCGCGCGGCGCAGCATCTCCGCCCGTACGTCCGGGTCGCGGAGCTTCGCGATCCGCTCCGGGATCGGCAGCCCCAGGATGTCGCCCCAGCCCGGGATGAGGTTCAGCGCACAGAAGGTGCCGAGCGACATGTTCATGGGGGTGAGGATCGGCATGGTGAGCGCGACGACCCTGCCGCCCGCCTTACGGGCCCGTTCACTGGCCTGGAGCTGGCGCGGCACCCGCTCGGGGACGGCCGCGTCGATGGTCAGGACGTTCCAGTTGAGCGGGCGGCCGGCGGCCGCGCTCATCTCCACCAGCAGATCGATCTCCTCGTCGGCGAACTGGTCGAGACAGCCCGCCACGATCGCCTCGATCTGCGTGCCCTCGTGTTCGCCGACGGCCCGGGAGAGCGCCAGGAGCTCCTCGGGTTCGGCATGGCGGGAGGCGACCGGCTGTCCGTCCCCGTCCGAGTGGGTCGAGGACTGGGTGGTGGACAGCCCCCACGCCCCCGCGTCCATCGCCTCGTGGAAGAGTCGCAGCATCTCCTCCAGCTGCGCGGGCGTGGGCTGTCCGCCGATCGCGTCCTCGCCCATCACATGGCGGCGCAGCGCGCAGTGCCCCACCATGAAGCCCGCATTGACGGCGATCCGGCCCTCCAGCGCGTCCAGGTACTCGCCGAAGCCGTGCCAGTTCCAGGGCGCGCCCTGCTCCAGCGCCACCAGCGACATGCCCTCGACCCGGCTCATCATCCGCCGGGTGTAGTCGGCGTCGCCGGGCCGGTCGGGGTTGAGCGGGGCGAGGGTGAAGCCGCAGTTGCCGCCCGCGACGGTGGTCACGCCGTGGTTCATGGAGGGGGTGACGTACGGATCCCAGAACAACTGGGCGTCGTAGTGGGTGTGCGGGTCGACGAACCCGGGCGCGAGGACGAGCCCGGTGGCGTCCTCGGCGGACCGCGCCGGTTCGGTGACGGTCCCGGGCTCGCCGATGGCCACGATCCGGCCGTCCCGGATGCCGACGTCGGCGACGTAGGAGGGCGCGCCGGTGCCGTCCGCCACGGTGGCGCCCTTGATCAGGTGGTCGAGCACGGGTGGATCCCTTCTCGCGTCTGCGGCTGCTGGGTCTCGGCTCGCACGTCCGCGGCTGCTGGGGCTCCGCTCTCGCGTCCGCGACTACGCGGCCTCGGCTCTCACGTCCGCGGCTACCGGGTCTCGGCGTGGCGGAAGCGGGTCGTGCGGTGCACCGGATCGGTGTCGATCTTCGGGATGACGTGCTCGCCGATGAGCTTGACCGTGTTCATCGTGTCCTCGTAGCCGATCCCGATCGGCAGCCCGAACGACAGCTGGTCGGCCCCGGCCTGCTCCCACCGCTTGCACTGGCGGAAGACCTCGTCCGGGTCGCCGCAGATCATCAGCTCCTCGGCGATGAGGAGTTCGATGATCTCCTCGGTGTACTCCGGCAGCAGCTCGGGCCACTCCGGAATGCCCTCGGGGCGGGGGAAGGTGTCGTGGTAGCGGAAGAGCAGCGACTGCAGATAGTTGAGCCCGCCGCCGACCGCGATCTCGACGGCCTTGGCATGGGTCTCGGCGCAGATCGCGGTGGAGGTGACCATCACGTTGTCGTTGACGAAGCCGCCGACCGGCTCGGCCTCCTTGATCGCGTTCTTGTAGGAGTCGAGAACCCACTCCATGTCGGAGACCTTCTGGATGGAGAAGCCGAGCACGCCGAGGCCCTTCTTGCCGGCCATCGCGTACGAGGGCGGCGACCCGGCCGCGTACCACATCGCCGGGTGGGAGCCCCCGTACGGCTTGGGCAGCACCTTGCGCGGCGGCAGCGACCAGTGCTTGCCCGCGAAGCCCTGGTACTCGTCCTGCAGCCACATCTTGGGGAACTCGGCGATCGTCTCTTCCCAGATCTCCTTGGTGGCGTTCATGTCGGTGATCCCCGGGAGGAAGCCGAGGATCTCGTGGCTGCCCGCGCCCCGGCCCGAGCCGAACTCGAACCGGCCGCCGGAGAGGTGGTCGAGCATCGCGACCTTCTCGGCGACCTTGACCGGGTGGTTGACCTGCGGCAGCGGGTTGAAGATCCCGGAGCCCAGGTGGATGCGCTCGGTGGCGTGGGCGAGATAGCCGAGGTAGACGTCGTTCGCGGAGAGGTGGGAGTACTCCTCCAGGAAGTGGTGCTCGGAGGCCCATGCGTACTTGAAGCCGGACCGGTCGGCCTGGATGACGTACTCGGTCTCCTCGACGAGCGCGTGGTGCTCGGCCTCGGGGTCGGTTCGGCGTCGGCTTTCGGGGACGTATCCCTGCACAAAGAGTCCGAATTCCATGGAGGTTCACCGCCTCAGACGACTCGATCTGACGCATCGTCAGATTTTGATTGACTCTGGCACCGCGGACAGGGACCGTCAAGGGCCGCAGCCGCGCCGGACCCGGAGGGGTCCTAGAAGACCGAGACGCCGGTCAGCCAGCCGCCGTCGACGACGAACGGCTGGCCCGTCACATACGACGAGTCCTCCGACGACAGGAAGAGCGCCAGCCGCGCCACCTCCTCCGGGCGGCCGATCCGGCCCAGCGGCACCAGCTTGCGATAGAGCTCGTCGACCGCCGCCGACGCCTCCGCGGCGTCGGCGGCCGGGTCGAGCTGGGCCGGGTTGGTCATGGGGGTGTCGATCGCGCCCGGGCAGATCGCGTTGACCCGGATGCCCTTGTCCGCGAGCTCCATCGCGGCCACCCGCGTCATCCCCACCACCGCCGCCTTCGTCGCGGCGTACGAGGTGAGGAAGGGCATACCGGACAGGGCGACGTACGAGGCGGTGTTCACGATCGTCCCGCCGCCCGCCGCCGTCAGCTCCGGCGCGAGGGTCCGCATCCCCAGGAACGCCCCGACCTGGTTGACCTGGACCACTTCCAGGTACTCGGTGAGCGGGGTGCTGACCAGCTCGTTGAAGCGGAGGATCCCGGCGTTGTTGACCAGGCCGTCCACCGCGCCGAAGGTGTCCTTGGCGGCCGCGACGGCGGCGTTCCAGTCGTCCTCCCGGCCCACGTCCAGATGGACGAAGCGGGCGCTCTCACCCAGCTCCTTGGCCAGCGCCTCGCCCGGCTCGTCCAGCACGTCGCAGAGGACCACCCGCGCGCCCTCCGCCACGAACAGCCGCGCCTCCTGCTCACCTTGTCCGCGCGCCGCCCCGGTGATGACGACGACTCGCCCGTCCAGCTTGCCCATTCCGTTCTCCCTAGTCATCGAGGTGCGGAGCGACATCGGCGGCGAAGGCCGCCATCTGGTCGGTCAGTTCGGTGTGGTCCCGGCAGCGGAACCGCACCTGGATCTGGTCCACCCCCATCGCGGCGTAGGCGCGCAGGCTCTCGGCCAGCCGCTCCGGCGCGCCGGTCAGGGTCCGGCGCCCCACGTTCCAGCCGGGCTCGCCCACGTACAGCGGCTCGGTGATCGCGCCGATCTCGGCGGGCTCGTCGATCCCCGCCTCTTCCCGCAGCGCGCACAGCCGGGCGATCTGGCCGGGCAGCCGGTCCCGTGGATCGCCCTGCGGCAGCCAGCCGTCGCCCCGGATCGCCGCCCGGCGCACCGCCGCGGGCGAGGAGCCGCCGATCCACAGCGGGGGCCGTGGCGTCTGGACGGGGCGCGGGGCCTGCCCCAGACCGCTGAAGGCAAACCGCTCCCCACGGAAGTCGGGGAACTCCTCCGGCCCCAGCGCCGCCTTCAGCGCGTCGACCGTCTCGTCCAGCAGCGCCCCGCGCCGGGCGAAGTCCACCCCGAGCGCCTCGAACTCCTCCCGCACATGCCCGGCCCCGACCCCGAGGATCAGCCGGCCGCCGGAGAGGTGGTCGAGCGTCGCGTACTGCTTGGCGGTCAGCAGTGGATGCCGCAGCGCGGCGACCGCCACATGGCTGAGCAGCAATACCCGCTCGGTGGCCGCGGCGAGCCAGCCGAGGGTGGCCACCGGGTCGTACCAGACGGTGCCCATCGCGGCGGCCAGCCGCCGCGGGATCGCGACATGGTCGCAGACCGCGAGGTAGGCGAAGCCGAGCCGGTCGGCGGCGCGGGCGACCGCGAGCAACTCGGCCGGGCCGGCCTCCGCCTCCCACGGCTCGGCGTAAAGGGTGGACTGGGACTGGACCGGCAATTGCATGCCGTAGCTCAACCGGCCCCGGGGCAGGACGCGCATGCCGGGCCTCCTCGTCGGTGGACCGCCATCGTCGTATCGGACCTCGGCCATGGTGGTATCTGACGGTCCATCAGACAAGGGGTATGGCGGTCTCGTCCCGCATTGCGAGGCACTGCTAGCGTACGGACGTTCGGACCTCGGGCCCATCGCCCGCCGCCCCGCTCAGGGGCCACCACGGGGGGCACAGTAAGGGGCACACAGAGGGGCACGTGATGATCGAGACGGTCTTCCGCTGCGAGGATCTGCCCAGAGCGGATCGGTTCGACTTCTGGCGTGAGCAGATGGCACAACTCATGGCGCCGATGGAGATGAGCAGCGACCACACCCGTGATTTCCGGGGAGAGGTGCGCATCCTCGACTTCGGCGCCGCCTCCGTGTGGCCCACGAAGTTCCGTGAGATGAACTTCCGGCGCACCCCCAAGCTCATCCGGCAGTCCGACCCCGAGCTGTACCACTTCTCGTTCATCCAGGAGGGAAACCTCCAGGTCTCCCAGTCCCGCCAGGAGGCCGCGCACACCGCGCAGGGGCTCTACGTCGTCGACACCTCACGCCCCTTCGACTGTCTGGCCTTCGGCGGCCCTCCCGGAGGCGTGGGCCTCGAGATCCCCAAGGCCCTGATCCCGGTCCCGCACGACCGGATCGACCGGCTGCTCGCCCGGCCCATCCCGGCGCGCGAGGGCGTCGGCGCCCTGCTGACCGGGTTCCTCGCCCGGCTGGCCGCGGACCGTAGCTCCTACGGCCCCTCCGACGGCCCGCGGCTGGGAACCGTGCTGATCGACCTGGCCGCGGCGCTGCTCGCCCAGGCCGTCGAGGCCGACGACGCCCTGCCGCCCGAGACCCACCGGCACACCCTGGCCTTACGGGTGCAGAGCTTCATCCAGCGGAACCTGTCCGACCCGCGGCTGTCACCGGCCACCATCGCCGCCGCGCACCACATCTCCGTCGGCTATCTGCACCGCCTCTTCCGCGCCCGCGACACCACGGTCTCCGCATGGATCCGGCAGCAACGGCTGGACCGCGTCCGGCGCGACCTCACCGACCCGGGCCTGCACACCGTCCCCATCCACGAACTCGCCGCCCGCTGGGGCTTCGCCCACCCCGCCGTCTTCAGCCGCGCCTTCCGCGCCGCGTACGGCATGCCGCCCAGCGACTACCGCCACCTGGCACGGGTGTCCCGCGCGCCGGGCGCAACCCCGCGGCGCCCGGCGCGCACGGACTCCCGGCCCTCCGCACCGCCCACGGCCCCTGTCACTTCGTAGGGGTGGGTGACGGCGTTGGGAGGGGGAGGGCCGGTGTGCCCCACAGCCTGCCGAAGCGACCGAAGGATGTCATTGACCGGCAGTGACCGCTTTCTTGCTCCTCCGTGACCAAGGCAGCGCCGAGGCGTGTCGGCCCGGCGCTACTCCCCCGCCCCCGCCCAGAGCCCGTCCGCCGTGAGCCCCAGCAGCTCGATCGCGTTGCCGCGCACGATCCGCTCCACGACGTCCGGCACCAGATGCCCCATCTGCGCCTCGCCGACCTCGCGCGACTTGGGCCAGGTGGAGTCGGAGTGCGGATAGTCCGTCTCGTACAGCACGTTGCCGACCCCGATCGCGTCGAGGTTGCGCAGCCCGAAGGCGTCGTCGAAGAAGCATCCGTACACATGCTCCGCGAACAGCTCGGACGGCGGGCGCAGCACCTTGTCGGCCACTCCGCCCCAGCCCCGGTTCTCCTCCCACACCACATCGGCGCGCTCGAGGATGTAGGGGATCCAGCCGATCTGGCCCTCCGCGTACATCACCTTGAGGTTCGGGAAGCGCTCGAACTTGCCGCTCATCAGCCAGTCGACCATCGAGAAGCAGCAGTTGGCGAAGGTGATCGTGGAGCCGACCGCGGGGGGCGCGTCCGCGGAGGTCGAGGGCATCCGGGAGGAGGAGCCGATGTGCATCGCGATGACCGTGCCGGTCTCGTCGCACGCGGCGAGGAAGGGGTCCCAGTCGTCGGTGTGGATCGACGGCAGCCCCAGGTTCGGCGGGATCTCCGAGAAGCAGACGGCCCGCACCCCGCGCGCCGCGTTCCGCCGCACTTCGGCGGCGGCCAGCTCGGCGTCCCACAGCGGGACGATGATCAGCGGAATCAGCCTGCCCCGGGCCTCGGGGCCGCACCACTCCTCCACCATCCAGTCGTTGTACGCCCGGACCCCGAGCAGCCCCAGCCCGCGGTCGGCGGCCTCGGTGAAGGTCTGCCCGCAGAAGCGGGGGAAGGTCGGGAAGCAGAGCGCCGACTGGACGTGGTTGACGTCCATGTCCGCGAGCCGGTCCGGCACCGAGAAGGATCCGGGCCGCATCTGCTCGTAGGTGATGGCCTCGAGCCTGACCTCGTCCCGGTCGTACCCGACGGCGGTGTCCAGCCGGGTCAGCGGCCGGTGCAGTTCCTCGTACACCCACCAGTCCGCGAGCGGCCCGTCGTCCCCCGGCGCGCCCATCTTCGGGGCGAACCGGCCGCCGATGAAGGTCATCTCCTTCAGCGGCGCCCGGACGATGCGCGGCCCGGTGTCACGGTACTTCGACGGGAGGCGGTCCCGCCAGACGTGAGGGGGCTCAACCGTGTGGTCGTCCACCGAGATTATCTTCGGGAAGCTCTCCATGACTGCACGGTAGCGCCGATCTGACGGATCGTCAGCTCACTGGGCACCTCCCGCGAGGTTTCGGGGGATGCCACGGACACGTCGAACTCTTTACTGACGTACGGCCCACAGGCACGGCAGACTGGCCGTACAGCGAGGAAGCGTGTGCGGGGGGCACCATGGTCGGCGACGAGCGCCTGGGGCGGCGGACAGGTTCCGCCGGATCCGTACCGGACCAGCGGTGGCGCGGTGACGAGGCGAACCTCGCCCTCGGCGAGGACCCGGACCCCGCCCTCGACCGGACGCGGATCGGGCTGGAGTGGGAGAGCGGCTACCACGCCGATGTCGTCCCCGAGCTCCGGCCGCACGCCGCTCCACGGCCCGCCACCGCGTTCTCCCGGCCCACCGCCGTGGGCCGCCCGCAACGCCCCCTGGCCGCCGATGCCACCGCCGTCCGTCCCGCGCAACTGCCCGCGACGGTGGCCGACTTCACCGGCCGCGAGGACCTCGTACGGGAGCTGAACGACCGGCTCGCGCCCGGCTCCGACCGCCCGGCCGCCATCGCCATCGCCGGTATCGGAGGCATCGGCAAGACCGCCCTGGCCGTCCATCTCGCGCACACCGCCCGCCGGCACTTCCCCGACGGCCAGCTCTACATCGACCTCGGCGGTGCGGGCCCCTCCCCCGCCGACCCCGAAACCGTGCTCGGCGCCTTCCTGCGCTCGCTCGGCACCCCCGACGCCGCCATCCCGGACGGCACCGAGGAGCGCGCCGCCCTCTACCGCGCCTGTCTCGAGGGCCGCCGGGTCCTCGTCCTGCTGGACAACGCCCGCGACGCCGCCCAGGTCCGGCCGCTGCTCCCGGGCGAGGACGCACCGGAGTGCGTGGCGCTGATCACCAGCCGCGCCCATATGGCCGACCTGGACCGCGCCCACCTGGTCGACCTGGACGCGATGAGCCCGACGGAGGCGTTCGCCCTCTTCGCGCTGATCGTGGGCGAGGAGCGGGCGATGGTCGAGCGCGCGGCGGTCATGGAGGTGGTGGCGTCCTGCTCCTACCTCCCGCTCGCCATCCGCATCGCGGCCTGCCGGCTCGCCTCCCGCCGCACCTGGACCGTCTCCGTTCTCGCCCGCAAACTCGCCGACGAGCGCCGGCGGCTGGACGAGCTGCGGGCCGGGGATCTGGCGGTCAAGGCGACCTTCGGACTCGGCTACGGACAGCTCGACCCGGCCCAGGCCCGCGCCTTCCGCCTGCTCGGCCTGGTCGGCGGCCCGGACATCTCCCTGCCGGCGGCGGGCGCGGTGCTCGGCCTCGACGTCGAGGAGACCGCCCGGCTCCTCACCTCCCTCGTGGACATCTCGCTGCTGGAGTCCGCCGTACCGGGGCGCTACCGCTTCCATGACCTCGTACGGCTCTACGCACGGGCCTGCGCCGAGCGGGAGTCACAGGCGGCGGCGGACCGCGAGGAGGCGCTGTCGCGGCTGCTGGACTTCTACCTCGCCACGGCGGCGCGGGTGTACGCCATGGAGCGGCCCGGGGACCGCATGGTCGAGCACCTGGAGCCCACCGGCCATCCCGGGCTGTGCTTCGAGACCTCGAAGGCCGCCCAGGACTGGCTCTTCGCGGAGGGCGACTGCCTGCTCGACTGCGTGCCCAGGTGCACCGGGGAGACCACCCGCCGCCGCGCCGGGGATCTGCTGCTGGGCGCGCTGGACCTCGCCGAGTCCGGGGCCCGGCCGCGGCAGTACGAAACGGTGGCGCGGGCGGCCGGCGACGCGGCCCACGCCGCCGGGGACTCCCGTACCGAGGCCCGCGCCCGCTCGGCACTGGGTCATCTGTACAGCTTCACGGGCCGGTACGCCCAGGCCGAGCGCGAGCTTCGCCTCGCACTGGAGCTGGACGGCGAGGATCCGGTGATCGCCAGCCGCGCCTCCAACCAGCTCGGCATCGTCACCAACGGCCTGGGGCGGTACGACGACGCGGAGAGGTTCCTCGGACAGGCCCTCGACGCGTTCCGCGCCGATGCCAACGAGGCCGGTGAGGCCAGCGCCCTGGCCAATCTCTCCCGGCTCCATGTGAGCCGGGGCCGCACCCGGAGCGGGGTGGAACTGGCCGAGCAGGGACTCGCCATCTACCGCAGGATCGGCGCCCCCTTACGGCTCGCCAACGGGATGTACACCCTCGGCATCGCGCTGACGCGTGCCCACCGCCTGGAAGAGGCGTCCGTTCACCTCATCGAGGCGCTCGACCTGTTCCGCGAAGCCCGTCAGCCGCTGTGGGAAGGCATGACACATTTCCGGCTGGCCGAAATGCATCTGGCAGCACATCGCCCCACCGAGGCGGTGGCGCACGCCGAGCAGTCCCTCGCCCTGGGCGGCCTCGGCGGCGAGTGGCGGCGCTTCTCCTTTCTCACCGTTTTGTCGAAGGCCCTGATGGCGGCCGGGCAGCGAAGCCGGGCCGAGGAGTACTGGAGCCAGGCGCAGACCCTTCGCGAACGGCTGGGCTCACCCGAGCCCGAGGAGGTGCGCCAACTGCTGGCGACCTCGGCACCGGACCTCCCGGCGGCCACGGATCCGAATCCCGGCCATCGGGACGCCTTCGGAGTCGGCCCCCCGGTGTCCGAAAGCGGGCCCTGGAACTGACGATCCGTCGGCACACGGAGGTCTCGAAGTCGGGCGGGCCTTGTGGAGAGGTCCGGCCCCTACTGACGTGAGGGGTATCGGCAAGGCAAACTGGCCCGTGCAACTGGGAGCGGAGGCAGGGGGAGACCATGGCCGGCGAGAAGGAGCGGGCGCAGGAGCAGTCCTTGCGCTTCACCGTGCTCGGACCGGTACGGGCCTTTCGGGGCGAGGAACAGCTGAGCACCGGATCACCGCAGCAAAGAGCCCTGCTCGCTGCTCTGTTGCTGCGCGGCGGGCGCACCGCCACCGCCCCCGAACTCGTCGACGCCCTGTGGGGCGACGATCCGCCGGACGCCGCGATCGCGGCGCTGCGCACCTACGCCTCCCGGCTGCGCAAGGCGTTCACCCCGCATTCGGACATCCTGGTCAGCGAATCGGGCGGCTATGCGGTCCAAGTGGGCCTCGGGGCCCTGGACATCGACGTGGCCGAGAGCCTGGCGGCGGAGGCGGAGAAGGCCCGGCACTCGGGCGACCGGCTGCGCGCCCATGAGCTCATCGGCCGGGCACTGGACCTCTGGGACGGCGAGGCCCTGGCCGGGCTGTCGGGGCCCTACGCCACGACCCAGCGCGCCCGCCTGTCGGAGTGGCAGCTCGTGCTCACCGAGACCAGGCTCGATCTCGACCTTGAGCTGGGCCACCACACCGAGGCGGTCTCCGAGCTCACCGCGCTCACCGCCGCCCATCCGCTCCGGGAGCGGCTGCGCGAGCTGCTCATGCTGGCGCTCTACCGCAGCGGCCGGCAGGCCGAGGCCCTGGCGGTGTACAACGACACCCGGCGGCTGCTCGCCGAGGATCTCGGCGTGGACCCCTGCGCGGAGCTGTCCGAGCTGCATCAGCGCATTCTGCAGGCGGATGCCGAGCTGGCGGTCCCGGTGGACGACCGCACGCACGCCGGACCCAGCTTCGTACGCCCGGCCCAGCTGCCCGCGACGGTCGCGGACTTCACCGGCCGGGTCGCCTTCGTCGAGGAGCTGAGCGATGAGCTCGCCACCGCCGAGGGGCGTGTCATGGCCGTGTCAGCCGTGGCCGGAATCGGTGGGGTCGGCAAGACGACGCTCGCCGTGCACGTCGCCCACGCGGCCCGCGCCCACTTCCCCGACGGCCAGCTCTATGTCGACCTCCAGGGCGCGGGCCCGGTGCCCGCGGAGCCCAACGCGATCCTGGGCGCCTTCCTGCGCGCCCTCGGCACCCCGGACAGCGCGATCCCCGAGGGCGTCCACGAGCGCGCCGCGCTCTACCGCTCGATGCTGGACGGCCGCCGGGTGCTCACGCTGCTCGACAACGCGCGCGACGCCGCGCAGGTCAGGCCGCTGCTGCCCGGTACGCCGGGCTGCGCCGCGCTGATCACCAGCCGGACCCGGATGGTCGACCTGGAGGGAGCCCACCTGGTCGATCTGGATGTGATGAGCCCCGAGGAGGCGCTGGTCCTCTTCACCCGCATCGTGGGCGCGGAGCGGGTCAGTTCGGAGCGCGACGCGGCCATGGACGTGGTGGCGGCCTGCGGCTTCCTGCCGCTGGCCATCCGGATCGCGGCCTCCCGGCTGGCCTCGCGCCGCACCTGGACCGTCTCCACACTGGCGCGCAAGCTCGCCAACCAGCGCCGGCGGCTGGACGAGCTGCGGGCGGGCGACCTGGCCGTACGGGCCACCTTCGAGCTGGGCTACGGCCAACTGGAGCCGCCGCAGGCCCGGGCGTTCCGGCTGCTGGGGCTGGCGGACGGCCCCGACATCTCGCTCGCCGCGGCGGCCGTCCTCCTGCAGCTGGACACCTTCGACGCCGAGGAGCTCCTGGAGTCCCTGGTCGACGCCTCCCTGCTGGAGTCCGCGGCGCCCGGCCGCTACCGCTACCACGACCTCGTACGGCTCTACGCGCGTGACCGCGCGGAGCGGCACCAGTCGGCCACGGAACGCGAGGCGGCGCTCTCCCGGCTGCTGAACTTCTACCTCGCCACGGCGGCGCGGGTGTACGCCATGGAGCGGCCGGGCGACCGGTTGGGCGACCACCTGGCCCCCGCCGACCACCCCGGCCTGGTCTTTCCGCATCAGGACGCCGCCTTGGACTGGCTGTTCACCGAGGCCGACTGCCTGCTGGCCTGCGCCCAGCAGGCCGCCTCCGGCACCACCCTGGGCCGGGCGGCGGATCTGCTGCTCGCCGCCATGGACCTGGCCGAATCCGGTGCCAACGCCCCGCGCTACGAGGCCGTCGCCCGCGTCGTCAGCGAGACGGCGCACACGGTCGGCGACACCCGGGCCGAGGGCCGGGCCCGCACCTGCCTCGCCAAGGTGCGCAACCTCACCGGCCGGCTCGAGGAGGCCGACGCGGAGGCGGAGCGTGCCCTGGCCCTGGGCTCCACGGTCGAGGACCACGTGACCATGGGCCGCGCCCTCACCGAACGCGGCATCATCGCGCACCTCAGCCGCACCCGCTGGGATGACGCGGAGCGGCATTTCCTCCGTGCCATCGACGCCTACCGGGCCGTGGACGACCAGCCCGGCGAGGCCAGCGCGCTGTGCAACCTGTCCCGTGCGTATGTGGAGATGGGCCGCATCGACAGCGCCGTGGACCTGGCCCGGCAGGGCGTGCGGATCTACGGGAGCCTGGGGCGCACCCTGCGCCTGGCCAACGGTAAGTACGCGCTGGGTATCGCCCTGACCGGGTCCGGAAGCCTGACGCACGCGCTGGAGCAGCTCACCGAGGCCCTCGGCCTCTTCCGTGAGCACCGCCAGCCGCTCTGGGAGGGCATGACCCACCAGCGGATGGCCGAGGCGCATCTGTCCATCGGGCGCCCGGCGGAGGCCGCCACCCACGCCGAACAGGCCCTCGCCCTGCGGGGCATCGGGGGTGAGTGGCGCCGGGCCATCGTGCTGACGCTGCTCGGCAAGGCGCTGCTGGAGCTCGGTCAGAACGAGCGCGCGGATGCCTGCTGGCGTGAGGCGCTGTCGATTCACGAGCGGCTGGGAGCACCGGAGGCAGAGGACGTCCGGGGGCTTCTGACCCCCGCGACCGCGGCATAATCGCGCGTCCCGCCGACCGTTCATCAATCGTTTATCGCCGTCCGGGAGTCTTAGTACCGGTCGACCCGTCCCCGCGGGGGGCAGACGGGTCGGTTGCGAGGTCACACCGTAAGGTGGGCGGCCCTTTTGAGACACCTGTCCGGCGACCCACGGGGGAGTCGCCGGGCGGGTGTCAACGGGCCTCTACCGACCAGAGCATCCGATGGAGTTGATCGTGACGAGCACGGACAAGAAGCCCCAGTCCGACACCTACCGGCCACTGGAGGCCGACCCGGCGACCCTCACTTCTCAGGACGAGGGCCACACGCCGGCGCCGCCGCAGGTGACCACCCAGGGCGAAGGCCACACGCCCGCCCCGCCACAGCTGATCACGCAGGGGGAGGGGCACACGCCGGCGCCTCCGCAGCTCAGCACCATGGACGAGGGCCACACACCGGCGCCGCCGCAGCTGATCACGCAGGGGGAGGGGCACACGCCGGCGCCTCCGCAGCTCAGCACCATGGACGAGGGCCACACACCGGCGCCGCCGCAGCTGAGCGCCGAGGGCGAAGGCCACACTCCCTCGGCACCCCAGTAGGAGCACCACGGAACGTCGTTCGTATCCACCAGGTAACCGCGGGGCCGATGTCGATGACGCGGAGGGGACGTCATCGGCGTCGGCCCCTCTGTGCGGGCGCCTCCGGACGAGCGGCTCCTCGCACCACGGGCGGGCCCCCTTTCCGCCAAGCTTCGACCACTTCCGGCCAGATGGCCGAACACACGTACCCCTCTTTGTTAATTTGCAGTACAAAATAGATAATCACCCCCCGTATCGGAGGAACCGGAATGACTCGTGCCACAAAGGGCATTGCGACCTTGATTATCGCGATAGGTGCCGCGGTCGGAGCCACAAGCCAGACAGCCGCATTCGCAGCTGCAAGCGATAGTCACACCCCTATCGTCGGCGTGGACAGTAGCGAATACGCCACTGCTGCCACCCCGGCCCCGCAGGGCGAGGGCCATGCCCCCACCAGCCCGCAGTAGGCGCGGCAAGACGACTTATGAAGACCGAAGGGGCCGGGCGAACATGCCCGGCCCTTTGGTGATGCCCGGCCGCGCACGCCTTGACCCCGCCATGGCCGGGGGGTTTCGGGATGCGGCTGAGATCGGGGGCGGGTGGCGGCTGACGGCCTTACGAGAGTGACCGGCCCGCGCGCAGCTCGGCCTTGAGGACCTTGCCGCTGGCGTTGCGCGGCAGCTCGGCCAGGAACACCACCTGCCGCGGCACCTTGTAGTTGGCCATCTCCCGGCGCGACCAGGCGATCAGGTCGTCCGCCGTCAGCGTCGAGTCCGGGCGGCGGACCGCGTACGCCTTGGCCACCTCACCCAGGCGCGCGTCCGGGATGCCGACGACCGCGACGTCGGCCACATCGGGGTGGCGGGCGATGAGTTGCTCGATTTCGGCGGGGTAGGCGTTGAAGCCGCCGACGATGAACATGTCCTTGATCCGGTCGGTGATGCGCAGATTGCCCTGCTCGTCCATCACCCCGACATCGCCGGTCCGCAGCCAGCCGTCGGGGGTGATGGTCCGGGACGTGGCGATCGGATCCTCGAAGTAGCCGGGGGTGATGTGGTACCCGCGGACCCAGACCTCGCCCGGCAGCCCCGGGGGGAGTTCGCGTCCGGTGGGCTGGGCGATCTTGACCTCGGTGTCCGGGATCGCGCGGCCCGCCGTGCCCGCGATGACCTCGGGCGGATCGCCACGGCGGCACATCGTGACGGTGCCCGACGCCTCCGTAAGACCGTACGCCGTCAGGACGGTCGCGACCCCGAGTTCCGAACGCAGCCGTTCCACCAGCTCCAGCGGGACCACCGCGGCGCCGGTGACGACCAGGCGCAGCGTGGACAGGTCGTGCGCGGCGCGGGACGGGTGATCGAGGAGCGACTGGTGGAGGGTGGGCGGGCCGGGGAGGACGGTGATGCGTTCGGCGGCGATGTTGGCCAGGGCGGTCTCCACGCTGAAGACCGGCTGCGGCACCATCGTGGCGCCGCGGCTCAGACAGGCGATGATGCCCGCCTTGTAGCCGAAGGTGTGGAAGAACGGGTTCACGATCAGATAGCGATCGCCCGCCGCCAGCCCCGTGATCTCGCTCCAGGTGTCGAAGACGCGCACGGTCTGGAAGTGCGTGGTCACCACGCCCTTGGGCCGGCCGGTGGTGCCGGAGGTGAAGGTGATGTCGGACGGGTCCGTGGGGCGCACCGCCTCCGCCCGGGACCGGACCTCCTCCGGCGATACGGCGTCGCCCAACGCCAGGAAGTCCTTCCAGGTGCGGAAGTCCTCCGGGCCGTTGTCGGCGAGGACGACCACCTCCCGCAGGTAGGGCAGGCGCGGCAGGGGGCCGTGGCCCGCCCCGTCCCCCGCCGCCCGGCGCAGCGACGCCACATACGAGGTGCCCAGGAAGGTGCCGGTGATGAACAGGTGCGAGGCCCGGGTGCGGCGCAGCACATACGCCGCCTCGGCGCCCTTGAAGCGGGTGTTGACCGGGACCAGCACTCCGCCCGCGGTGACCACGCCGAGCGCCGCCACGATCCAGTCGGTGGTGTTGGGCGCCCAGATCGCGGCGCGGTCGCCCGGTTCGAGGCCCGAGGCGACGCACGCGGCCGCGGCGCGTTCGATCCGGGCGCCGAGCTCGGCGTACGAGATCCGGGCCCGGCCCTCGACCACGGCCTCGGCCGGGCCGTACCGCTCGACCGCTGCCCGGATCAGGGCCGGGATGGTGTTCCCCTGTGCCATCCGTTGCATCGGACCGCTCCCCTCCCCGGAACCCGGGACGGACGACCCCACTAGCTGACTACCCGTCAGATTAGCGGTAGCCTTCCCCGCTGTCAGCACCGGTGAACGCGACCACGGAGGCGGCCATGGGGGCGACAAGGGCAACGGCGGGGGCGACCTTGAAGGACGCGACGGCGATAGTGGGCATCGGGCAGACCTCCTTCGCCAAACGCCTCCCCGAATCCGAGAAGACCCTGGCCTGCCGGGCGATCCTGGCCGCGCTCGACGACGCCGGCATCGCCCCGTCCGAGGTGGACGCCTTCGCGTCGTACACCATGGAGGAGACCGACGAGGTCGAGGTCGCCAAGGCCATCGGCGCCGGAGATGTGACCTTCTTCAGCAAGGCCGGCTACGGGGGCGGCGGTTCCTGTGCGACCGTCGCGCATCTGGCCGCCGCGATCGCCACCGGACAGGCGAGCGTGGGGGTGGCCTGGCGGTCGCGCAAACGCGGCAGCGGGCCGCGCCCCTGGACCAATACCCGGGTGCAACTGCCCGCCCCGGCCCAGTGGACCCGGCCGTACGGGCTGCTGCGCCCGGCCGATGAGATCGGGCTGCTGGCCCGGCGCTATATGCATGAGTACGGCGCGACCCGCGACCACTTCTTCAATGTGGCGCTGGCCTGCCGCAACCGGGCCAATCAGAACCCCGCCGCGATCATGTACGACCGCCCGCTGACCCGCGAGATGTATATGACCGCGCGCTGGATCAGCGAACCCCTCTGCCTCTTCGACAACTGCCTGGAGACCGATGGCGCGCTGGCCTGTGTGGTGGTGTCGGCCGAGCGGGCGCGCGACTGCCGGCAACGGCCCGTGTACGTGCACTCCGCCGCCCAGGGGCTGCCCGCCCAGCACCACGGGATGGTCAACTACTGGAACGACGACCCGCTCACCGGCCCCTCCTGGACCGCCGCCCGCCGACTGTGGAAAACCGCCGACTTCGGGCCGCAGGATGTGGATGTCGCCCAGATCTACGACGCGTTCACCCCGCTGATCCCGCTCTCCCTGGAGGGCTACGGCTTCTGCGCCCGCGGCGAGGGCGCCGCCTTCACCGAGGGGGGCGCGCTGGAGATCGGCGGACGGCTGCCGCTCAACACCGGCGGGGGCGGCCTCAGCGAGGCGTACGTCCATGGCTTCAACCTGATCACCGAGGGGGTCAGACAGCTGCGCGGCACCGGCACCGCCCAGGTCCCCGGCGCCACGACCTGCCTGGTCACGGCGGGTGAAGGGGTTCCCACATCGGCCCTGCTGCTGAGGAGTTGACCGACGCCATGACACAGATGGACACGACGGCTGACACGACAACGGACACGACGGCTGACACGACGACGGACACGACGGCTGACACGACAACGGCCGCGAGCGACGGAAGCGAAAGGTCCGACGGGCTGCTGGCGCCCATGCCCGACGAGGACGGGGCGCCCTTCTTCGCCTACGCGGCGCGCGGCGAACTGCGCGTCCAGTGCTGCGCCGGCTGCGGTGAACCGCGCTTCCCGCCGCGGCCCTGCTGCCCCCACTGCCAGTCCTTCGACTGCCTGTGGAAAAAGTTGAGCGGCCGTGGCCGGATCTGGTCGTACGTTCTGCCCCATCCCCCGCTGTTGCCCGCCTACGCGGCGCAGGCGCCGTACAACGTCGTCCTCGTGGAGCTCGCGGACGCCCCGCGCATCCGGCTGGTGGGCAATCTGGTCGCCGCCGCGGACGCCGCGCTGAACTCGGTCCCGCCGGAGCGGATCCGCATCGGCGCGCCCGTGAAGGCCGCCTTCCACGCCACGGACGGCGGGCTCACGGTGGTGCGCTGGCTGCTGGAGCGGCCATGACGATCCGCACGCGGGTGGAGGAGAGCGGGGTCGCGGTCGTCACCCTCGACCGGCCCGAGCGGCACAACGCCATCGACCTGGAGACGGTCGGCGAACTGACGGCCGTATGGCGGCGCTTCCGCCAGGATGACGCGGTCCGGGCGGTCGTCCTCACTGGCGCGGGCGGCCGGGCCTTCAGCACCGGCATCGACCGCTCGGTGGAGGTCGCGCAGCCGCCGTCACCCTACGCGATGGACGATCCGCTGCGCACCGTCGGGCCCAAGGCGAACGACCTGTGGAAGCCGGTGGTCGCGGCGGTGGCCGGAATGGCGTGCGGCGGGGCGTTCTATCTGCTGGGCGAGGCCGAGTTCATCGTCGCCGACGAGACGGCGGCCTTCTTCGATCCGCACACCAGCTATGGGATGGTCAGCGCCTACGAGGCCGTCTATATGGCGCAGCGGATGCCGATGGGCGAGGTCGCGCGGATGGCGCTGATGGGGACGGCGGAGCGACTCTCGGCCCGGCGGGCGTATGAGACGGGCCTGGTCAGCGAGGTGGCCCCGGCCGGCGAGGCCCTTACGGCGGCCGTGCGCGCCGCGTCGGTCATCGCGTCGTACCCGACGGAGGCGGTGCAGGGGACCGTAAGGGCGCTATGGGCGGCGAAGGAGGCGGCGCTGGCCCAGGCGCTGGCGCAGGCCCCGCAGTTGATCGCCCTGGGCAATCTGCCGCCGGGGCGCCAGGCCGCGCTCTTCGCGGCCCGTACGCCCGGCTTCCGTACGCGGTGAGCCCACCGGCCCCGGATCGGCTCGGGGCCTCAGGTGGAGCTCGGGTACTTGAGCGCCGAGGTGACCTTGCAGGTGAAGGAGGTCTGCTCGGTGAGGTAGCGGTACGAGGTGGCGCTGAGGGTCTGGCTGCTGCCGGATGCCACGGTGACGGACTTGTAGTCGGATCCCAGCAGGCTGCCGCCGCTCTGGTTTTCCCACTCGATGGTGATCGAGTAGTGCATGGACTGCGTCTCGGGGTTCCTGAGGTTGAGGGTGTACTGGAACGAGTGGGTCGACTCGTCGTAGTCGCAGCCGGTCGCGGTGATGTCGTTCGTGCCGTCCGAGTTGTAGGTGGGCGGCGCGGAGTAGGTGTAGGAGGGCGTGGGGGCCCCGTACGACGGCACGTCGAGGTCGGAGGGGACTCCGCTGGGCAGGTCGGTGGGGAGGTCGGTGGGACCGGACGCCGGTTTGTCGCCGCCGCTCCCGCCCGAGACGAACCCGCCGAGGCCGCTCTCGTGGCTTCGGCCCTTCTTCCCACAGCCGGTCAGCGCGATGAGCCCGACCAGGGCGACGGCGAATATCCGCATGGAGCGGCGTTGCATGGCATTACCCCCGTTGAAAAGACACATTCAAGCCAGCCAGGGCTGGTTGACAAGTGCACGCCACCCTAGCAACGGGTTTTTGCTACCCCAAAGTCACCTACACGCGCGCCCGGCCCGGCTCTCAGAGGACGGAGACGACCTCACACCGCACCACGGTTCCCGACACCGAGGGATCATCGAGCGGCACCCGTACGGTCCTCGACTTCCCTGCGGGGACCCGCACATCGGCGCGCCCGGAGGTCAGGGTCGAGCCGTCCCGGTCCTGGAAGCTCATGTCGACGAGATAGGTGTCGGCCGCGCCCGAGCGGTTGCGCACCTTCACGGTCGCCGCCGGACGGCCGTTCTTGTCCTTGCCCGCGCAGATGACGACGGTCGCCTGGGGCTCGTTGGACGACGCGGTGCCGCCCGAGGAGCCGCTGGACGCGCTGTCGCCGTAGTCGTCATCGTCGTAGTCGCGGTAGCGGGAGCCGCCGGAGCCCGAACCGGTGGTGGAGCTCTCGTCGTCGGAGTCCGAGTAACCACCGGAGCCGGAACTGGAACCGGAGCCCGACCCCGAGTGGTGCGAGGAGGAGCTGGAACAGCCGCCTCCGCCACCCCCGTGGCCATGGCCACGCCCCTTGAACCCGGTCAGCGCCACCAGCACCACGGTGAGCACGGCCGCCAGCCGTAGACCACGCCGCATCATCACAGACCCCGTCCCCCGAAGACCGCGCAGAGAGTTACCCATCGACCTCCCGGCTCCCAGGAGGTCGATGAACGCCCGCAACCGTAGCAGGAATTGTCAGGGACACAGCCCGCGACCAGCCGCCTCGACGCGTCACCGCGCCGCCCCCGGGGATCGGTCAGGCCCGGCCGCCCGACGGCCGGGACTGGCCCGTGCCCTTGACCGCGTCCAGCGCGTAGACGCACCGGTCCTTGCTGCACGCGTACACCACACCCCCGGCGGCCACCGGGGACCCGGTGATCTCGCCGCCGGTCGCCAGCTTCCAGCGCAGCTGTCCGCCCGCCGCGTCCACCGTGTAGAGACAGTGGTCGGCCGAGCCGAAGTGGACCCGGCCGTCGGCGACCACCGGCGAGCCGATGACCTCGCCGCCCGCCGCGAACCGCCACTTGGGCGTGCCGGTGACCGCGTCGAGCGTGTAGAGCGCGCTGCCGCTGCCCAGATGGACCGAGCCGTCGGCCACCAGCACCGGCTCGATCGCCTGCCGGGCCTCGGTGGCGATACGCCAGCGGTCGCGGCCGTTCGTCGCGTCCAGCGCGTACACCGTGCCCAGATAGTCGGCGATGTAGATGCCGCCGCCGGTCACCGCGGGCCCCGGCGCGTACGCGGGGGCGCACAGGAAGACGGCGGGCGCCTCGAAACGCCACCGCACATCCCCTCGGGCGGCGTCGAGCGCGAGCACCCGCGTCCCCGCCGAGACGTAGACCACCCCATCGGGCGCCGCGAGCAGCCGCAGCGGCACACCGCCGCACGAGGCCGCGTCGCCCACCGGATACGACCAGCGCTCCGCGCCGGTGCGCGCCTCCAGGGCGCGCAGCCGCGCGTCCGCCCACACATACACCGTGCCGTCGTGGACGGCCGGGCCGGACTCGGGCGTCTCGAAGTCGGTCTGGAGGCCCTGCATCTCCCACAGCAGCTCGCCGTTGGCCGCCTCCCACGCCTGGACGCCACCGCCGCGCGTCCCGGTGACGACCGTGCCGCGGTCGACCTTGAGGGAGTAGACCCAGCCGTCGGTCGACAGCCGCCAGCGCTCGGCGCCGTCCTCAGCGTCCAGCGCGTACAGCGTGGGGCCGTCGGAGGCGTGGATACGGCCGTTCTCCACGGCCATCGCCCACGCCACGTCGCGGGTCTTGAACTGGCGCCGACCGGTGGCCACATCCAGCGCGTGCACCTCGAACGAGGTCACATACAGCAGATCGCCCGCCACCGCCGGGGTGCCCCAGACGTCGTTGGACATCCGGAACCGCCACGGGCGCCAGCGGCCGTGCCCGGCTCCTCCGGCATGCGGCTCGGGCGGCTCGGCCGGCGGGGAGTGGGTCGGCGGCGGGACGGCGGCCGTGCCGTCGCCTCCGTTCAGCCCTCCGGTGGTCACCCCGGCGGGCGGGCGCACCCAGCCGGTCGCGGGCCCGGTGCCGTGCTGCGGGTCCCGCGCCTGGTCGGCCCGGAGCCCCGGGCCGATCGGCACCTGCGAACCGGGCAGCCGCACCGACCCGTCGGCCCCGGCGGGCGCCGGAGCGGGCGCGGCGGCGGACGGGGCGGCGTGCCGCCCGGGCCCGATGGAGCCCAGCGCGCTCGGCGGGCTCGCGGCCTCCGGCGCACGCAGACCCCCGCGCGGATCGCCCACGCCCACGGGCTCCCAGCCGCCCGCACCCGCGGGCCCGCCCGCGGCCGCGCCGTGCCGCCCGCCATGGCCCTCCGCGGGGCCTCCCGCGGCGGGGGCGTACGAGGGCGGCGGCGTGGGCGGACGCTCCGGCGGAAGCGGCGCGGACGGCCGGCTGCCGTCGTTCGCGGCGTGCCCGGCGACCCCGGGACGGCCGCCTCCGGACGCGGGCCGGGTGGAGCCGCGCACCTGGTTGCGGCCGCTGCGCTTGCGCTCGATGAGCGCGACGGCGCCGGGCGGCAGCCAGGCCGAGGCCGTACCGCTGTCGTCGGCGTTGGACGCGAACAGATGCGGGGCAAGCTGGGACTGCAGATCGGCCGGGGACGGCCGCCGCTCCGGCTCCATCTGCATGCACGACTCGATGAGCGGCCGCAGCTCGTCGGGCAGCCCGGTCAGGTCGGGGCCCTCGCGCAGCAGCATGAACACGGTCTCCACCGGGTTGGCGCCGTGGAAGGGCGCGTGCCCGGTGGCCGCGAAGGTCAGGGTCGAGCCGAGCGAGAAGATGTCGCTCGCGCCCGTCACGCTGCGTGAGTCGCGCGCCTGCTCGGGCGACATATAGGCGGGGGTGCCGACCGCGACGTTGGTCATCGTCAGCCGGGTGTTCGAAACACCGGAGGCGATACCGAAGTCGATCACGCGCGGGCCGTCCTCGACGACCAGCACATTGGACGGCTTCAGATCCCGGTGGACCAGGCCCGCGCCATGGATGGACTGCAGCGCCTCGGCCACCCCGGCCGCCAGCCACCGCACCGCCTGGGCCGGCATCGGCCCGCACTCGTTGACGATTTCCTCGAGGGAGGGAGCCGGCACATAGGCCGTGGCCAGCCATGGCACCGCGGCGCGCGGATCGGCGTCCACGACGGCGGCCGTATAGAAGCCGCTGACCGCACGGGCCGCCTCCACCTCACGGGTGAACCGGACACGGAACAGCTGGTCCTCAGCGAGCTCGGTCCGGACCGTCTTGATCGCGACCCGTCGGCCCGATGCCGAGCGGGCCAGATAGACCAGCCCCATGCCGCCCGCGCCGAGACGGCCGAGCACCTCGAAAGGGCCGATCCGCCTCGGATCGTGCTGCGTCAGCTGCTCCACCACTTGCCTGCCACCTCCCCGTGGGGGCTTGAAAAAATACAGCCCCGTGCAGCGTCTCACCGACAAACCAACCGGCGGCACGCATCCTGCATTCTCTCTGGCGAAGGCGGCGGTTGCGAACCCGGGGGCGAATCGTCGTGTCATCGGGCGATACGGAGCCGGGGACCGTCCGGTTCGACCGAGGATCATCCAAGTGCCCTCAGGCCCGTATCGCCCAGTTCTCCGGCCGGGGTTCAGCCTGCCGTCGAGGTGTCGATGACGGCGAAGGCCGCGCCCTGATTGTCCGCAAGAACCGCGAAACGCCCGTACGGCGTATCTTCGGCGGTCTTGAGAACTCGCCCGCCCAGCCTGTGGGCCGTGCGCAGCGTCCGATCGCAATCCGCCACCACAAAGTACGTCAGGAAGTGGGCGGGCAGAACGGCCGGGTACTCCTCGCCGATCACGACGCGTCCGCCGATCGCGTGACGGGGGTCCGGGGGCTCTCCGCGCGGCGTCCACAGGACCAGGTCGGCCGACGCACCCTCGGCGGAGGGCTCCATCCCGTACCCGAAGACCGCCCGGTAGAAGGCGTCCACGGCGCGCGGCTGACGGGTGTGGACCTCGGTCCAGCCGTACGAGCCGGGCCCGCCGCGCCGTCCGAAGCCGGTGTGGCTGCCCGCCTGCCAGATCCCGAAGACGGCGCCGCCCGGGTCGGCGGCCGTCGCCATGACGCAGAACCGGTCGATCCACACCGGCGGGGTGATCACCCGGCCACCGGCCTCGCGGATCCGGGCGGCGGTCGCGGCGGCGTCCTGGGCGGCGAAGTAGATGTTCCAGACGGTGGGCATCCGGCCGTCCGGCTTGGGGACCAGCCCCGCGACCTCCTTACCGTCGAGGAGGGCACGGGTGTACGAGCCGTAGTCCGTGGCGATCTCCTCAAAGGCCCAGCCGAACAGCTCACCGTAGAAGCGCCGGCCCGCCGCGAGGTCGGACAGCAGCACATCCGCCCAGCAGGGCACGCCTTCCGCGAATGCCGCCATGGTCCGGGTCCTCTCGCGTCCCTCGGTCCTCGGAGTCGGTCATCGGAACTCGGCCCTGGGGCTCGATCCTGGGGCTCGGCCCTGGGGCTCGGCCCTGGGGCTCGGCCCTGGGGCTCGGCCCTGGGGCTCGGCCCTGGGAGCTTACGCACAGCCCGTTTGGAGATACTTGGCGCGGGTTTGGAGCCGCTTTGCTCGTTTGCCTCACTTGCCACGCTAACGGGGGATCGCCCGGTCTGCTCGCCCCGGAACTCGAAATATTTGGCCAATCCTTTTCGCACCAAGACGGATCCGACCGCGTCATCCACCGTTGTTATCCACAGCCTGTTGATAACACAATTCACACGTGTGGGTGAGCGGTGATTGAGGGCTTGACGACGGCGAACAGGGGCCGGAATCAGCCATTCCAGCCTGCTCGGCGAGGCTCACAAACCCTCTCATCCCGCCCTAACCCCATTTGCACGCAGCCGAATCGCGCTCCGATCACCCCTCGGTAAGCTGACGGCATGACAGGACAAGTACGCACAGTCGACGGGCGGGTGGCCGGTCGTCGCGGGCAGGCGACGCGGCAGAAGCTGCTCGACTGCCTCGGCGAGATGCTCAGCACATCCCCGTATCGAGACGTCAAGGTCATCGATGTCGCACGTAAGGCAGGGACCTCGCCTGCGACGTTCTACCAGTACTTCCCCGACGTGGAGGGCGCGGTCCTCGAGCTCGCCGAGGAGATGGCGAAGGAGGGTGCGAACCTGACCGATCTGGTCGCCGACCGCTCATGGGCGGGCAAGTCCGGCGCGGCGGCGTCGGAGGACCTGGTCGAAGGGTTCCTCTCCTTCTGGCGCAAACACGACGCCATCCTGAGGGTGGTCGACCTGGGCGCCGCCGAGGGCGACAAGCGGTTCTACAAGATCCGCATGAAGATCCTCAATTCCGTCACCAACTCCCTTACGGACGCCGTCAAGGAACAGCAGGCCAAGGGCCGGATCGACGAGGACCTCAACCCCGGGGCCATCGCAGGCTCGCTGGTCGCGATGCTGGCCGCGGTCGCGGCGCATCAGAAGGGCTTCCAGAGCTGGGGCGTCAAGCAGGCCGACCTCAGGCCGAGCCTGACCTGGCTCGTCCACCTCGGCGTCACCGGGCGCAAACCGCCGAAGTAACGAATCCGCACCCTTCCCCTGCCCCTACCCTCGGCCTCTCCCTGCCGGCCTCTCCACGCCGACCGCCCGGCCGAGCCCGCACGTCCTGTCACGCCGCGGCGGATCACTCCCGAGTGATCCGCCGCGGCCTTTTTGCCCCCCACCGCGGCCGCCACCGGCCATGGGGTCGCCGGGGAGGGCCTGAGGTCGCCGGGGAGGGCCGGGGAGGGCCGGGGCCCGGCCGGCGGGCGACGGACCGGCTCAGCGCTCCTCGGCGCGCTGGAGGCGGAAGAGGCGGATCTCGCGCTCCACCCGCGACTGATAGCTCGCGTACGGCGGCCAGAAGGCGAGGGCCGCCGCCCAGGCCGCCTCGCGCTCGGCGCCCTCCAGCAGCCGTGCCCGGACGGCGATGTCCCGGCCCCGCCAGCTGATCTCCGCTTCCGGGTGCTTCAGGAGGTTCGCCGTCCACGCCGGATGGCCCGGACGGCCGAAGTTGCTGCCGATCAGGAGCCAGGTGCCGCCGTCCTCCGGCATGCAGGCCAGCGGCGTACGGCGGGGAAGCCCCGACCTCGCGCCGCGCGCGGTAAGGATCACGCCGGGCAGCATCCGCGCGCTCGGCAGCACCTTGCCGCGGGTCAGCCGGTGGACGGTGCGGTCGAAGGCGGGGATGACATGGGGCGCGACCTTGGCGAAGGCGCGGGTCGAGGACACCTTCCGGACCAGCTTCACGCCGTAACCGGCCATCAGACCGTCACCGCCTTCCGCGGCCCGTCACGCCCATCACGCCCATCGCGCCTGTCAGGCCCATCGCGCCGACTATGCCCGCCGTGGGTACCGTTCCCCCCGCGCTCGCCATGGCCGCCGTAAGGAGCGCGGTCGGCCGCACCGAAGAGTCCTTCCCGTTCCGCGGCCCGGGCCCGCAGCCGGTGGACGGGGCCGAAGAGCAGCTCGTCGGAGGCGGCCCGCTTGAAGTAGAGATGCGCCTCATGCTCCCAGGTGAAGCCGATGCCGCCGTGCAGCTGCACCGCCTCTGCCGCCGCCATGCGCTGCGCCTCCAGCGCCTGCGCGAGCGCGAGCCCGCCCGCGACCGCGACGTCCGTGCCTTCCGCGCCACCAGAGGCCGTGTCCGGGTCCTCCGCACCACCCTGGGCCGCGACCGCGCCCTCCGCGCCGTCCTGGGCGGCGGCCCAAGCGGCGTAGTAGGCCGCCGAACGGGCCGCCTGAACCGCGACGTACACATCCGCCAGCCGGTGTTTGACCGCCTGGAACGAGCCGATCGGGCGGCCGAACTGCTCACGCGCCCGTACATAATCGACCGTCCGGGCGAGGGCCGCGTCCGCTGCCCCCACGGCCTCGGCGGCGAGCACGGCCGCGGCCGCCGTTCCCACTGCCGCCAGCGCCTCCGCCACCCCGTCCCCGCTCCCGCTCCTGCTCCCGCCGCCATCCACCCCCAGCAGCTCGGCCGGTACGTTCCGCAGCTCGATGCGGGCCTGCGGGCGCGTCGCATCGAGCGCGGTCAACCGGGTGCGGACCAGTCCGTCCGCGTCCGCCGGGACGAGGAACAGCAGTGTCCGCCCACGCGTATAGCCCCCGGCGCGGGCGGCGACCAGCAGCAGTTCGGCGCTGTGCCCACCCGGCACCTGCTCCACCTGCCCGTACAGCCGCCACCCCGCACCGCCGTCGCTGTCCGGACGCGCCTGGACACCCCCCGCGCGCCCCCCACCGGCCCACGCGCCGTCCCGCGCTCCCACGAGCCCGAGCGCCTCCGGCAGCGCGCGCCCCGGCACCGCGAGCGCCGCCGTGAGGGCGCCCTCCGCGATACGCGGCAGCAGCTCGGCGCGCTGCGCCTCCGTCCCCACCGCGGCGACCAGGGGCGCGGCGAACACGGCGGTGGCCAGGAGAGGCGAGGGCAGCAGTACGCGCCCCGTCTCCTCACAGGCCAGCGCCAGCTCGGTGACTCCGCAGCCGACGCCCCCGTACGCCGACGGAAGGGCCAGGCCCGGCAGCCCGAGCGTCCGGGCGAGCTGCCGCCACAGGGCCTCGTCGTAGCCGGGCGCGGTACGGACCGCCGCCTTGACCTCGTCCGGCCCGCACCGCTCCCGCAGGAGTGTGCGCAGCGTACGGCGGATCTCGTCCTGTTCTTCGGTGAACGCGGCGTCCATCGGCGAGCACCTCCGTTTTCTGACGGGCCGTCATACTAGAGACGGGCTCCGGACTTTCCCACCCCTCCGCCCTCCTCCATGGCTAAACTGCCGGCACCTCACCACGTTCCTCCCCACTGGCTCCGCCGGAGCGCAGACCGGCGGTGGCCCTGTCCTCCGGGGCCCCTCGGAGGAGCGAGGAGGGGTGATGGACGATCGGAGCACGCAGGAGACGAGCGACGACCGATGGACCGGCCCTGACAAGTGGCAGGTCATCATTGGAGTGCTGAGCCTTCTGGTGGCGATCGCCGCTTGCGTGGGGCAGTTCCTGCAGTAATCGGGCGCCTCACGCGTGGTCCGGACGGGGCTTGTGTTCGAGGCGCGAGCACGGCCATACGGGAGAGCGTCCGGACCACCCCCCTTCCCCGGCACGCTCGCGCGCAGCACCCCCGTCCACCCCCCTTTCCACGCCCTCTTCCCCTCCCGCTCATCTGATGTACCGTCAGGTTCATGTCGCCCGCAGCGCAGCGCGCCCGTAAGGTCGCCGTCGTCGGCGTCTCCCTCTCCGACTGCGGCCGCGTCGACACGGCCACCCCCTACGCCCTCCACGCCCAGGCCGCCCGCCGGGCCCTCGCCGACTCCGGTCTGGACCGGTCGGTCGTCGACGGCTTCGCCTCGGCGGGGTTCGGCACCCTTGCGCCGGTCGAGGTGGCCGAGTATCTGGGGCTGCGGCCGACCTGGACCGACTCGACGGCCGTCGGCGGCTCCACCTGGGAGGTCATGGCGGCGCACGCGGCGGACGCGATCGCCGCCGGGCACGCCCGCGCCGTCCTGCTCGTCTACGGCTCCACCGCCCGCGCCGATATCCGCGCGGGCCGCCGCACCGCGAACCTCTCCTTCGGGGCGCGCGGACCGCTGCAGTTCGAGGTTCCGTACGGGCATACGCTGGTCGCCAAGTACGCGATGGCCGCGCGCCGCCATATGCATCAGTACGGCACCACCCTCGAACAGCTGGCGGACATCGCCGTTCAGGCGCGTATCAATGCCGGGCACAATCCGGACGCGATGTTTCGCGAACCGATCACGGTCGATGACGTCCTGAGCGGCCCGATGATCGCCGACCCCTTCACCAAACTGCACTGCTGCATCCGCTCGGACGGCGGCTGCGCGGTGCTGCTCGCGGCCGAGGAGTACGTACCGGACACGGTGAAACCCCCGGTGTGGGTGCTGGGTTCGGGCACGGCCGTCTCGCACACCACCATGTCCGAATGGGAGGACTTCACGGTCTCCCCGGCCGCGGCCTCGGGGCGGGCGGCCTTCGCACGGGCGGGCGTCCGGCCCTCGGATATCGATGTGGCCGAGCTCTATGACGCCTTCACCTATATGACCCTGGTGACCCTCGAGGACCTGGGCTTCTGCGCCAAGGGCGAGGGCGGGGCGTTCGCGGCGAAGGGGCGGCTGACGCGGGACGGCGAGCTGCCGACCAACACCGACGGTGGCGGCCTCTCCGCCTGCCACCCGGGGATGCGCGGGCTGTTCCTGCTGGTCGAGGCGGTACGGCAGCTGCGCGGCGAGGCCGGGGAGCGGCAGGTGCGCAAGACGGGCGGACGGCTGCCGGAGCTGGCCGTGGCGTCGGGCACGGGGGGCTGGTTCTGCTCAGCGGGCACGGTCGTCCTGGGCCGCGGCTGACCGGGGCCCGCGCGGGGGCTGGGACCGGATGACTGCTGGGCCCGCGCCGGTCCCGGTTCGGCCCGCCCCGGCCGTACGTACGCCCCCGCTTGCCCCGGCCCGTCGCGGGTGATCGGATGGGGAGCCGATGAGCGATGACCAGAATGAGGCCGAGGCATTCCGCGCAGTGCTGCGCGGCCTGCGCGTACCCCATGCGGACGATCTGCCGGTCTTCGACCCGGACACGGCCCCGGGCGCACCGCTTCCGCTTTTCCGGCGGTGGCTGCGGGAGGCCGCCGAGGCGGGGGAACCCGGCCCGCACACCATGACCTTGGCCACCGCGGACGCCGACCGCCGCCCGTCCCAGCGCACGGTGACGCTGCACGACGCCGATGAGCGCGGCTGGCACTTCGGCACCCATCGCACCAGCCGTAAGGGCCGGGAACTGGCTGAGAACCCATACGCCTCGCTCGCGTTCCACTGGATGCGGGCGGGCCGTCAGGTGCGCGTCAGCGGGCGGGTCGGCGAGGCCGGGCCGGAGGAGAGCGCGGCCGATCTTCGCGGCCGGTCCCCCGCGGCGCTCGCGGCGGCGCTGGCCGGGAGCGGGCGCCAGAGCGAGGTGCTCGGCTCGTACGAGGAGCTGCTACGGGCCTCCGAGGCGGCGTACGAGCGGGCCGAACGCGAACCGGACGCGACCGCCCCCACCTGGACCCTGTACGTCCTGGAGGCGGACGAGGTCGAGTTCTACCAGGAGGAGGCGCGGCGGCGGCACGTACGGCTCCGCTACCGCCGCGACCCCGGTGAGCGCGGCGGCTGGCGGCGGGAGCTGCTGTGGCCATAGGGGCGGTGCGGCCGTATGGCGGCGACCGTAAGGGTGCGACGAGAAGGCGAACGCGACCGTAAGGCGTGCACCGTCGAACAGTGCGGCCGTAAGGCGGCGACGCCGTGACGCGATGCGCTCGGCGGGCGACTAGGTGAGCAGCGGCCGGAAGACGGGAACGGCAGGGGCGTCCCCTTCGGCGGCATCGGCGGCCCGGAACGCCACCCGGAGCCGCATCCCGACACGCGGGCCGCTCGCCGGGGCCTCGATGAGTTCGGTCATCATCCGCGGTCCCTCGGCGAGGTCGACGACGGCGGCCGTGTAGGGGACGCGGGCGCCGAACGGCGGCAGGTCATTGCGGTGCACCACGGACCATGTGTAGAGCGTCGCGGCGCCGCTCGCCTCCTCCCAGGTGACGTCCTCGCTCCAGCAGTGCGGGCAGAATTCGCGCGGGTAGTGGTGAGCCCGGCCGCAGTCGGCGCACCTCCGGATCAGCAGTCGGCCCTCGGCCGCGGCGTCCCAGTAGGGGCGGGTGAAGGCGTCGATCTCGGGCAGGTCGAAGCGCGGGGCGCCCGCGGGCGGCGCCGGGCTCACAGGAACAGCCCCCATGCCTCGTCCAGCGACCAGGTCTGCCAGCACATGCCGAAGAGCCCGACCACGGAGATCAGCACCATCATCGAGTTCTGCCCCTGCTCCGCCCAGTCGTGGATCATCAGCAGGAAATAGAGCAGATTGAGCACGATCGCGCCGGCCAGGGCGATGGGGGTCAGAAAGCCGAGCGTCAGGCCGAGGCCGAGGGCGAGTTCGGCGTAGACGACGACGTACGCCATGACCTTGGGACGGGGTGTGACCACCGCGCCGAAGCCGCTGCGGACGAACGCCCAGCGGTGCTTGTCGGCCACGCCCACCGCCCAGCCGATACCGGTGCCGCGCTCGAACCAGTCCTTCTTGTTCTTGTGCCGCCAGCTCTCGAGCCACCACAGGCCGAGTCCGATGCGCAGTACGGCGAGCCATTCGGCCCCGCTGAGCCCGATCGTCCGCATCGTTCCCCACCTCTCCCGTCCCAGCGAATCTGACGGTACGTCAGTTTCACGGACCGAGCGCGACCCACGCAAGGGGTCGCACCAGCGGAACAGGGACCGGCGGGTCACCGGACCGACGGGACGCCGCAGCAGCGACCGGCAGACCGGCCGTGACCTGTCCGCAATCCATTCGGAATCACTTTGACCGGATCGCTTTGACCGAAACCCGTCAAATACCCGGCTACGCTCACCCGCATGGCCGACAGCTCCCCCGAGAAGTCCTCACCCGTTTATGTGATCGGCGGTGGACCGGGCGGACTCGCCGCCGCTGCCGCGCTCAGCCACCGCGGGATCCGCGCAGTCGTGCTGGAGAAGTCCGAGGCGGTCGCCGCGTCATGGCGGAACCACTACGACCGGCTGCATCTGCACACCACGCGCCGGCTGTCCGCGCTCCCCGGGCTGCCGATCCCCCGGTCCTACGGGCGCTGGGTCGGGCGCGACGACGTGGTGCGCTACCTGGAGCGCTACACCGAGCACCACCGGCTGGAGATCGTCACGGGGGTCGAGGTCTCCCGCATCGACCGGTCGCCCGACAACACGGAGTGGGTACTGCGCGCCACGGGCGGGCGTGCGCTGTCCTCGCCCGTGGCCGTCGTCGCGACGGGCTTCAACCACACCCCACGGGTGCCGGACTGGCCGGGCCGCACCGCCTACACCGGTGAGCTGCTGCACGCCGCCCACTACCGCAACGCCCGCCCCTTCGAGGGCCGCGACGTGCTCGTGGTCGGCGTCGGCAACACGGGCGCGGAGATCGCGGTCGACCTGGTCGAGGGCGGCGCGGCCCGGGTGCGGCTGGCGGTTCGCACCGTGCCGCACATCCTGCGCCGCTCGACGGCCGGCTGGCCCGCGCAGGCGACCGGCATCCTGGTGCGCAGGCTGCCGCGGCGCGCGGTGGACCGGGCGGCACGGGCGATGTGCCGGCTGAGCATGCCGGACCTGACCGAGCACGGTCTGCCCTGGCCCGACACCGGGCTCTACAGCCGCGTACGGGAGGGCGCGATCCCGGTCCAGGACGTGGGGCTGGTCGACGCGGTCCGGACGGGGCGGGTGGAGGTGGTCTCGGCGGTCGACTCCTTCGACCTGGACAAGGTGATCCTCGCCGACGGCTCGCGGATCAGCCCCGAAGTGGTGATCGCCGCGACCGGCTACCGGCGTGGCCTCGAGGAGCTGGTCGGCCATCTGGGCGTGCTCGACGACCGTGGCCGCCCCCTCCCCCACGGCCGGCGGACTCTGAAGTCCGCCCCGGGACTGCACTTCACGGGCTACACGAACCCGATCAGCGGGATGCTGCGCGAGCTGGCCATCGACGCCCGGAAGATCGCCAAGACGGTGGCCCACACGACGGCGTGACCGCCGAGCAGGCGAGACCACCAACACAGGCACAGGCAGCGGCACGAACGCGACACCACGCACCGCAACCCGGGGCGCGCGGCCAGGCCCGAATCCCGCCGCCCCCACCGTCACCCTGCGTGTTCCCCGCGCCCCGAGCATTCCTGACAGGCCGTCAGTTCAGTAACCTGACTACTGGGTAATGTGACTTGGCGTCAGTTTTGCCGCCGAACCACCCGGTCACCTGCCCGGTTATTGGCCAACGAGCAGGAGTGGCGGATACCGATGCTTGGATCGACCTACGGCACCCTGACCACCAACTCCCGTCATGCCCGCGCCGTCGCCTGCGGGCGGGCCCCCGGCCCCGCCGTGCACGTCTCCAGCAGGGAGGCGGCGGGCGGGACGGCCGAAGGCGCGGACGACGTGGACGTCAGCGGGCGCCCGCTGCACTCCGCCGTCCCCGATCTGGACCGCTTCTTCCATCCCGAGTCGGTGGCCCTCATCGGCGCCTCCGACGCGGACGGCCGTCCCAACACCGGTATCACCCGCCAGCTCCTGGCCTGGGCCGAACGCGTCGGCGCCCGGCTGCACCCCGTGCATCCCTCCCGTCCCGCCGTCTTCGGCATTCCGTGCGTACCGTCCGTGGCCGCACTGCCCGAACCCGTCGACCTCGCCGTCCTCCTCGTCCGTGACCCGCTCCCGATCATCGAGGAACTCGACGGGAGCAAGGTGAAGTTCGCCGTCGCCTTCGCCTCCGGCTTCGCCGAGACCGGCCCCGAGGGCGCCGCCGCGCAGGTCCGGCTGGCCGCCGCGGCCCGCGGCGCCGGGCTGCGGCTGCTCGGCCCCAATACCAACCTCAACGCCTTCGAGAAGTTCCGCGACGACCTCGACGGGCCCGCCATCGCCCTCATCACCCAGTCAGGCCACCAGGGCCGCCCGGTCTTCACCCTCCAGGAACTCGGCATCCGGCTCAGCCACTGGGCCCCGACCGGCAATGAGGCGGATCTGGAGACCGCCGACTTCATCTCCTACTTCGCCACCCGGCCCGAGGTCGGCGCCATCGCCCTGTACGCGGAGGGGCTGAAGGACGGCCGCAGCTTCCTCCTCGCCGCCGACCGGGCCGCCCGCGCCAAGGTGCCCGTCGTCGCCGTGAAGGTCGGCCGCACCGAGACCGGCGCCCGCACGGCCGCCTCCCACACCGGCAAGCTGACCGGCTCGGACGCGGTGGTGGACGCGGCCATGCGGCAGTTCGGCGTGATCCGCGTGGACGGCCTGGACGAGCTGCAGGACACGGCGGCGCTGCTCGCCCGCGCCCGCCCGCCGCTCGCCGAGGGCGTCGTGGTGTATTCGATCTCCGGGGGCACCGGGGCCCACTTCTCCGACCTCGCCACCGCGGCGGGCCTCACCCTGCCCACCCTCTCCACCGAGAAGCAGGCCGAGCTCCACCAGTGGATACCCGGCGATCTCAGCGTCGCCAACCCGGTCGACAACGGCGGTCACCCGGTCGGCGACTGGCGCGGCCGCAAGATCATCGACGCGATCCTGGCCGATCCCGCCGTGGGCGTGCTGATCTGCCCGATCACCGGCCCCTTTCCGCCCATGAGCGACAAGCTGGCGCAGGATCTGGTGGAGGCGGCGGAGCAGACGGACAAGCTGGTGTGCGTGGTGTGGGGCTCGCCGGTCGGCACCGAGGACGCCTACCGCACCACCCTGCTGGGCTCCTCGCGCGTGGCCACCTTCCGCACGTTCGCCAACTGCATCACCGCCGTGCGCGCCTATCTGGGGCACCACCGCTTCACCGCCGCGTACCGCTCGCCCTTCGACGACGCCCCGCGCACCCCGTCCCCGTCCCTGCGCAAGGTGCGCGATCTGCTGCGCCCAGGAGGCCGCCTGAGCGAGCACGCGGCGAAACAGCTGCTGCGGGCGTACGGCATCCGGGTGCCGCGCGAGCAGCTGGTGACCAGCGCCGCCGCGGCCGTCCGCGCCGCCGGGCTCGTGGGCTACCCCGTCGTCATGAAGGCATCCGCGCCGCAGCTCGCCCACAAGACCGAGCTGGGGCTGGTCCGGCTGGGGCTGACCTCGGCCAGCCAGGTCCGCGACACCTATCGGGAGCTCACCGACATCGCCCGCTGCGAAGGCGTCGAACTGGACGGGGTGCTGGTCTGCCAGATGGTCCAGCGCGGGGTGGAAATGGTCGTCGGCATGAGCCACGACACCCTCTTCGGCCCGACCGTGACCGTGGGTATAGGGGGTGTGCTCGTCGAGGTGTTCCGTGACGCCGCCGTACGCGTCCCCCCGTTCGGCGAGGACCAGGCGCGCGCGATGCTCGCCGAACTGCGCGGCCGCGCCCTCCTCGACGGTGTGCGCGGCGCTCCCCCGGCCGATGTGGACGCGCTCGTGGAGGTCGTGCTGCGGGTCCAGCGCATGGCCCTGGAACTCGGGGACCACCTCGCCGAACTCGACGTCAATCCGCTGATGGTGCTGGAACGCGGCCAAGGCGCCGTGGCACTGGACGCGCTGGCGATCTGCCGCTGACCGATGGAGCGTTCCCATGACCTCTCCCTCCCCCGAAGAAGCGCTTGACTCCGTTCTACGGCACACCACTGACAACGGCGTCTCGTGGATCACGCTCAACCGCCCCGCCTCGATGAACGCCATCACCCCCGACCAGCGAGAACACCTGATTTCGCTGCTCGACCACGCCTCCGCGGACCCGGCCGTCCGGGCCGTCGTGCTGACCGCCACCGGCAAGGGCTTCTGCGCGGGAGCGGATCTGCGCGGCGCACCGGCCGCGGCGGAACGCGTGGCGGGCGATGTCGCCCGGCTGATCCGCGGCGGAGCGCAGCGGCTCATCGCCGCCGTCCTCGACTGCGAGAAGCCGGTGATCGCCGCCGTCAACGGCACGGCGGCCGGGCTCGGCGCCCATCTCGCCCTCGCCTGCGATCTGGTGCTGGCCGCCGAATCGGCCGTCTTCATCGAGGTGTTCATCCGCCGCGGTCTGGTCCCCGACGGGGGCGGTGCGTATCTCCTGCCCCGGCTGACCGGCCCGCAGCGCGCGAAGGAGCTGATGTTCTTCGGCGACGCGCTGCCCGCCGCGGAGGCCGAGCGGCTGGGCCTGGTCAACCGGGTTGTCCCGGACGACGAACTGGCCAAGACCGCACGCGCCTGGGCCGAGCGCCTCGCGGCCGGCCCGACCCGCGCCCTCGCCCTCACCAAGGCACTGGTGAACGCCTCCCTGGAGTCCGGCCGCCCGGCCGCGTTCGCCGCCGAGGCTGCGGCGCAGGAGACCAACATGACCACGGCCGACGCTCAGGAGGGCGTGAACGCGTTCATCGAGCGCCGGCCCGCCGTGTACCGAGGCCGCTGAGAGACCCACGCCGTCACACAAGCCAAGAAAACCCACGAAAGCCAGGAAAGCCGTCGGGCAAGCCAAGAAAGGGGGACGGGCCATGATGGGACACGCCGGTATGGCCGCCACCGCCGTCCGCTACCTCCGGGCGGGAGGCTCGCCGACCGCCGCCGTACGACCGGTCGACCCGCTGCCCCCGCCGGAGCTGCGCTGTGTGCGCGACGATGAGCGGCCCCCGGTCGACCCCGCCGAATTCCGCCGCGTGCTGGGCCATTTCGCGAGCGGGGTCACCGTCATCGCCACCGTCGACGGGACCGGCCCGACCGGCTTCGCCTGCCAGTCCTTCGCCTCGCTGTCCCTGGACCCGCCGCTGGTCGCCTTCATGGTCGCCCGCACCTCCACGACCTGGCCGCGCATCGCCCGCGCGGGCGTCTTCTGCGTCAATGTCCTGGGCGCCCACCACGGCGAGCTGTGCCGCGCCTTCGCGGTCAGCGGCTCCCGGCGCCCCGACAAATTCGCGGGTGTCCGCTACGAACCGGCCCCCGTCACCGGCTCACCGCGTCTCGCGGACGTCCCGGCGTGGATCGACTGCGCGGTCCACGCCGTGCACACGGGCGGCGACCATCTGGTCGTGGTGGGCCGCGTCCGGGCCCTGGGAACGGACGAGTCCGCGGCGCGATCGGGGCCGCTGCTCTTCCACCGCGGCTCCTTCGGGGAGTTCACGGCGCTTCCGTAAGCCCGCGCGGCCTCCCGTAAGGCGCCGCGCGGCCTTCCGTAAGGCCCGCGCATCCTCCCCAAGACCACGCGACCCCTAGACCGTCGCCGCCGTGGCCTGCGCGTTCGGGCCGCGCCGGATCACCAGCGACATCAGCGCGGCGATCGCGCACAGCGCCCCCGCGCCGTACCAGACCAGGTCGTACGAGCCGAAGGCGTCCCGCGCCATACCGCCCACGAAGGCCACGATCCCGGCTCCCACCTGGTGGGAGGCGAGCACCCAGCCGAAGACGATCGCGCTGTCCTCCCCGTACTGCTCCCGGCACAGCGCCATCGTCGGCGGCACGGTGGCGACCCAGTCGAGACCGTAGAAGACGATGAAGAAGATCATCGGCGGATGTACCGCGTCGTCCAGCAGGATCGGCAGGAACATCAAGGAGAGCCCCCGCAGCGCGTAGTACATGGCCAGCAGCCGTCGCGCGTCGAAGCGGTCGGTGAACCAGCCGGAGGCCACCGTTCCGATGATGTCGAAGACGCCGATGACGGCGAGCAGGCTCGCGGCGGCCGTCACCGGCATGCCGTGGTCGTGCGCGGCGGGCACGAAGTGGGTCTTGACGAGGCCGTTCGTCGAGGCGCCGCAGATCGCGAAGGTGCCCGCGAGCAGCCAGAAGGTGCCGGTGCGCGAGGCCGAGGTGAGGGCCTTGACGGCCCGCCGGGCGGCACCGCGCCGGGGTGCGGGCGGCGGGGTGGGCGGCCCGTCGGCGCCGTACGGGGCGAGGCCCACATCCGAGGGGTAGTCGCGCAGCAGCAGCCAGACGAGGGGGATGATCGCCAGCGCGGCGATCGCGACCGTCAGCGCGGCGGGCCGCCACTCGTGCCGTTCGACGATCCAGGAGAGCAGCGGCAGAAAGATCAGCTGCCCGGAGGCCCCGCCTGCCGTGAGGATGCCGGTGACCAGACCGCGTCGGGCGACGAACCACCGGTTGGTCACGGTCGCGGCGAAGGCCAGCGCCATGGAGCCACTGCCGAGGCCGACCAGCACACCCCAGCAGAGGATGAGCTGCCAGGGCTCGGTCATGAAGACCGTAAGGCCGCCACCGGTCGCGATGACGGCGAGCGCGGCCGCGATGACCTTACGGATGCCGAAGCGATCCATCAGAGCGGCGGCGAAGGGTGCGGTGAGCCCGTAGAGGGCGAGGTTGACGGAGACCGCGAACCCGATCGTGCCGCGCGACCAGCCGAACTCGTCGTGGAGCGGATCGATGAGCAGACCGGGCAGGGAGGCGAATCCGGCGGCGCCGATGATCGTCACGAAGGCGACGGCGGCGACCGACCAGGCGCGGTGCGGAAGGCGTGGGAGGGCCCCTCGTGGAGGCCGGCAGGGCTGCTCGTCCTGTTCGGGTGCTCCGGAAAGTTCGGTTGTCTGCGTCACCGGACCAGCATTGAGCAGCGGTTCCCTACGAGCGAGTGGCCCGTGGGACAGTATTCGCTAGGATCGGGCCACACCCCTTTCGGGGCCATGTCCGAACGACGGGAGGCCGGAAGTGCCCCAATCCCCGCCCGGTAACGCCAACGGGCGCCATCGCGTTGTCGTCCTCGCCCTCCCCGGTGTGATCCCCTTCGAGCTGGGCATTCCGTACCGGATCTTCGGTAAGGCCCGCTCCGCCGACGGCCGGCGGCTGTACGAGGTGGTCACCTGCACCGTCAAGCCCGGTCTGGTGCCCACGGACGCCGACTTCCCGATCACCGTGGAGCTCGGCCCGGAGGCCCTCGCCGAGGCCGACACCATCTTGGTGCCCGCCTCGTACGCACTCGGCCCGGTCCGCGAGGAGGGCCGGATGACCGAGCCGCTCGGCGCCGCGCTCGCCCATGCCAGGCCGGGCGCACGCTGGGTGTCCATCTGCACCGGCTCGTTCGTGCTCGCCGCCGCGGGTCTTCTCGACGGCCGCCCGGCCACCACCCATTGGGCCAGCGTCGACCAATTCCAGCGGCTCTTCCCGACGATCAAGGTCGATCCGAATGTGCTGTTCGTGGACGACGGCGATGTGCTCACCTCGGCCGGTGTCGCCTCGGGGATCGACCTGTGTCTGCATCTGGTGCGACGCGACCACGGCACGGCCGTCGCCAACGACATCGCCCGGCACAGTCTGGTGCCTCCCCATCGCGACGGCGGCCAGGCCCAGTACATCCCGCGCCCGCTGCCCGAACCCCAGCAGGCCACCACGACGACGGCGCGCGCCTGGGCGCTCGGCCGGCTGGACCGGCCCATCTCGCTGAGGGAGCTGGCCGCCCAGGAGTCGATGAGTGTGCGGACGTTCACCCGCCGCTTCCGCGAGGAAGTCGGCGTCAGCCCGGGGCAGTGGCTGACCCGGCAGCGGGTGGAGCGGTCCCGTCATCTCCTGGAGGACACCGACCTGTCGGTGGACCAGGTGGCGCGCGAGGCGGGTTTCGGCTCCCCCGCGTCCCTGCGCCAGCACTTCCAGGCGGCCGTGGGCGTCAGCCCGACCGCCTACCGCCGGACCTTCCGCGCGGCCGCCGAGGCCGATGTCCGCGAAACCGTACGGTGACCGAGGCGGGCCGGAGGCGGGCGGGACGCGGACCGTAGGCAGGCCGGAGCCCGTCAGAAGGTGAGCACGGCGCGCGCCACCCGGCCGTGGTGGGCGTCGTCGGCGGCCTTGGCGAAGTCCTCCAACGGGTAGATTCTGCTGACCAGTTCGTCCAGCAGCAGCAACCCTTGCCGGTAGAGGTCGGCGTACAGGGCGATATCGGCTTGCGGCCGTGAGGAGCCGTAGCGGCAGCCCAGGATGGACTTGTCCAGATACATGGAGGAGACGCGGAAGGCCGCCTCGGCGTCGGCGGGCGGCACGCCCAGCAGCACCGCCTGGCCGTGCCGGTCGAGCAGATCGACGGCCTGACGGATGAGCCGGGTCGAGCCGACGCATTCGAAGGCGTGGTCCGCGCCGGTCGGCAGGAGCTCCCGTACGGCGTCGGCGGAGGGCACGAAGTGGGTCGCGCCGAAGCGCCGGGCCAGCGGCTCCTTGGCGGGGTTGGAGTCGACGGCGACGACGGGGAACGCCCCGGCGATCCGGGCCCCTTGCAGCACATTGAGCCCGATGCCGCCGCTGCCGATGACGACGACCGACTCACCGCGGCCCACCTTGGCGCGGTTGAGCACGGCGCCGACGCCGGTCAGGACGGCACAGCCGATGAGGGCGGCGGAGACGAGCGGGATCTCCTCGGGGATCCGCACCACCTGGACGGCGGTGACGAGGGTGCGCTCGGCGAAGGCGGAGTTCGAGGCGAAGTTGTACAGCCGCTCGTCGCCGCGGCGGAAGGGCCGGGTCGGCCGGCCGATCGCCGCGCGGCACATGGTGGGGCGGCCCCGTGCACAGTCGGCGCAGGTCCCGCAGTTGGCGAGGGTGGACAGCGCCACATGATCGCCGGGAGCGACATGGGTGACGCCCGGCCCGATCTCCTCGACCACGCCCGCGCCCTCGTGGCCGAGGACGACGGGGAGGGGGAAGGGAATGGTGCCGTCGATGACCGACAGATCGCTGTGGCACAGCCCGGCGGCGGTGATGCGCACCAGCACCTCGCCGGGGCCGGGGTCGCGCACCTCCAGGTCCTCGACCACGCGCGGCGCCGTACCGTCGAAGATGACGCCTCTCATCCTCATCACCCTTCCGGTGCCTCAGGAGACCCATACCAGCGACTGGAGTTCGCTGTACGCGTGCAGGCCGAACGAGCCGCCGTCGCGGCCGACTCCGCTTTCCTTGAACCCGCCGAACGGCGTCTCGGGGTGGCGCTGGGCGGTGTTGATGCCGACGTTTCCGCTGCGCAGACGGGCGGCGAGGGTCCAGGCGCGGCCCGCGTCGGCGCTGAAGACGTAGTCGTAGAGGCCGTAGGGGGTGGCGTCGGCGATCCGCACCGCCTCGTCCTCGTCGTCGAAGGGCAGGGCCACGACGACCGGTCCGAACAGCTCCTCCCGCGCGACGGTCATCGCGGGGTCGGCGTCGGCGATGAGGGTGGGGGCGACGTAGAAGCCGGGCTTGCGGGCGGGGCGTTCGCCGCCCACGACGATCCGGGCGCCCTGCTCACGGGCGCCGGAGACATACGCCTCGACGCGATCGCGCTGCGCGGCGGAGATCAACGGGCCGACGATCGTGGAGTTATCCACAGGGTCCCCGATCTTCAGTGACTCTGCGTAGTGTGTGAGTGCGGCGATGACCTTCTCGTACAGCGATCGATGGACGAGCACACGGGTCGGCGCCGTGCAGATCTGCCCGCTGTGAAAGGAGAAGGTCGAACCGACCGCCCCGACCGCCGACGCGATCGCTCGCTCGTCGGCGTCCCCCAGGACGATGGCCGCGCCCTTGCCCCCCAGTTCCATCAGGGTGCGCTTCATCGACCTCCCCGCGGATTCGGCGATCTTCTTACCCACGGCGGTGGATCCGGTGAAGCTGACCATGTCGACACCGGGGTGCGCGACCAGCGCCTCGCCGGCGGCCGCGCGCGAGCCGGTGACGACATTGAAGGCACCGTCCGGGAGCCCGGCCTCCTTGAGCAGGGGGCCGAGTTCCAGACAGCACAGCGGGTCCTGCGGTGCGGGTTTGGCCACGACCGTATTGCCCATGGCCAGGGCCGGGGCGAGCTTGCCCGCGAGATTCGTGAGAGGGAAGTTGTAGGAGGTGATACAGCCGACGACACCGAGAGGACGGCGGACCGCTGCCGCTCCGATCAGCCCGCCGGGCGCCAGCGGGGTGGCGGCCATGGGCAGCGGGGCGAGCGGCACGGTGTCCGGTTCGAGGGCGCCGCGCGCGTAGCGGCGGAAGCGGTCGATCGCCGGGGGCACCTGGAGGGAGGAGGTGACGCGCAGCGTCGCCCCGGTCTCCGCCTGGACGAGGGGCACCAGGTCCGGGGTGTGCTCGGCGAGCAGATCGGCGGCCCTGTCGAGTACGGCGGCGCGCTCCCGGGGGGCGGTGCGCGACCAGCCGTCGTACGCGGCGCGGGCGGCCCGGACGGCGGCGTCCACGTCGGCCGGGTCGGCCTCGGGGGCATGGCCGACGGTCTCCTCCGTGGCGGGGTTGATGACGGGGTAGTGCCCGTTCCCGGGATCCCGCCACGAGCCGCCGATCCAGTGCGCATAGGTCTTCGTCATCGGCGTGATTCCTTGGGGAGGTGAAGTACGCGCTCGGCGATGATGGTGCGCTGGATCTCGTCCGAGCCGCCGTAGATGGTGTCGGCGCGGGAGAAGAGGAAGAGACGCTGGAAGGCGTCGAGTTCGTACGGCCGGCCGGCGGTCCAGCGCGCCGGGCCGAGTGCGGCCGCGGCGCCTCTCACCTGCACGGCCAGCTCGCCGAGCCGCTGGTGCCAGCCGCCCCACAGCAGCTTGGCGACGCTGGGCGCGCCGGGGTCCTGTGGTCCGGGATCGCGTGGGCCGGGGGCCTGGGGATCCGCGCTCCCCGGGGGGAGGTCATGGGCGGCACCCTTCCGCGAGGCGGGGTCCCGGGCGTCGTTCGGGGCCCGGTCCCGGGCGGGGATCGGGGTGGGGTTCTGTGCGGCGCCCAGGGTGCGCAGGGCGTTCCAGCGCATGGCCTTGAGCTCGGCCCACTGCCGTATGAGCCGGTCACGCAGGACGGGCTCCTCTGCGGCGCCGGTCTCCAGCGCCAGCCGCACCACCCGGCTCAGCTCCTGGGCGAAGCCGATCTGCTGGACCAGGGTGGAGACCCCGCGCTCCACCGCGAGCAGGCTCATGGCCACGCGCCAGCCGTGGCCCGCGCCGCCGACGAGGTGTTCGGCGCGGGCCACGGCCCCGTCGAAGAACACCTCGTTGAACTCCGCGGTCCCGGTCAGCTGCCGGATCGGCCGCACCTCGATCCGTCCCGGCTGGTCCATCGGCACCAGCAGAAAGGAGAGTCCATGATGGCGTTGTGAGCCCTCCTCGGTGCGCGCCAGCACAAAGCACCAGTCGGCTTCGTGGGCGAGGGAGGTCCAGATCTTCTGCCCGGTGATGCGATAGGTGCCCTCGCCCGGGTCGCGGACGGCGCGGGTCCGCAACCCCGCGAGGTCCGAGCCTGCGTCGGGTTCGCTGTAGCCCTGGCACCACAGCTCCTCAGCACGGGCGATGGGCGGCAGAAAGCGGGCGCGCTGTGCGGAGTCACCGTGGGCGAGCAGGGTGGGCGCAAGGAGGTTCTCGCCGATATGGCCCAGTCGGCCGGGCGCCCCGGCGCGGGCGTACTCCTCGGCCCAGACGACCTGTTGTGTCAGCGTCGCCGCACGGTTGCCGTACGCCCCGTCCGTACGGTCCCAGCCCAGGCCGATCCAGCCGCCCGTGCCGAGCTCGCGCTCCCAGGCGCGGCGGGCGGACATGTCGCCGCGCCCCTCGCCCGGGTGGCCGCCCGGCTCCTGCTTGAGGGCGGCGAACGGTCCGGTGAAGTGCTCGGCCAGCCAGTCGCGCGCCTCGGCGCGGAACCGCTCGTCCTCCGGTCCGAAAGCGAAGTCCACGGCCTCTCCCCTCGTCGGCGCTGCGGTGTTCCCGGCAAGCCCTGCCGTTGTCGCGGTCAGGCGTTGGGGCGTTGGCCGGTGGCGGCCGCCTGGGCCATGGCCTCCAGCTGGGCCAGCATCGGCATGGGGTCGGTGCCGACCGTGCCCGGGAGGAAGTCGGCGATCTTCTCCGGGGTCCAGGCGCCCTCGGCGTATCCGGCGCGCAGCTCACGGGGCTGGGCCCAGACCGCGATCTTGGGGCCCGCGATCGTATAGACCTGGCCGGTGATCCGCTCCGCGCGGGCGCGTTCGCTCAGCAGATAGATGACCAGGGCAGCCACGTCCTCCGGCTCGCCGATCTCTTTGAGCTCCATTGGCACGTTGGCGGACATCCGGGTGCGGGCGACCGGTGCGACGCAGTTCGCCGTGACGCCGTACTTGTGCAGCCCCAGCGCGGCGCTGCGCACCAGGGAGATGATCCCGCCCTTGGCGGAGGCGTAGTTGGCCTGGGCGACGCTGCCCTGGTGGTTGCCGCTGGTGAAGCCGATCAGGGTGCCGGAGCGCTGGCGGCGCATCACCGCTGACGCCGCCCTGAAGACCGTGAAGGTGCCCTTGAGATGAGTGGCGACGACCGGGTCCCACTCCTCCTCGGACATGTTGAAGAGCATTCGCTCGCGCAGGATGCCGGCGACGCAGACGACCCCGTCCAGCCGTCCGTACTGGTCGAGCGCGGTGTCCACGATCCGCTGGCCACCGGCCATGGTCGAGACGTCGTCGGCGACCGCGGCCGCCTCACCGCCCGAAGCCACGATCTCCTTGACTACGGCCTCGGCGACCTCGCTGCTCGGTTCGCCGCCCTCGATCGAGACCCCGTAGTCGTTGACGATGACCTGTGCGCCTTCGGCCGCGCAGGCGAGGGCCACCGCTCGTCCGATACCTCGTCCGGCCCCGGTGACGGCGACCACCTTGCCGTCCAAGAAGTTGCCCACGCCGCATCCCCTCCCGGAGTTTCTGACGGTCCGTTAGATTTTTGAGCAGACGCGGCCCGAGTACAAGCCCTCGCGCACAAACGTCGACCGGGAACGACGAAGGAGATGCCATGCCGCTGCCAGCCGAGTTCCACGAGATCGCCAAGCGCGTCAACAACTGGGGCCGCTGGGGGTCGGCGGACGAGATCGGCACGCTCAACCTGATCACCGATGCCGTGGTCCGGGAGGCCGCCGCGACGATACGGACCGGCCGTCGCATCCCGCTCGCGGTGCCGCTGCGGCAGGACGGCATCCAGACCGGAATGATCCCCGGGCGGATCAATCCGCTCCATACGATGATCGCGGTCAACTTCGAGATGTTCGGCCCCGGCACCGTTGCGACCAGCGACGACGCCGTGACGATGGGGCTCCAGGCCGGTACCCACTGGGACGGGCTGGCCCATGTCTCGCACTCCGGCAGGATCTACAACGGCCGCCCCGCCGACTCCATCACCCCCCATGACCGCGCCGCCTTCAGCGGTATCGAGAAGGCAGGACCCCTCGTCTCGCGCGGGGTGCTCCTCGATGTGGCGCGCGCCCGGGGCGCCGAGCGGCTACCCGAGGGGCATGCGGTCACCCCCGAAGACCTTGACGCCGCCGAGGAGCTGGCCGGGACGACGGTGCGCACCGGCGATATCGTCCTCGTCCGCACCGGGCAGATCCAGCGGTATCTGGCGGGCGGGAAGGAGACATACGCCTACCCCTCACCGGGCCTCTCCCTGCGCACACCGGAGTGGTTCCACGCCCGTGACGTGGCGGCGGTCGCCAACGACACCTTGACCTTCGAGGTCTTCCCACCGGAGATCGAGGACCTCTGGATGCCGGTCCACGCCCTCGATCTGGTCGAGATGGGCATGCTCCAGGGCCAGAACTGGAATCTGGAGGGACTCTCCGACGCCTGCGCCGAGGAAGGGCGCTACGTCTTTCTGCTGTCAGCCCCGCCCGAGCCGTTCGTCGGCGGCACGGGCGCGCCCGTCGCCCCCGTGGCGATCCTCTGACACCCATCCCCCTGGCACCCTGGCCCCGCCGACGCCCTGGCGTCTCCAACGCGCACACCGGGGGTGCGCGTCGGGCCCAGAAGGGGATGGCGGGTCGATCTTCTCGGGCGGCGGTGCGCTCATGCGCGCCCCGAGCACGGCACCGCGCACCGCCACCCGGCTCCCGACGCTGAGCCCTGGTTCAGCAGCGGGGGCGCGACCCGCACTCGCCAAGGAACGTCACCGTGAACACAGGGCTCACAGAGACACCACAACCCTCGGCGTCCCCTCGCGACGAATCGCTGATCCTAGAGTGATCAACCGAACACGTCACGTCAACACCTGGTCTGGACTTTGTCTGGTTCGCCCCATGTGTGACGGCACATGAGAGGCCGCTCGCCTCTTGGAAAGCGGCTCCTCGCCCTTCGCGCGGTCGATTTCACACCAGATCCGCTTGCCGGAGCCCTCCGGCTGCCAGCCCCACCGGTCGGCGAGACCGTCGACCAGCTCCAGACCGCGCCCATGAGTGTCCTCCTCATCGGCGCAGCGCTGGCGCGGCGCGCGGTCGCTGACGTCGGCGACCTCGACCCGGACCGTTCCCAGACCCGCGCCCCGGCTCACGAACGACCCTGGGGCCCCGCCCCCGCCGACACCGCCGCCGTTCCCGTTCCCGTTCCCGCCACCCCCGCCGCCCATCGACTGGGCAGGGAAGAGCATCCGCAGCACGGCGGGACAGCCGGTGTGCACCACAGCATTGGTGACGAGTTCGGAAATGAGCAGAATCAACGTCTCAGCGAGCGGCTCGTCGGCTCCGATCCCTGATCCGACGAGCCGCGAACGGGCCCACCTACGGGCACGGCTCACCTCCGCCGGATCGGGCCGGACCTCCATCTGCGCCTGAAGCACCTGCACTGCTCACACCATCCGAACCGGCACACACATCGCCTTGTACCTCCAAGAGGTCACGGACCGTGACGCTCCCCCAGCTACCGCTGGGAGACTTGCGCGACAGCATGGTTGACGTACAGTCACCCCAACAAGCGCTTCGGTCATATTCCAGCGCCAAGGAGTATGCGTGGGGCATACTGTGCGACACGCGTCTTGAGGACTCGAACACCGAAGCTCAGGCGTCGCATACCCCGTGCGAGCGGGGCACGTCGGCATGCCCGGAATCGCCCCATGGGCAACGCCGGGCTTCTTGCACCCCATAAGCGCTCGCACCCCACGGAGAGTACCCGAGCCCGGGCCCGACTCCCCCCTGTGACGAGTCACGCCTAGGAAACAACCTGGTATCAACGCTCGGTCACCTCAGACGCTCTGGGGATCTCCCCAGAGAATGCGACATCCCAACAATTCAGGCGTATCCATCGAGCTCGGCTACAAACATGTTTCAACGGTCGACACGAGCCCGGCCGCGAGTTCCTCCTCCGCCGCCGCCGCGCACTGCCACTGACCTGCCCGCACCCAGGCCCGCTTGAGATGCAGATGGACATCCGCCTCCCAGGTGAAGCCCATCCCGCCATGAACTTGTAGACAATCGCGGGCATTGTGGACAGCGGCCTCATCGGCGAGCAGCTTGGCGGCCGCGATGTCACCCGGGTCTTCCGTGACCGCCGCCGCATACACCACACTTCTGGATGATTCCGCGCGTACCAGCATCTGGGCGCACAGATGCTGTACGGCCTGGAAGGCGCCGATCGGCCGGCCGAACTGGGTGCGCCGCTTGGCGTGGTCCACCGCGAGTTCGACCGTTCGGGAGGCGCTGCCCAGCTGTTGTGCCGCGGTCAGCAGCGCCGCCTCGCGGCGCAGCCGGGCGGCGATCCCCGAACGGCCCGGCCCCGCCTGGTCCTGCCGGGTTCGGATCGGCGCCGTCCGGTGCAGCGGGGTGGCCGGGTCAACGGACCGTATCGGCTCCGCCGCACGCGCCACCTCCGCCGCCGGAATCAGCTCGACCGCCGCCGACCTCAGCGCCAGCACCGCGTCGGCGGAGGCCAGATGCTCCACCGGCGCACCCGCCCCCTCCTCGTCCAGCGCCGTCACCACCGTCTCGCCCTGAACAGCACCCGCCGCCAAAGCCCCCGAAAGCCCCGCCGCCAGTTCCGTCGCGGCCAGCGGCCCCGGCAACAGCGCCCGGCCCGCCTCCTCGAAGGCCAGCACCACCTCCGGCAGCCCCAGCCCCACCCCGCCCGCCGACTCCGGCACCCGCAGCGCGAAGAGCCCCGCCGCGCCCAGGTCCCGCCACAGCGCCCGGTCCAACTCCGCACCCCGCTCCGCGTCCCCGTCCACCGCCGTCCGCAGCCGGGTCCGCGGGAAGCGCCGCTCCAGCAGCTCGCGCATCCCCGCCCGCAGCGCCCGCTGGTCGTCCGTGAGCTGGAAGTCCACGGCCCCGCTCACCGTCCCTTCGGCAGGCCGAGGATCCGCTCGGCCACGATGTTCCGCTGAATCTGCGAGGTCCCCGCCGCGATCGTGTACGAGAGCGACGAGAGCCGGTCCGCGACCCACTCCTGACCGGCGTCCAGCGCATCCGGCCCCAACACCTCGGCGGCCGCCTCGTACAGCTCCTGCCGCACCTGTGAGAAGCGCAGTTTGAAGACCGAGCCGCCGACGCCCGGCACCCCGCCGGTGCGCTGCGCCTCGCTCACATTCCACTGGGTGAGCCGCCACAGCGCCGCGCACTCCGCAGCGAGCCGCCCCAACCGGCGCCGCAGCACCGCGTCGTCCCAGCGTCCGTTGGCCTTCGCCGTGCGGGCCAGCGCCTCCAGCACCCGCCTGCAGGCGACCACTTCGCCCACGAAGGCCGTACCGCGCTCGAAGGAGAGGGTCACCATGGTCACCCGCCAGCCGTCGTTCTCCTCCCCGACCCGGTGGGTGACCGGCACCCGTACCTCGTCCAGGAACACCTCGGCGAACTCCGCCGTTCCGGCCAGGGTCCGCAGCGGCCGCACGGTCACCCCGGGCGCGTCCATCGGCATCGCAAGCCAGGTGATGCCACGATGCTTCGGCGTGTCGGCGTTTACCGGTGCGGTGCGCACCAATAGCTCGCACCAGTCGGCGATCTCGGCGTGCGAGGTCCAGATCTTGCTTCCGCTGACGACATACGCATCGCCGTCCCGTACCGCCCGGGTGCGCAGCGACGCCAGGTCGGAGCCGGCGTCCGGTTCGGAGAACCCCTGGCACCACACCTCGTCCCCGCGCAGGATCGGCGGCAGCCAGCGGGCCCGCTGCTCGGGGGCACCCTCGGCGGCGATGGTGGGGCCCGCGTGCAGCAGTCCGACGAAGCCCGCGCCCACATAGGGCGCGCCGGCCCGCTCGGTCTCCTCCAGGAAGATCAGATGCTGGGTGGGCGTCGCGCCCTGGCCGCCCGCGTCCTCAGGCCAGTGCAGCCCGGCGTAGCCCGCGTCGTGGAGCATGCGCTGCCAGCCGCAGTCATAGGCGCGGCGGCCGGGCCAGTCGGCCGGATGCGGGCGGTCCGGCAGCGTGGGCAGGGCGTCGGCGAGCCAGGCGCGCAGCCGGTGCCGGAAGTCCTCCTCGTCCTCCGTGAAGGCGAGATCCATCAGTGGCCGACCTCCTCTTCTGATGGTTCGTCAGACAAGGCATCCGCAGGCTAGTCCGCACCCCCTGGACCGACAAGGCGCGCGGCCTTACGCTTCCAGCATCATCTGATGGCTCGTCAGTTATCAGCCGGGCCGGGTCGGCGCGCGGTTCAGCTCCTGGGCTCCCGGGCTCCCGGGCTCCCGGGCTCCCGGGCTCCCGGGCCACGATCACGCGATTCGCCTCGAACGGTTCCGGAAGACTTCCACGGGAGGCCGGGATGACCGACGTCGCGCATGAGCTCGGCAGCTCGGCGACGCTGTGGGAACTGCTCGAACGCCGTGCCGCGCTCACCCCCGACACCCCCGCCCTGCTGCAGGCCGGCGCCGCCGCCCGCCATGACCGGCGGCTGACCTTCGGCGCCCTGCGCACCCGCGCCGAGCGGACCGCCGCCGGGCTGTACCGGATGGGGATACGCCCCGGCAGCCGGGTCGCCTGGCAGCTGCCCACCCGGATCGAGACGGTCGTGCTGACCATGGCGCTCGCCCGCCTCGGCGCCGTGCAGACCCCGCTGATCCCCTACTACCGCGACCGCGAGGTGCGGTTCGCGCTCCGCGAGTCCGGGGCGCGGTTCTTCGCCGTCCCCGGCCGCTGGCGCGGCTTCGACCACACCGCGATGGCCCGGCGCCTGGCCGCCGAACTGCCCGAACCGCCGCTGGTCTTCGAGGCGTACGACACCCTGCCGGTGGCCGACCCCCAGGCCCTGCGGCTGCCGCCACCGCCCACCGACGGGCGGGCCGTCCGCTGGATCTACTGGACCTCGGGCACCACCTCCGACCCCAAGGGCGTGCTGCACACCGACCGCAGCCTCATCGCCGCCGGTGCCTGCCTCGCCCACGCGCTGCGGCTCGGCACGGACGACGTGGGGTCCATGGCCTTCCCGTACGCCCATGTCGCCGGGCCGGACTACACCGTGATGCTGCTGCTGTACGGCTTCCCGGCCGTGCTGCTCGAGCACTTCTCCCTGCCGGAGTCGCTGCCCGCCTACCGGCGGCACGGGGTGACGGTCGCGGGCGGCAGCACCGCCTTCTACTCGATGTTCCTGGCCGAACAGCGCAAGGACCCCTCGCGCAAGCTCATCCCCACCCTGCGGCTCCTCGCGGGCGGCGGCGCGCCCAAACCGCCCGAGCTCTACTACGAGGTCGTACGGGAGCTGGGCTGCACGCTCACCCATGGCTATGGGATGACCGAAGTCCCCATGATCACCATGGGCGCGCCGGACGACACGGACGAGAACCTCGCCACCACCGAGGGCCGGCCGCCCCGGGAGATGGAGATCCGGGTGGTGGACGGCCAGGTGGGGCTGCGCGGCGAGGCGGTCTGCGCCGGCTATCTGGACGACGCCGAGACCCGTAAGGCGTTCGACGCGGACGGCTTCTTCCTTACCGGCGACCTCGGCCATCTCACCGAGAGCGGCCATCTGGTGCTGACCGGCCGCGCCAAGGACATCATCATCCGTAAGGGCGAGAACATCTCGGCCAAGGAGATCGAGCAGCTGCTGTACCAGCACCCGGACGTGGGTGATGTGGCGGTGATCGGCCTGCCCGACCCGGCCCGGGGCGAGCTGGTCTGCGCGGTGGTGGAGCAGTCGGCGGGGGCGGAGGCGCTGACGCTCGGCCGGGCGGTGTCGTATCTGCGCGCGGCCGGGCTGTCGGTGCACAAGCTGCCGGAGCGGCTCGAAGTGGTGGACGCCCTGCCCCGCAATGAGACGCTCCGTAAGGTGCTCAAGTACCGGCTGCGGGAGCGGTTCGCGGAGCACGGCGCCCAGGCTGCACGCGAAGAAGCCCAGGGGAAGCCCAGGCCCGGGACGACGCCTGAGCCCTAGCCGTTGGTCGTGCTGTACGTGGCCGTGGCCTGCTCGAAGTAGCGGTTGACCGCGCTGCGCTCGTCGGACGGGCCGATGACCAGGACCACGTGGTAGCGGCCGTCGATCAGCATCGCGAGATTGCGCGCGTACACGTTCCGCCCGCTGCTGTCGCGCCAGCTGAACGAGCCCTCCGCCATCGCCGTCCGGCCGACGTCGATCCGCCGCAGCCCCGAGGACGAGGCCCAGGAGGAGCCGCGGAAGGCGGCCAGTTCGGCCTCGCGGTCCTGCTGATACGCCATCGGGTCGCCGCCGAACTCGGACATCTTGTCCCGTCCGGCCACGACCACCAGCTCGAAGTCGCCGCCGATGTAGCGGATCTGGCCGCGGCCGTTCTCGCCCCGGCGGGTCCAGTCCTCGTGGACGGCGACCTTGAAGCCCTTGGGGTCCTTGCGGACCGCGAAGCCCTTGGCCAGTCCGGCCGGGTCGGTGGACTGCGGCTCCTGGTCGCCGGGGTCGGCCGGCTTTCCGGCCTCCCCCTCGTCGCCGTCGCCGCCCGCGGGGTCGTTCGGCGCCGCGCTCGGCGCACCGGAGGAACCCGTACGGCCCTGGCCGTCGTCGTCCTTGGCGCGCGGCATGAACATCATCGCGTAGAGCACCGCCGCCGCCAGCGCCAGGAAGATCAGCAGCAACAGCATCCGCCCCAGCCTGCGCGGCTTGCGCTGGGCGGGCGCCGGTGCCTGCCGGGTCTCCCGGGTCTCCGTCTTCTCCCGGGGCGGCCGAGTCGCCCGAGTCTCCCGGGGCGCCCGAGTCTCCCGCTTGTCGCGCCGGTGCCGGGCGTGCCCGGCCGCCGCGTCGGCCGTCGCGGCCGGGCGGCGGCCCCGGCCCCTGCGCACCAGCCAGCCCCGCCGGCGGACGATCGGCAGCCGCCGGGGGTCGGACGCCCCGCCCGTGCCGAGCGACGGCACGGTGACCGTGCTGCTGCCGACGTCCGGCTCGGGCGCCGACCGGATCAGCGACCGCAGCCAGCCGCGCAGCTCCTCGAAGTCCGGGCGCTCGGTGGGATCCTGGCGCATCAGCGACTCGACGACGGGGCGCAGCGGACCACATTCCTCCGCGTACGCGGGCGCCTCCCCGCAGACCATCTGCACCAGCTCGGCGGCGCTCTCCTCCGGGTACGGGGCATGGCCCTGCACCGCGCGGAACAGCAGCGCGCCGAGCGCCCACAGATCGGCGGCGGGGCCGACCGGGGGCGCCAGCCGCCAGTTCTCATGGACCGGTCCGGCCTGCTCGGGTGCCCACCGCTCGGTGACGGCGCCGACCACGACGATACGGGCCTGGCGGGCCCGTTCGGCGGCGAGCGCGGTGGCGGGACCGCCGACGGCGGCTTCGCCGGTGTCCCAGGAGCCGCCGCCTTCGGAGGCGGCCGGCTGGGCGCTCTCCTCACGGTCCGGCTGACCGGGCCAACGGGCGCCGCCGGGCTCCGGCTCCGGCTCGGGCGCGGCTGCGGGGGAGGGCTCGGGGGCGTGCGGGGAGCGGGTGGCCGCCTCGACGTTGGCCCGCGCGGCGGCCCGCGCGCCCGCCGCGTAGGCGGCGATGGCGCTGGCCCGCGCGGCCCGGGCGGCCGCGCTCGGCGCGTCGGCACCGGCGCCGCCCGGTTCGCCCTCCCTGCTTCCCGACTGCGCCGCCCGGCGCGGTCCGGGCAGCCCGCCGGCGGCCCCTTGGTCCCGGTAGGGAGCCTTGGGCCCGCCGGTCCCTGGACCGAACGTCACCTGATCCCGGTACACCGGACCGCTGGGGCCGGGCCCCGAACGCGGCTCCGCCGCCCCGTGGTCGCCGTAAGGCGTCCGTGGCTCGGGCAGGGCCGTCTCCGTGCCGTGGCCGCCGTGCTCCCGGCCCTCGGCGTCGGGCCGGGAACCGGCCCCCGCCGGTTCATGGCCACCGTAAGGGCCGCCCGGGGGCAGGAAACCTCCAGCGGCACCCTGGTCGCGGTAGCGCGGGCCGCCGGGCGGCCCCGCCTCGCCGCCCTCTCCCGAACGCGCCCCGGGGATGGCGGCGCGCCCTTCGTCTGCTCGCCCGCCCTGGCCCTGGGGCCGGTCCGGCTGATCGCCGGAGCCCGCCGGGCCCTGCGGCAAGGCGGCCGGGGCCTCATCCGGCCAGGGCTCCTCAACGGCGGGGACGTCGGTCGACGGCGAGGACGCGGGCGCCGGGACGGGGTCGTAGCCGCACAGCGCCTCTTCCGCCGCGCCCGCCGCCAACCCCATGAGCATCGCGCGGCCGTCGTCGCACAACAGCACCGTACGGGCGGTGATGTTGCGGTGGACCCAGCCATGGGCGTGCAGGGCGCCCAGCGCCGTAAGGATGTCGTTGGCGACCTCGGCGGCGCGGTGCGGGGACAGCGTGCCCTCCGCCAGCAGCGCGGCCAGCGGGCGGCCGGAGACCAGTTCGCTGACGATCCACAGGCTTCCGGCCTCCGCGAAGACATGGAAGACCTGGCCGAGCCGCGGATGGTCGGGGATCTGCGCGGCAGACGTCGCCGCCGCGATGGCGCGCCGGACGGCCGGATCACCGCTGCCCCGGGCCGTACGCCCGGCACCGGCGAACGTGCCGTTCCGCCCCGAGGTCCCGCCGCCGCCCCACCGCGCGTCCTCGTCGACGACTTCGGCGTCGACCACCTCCGGCAGCGGTATCTGCCGGAGGTGGACTTCCTGTCCGCTGTAGGTGTCGAAGGCGCGGGTCTCGATGAGTTCGTACTCATCGGCGGGCGGAAGGGGCAGGCGATAGCGGTCGGCCAGCACCCGGCCCGCGTACTCCTCCACGACGCCTCCCCAAGCGCGCGATCAACGCCGCCCTCATCAGCGATCAGCGCAGCGTGAAACCGTCAAATGTGGTCATTTTTTGGCGGGTTCCAGCGGCTGCGCACAGTCTAGGACCTCTCACGATACGTGCCCGAACGACGCTTCGCCGACAGGAGTGTTCAGTCCGTAATCTTGAAGGTGTCGAAGGCGGTCTGACGGAGGGTGGTGCACTCCTTGTCGTTCCACTTGCTCGCCTCGCAGGTGATCAGTATGGCGAAGCCATGGCTGCCGTCCGCCTTGAAGCCGCGGTTGAGCACCCGGACCCGCTTGCCGTCCTGATCCCGCTCGAACTCCCAGTCCGCGACGGTCGGATAGCCGCGCCAGTCGATCGACTTGATGCCGAGGCCCTTGTAGCCGGCCATGGTGCGCCGGGCGTTGTCCTCGCCCTTGCGCCAGTCCGCCTCCGCGTCCGACCTCGGCGCGTTGGTGAAGTCGATCTGAATACGCGGAATGCTGGACCCGCCGTAGTACTTACGGCTTCCGGCATAGCTCCCGGAGTGGACCGACCAGCCCTCCGGCATGGCCATGCTGAACGGGAAGTCGGAGGACTTCACGGTCTGGTAGCCGCCGGGCAGGCCGCCCTCACCGCCGCCGCCCTTGCCCTTACCGCTGTCGTCGCCGCTTCCGCCACGGCCCTTGCCCGAGTTGTCGTCCGAGCTCTCGGAGGCGTCCGTGCCCGGCTGCGAACCCGACTTCCCGCCGGAGTTCCCCGCCTTCGGCGACTCGCCCTCCGACTGACCGTCCTTGTCGGCACCCTGGTCGTCCTTGGCACCGCCCGAGGCCCCGGCCGAAGTGGACTTGTCGCCACCGGAGGCGCCCTTGGCCTTGTCGCCACCGTCCCCGCCGTCGCTCAGGACGATGGCGAGCACGGTGCCCACGATGGCGAGCACCACGACCACCGCGATGATGATCAGCGTGCGCCTCGGGACCACATCGGTGATCGAGGCGCGCGGCGGTGCGGCGGGCCTCGGGGCGGGCGCGCCCTCGGGCGTCGCGGCGGCCGGCTCGACCTTCGCCGCCGCGCCGGACTTCGCCGCGCCGGACTTCGCCGCTCCGGACTTCGCCGCTCCGGACTTCGCGGCCCCGGCCTTCGTCGCTCCGGACGCGCCGGACTTCTCCGCCGGCTCCGCCGCGCTCCCGCTGTCCGCCTTCTTCGTGGCCGCCGCGGCCGCCGCGTTGCGCACGGACTTCAGCGCACCGCGCCTGCGCTCCGAGACGACCGACTCCTTGGCCTTTTCGGCGGCGGCCTCGTCCTCCGCCGACGGGGCGGGCGGCAGGCTCATCGTGCGGGTCGCGTCGGCCGGGACCTTGGTCTCCTCGGGGGCGCTCACCGCGTGTTCCAGCAGCGCCCGCGCCCCGGCGTCGTCGAGCCGCCGGGCCGGGTCCTTGGTGAGCAGACCGTAGATGACCTCCTCCAGCGGGCCCGCGTTCTTCGGCGGCTCCACCGGCTCGGTCATCACGGCGGTCAATGTCGCTATGGCCGTGCTCTTGTCGTACGGCGGCACGCCCTCCACCGCCGCGTACAGCAGCCCACCCAGCGACCACAGGTCGGCCGGCGGACCCGGCTTCTGGCCGCGGGCCCGCTCCGGGGAGATGTAGGAGGGCGCGCCGACGAGCATGCCGGTCGAGGTCACCGACGGGTCGCCCTCGACCTGGGCGATGCCGAAGTCGGTGAGGACGACCCGGCCGTCGTCCGAGATCAGCACGTTGGAGGGCTTCACGTCGCGGTGCAGGATGCCCGCCTGGTGGGCGGCGCGCAGCACGTCGAGGACGGCGAGCCCGACCTCGGCGGCGCGCCGCGGGGTCAGCGGGCCGTCGTCGCGGACGACATCGGCGAGCGAACGCCCCTCGATGAGCTCCATGACGATCCACGGGCGGTCGTCCTCGTCGACCACGTCATAGACGGTGACGGCGCCGTTGCTGCGGATCCGGGCGATCGCCTTCGCCTCGCGCAGCGTGCGGGTGATGAGCCGTCTCTTCTCGTCCTCCTCCACGCTGGACGGGAAGCGCAGCTCCTTGACCGCGACCGTACGGCCGAGGGTCTGGTCACTCGCACGCCAGACCGTGCCCATGCCGCCCTGACCGAGGATCTCCCCGAGCCGGTACCGCCCGGCGAGGAGGCGCCCAGTCGAACCCTGCGTCTTCTCAGCCTCCGACATGCGACCCCTCTGCGAATCTACCCACCCTGAACCCACCCTGGGAGAGCGTCCATTGTCTCTCATCCGCGGACCCGGAACCGCCCGGGGTCCGGGGCGCGGCGTGGCGGCCGCCGCGGTACCTGCGACCATCTGGAGGTACGCAGGAAACGGAGGTCCGTGTCATGCCCATCTCCGCCATACGATGGCACAGGCGGAGCCGTATGCCGACCGCCATGGCGCTCACGGCCGCCCTCGGACTCGCCCTGTCCGGCTGCGGAACGGCGGCCACGGAAGCGGACCGGGACGCGGACCCGCGGGCGAGTGCGGGCGCGGGCGGTGGTCATGACGGCGGCGTGCGCAGCGCCGTACGCCGGCTGGCGGCGCAGGGCGATGCGCCGGGGGCGGCGGTGCTCATCCGCCGGGAGGGCGGGGGCACACGGTTCATCGCGTCGGGGGTCGCGGACGTCCGCACCGGACGCCGCATCCACCGGAACGACCACTTCCGAGCGGGCAGCCTCACCAAGACCGTCATCGCGGCGGTAGCCCTGCGGCTGGCCGCACAGGGGCGGCTCGGCCTGGACGACCCGGTGGAGGAGCACCTTCCGGGGCTGGTGCGCGGCCACCGCAACGACGGCCGGAACATCACGATTCGCCAGCTTCTGAACCACACCAGCGGGCTGTTCGACTACACCGCGGATCCGGTACTGGCGCGTCGGCTCTCCGCCGCGGCCGACCGCACCCGCACCCCCGCCTCCCTGGTGCGGACCGCCCTCATCCACCGCCCGTACTTCGCGCCCGGAACGAAATGGCACTATTCCAACACCAACTACGTCCTGCTGGGCATGGTCGTCCAGCGGGTCACCGGCCGCTCCTACGCGGACCAGGCCCGGCGCGAAGTGCTCGGCCCCCTGCGCCTGCACGGCACCTCCTTCCCCGGCACCCGCACCACCCTCCCGGCCCCGCACGGCCGCGCGTACACCCGCGACAGCGGGACCCGGGGCGACGGTGCCCGACGCGATGTCACCGACCTCAACCCCTCCTACGCGGGGGCCGCGGGCGAGTTGGTCTCCACGCTCGACGATCTGAGCCATCTCCTCTCCGGACTGCTGCGCGGCACGGTCGTGCCCCGGGCCGAGCTGCGGCAGATGCGGAACACCTCCGCCTCCGACGGCCAGTACGGCATGGGTCTTTTCCCGGTGCGACTGCCGTGCGGGGTGACGCTGTGGGGCCACAACGGCGAGATCAACGGCTCCTACGCACTGGCCGTGGCCACCCCCGGGGGCCGCCACACCCTCGCCTACCGGCTCAACAGCACGGCCGGTTCCGGGCTGGCCGCCGAAACGTCTCTCCTCGAGGCCGAGTTCTGCCCTCGCCGGTAGGACACGGATCTCCCACAGCGGGATCACGCGCCTCCTACAGCGGGATGATGTCCGGCGCGCCCAGTCTCGCCGCGTCCGCCGTCAGATCGTCCGGCTGACGCTGGGACTCGCGCTCGGCCTCCACCCGCTTCTCGTAGTGCTGGACCTCCCGGTCGGTCTGGTCCTCGCCCCAGCCCAGCACGGGCGCCATCAGCTCGGCAGCCTCGCGGGCGCAGCGCGTACCGCGGTCGAAGGTCTCGATCGAGATGCGGGTGCGGCGGGTGAGGACGTCGTCCAGATGGCGGGCCCCCTCGTGCGAGACGCCGTAGACGATCTCGGCGCGCAGATAGTCCTCCGCCCCGGTGAGCGGCTTCCCCAGCGACGGGTCGGCAGCGATCAGGTCCAGCACCTCCTGCACCGCCGAGCCGTAGCGGTTGAGCAGATGCTCGATCCGCGCCACATGCAGCCCGACCTGCCGGCCGATCCGCTCCCGGGCGTTCCACAGCGCCTTGTAGCCGACGGCGCCGACCAGCGGAATCTCCTCGGTGACACAGGGCCCGACCCGGCGGTCGAGGCCGTGCACCGCCTCGTCCACGGCGTCCTTGGCCATCACCCGGTACGTGGTGTATTTGCCGCCCGCGACCACCACCAGGCCCGGGACCGGATGGGCCACCGTGTGCTCGCGCGAGAGCTTGCTGGTGGCGTCCGACTCCCCGGCCAGCAGCGGGCGCAGCCCGGCGTAGACGCCCTCCACGTCGTTGCGGGTCAGCGGCACCGCGAGGACCTCGTTGACATGCTCCAGCAGATAGTCGATATCGGCGCTGGAGGCGGCCGGATGGGCCTTGTCCAGGTCCCAGTCGGTGTCCGTGGTGCCGACGATCCAGTGCCTGCCCCAGGGGATCACGAACAGCACGCTCTTCTCGGTGCGCAGGATCAGCCCGGTCGTGGAGTGGATGCGGTCCTTGGGAACGACCAGGTGGATGCCCTTGGAGGCCCGGACATGGAACTGGCCGCGCTCCCCGATCAGCGCCTGCGTCTCATCCGTCCACACCCCGGTGGCGTTGACCACCTGCCGGGCGCGGACCTCGAACTCGCCCCCTTGCTCCAGGTCGTGCACCCGGGCGCCGACCACGCGCTCGCCCTCCCGCAGGAAGCCGACCACCCGCGCGCGGTTGGCCACCTGCGCGCCGTATTTCGCCGCGGTGCGCGCGAGCGTGGCGACATAGCGCGCGTCGTCCATCTGGGCGTCGTAGTACTGCAGCGCCCCGACCAGCGCGTCCTTCTTGAGGCAGGGTGCGACCTGCAGCGCCCGCCGGCGGGAGAGATGGCGGTGGGTGGGCAGTCGTCCGCGGCCGTGCCCGGAGGAGATCGACATGGCGTCGTAGAGCGCGACACCCGACCCCGCGTAGAGCCGCTCCCAGGCCCGGTGCCGCAGCGGATACAGGAACGGCACCGGTTTGACCAGGTGCGGTGCGATCCGCTCCAGCAGCAGCCCGCGCTCCTTGAGCGCCTCGCGCACCAGTGCGAAGTCGAGCATCTCCAGATAGCGCAGTCCGCCGTGGATCAGCTTGCTGGACCGACTGGAGGTCCCGCAGGCCCAGTCCCGTGACTCGACCAGAGCGGTCTCCAGGCCGCGCGTGGCGGCGTCCAGCGCGGTGCCCGCGCCGACCACTCCGCCGCCCACGACCAGCACATCGAGCTCACGGTCCGCCATCCGGGCCAGCGCCTCGCCGCGCTCGGCCGGTCCCAGTGCCGGTGTCTTCACCGCTGCCTCCCGTTGCGATCGACGTCACGCCGCCCTGCCGATTTTCCTGGCTTTCGCTCCTCCGTGCCATGCCGCTGCCTCGCCCACCGCCACGACACCGCGCCAACACCTCCCATCAATACTGAATACGAGTCATATTTCCGCTTAGTCTGTCTGTGGGGGGTTTGCGCCATCCGACATCGTCCCGGGAAGGACGACACGACGTCATGCCCGCAGATCTCGCCGTCATCGGACTCGGTCATCTCGGTATTCCTCTCGCCCAGGCCGCCACCGCCGCCGGCGTCCGTACCGTCGGCTACGACCCCGATCCGCGCGCCGCCGCCGACCTCCGGTCCGGACGGCTGCCCTCCGGCTCGGGCGGCGAGGGCCGGCTGTCCGCCGCCGAGCTGCGCCGGATGGCCTCCCAGGGCTTCCGGATCACCGCCGACCCCGCCGAACTCGGCCGCGTCCGCACCGCCGTGATCTGCGCCCCGACCCCGCTCGGGGACGACCGCAGACTGGATCTGTCGGCGGTCGGCGAGGCGGCCCGTACGCTCGCGGCGCGGCTGCGTCCGCACACCACCGTTCTGCTGGAATCGACCGTGTACCCCGGCACCACCGAGGAATTCCTCCGTCCGCTCCTTGAGGAGGGATCCGGGCTGCGGGCCGGGCGCGATTTCCACCTCGCCTACTCCCCCTGCCGCCACGACCCGGGCAACCGCGCCCACGGCCCCGCCAACACCCCCAAGGTCATCGGCGGCCTCACCCCCGCCTGCACCGAGGCGGCCGCCGCCTTCTACGGCCGCTTCACCGAGAAGGTCGTCCGGGCCCGCGGCACCCGCGAGGCCGAGACCGTCAAGGTCCTGGAGACCAATTACCGGCACGTCAACATCGCCCTGGTCAACGAGATGGCGGTGTACTGCCATGACCTCGGCGTCGACGTGTGGGACGTGGTCCGCTGCGCCGAGACCAAGCCGTTCGGCTTCCAGTCCTTCCGCCCGGGCCCCGGCGTCGGCGGCCATGGCGTGCCGGTCGACCACGGCCATATGGCCGACCAGCAGCGCGGCCTCGGCCTGCCGCTGCGCATGGTGGAGCTCGCGCAGCAGGTCAACGGGCGGATGCCGGGCTATGTCACCCGCCGCTGCACGGCCCTGCTCAACGAGTACGGAAAGTCGGCTCGCGGCGCGCACGTCCTGCTGCTGGGCGTCGGCTACAAGGCCGACGTCGCCGACGCGGAGGGCTCACCCGCCCGGGAGATCGCCTCCCGGCTGATCGAGCTGGGCGCCCGGCTCAGCTACCACGACCCGTACGTGGCGCGGTGGCGCGTGCTGGGGCGCGAGGTTCAGCGCGCCGACTCGGTGTACGAGGCGGCGGCCGACGCCGACCTGACCGTCCTGCTGCAGCCCCACCGCACGTACGACCTGCAGGGACTCGCGGTGAAGGCCCAGCTGCTGCTGGACACCCGGGGTGCGGGACCGGCGGGGACGGCGCACCGGCTCTGAGGCCCACTCCGACCCCCACCGGTCCCGCGCCCCGGGTGTCATCGCCGCCGCGCGTGCCCCGGGTGTCATCGCCGCCGCGCGTGCCCCGGGTGTCATCGCCGCCGCGCGTGCCCCGGGTGTCATGGCCGCCGCGCACGCCTCGCACGTCGCGGCCGGAACGCGGCCGCCAGCACGATCAGCGCCGTCCCACCCAGCACGAAGATCACCGCGCCCGACGGCACCGACCGCACATCCGCCGTGAACGTCATCGGCGCGCCCCAGGGCAGTCCGTCGGCGGTGGTGTAGAGCTGGGCGGTCAGCCGCACCGGGCCGTTCGCGTACGCCTTCACCCGAATCCGCACCGTACGGCTCACCGCCCGTGACGCCCGGACCGGCATCGCGCGGTCCCGGGCGTCCAGCCGCTCGGGGCGGCTGGAGAGGACCCGCAGCTCCACCCCGGTGAGGTCCTGCTGCAGCCCGTTGTCGACGGTGACCGGGATGGTCGCCGAGCCCCCGGCCACCACCACCATGGACTTCGGCACCAGCCGCACCGACGCGATCGAGGCGGTCAGATAGCGGGACACCCCTTGCTGGTACGAGGCCGCGCCCGACGGGTCGGCGCGCCAGGCGGTCGCGACGGAGCGGGCCAGCGCGGCCCGGACGGACGCGGCGGTGGCCCGCGCGTCCGACAGCACCTTGGCCAGGTCGCGCATCCGCCGCCGGTCCCGGACCACCGCCGCGAGCCGGGCGGGCGGCAGCTCGGAGGCGTGCCGCGCGAGCGGATAGCCGTCGAAGCCCCGCAGCCGCCCCGCCGTGGGCTTGCGCAGCGCGGCCGTGAACCCGGCCGGTTCCAGCCACCCCGCCTTCCGGCCTTCGGCCACCACGGTGAGCAGCACCCGGGCGACCGCGAGCGGCATCCGGCGCGGGGGCACCATCACCAGCTCGCGCCGGGCGTACGGCAGCTCCCGTGCGGCCGTCAGCGTCTCGGCGAGCAGCCGCTGCCGCAGCAGCAGCCGGGCGGGCTCGCCGGCGGCGCCCGCGGCCGGGTGGCTCGCGAAGAGCTGGGCGGCGATCGCCGCGTCGTAGCGCAGCGCGGTCGTTCCGCCCTCGAGCGAGACGGCGCCGTCGTCGGTGGCCCCTTCGGAGACCAGCTCGCCCTCGGAGGCCACCCCGGCGCCGGATGCGAGCACCGTGTCCAGGCCGAGCTCCTCGGCGTACCGGGCGATCCCGTCGTCCAGCTCACCGCCCGCGGGCCAGCCCACCCCGGTGCGCGCGTGGACGCCCAGCGCCCGGTCCACCACGCTCCGGCCGGTGCGGGAGGCCCGGCGCAGCAGCCCGGCGAGCGGGGCGCCGCCGCCGCGGGCGAGCGAGGCCAGATCCGGGTCCGCGTACGGCAGCGCGATCACCTCCCGGCCCCGGACCGCCGCACGGAGCGCGGCCAGCCAGTCCGCGGCCGCCTCGCCGCCCTCCCCCTCGGTGGCCTCCTGCGGATCACTGTCGCCGGGCGTACGGGCCACCCGGTAGCCGGCCGCCATAGCCCGCGCCTGGACGATCAGATCCGGATCGAGAACCCAGGTGACCGGCTGCCCCTTGCCCATCTCGACCAGCCGCCGCAACCGGCCGCCCGGCCCGAAGGCGGTGGTCAGCTCGTCGTCGCGGAAGACCGGCAGCACACTGTCCTGGGTGCGCAGGGTCAGCGCCTCCATCCGCGGGGCGTCGAGGACCGGCCACAGCACGGTGGTGCGCAGCGGCTCCAGCCGCGTGGCGTCGGGGTACGCGGACAGATGGGTACGGGTCAGCCCGAGCACGGTCCCGGCGCCGGCGCCGCCCTCGCGGACGACGTTCACGGTGAGCGCGTACGCCCCGGCGTCGTCCAGCTCCAGGTCGGGGACGGGCACGGTGAGCCGGAAGCCGCGCTCGGCGCCGGTCGGCAGCGCGGCGAGGCGGGCCGTGCGGCCGGGCACCTCGGGGCCGTCGGCCCGGGTCAGCGGCGTGCGGCGGGCCACGGCGGAGAGCCCGCCGCGGATATCGATCGCGCCGGACGCGCCGATCCGCACCCCGATATGCGCGGGGCCGAGACGCCGCCCGGAGGTATTGGTGACCCGCCCGCTGATCCTCAGCTCACCGCCCTGGCGAATCACCGCGGGGGTCAGGGAGGCCAGTTCGACGGACACGGGGTACGACCGCGACGGGTCCTGTGGCGTGGTGGCGCCGTACGACCGCGAGGGGCTGTGTGGCGTGGTGACGCCGTACGAACGCGACGGGCTCCGAGCTGTGGTGGCGCCGTATGACCCCGACGCGCCCTGCGCCGCGGTGACGTCGTACGTCCCGTGGCCGGGCGCCGGGCCCACGGCCTCGGGGGGCCCGGTGGGCGTCGCCGGTACGGAAGTGATCGCGACCAGGATCGTGGTGACGGCCGCGACGACCGCCCGCCCGTACGTCCCGCCGCGCCCCACGACCACCACCTCGACGCCCGTGTCTGCCGTCCGCCCACGCCGCACGGGACCGACGCGGTGTCACCAGCCCACCACGCCGGGGACGATGCCGCACGCTCAAGGCCCCCGCCCCGGGGAGGGGCCTGGGGAGACCCCGGCCCTGGGGCCCCGCGGGGCCCGCCCCGGGGCGTCACACCGGCACGACGTGGCCCCGGGGGGGCGTCACACCCGTACGGTGCCGATCCCGAGGCTGTGGCACCGCGACGTCACGCCCGCACGATGCGGCCCCGGGGCGTCAGCCGCACAGTCCGGCCCACGGAGGTCACCCCCACACCGGCCCGGAAGCATCACCCACGCGGCGCGGCCCGGAAGCATCACACCCGCGGCGCGGCCCGGAAGCATCACACCCGCACGGCCCGCCCCCAGGCATCACACCCGCACCGTGTCCGGCCGACGAGGCAGTGCGTCCATCGCGGTGCGCAGTGAGGCGAAGTCCTCCACACAGCGGCCGGTGCCGATGGCGACACAGTCCAGCGGGTCGTCGGCCACCAGCACCGGGATGTTCAGCTCGCGCCCCAGCCGTACGTCCAGACCGCGCAGCAGGGCCCCACCGCCGGTCAGCACGATGCCGCGGTCCATGATGTCGCCCGCCAGCTCGGGCGGGGTCTCGTCGAGCGTGGACCGTACCGCCGCGACGATGCTGTCCACCGGCTCGGAGAGGGCGTGCCGCACCTCGTCCGCGGTCAGTTCGAGCACTTTGGGCAGCCCGGTCGCCTGGTCCCGGCCGCGAATGGTGCAGCGGTCCGGCGGCAGCAGCGCCTGGGTGTCCTCGGGATCCTCGCTCTGGCCCGGGATGAACACCTCGACATTCCGCTCGGGCCGCCGGACGGCATCCGACACCCGGGGCACGGACAGCGACCCGGCGGGCGAGGCGGACCCGATGGAGACCTTGATCTCCTCGGCGGTCCGCTCACCGATCGCCAGCGCGTACTGCTTCTTCACATAGGAGGTGATCGCCACATCCATGGAGTCGCCCGCGGTACGCACCGACCGCGCGGTGACGATGCCGCCCAGCGAGACCACGGCGACCTCCGTGGTACCGCCGCCGATGTCGACGACCATGCAGCCGGTCGGCTCGCTCACCGGCAGCCCCGCCCCGATCGCCGCCGCGATGGGCTCCTCGACCAGATGCACCTGACGCGCCCCGGCCTGGGTGGCGGCCTCCATCACCGCGCGCCGCTCAACGCCCGTGATCCCGGACGGCACGCAGACGACCACACGGGGACGGGCGAGCCGGCGGCTGCCCATCACCTTCTTGATGAAGTACCGCAGCATGCGCTCGGCGATCTCGAAATCGGCGATCACGCCATCGCGCAGCGGTCGCACGGCGACGATGTTCGTCGGCGTCCGCCCCATGGTCTCCTTGGCCGCCGAACCCACCGACAGCACACTGCCGTCGGCTGTGTTCACTGCCACAACCGACGGCTCATTGAGCACGATGCCCCTGCCCCGTACGTACACCAGTGTGTTGGCGGTGCCGAGGTCGATACCCATGTCACGCCCATTGAACGACTTGTTCTGCGCCATAAGTTGACATTATTGCTTATGCCGGATTCTGTCCCGGCACTGATGTCATTCGCACCACCGTACGGCCATGCCACTGCTACCTTGCGGTCATGATCGCGTCCGGACCCTCCGCAGCTCAGGCCCCACGACCGGCCCGTGGTCTCGCGGCGGGCATCGCGGCGGCGCTGCTCGGGGCGCTGGTCTTCGGCTTCGTCCAGGGGAAAATCGGCCACCGCGGCCAGGAGGTCGGCTACTGGGCGCTGTGCATCGGCCTGTTGACCGGCGCCGCGCTGGGCAAGCTGGGCGGCCGCGCACCGCTGCTGGCGCTCATCGGCATACCGCTCGCGGTGGTCGGCGTCTCACTGGCGCAACTGCTCGGCGTCGCGGTGCTGATGGGGGACGAGAGCTCCTGGCCCACCGCGGACACCCTGATCGGGCACTTCGGCCTGGTCATGGACCACTGGCGCGATGACATCCTGGGGCGCAACGACATCACCTTCTACGCCGTGGCCGGCGCGGAGAGTTACCTCGTCGCGAAGCGGATCACCGAGTAGCGGCCGACGAATCCGCATATGCCGGGCCAGCGTGTCTCCGTCCGGTCCCAGCCATGTCACGGACGTCAGACACGACTTGTCTGGTTGTCATGCCTGCCTGTTACTTTTATGGCTCGATAGTTTCCATCCGCGTTCCCAGTCCGCAGCCGCTCATCAGCTCGGCTGTCCCCGGAACGCGGTCTCAACACCTTCATCCCCGGGGGAATTTCATGAGCCAGAACTGGCAGCAGCCACAGCAGCCGGGTGGCTACCCACAGCAGCCCGGCGGTTACCCGCAGCAGCCCGCCCCGCCCCAGCAGGCCGGTGGCTACGGCACCCCGCAGCCGGGCTACGGCTACCCGCAGGCGCAGCCCCAGCAGCCGCAGCAGCCCCAGCCGCAGTACGGCGGCGGCTTCCCGCCGCCCGCGCCGCCGGTCGGCCGCCCGGGCAACCCGATGCTGGCGGTGGGTGCCGCCCTCGTGGCCACTCTCGTCGGCGCGTTCCTCTACGCGTTCCTGCTGAGCGCGATGGCGGACACGGACAAGACCCCGCCGGAGGTCACGCAGTTCGCCTACGCCGGTGTGGTCGTCGGTGCGCTCATCGGTCTGGCGATCGCCAAGCTGGGCGGCCGCAACACGGGACTGTGGGTGGTCGGCGCGGTGCTGGCCCTGGCCGCGGTGTTCCTCGGTGAGCTCTACGGCTACGCGATGATCCTGCACGATGTGATGAGCAACTACGCCGACAAGATCGGCGGCGGCGCCAGCAGCCAGGTGCTCTCCTCGAACGAGATCTTCTTCGACCACTTCAGCGACCTGTGGAAGTCGTGGAAGGAAGACTCGGACGCGCTGACCTACATCTTCATGGCGCTCGCGCCGGTCGCCGCGGTCAGCACCGCCTACCGGATCAGCAACCGCTGACCCCACGCGCGACGCGCACACAGCGACACAGGCGAGACAAAGGAAGGCCCCGACCGCGCTGCGGTCGGGGCCTTCCCCTTGCTGAAGAACGTCCAGCCGTGAAGAACACTCAGCCGTGGAGCGGACTCAGCTCTTGTTGCGGGCCGACGGGGCGACCGTGACCTCGACCCGCTGGAACTCCTTCAGCTCCGAGTAGCCGGTCGTGGCCATGGCCCGGCGCAGCGCACCGAAGAAGTTCATCGAACCGTCGGGGATGGAGGAGGGGCCGAGGAGAATCTCCTCGGTGGAGCCCACCGTGCCCAGGTTCATCCGCTTGCCGCGCGGCACCTCGTCGTGCACGGCCTCCATGCCCCAGTGGTGACCGCGGCCCGGTGCGTCCGTGGCCCGCGCCAGCGGGGAGCCCATCATCACCGCGTCCGCGCCGCAGGCGACGGCCTTGGGCAGGTCGCCGCTCCAGCCGACGCCGCCATCGGCGATCACATGCACATAGCGGCCGCCGGACTCGTCCATGTAGTCCCGGCGGGCGGCGGCGACATCGGCGACCGCCGTCGCCATCGGCACCTGGATGCCCAGCACATTGCGGGTGGTGTGCGCGGCGCCGCCGCCGAAGCCCACCAGCACACCGGCGGCGCCGGTGCGCATCAGATGCAGCGCGGCCGTGTAGGTGGCGCAGCCGCCCACGATCACCGGGACGTCCAGCTCATAGATGAACTGCTTGAGGTTGAGCGGCTCGGCGGCGCCGGAGACATGCTCGGCGGAGACCGTCGTCCCGCGGATCACGAAGATGTCGACGCCCGCGTCCACCACGGCCTTGGAGAACTGCGCCGTGCGCTGCGGGGACAGGGCGGCGGCGGTCACCACGCCCGCGTCCCGCACCTCCTTCAGGCGCTGGCCGATCAGCTCCTCCTTGATCGGCTCGGCGTAGATCTCCTGCATCCGGGTGGTCGCGGTGCGCTCGTCCAGCTCGGCGATCTCCGCGAGCAGCGGCTCCGGGTCCTCGTAACGGGTCCAGAGCCCTTCCAGGTTCAGCACCCCGAGGCCGCCGAGCTCACCGATGCGGATCGCGGTGCGGGGCGAGACCACCGAGTCCATCGGCGCGGCCAGGAACGGCAGCTCGAAGCGGTAGGCGTCGATCTGCCAGGCGATCGAGACCTCCTTGGGGTCCCGGGTGCGACGACTCGGCACAACGGCGATGTCGTCGAACGCGTACGCCCTGCGGCCGCGCTTGCCGCGCCCGATCTCGATCTCAGTCACGTGGGTGCCTTTCCCTGTTCACGAACAGCCGTCCCAGTATCCCTGCCCGAACCTGCGCAGGGTCGCCCGGGTGAACGGCGCGGGTCAACGGCCGGAGTAGTTCGGCGCCTCGGTGGTCATCTGGATGTCGTGCGGGTGGCTCTCCTTGAGGCCCGCCGAGGTGATCCGCACGAAGCGGCCCTTCTCCTTCAGCTCCGCCACATTGGCCGAGCCGACATAGCCCATCGACGCCCGCAGACCGCCCACCAGCTGGTGCGCGACCGAGGCCAGCGGACCGCGGTAGGGCACCTGGCCCTCGATGCCCTCGGGGACCAGCTTGTCCTCGGAGAGCACATTGTCCTGGAAGTAGCGGTCCTTGGAGAACGAGCGGGCCTGGCCGCGCGTCTGCATCGCGCCCAGCGAACCCATGCCCCGGTAGGACTTGAACTGCTTGCCGCTGATGAAGACCATCTCGCCCGGCGACTCCTCGCAGCCGGCCAGCAGGCTGCCCAGCATCACCGTGTCCGCACCGGCGGCGATCGCCTTGGCGATATCGCCCGAGTACTGCAGACCGCCGTCGCCGATCAGCGGCACCCCGGCCGCATGGCAGGCCCGCGCCGCTTCGTAGATCGCCGTCACCTGCGGCACGCCGATGCCCGCGACCACACGCGTGGTGCAGATGGAGCCCGGGCCGACGCCGACCTTCACCCCGTCCACCCCCGCGTCGATCAGTGCCTGGGCGCCGTCCCGGGTGGCGACATTGCCGCCCACCACATCGACCGAGACATTCGACTTGACCTTGGCGATCATGTCGAGGATGCCCCGGCTGTGGCCGTGTGCGCTGTCCACGACCAGGAAGTCGGCGCCGGCCTCGACCAGCGCCTGCGCCCGCTCGTACGCCTCGTCGCCGACGCCGACGGCGGCGCCCACGACCAGCCGGCCGCCCGCGTCCTTCGCCGCGTGGGGATACTTCTCGGCCTTCACGAAGTCCTTGACCGTGATCAGGCCCTTGAGCAGGCCCGCGTCATCGACCAGCGGCAGCTTCTCGATCTTGTGGCGGCGCAGCAGCTGCATCGCGTCCTCGCCGGAGATCCCCACCTTGCCGGTGACCAGCGGCATCGGGGTCATGACCTCGCGGACCTGACGGCCCCGGTCGACCTCGAAGGCCATGTCACGGTTGGTGACGATGCCGAGCAGCTTGCCCGCCGCGTCCGTGACCGGCACACCGCTGATGCGGAACTTCGCGCACAGCGCGTCCGCCTCGTGCAGCGTGGCATCCGGCCGGACCGTGATCGGGTCGGTGACCATGCCGGACTCGGAGCGCTTGACGAGGTCGACCTGGTTGGCCTGGTCCTCGATGGACAGATTGCGGTGGAGCACGCCCACCCCGCCCTGCCGGGCCATGGCGATGGCCATCCGGGACTCGGTGACCTTGTCCATGGCGGCGGACAGCAGGGGCACATTCACCCGGACGTTCCGAGAGACCCTGGACGAGGTGTCGACCGCGTTCGGCAGCACCTCGGAGGCGCCCGGCAGCAGCAGCACGTCGTCGTACGTCAGCCCGAGCATGGCGAACTTCTCAGGCACTCCGTCGACGTTGTCAGTCATGACACCCTTCCAAATGGTCTTGCCCCAGCGCGGACTCCCATGCTAACGGGCTCCCCGAGTGCCTCATTCCGCCCTGTGGATAACTTCTCAGTGGGCTGCTGAATACGGAAGGCACAACGAGGTAAGAGCGGGACCGGGGACCGGCAGGCCCTCGGCTCACTGCTCGGCCAGCGCGCGCAGCCTGCTCAGGGCCCGGTGCTGGGCGACCCGCACCGCTCCGGGGGACATGCCGAGCATCTGCCCGGTCTCCTCCGCCGTCAGCCCGACCGCGACCCTCAGCAGCACCAGCTCGCGCTGGTTCTCCGGAAGGTTGGCCAGGAGCTTCTTGGCCCATTCCGCGTCGCTGCTGAGCAGCGCACGCTCCTCGGGCCCCAGCGAATCATCCGGCTGCTCCGGCATCTCGTCCGAGGGGACGGCCGTGGAGCCGGGGTGGCGCATGGCGGCCCGCTGCAGATCGGCGACCTTGTGGGAGGCGATGGCCACGACGAACGCCTCGAAGGGCTTTCCGGTGTCCCGGTAGCGCGGCAGCGCGCACAGCACCGCGAGACAGACCTCCTGCGCCAGGTCGTCCACGAAGTGGCGGGCATCACCCGGAAGTCGGGACAGCCTCGTGCGGCAGTACCGCAGGGCAAGCGGATGGACCAGGGCCAGCAGGTCGTGCGTGGCCTGCTCGTCCCCTTCGACGGCGCGCCCGACGAGGGCGCCAATCGGCCCCGTGCCCCCGGGAGCGCCCTTGGCGGCTCCTGGGTTCTCATCGTCGCGCGGCATCCATCCATGGTGCCTCGGGCCCGGTGGCTCCGTGGCACCGCGTCCGTAGTTGTGCGCTGAAGCGTTATGAGCAGGTGCGCCGGCTGTCGTCACGTCCTGCGCTCTCCCCTCACGCCCGACCGACTCGTCCCCGAGGAACTCCACACCTTCAAGGATGCGGCATAGCGCGGGGAACTGATACAGGCCACCACAACAGGGCCCACCGCGCACGCTCTCGCCCCGCCCGCCACCCGGCGGGCGGGGACCGTAGCGCCCCCGCTGCGCAGCACGTCAGAACGGTCGTGGCCGAGTCAGCGGACCAGACCCCAGCGGAACCCGAGGGCCACCGCATGGGCCCGGTCGGACGCGCCGAGCTTCTTGAACAGCCGGCGTGCGTGCGTCTTGACCGTGTCCTCGGACAGGAACAGCTCTCGGCCGATCTCCGCATTGGAGCGGCCGTGGCTCATGCCCTCGAGCACCTGGATCTCCCGCGCGGTGAGGGTGGGCGCGGCGCCCATCTCGGCCGAGCGCAGCCGGCGCGGGGCCAGCCGCCAGGTGGGGTCGGCGAGCGCCTGTGTCACGGTGGCGCGCAGCTCGGCGCGCGAGGCGTCCTTGTGCAGATAGCCACGGGCGCCGGCGGCCACGGCCAGCGCGACGCCGTCGAGGTCCTCGGCGACCGTGAGCATGATGATCCGGGCGCCCGGGTCGGCGGAGAGCAGCCGCCGCACGGTCTCGACACCACCGAGACCGGGCATCCGTACGTCCATCAGAATCAGATCCGAGCGGTCGGCGCCCCAGCGGCGGAGGACTTCCTCGCCGTTGGCCGCCGTCGTCACACGCTCGACGCCGGGCACGGTCGCCACCGCACGGCGCAGCGCCTCTCGGGCAAGCGGGGAGTCGTCGCAGACGAGGACGGATGTCATGGCCGTCCTCCGCAGCTGATGCGCGTCACCTTGAGCCTCCAGGCTGGTACATATCGTCACCTGAGCGATTGACAGCCCCGGATATCTGTCCGAGAGCTTTACCCATCAACCGCCTCCGCACTCTCAACGACGGTCACCCGAAAGAGTTACGGGGTTCGGCGGCCACCTTCGACACTCTACGTGAGGGTTCGGACACGGAGCAGCTTCGTCGCACAGGTCGCGCCCTTCGCGTCTCCCCCATAGGACAGCCCCCGAGGCAGTCCCTTCGGTGGCATTTGGCGACCTTGCTTCCAATTTGCCGGTCTATGTGGCTAGATTCGCAATGAGTCATATTTACATCTACTTACACCGTAGGTGTACGACCCAGGACGCAGCGTCCGCAGCCGATCGCATCGAGGAGATAAGGCAATGGCAGATTTCTCCCGTCTTCCCGGCCCGAATGCCGACCTGTGGGACTGGCAGCTCCTGGCCGCGTGTCGCGGGGTCGACAGCTCGCTCTTCTTCCACCCGGAGGGGGAGCGCGGCGCTGCCCGCAGCGCACGCGAAATGTCGGCGAAAGAGGTGTGCATGCGCTGCCCGGTACGAGCGCAGTGCGCCGCGCACGCCCTTGCCGTACGCGAGCCTTACGGAGTGTGGGGCGGACTGACCGAGGACGAGCGCGAGGAGCTCATGGGGCGGGCACGCCACCGCGCGGTCGCCGGCACCGGGGCCCCCGGATCCTGATCGGAGCCCGGTCGCAGCCAATCGAGGAAACGTTCCTTCTGCCACCACCCGCCGCAAGTGCGATGGGGCGCGAACGCCCGCCGCTCACCTGCGGGCCGCCTGCTCCAGCCGGTCCAGCGTCGCCGCCACCGCCGGGACGCGGGCGAGGTCGGGCAGGGTCAGCGCCACCACTTCCCGGCGCACCGCCGGTTCCACCTCCAGCGTCGTGGCGCCCTTGGCCCGTACGGACTCCAGCGCCAGCTCGGGCAGCACCGCGACCCCCAGCCCGGCCCCGACCAGGCCGATGACGGTCGGATAGTCGTCCGTCGCGAAATCGATCCGCGGCGTGAACCCCTCGGACTCGCACACCTCCACCAGATGCCCCCGGCAGCGCGGGCAGCCCGCGATCCACGGCTCCCCGGCCAGCTCGGCGATCCCCACCGCCCCGGCGCCCGCGAGCTTGTGCCCCTCCGGGACCACGCCCACCAGCCGGTCGTTCAGCAGCGGCCGCAGGACCAGGTCGTCCCACTCACCTGAAGCCTCCTCGCTCATCTGCGGATAGCGGAAGGCCAGCGCGATCTCGCAGTCGCCCGAGCGCAGCATCTCCACCGAGCCCGGCGGCTCGGCCTCCACGAGCGAGACCCTCGTCCCCGGATGCGCCGCGCGCATCCCGGCGAGCGCCATGGGCACCAGGGTCGAACTGCCGCTGGGGAAGGACACCAGCCGTACCCGGCCCGCCCGCAGCCCGGCGATCGCCGCGACCTCCTCCTCGGCGGCGGTCAGCCCGGCCAGGATCCCGGTGGCATGCCGCACCAGCGCCCGGCCCGCCTCGGTCAGCCGCATCTCCCGCCCGCTGCGGATCAGCAACGGGGTGCCCGCGGCGCCCTCCAGGGCCTTCATCTGCTGGCTGACGGCGGGCTGGGTGCAGCCCAGCTCACGGGCGGCGGCGGAGAAGGAGCCGGTGGCGGCCACCGCGCGCAGCACCCTGAGATGACGGGCCTCGATCATGCCTCCGAGCATAAGCGACCCTTGGGGATGGGCCGGGATATTACGTCGACGCTTTGACCGCACTGCCTTACGGTGCGGTCATGCTGCATACTCCAGCCGTTCTCACGGTGAATCTGGGCCGCGCGACGCCGACCGGCTACACCGACTGCCCCGCCGGCACCGGTATCGACAAGCGTCCCGTCGAGCGCCCGGTACGGGTCGCGGCCCCGGGGCCGAAGGGCCAGGGCGCCAGTGGTCTGTCCGGTGACACGGTCTGCGACACCCGCCACCACGGCGGCGACGACCAAGCGGTCTACGCCTATGCCCGGGAGGATCTCGACGTCTGGGAACAGGAACTGGGCCGCGAGCTGGCCAACGGCGTCTTCGGCGAGAACCTCACCACCAGCGGCATCGACGTCAGCGGCGCCCTCATCGGCGAGCGCTGGCGGGTGGGGAGCGAGCTGCTGCTGGAGGTGACCTCACCGCGCATCCCGTGCCGTACCTTCGCGGGGTGGCTGGGCGAGCGGGGATGGGTCAAGCGGTTCACCCAGGCCGCCGTCCCCGGGGCGTATCTGCGGGTGCTCGAACCCGGCGAGATCCGCTCGGGCGACCCCGTCGAGATCGTGCACCGGCCCGACCACGAGGTGACGGTCGCCTTCCTCTTCCGCGCCGAGACCACGGAGCGGGAGCTGCTGCCGAGGGTGCTGGCGGCGGGCGACGCACTGCATCCGGAGGCGCGGGAGGCCGCCCTCACGTACCGGTCCAGCTGACGGAAGTGTTCATTCCGACCCAGATCGCTCGCGGTCCCGCTCGGCGGTCCGCCGGGGCCTGCCGTGGCCGATAACGTGCGTGTATGACGACTGCATTGATTACCGGAACCACCGCGGGCATCGGGGCCGCCTTCGCGGGCCGGCTCGCCGCCGACGGGCACAATCTGGTGCTCGTCGCACGCGACGAGAAGCGGCTGCGGGAGCAGGCGGCGGATCTGCACGACCGGCACGGCGTGGAGGCCGACGTGCTGGTGGCGGACCTGTCCGAGGATGACGGGATCGCTGCGGTCGAGGCCCGGCTCAGGGACCGCACCCATCCGGTCGATCTACTCGTCAACAACGCCGGTTTCGGCAACCGCGACCGCTATCTGGAGGTGCCGATCGCCGATGAGCTGCGGATGCTGAAGCTGCACTGCGAGGCGGTACTGCGGCTGACCAGCGCGGGCGCCGAAACGATGCGCAGCCGCGGCCGCGGCGGGGTGATCAACGTGGCGTCGATCGCGGCCTTCTTCCCGCGCGGAACGTACGGGGCGAGCAAGGCGTGGGTCGTCCAGTTCACGCAGGGCGCGGCGAAGGACCTGGCGGGCGCGGGCGTACGGCTGATGGCGCTGTGCCCGGGGTTCGTCCGTACGGAGTTCCACGCGCGAGCGGGAATCAAGCGGGACAGCGTGCCGAGCTGGATGTGGCTGGACGCGGACCGGCTGGTCACGGCGGCCCTGAAGGATTTCGCCCGGGGCAAGTCGCTGTCCATCCCGGACCCGCGCTACAAGGCGATGACAAGCCTGGCCAAGCTGGCCCCACGCTCGGCCCTCTCCACCCTCTCCTCCAAGGTCGGCCGCCCCCCGGCGAAGGCATAGTCCTCCCGGGATTACCCACCCCGAAACCGCACCAGCGCCCCCGGGGCCGCACACGGAACGGACGGGCTCCCTGGGCCACCGGCGGGGGGCCGCAAGCGACGGGACGGGAGGGGCCGCACCCCACCCGGCACCCGGCCCCGGGGACGAATACCGAGTGCGGACCGTGGGCGCCTGGGGCGGAAAGCCCCCCACCCCGCCCCTTCCCGAAACGAGGGACTCCGCCCCTCGCCCCCGCCGGGACTCAGCCCCGGACCCGCTCCTCAAACGCCGGAGAGGCTGAACTCCCACCACCGGCGGGGAGCCACGAGTGAGACGGGAGGGAGCCGGGTCGCAGGGGCGGTGTCCTGGACGCTTTCGCATATGTGTGGCGCCAACCCCCGGCCCACCCCACGCCCCCGGGCACCGGCCCCGTAAATATGCGGTCCAGGGCGCCGCACCGGAGGCCCCGCCCCCGGCACACCACCCACGCACCCGCACACGCCACAACGCCGGCGAACAACGAAGGCGCGGCCGCCCCCAGGGCGGCCGCGCCTTCGCACAGCAACGGCGTGGCAAAACGCCAGTGCGTCAGTGCGCGTGACCGTGGCCGTGGCCCCCGGCCTCAGCCTCTTCCTCGGCCGGCTTCTCGACCACCAGCGTCTCGGTGGTGAGCAGCAGCGAGGCGATCGACGCCGCGTTCTCCAGCGCGGAGCGGGTGACCTTGACCGGGTCGATGACGCCGGCCTTCACCAGGTCGCCGTACTCCTCGGTGGCCGCGTTGTAGCCGTGGCCCTTCTCGAGCTCGGCGACCTTCGAGGTGATGACGTAGCCCTCGAGACCGGCGTTCTCGGCGATCCAGCGCAGCGGCTCGACCGCGGCGCGGCGGACCACCGCGACACCGGTGGCCTCGTCGCCCTCGAGGCCCAGGCTGTTCTCCAGCACCTTCGCGGCGTGGACCAGCGCGGAGCCACCACCGGAGACGATGCCCTCCTCGACCGCGGCGCGGGTCGCGGAGATGGCGTCCTCCAGACGGTGCTTCTTCTCCTTGAGCTCGACCTCGGTGGCCGCGCCCACGCGGATCACGCAGACGCCGCCGGCCAGCTTCGCGAGCCGCTCCTGCAGCTTCTCGCGGTCCCAGTCGGAGTCCGTGGCCTCGATCTCGGCCTTGATCTGGTTGACGCGGCCGGTGACCTCGTCGCTCTTGCCGCCACCGTCGACGATCGTGGTGTCGTCCTTGGTGACGGTCACGCGGCGGGCGGTGCCCAGCACGTCCAGACCGACCTGGTCCAGCTTGAGGCCGACCTCTTCGGCGATGACGGTGCCGCCCGTAAGGGTGGCGATGTCGCCGAGCATGGCCTTACGGCGGTCACCGAAGCCCGGGGCCTTCACCGCGACGGCGTTGAAGGTGCCGCGGATCTTGTTGACGACGAGGGTCGAGAGGGCCTCGCCCTCCACGTCCTCGGCGATGATCAGCAGCGGCTTGCTGGCGTTGGCCTGGATGATCTTCTCCAGGAGCGGCAGCAGGTCCTGGATCGAGGCGATCTTGCCCTGGTGGATCAGGATGTACGGGTCCTCGAGGACGGCCTCCATCCGCTCCTGGTCGGTGACCATGTACGGCGAGAGGTAGCCCTTGTCGAAGGCCATGCCCTCGGTGAAGTCGAGCTCCAGTCCGAAGGTGTTGGACTCCTCGACGGTGATGACACCGTCCTTGCCGACCTTGTCCATCGCCTCGGCGATCAGCTCGCCGACCTGCTTGTCCTGCGCGGACAGCGCGGCCACGGCGGCGATGTCGGACTTCTCGTCGATCGGGCGGGCGGTGGCCAGCAGGTCGTCCGAGACGGCCTTGACCGCCGCGTCGATGCCCTTCTTGAGGGCGGCCGGGGAGGCGCCGGCGGCCACGTTCTTCAGGCCCTCGCGGACCAGGGCCTGGGCCAGCACGGTCGCGGTGGTGGTGCCGTCACCCGCGATGTCGTTGGTCTTGGTCGCCACCTCCTTGACGAGCTGGGCGCCCAGGTTCTCGTACGGGTCCTCGACCTCGACCTCGCGGGCGATCGTGACACCGTCGTTGGTGATGGTCGGAGCACCGAACTTCTTGTCGATGACGACGTTGCGACCACGGGGGCCGATCGTCACCTTGACGGTGTCCGCAAGCTTGTTGACGCCGCGCTCGAGGGCGCGACGGGCGTCCTCGTCGAACTTCAGGATCTTCGCCATGAGTTGCGTATGTCCTCTCAAACGAACCGCGCCCCGACCCCGGTTTCAGACGCGGGCACCGGGGCGCGGCTCATAGGCAAAACTTCGGTGATTACTTCTCGACGATCGCGAGGACGTCGCGAGCCGAGAGGACGAGGTACTCCTCGCCGCTGTACTTCACCTCGGTGCCGCCGTACTTGCTGTAGAGCACGACGTCACCGACGGAGACGTCGAGCGGAAGGCGCTTGCCATCCTCGAAGCGGCCCGGGCCCACGGCCAGGACGACGCCCTCCTGGGGCTTTTCCTTGGCGGTGTCCGGAATGACCAGGCCCGAAGCCGTGGTCTGCTCGGCGTCGAGCGGCTGGACCACAATGCGGTCCTCGAGCGGCTTGATGGCAACCTTGGAGCTGGTGGTCGTCACGATCCGACCTCCCCCTTCGGAGATCTCACGGGGTCAACTGTCTGAGGTGGCGACCAGGTGGATCCGTCGTCGCGGGTGCCGGACCTGCCCGTCGCTGTATCCCTTGGCACTCATCGGTCCCGAGTGCCAGCCTCGACATTATGACGCGGTTAGCACTCAGTCAACTAGAGTGCCAAGCGACGTGGTGGCGCCCCCCCGCTCGCCACCTCATCACCGCCTTACGGCCGCCGCGCTCCGGGGCCGCGGGCACTCCGCGCGGCCCAGCCTCGCTCCAGGGCTCCAGGCCGTCTGCGCAGCCCCTTCCCCCAGGCGCCGTCACACATAGTCCTCCAGTCGCCCGATCGTGAACCCCTGGGCCTGGATCGCCCGCACCAGCCCCGTGATCATGTCGGTCATCGACTGCCCCTCCAGCTGCTCCGGCCCCCGGAAGTGCGTGAGGATGATGTCCCCCGGCAGCAGATGGTCGCCGGAGCGGTAGGCCAGGCCGTGGGTCTCCATCTCGGCGCGCCACAGCACCACCGTCCGCGCCCCGCAGAAGCCCGCCGCCCGCAGCGTCGTCTCGTCGTACTCCCCGAAAGGGGGACGGAAGAGGCGCGGCTGTTGACCGAAGCGGTTCCCCAGGATGTCCCGCTGGCCGCAGATCTCCCGCACCTGGTCGTCGTAGGCCATACCGGCCAGGCTGGGATGGGTGAGGGTGTGGTTCTCCATGGGGTTGCCGAGCCGGCGCAGCTCGTCGAAGTAGTCGTAGTGGTCGCCGATCACGTTGTCGGTCAGGAACGCGGTGAACGACAGCCCGAGCTCGCGGGCCTGCTCCACGAAGCGCGGGTCCTTCTCGATCCCGTCGTCGATCGTCACGAAGACCACCCGCTGGTCGGTCGGCACCTGCCGCACGATCGGCGGCAGCCCCCACTGCTGCGGCCCCGACCGCCCGAGCGCGGGCTTGACGGCGGGCGGGGCCGGAGGCCGCTCCAGCGGCCGGTCCAGCCCCCAGCGGCGGTAGGCGTCGGACGCGCCCACCGGGGCCGAGCGCGGCAGCGCGGAGGCCGTGCCGGACGGCCCCGCGGGGGTGGACGCCGAGGCGTCACCGGAGCCCGGCGGCAGGTCCGGGAACGCGCCGCCCTGGGCCTCGCCCTCGTACCCCGGACCGGACGACGCCGGTGGCCGCGGATCCGGCTCCCGTCCGGACGGCGGCTGCGAGGGCGACGGCGGGTCGTCCAGCCGGGAGGCGAGGGAGGCCGGCGGCATGGGAGCGCCGTGGCGGGAGCCGGTGTACGGCTCGGTGGCGGCGCCGAGGGATCCGCAGGCCGTGAGCACGGCCGCCGCGCCGACGAGAACCAGACAGCGAGGAAAACCAGTCTTGATCATCATCACATAAGTGATCTTCGGTCCAGAGGCGTGCAGCTGCGCGCCCTACGCGGGCGAATGCGCTCGCGGGAGCGGGGAGAATGGGCCATGTGGACGTTGACGCCTTCGACTCACTGCTCGGCGACGAGGGGCAGGCGCTGCTCTCCGGGCTCCGCGACTACGACCCGGCGAAGGAGCTTGCCACCGCGACGCGGCTGCGCCGAGACCACCCCCCGGCGCTGGTCTCGGCGGCCCTGACCCAGGCCACGCTGCGGCAGCGGGCGGTGGCCAAATTCGGCCCCGAGGACGCGCACCGCATGTACTTCACGCCGAACGGCGTCGAGCAGTCCACCCGGACCTCCGTCGCCGCGTACCGCGCCGCCCGCTTCGCGGAGTTCGGTGTCCGCCGGATGGCCGATCTGTGCTGCGGCATCGGCGGCGACGCGATCGCGCTCGCCCGCACCGGGATCTCCGTACTCGCCGTCGACCACGACCCGCTGACCTGCGCCGTCGCCCGCGCCAACGCCCAGGCGCTCGGCCTGGCCGAGCTCATCGAGATCCGCTGCGCCGATGTCACCGACATCGACACCCGGTCCTTCGACGCGGTCTTCGTCGACCCGGCCCGGCGCGGCGGCCGGGGCCGCGTCTTCGACCCCGAGGCGTACTCCCCGCCCCTCTCCTGGGCCATCGAGGCCGCCCGCACCACCCCGCGCGCCGCCCTCAAGATCGCCCCCGGTGTGCCGCACGAGGCGGTCCCCGAGGACGCGGAGGCCGAGTGGATCTCGGACCACGGCCAGGTGAAGGAGGCCGTCCTGTGGTTCGGCACCGGCCGCCCCGGGCTGCGCCGCGCCACCCTTCTGCCGAGCGCCCACTCCCTCGTCGGCACCCCCCATCTCCCCGCCCCCGAGCCCGGCCCGGTCGGCCGCTGGCTCTACGAGCCGGACGGGGCCGTCATCCGCGCCCATCTCGTCGCCGATGTCGCGGCCCGCGTCGGCGGCCGGCTGATCGACCCGACGATCGCCTACATCACGACGGACGAGCTGCGCCCGACGCCGTTCGCCACCGCGTACGAGATCACGGATGTGCTGCCGTTCAACCTGAAGCGGCTCAAGGCGCTGCTGCGGGAGCGGGAGGTCGGCATCGCGACCATCAAGAAGCGCGGTTCGGCGGTCGAGCCGGAGCAGCTCCGCAAGAAGCTCCGGCTCGAGGGCGGGAACGCCTGCACCATCGTGCTGACGCGCTCGAAGGGCTCCCCCACGATGCTTCTGGGACACCCGGCCTAACACGGCCACAGCCGCCGAGAAAGATCGAGGCCGAACGGAAGTTGCGGAATTTCCCTAAACCCGGTTCCCGTTCATGAGGCCGCTCGCAACCGGGGCGTTAGGGTCAACGCGTCGACGCGACAGCGTGTTCGGTCCCGACGAAAGAGCGTGTGAGTATGACGGCATCCGCCACCGAGAGCGGCGCCAAGCGAACGTTCACCGTGCGTGCCGGAGAGGCGAGCGGTGACCGCATACGGCTCAGCGTCTACGACATGCTCATCGGCCCGGTCTATACCCCGCGTGCCTTTTTCTACCGGGAGACGCTCGACGGCGAGGCGCTCCGCGCCTCCCTCGGCCGGACATTGCGCAACTTCCCGATCCTTTCCGGCCGCATGAAGAGAGATCCCGACGGCGGCCTCAGTGTGCTCTGCGACGATGGCGGTGTGCGCTTCGTCGAGGCACACGCATCCGAGCCCATGCCGGACTACGGGCCTCGCCATACGGCGAAAAAGGGGCTGGAGCGCCATCTCAGTCACGCCATGCCCTTCTGGGTGGTCGACCGCGATACACCGCTTTTCACGGTGAAGCTCACCCATATGAAGGGCGGGGGCTCCATCCTGGGCCTCACGATGAACCACGCCGTGGCCGACGGGTCCAGCTATATGAGCTTCCTGGAGAGCTGGGTGCGCGAGCACCGGGGCCTCGGATACCCCAAGCCCAGCCACGACCGCGGCGTCATCGACGCACTCGGCGCCTCCGCCACGGGTGACGCCCGCATGGGCAGTGCCCATCTCACGATCATCGGGCGGGGCCAGAAGTCCGCCTTCATCGGCCGCGCCCTGATGGGCAGCCTCGGCAACGTGACGACGGTGACCACCCGCTTCACGGCCGCGGAACTGGTCACCATGAAGGACACCGCGATGGCCGACCTCGCGGGCACGGAGCGGTGGGTGTCGACCAATGACGCGCTGACCGCCCATCTGTGGAAAGTGCTCGGCGAATTGCGTGACCGCCCCGACGCGAGCGAGGAAAGGCTCGGCCTCATCGCCGACTTCCGTTCGTTCGCCGGCGAAGCCATACCGGATGACTACTGGGGCAACGCCGTCACCAACACCCGGCCCGGAATGACCGCGGCCGAACTGCGCGCCCGCCCGCTCGGCGAGGTCGCCGCGGCGGTCCGCGCGGGCCATGCCGAGAACACGGAGGAGAGAATCCGCGAGGAAACGGCGTTCCTCTGTGCCGAACGCGATGCGGGACGCTTCAAGCGCGTCATGAACACCATGGGCCTGGACGCGTTCGACAGCACCATCGCGATCAACAACTGGTCGAAGCTCCCCTTCTACCGCATCGACTTCGGCCAGGGCGCCCCGTTCTGGTACGACTTCACCTCGATCCCCATTCCCTGGACCGTGCACATAGCGCCGACCCCGGCCGACCAGAACGGCGCCCGCGATGTGCATATGGCACTGCCCCGCACCCAGGCCCGGGCCCTTCAGGAGCCGTCCTGGGTGAGCCGATTCCACCGTTACGCGGAGTCCGGCGAGACTTTTCCGCTGACTTTCATGGACGCCAAAGCCGAGCGGTGAGGAAAGCGGTACGGAAGTCCGCGCGACCATAAAACGCCGAGGCTAACCCTCGTCGTCCTCCTCCTTGCCCGCGAGCTCGAACCAGACCCCCTTCGCATACGTGCCGACCGCGTCCCCCTCCGCCGTCCCCCACGCGTCGGCCAGGGCCGCCACCAGTCCGAGGCCGCGGCCGCGGAGACGATCGCCCTCGGGGAGGCGTGCGGCGGTGGGGAGTTCGGCGGAGGCGTCGTAGACCAGGACGCGGAAGCGGGGCGGCTCGATCACCACGCGCAGCATCAGGGAGTCGCCCTCGGCGTGCAGAAACGCGTTGGTGGCCAGCTCCGAGGTGCACAGCGTCGCCGTGTCGACCAGTTCCTCCTGCCCCACGGAGTTCAGGACGCAGGCCACGAAGTCCCGGCAGACCTTGGGGGAGGTCGCGTGGCGGCTGCTCTGGAGGGTGTAGACGTACGGGTCCCTGGAGGGAACGGGCGGGCGGCGTGGGGGACGGTCGTCGGACTCGTGATCGGAATCCATGGGGCAACTCCCTGTGAGGGGGCCGACAGCGCGCGTACCGTTACGGCGATCAACGCGCAGTAGCGGCAACGGCACCTACGGTAGAGGTCTCCACCTAACTAGTGCCACCAGATCGCCGAAATTAGTGAGTAGATAGACCCATTCGTGGCCACGCGCCACACTGGGTGACGACCCACGAGGAAGGCAGGCATGGCTTCGAGGACCACCATCACGGCACGTCAACGCCGACTTGGCACGGAGCTTCGGAGGATGCGCGAGCACGCGGGTCTCACCATCCAGGAAGCGGCCGACCGGCTGGGCACCAACCGCTCGCATGTCACCAACATGGAGCTGGCCCGGTTCGGCGTCAGCGAAGAGCGCGTACGCACACTCGCCGCCAACTACGCCTGCCCGGACAAGGCATACGTCGACGCGCTGGTAGCGATGGCGACCGAGCGCAAGCGTGGCTGGTGGGAGGAGTACCGGGGGACACTCGGCGCCGCCGGTCTCGATCTGGCAGAACTGGAGTACTTCGCCACGAGCCTGCGCGTCGTGGAGCTGATGCACATCCCTGGACTCCTGCAGACCGAGGACTACGCCCGGTCGGTGCTGAGCACGGCCGTCCCCGGCTGGTCTCCCACGGAGCTCCGCCGAAGACTCTCCCACCGCATGAAGCGCCGGGACATCCTGGACCTGGACGATCCGCCGCCCTGCACATTCATCATCCACGAGACCGCGCTCCGCGTACGGTTCGGCGATCAGCGCGTGATGCGCGCGCAGCTCGACAGCCTGCTGGAGTCCTCGGACCGCCCGAACGTCTCCGTTCGGGTCGTCCCGATCGCGGCCGGAGGATTCCATGTCGCGGGCATCTCCGTCACCTACGCCACGGGTCCGGTGCCGCAGTTGGATACCGTTCAACTCGACGTCGCGCAAGACGCGGCGTTCCTCGACGGGGAGTCCCAGCTTCTGAACTACCGGGCGGTCATGGACCGGACCGACGAGCTGGCGTTGTCAGAGAAGGAGTCACGTGACTTCATCCGCGAGACCGTTCAACAGATGTGAGGGCGAAAGAATGTCCGAGGCCAACTGGCGCAAGTCTTCCTACTCCGGCGCGGGGGACGGAAACTCCTGCATAGAACTCGCCCTCATAGGCACGACCGTCGCCCTCCGCGAGAGCGACGACCCCCGCACCGTCCTCGCTACGACCCCCGCGAAGCTGGGAGCCCTGCTCCGGTCCATCAAGGCGGGCGAGCTCGATCACCTCGCGGCGGTACCGGAGGCGTAAAGGACCTACGTCCAGGGGACCAGGTGCGGCCCCCACCATGAGCGGAGGCCGGTGCCGGGGCTGCGACGTTACGGTCGGCAGTATGGAACCGGCCCGCATCGACCTCGATCTTGACGCCTATCTGGCCCGTATCGGCTGGACCGGCGACCGGCGCCCCGCGCCCACCGTGGAGACGCTGCGGGCGGTGCATCGAGCGCACCTCATGTCCATCCCGTTCGAGAACCTCGAGCCCCTCCTCGGCTCGGCCCCCTCCCTCGCTCTCCCCGACCTCGAGGCCAAGCTGGTCCGCAGTCGGCGCGGCGGTTACTGCTACGAGCACAACACGCTGCTGACCGCCGCCCTCACCGCGCTCGGCTTCGGCGTCACCGGGCTCTCCGGCCGCGTCCGGGTCGGAGCCGCCCCCGGGACGGTCCGTCCGCGCACCCACATGCTGCTGCTGGTCGAGATTCCGGGCGAGGAGCGGCGTTACGTGGCCGATGTGGGCTTCGGCAGCATCGGCAGCCTCCTGGAGGCCGTGCCGCTCGTGGCGGGCACCGAGTTCCTCGACGGCACCCGGCGCCATCGCTACGTCCGCGAGCCGCACCCCGGCGGGCTGGAGGACCTGTGGGTGTTCCAGGCGTTCCTCGACGGCTCCTGGCAGGACCAGTACGCCTTCACCCGGGAGCCCTGCCACCCGTCCGACTACATGGTGATCAACTGGTACGTCGCCACCAGCCCGCGCTCGCCCTTCCAGCACAGCCTCTACGTCCAGCGCACCACCCTGGACCGCCATCTCTCCCTGTCCGGGCGGACCCTCGTCGAGACCGGCTCCGACGGCACCCGTAAGGAGCGCCAACTCGCCGACAGCGACGAGGTGCTGGGCGTTCTCGCCGCCGACTTTTGCATTGAATTGCCCCCGGACACGGTCCTGCCGGACTGACCTCCGGTAAGAAACTCCGGGCGACTCTCCACACCGGCCCCGGTCATGGCACGATCATCCCGCGACTGGGCCGATGGGAGGATGGCAGAGACGGATGGAACATGAGTAAAGACAAACTGTCCGTATCGGACCAGGATCTGTCGGATCTCATCAAAGACCTTGAGGGAATGCTCAGTTACCTCGAGGAACAGATCGAGCGTCTCGGCCACCTGAAGCAGTCGGTCGACCCGGACGACCACAAGGGGCCCGCCGCCGCCGCGTACAAGAAGCTGGAGCGCGACGCCTATATGGACGCCGTGCGGATCAGGCAGCTACTGACCCGCATCGAGGAGGCGGCCAAGCAGCGCGGGGAGAGCCCGAACGAGCGGTACGAGGAGCTGCGGCACCGCTTTCAGTCACTGCAGAAGCCGTCGTCGTAGAAGCCGTCGTCGCAGGGGGAGCCGGGACCGGGCGTGTCCGGAGCGTAGCCATCCGGAACGCCGGTGTCGGAGCGGAGTTCGCGGCTGACCAGGCGGTAGTAGTCGATCGCCTTGGCCATGCCGAGCGCCCCGGCGACCGCGAAGACGATGCCGATACCGGCGACGGTGCCAAAGCTCTCCGTACCGATGTCCGCGAAGGCGGCGAACCCGCCCAGCGCCAGCCCGAGGCAGGTCAGCACGATGGACGGGCCCAGCCAGAGGAGCGCACCGCCGGAGACGCGCCAGTGCGGCAGCGTCTGGGGGTCACGCTCCAGCTCCGCCCAGTCGCGGAGGCACGCGCCCACGAAGACGTCGCGCCGGATGCCGGATGCCACCCCGAGGCTGGAGGGGACCGTGGCGCCCAGGGCGAGACCCAGGAAGATCACGCCCAGCACGTGCTCGATGATCTCGCCCTTCACCAGGAACTGGAACCCCGAGACCGCGAGGCTCCACCCCAGCGCGAAGACGAGCGTGGACAGCCACAGCAGCAGCGCCCGATGCGGCGCCAGGTACCACCGCGCCAGCGCCCCCATCGCCCGCGCCCGCTCCTCCAGCAATCCGGCGCGGTCCTTCCACGGCCGCTCGTCCGGGCCGGGCGGCGGTGACGGAAGCTCGATGGGGGGCGTCATGACGTCCTTCCTCATGGCACTCATGGCACTGCTGGCACACACGTCACTCGTGGCACTCACAGCACAGCGGGTTACGCCGACGCAGTCTTTCAGTTCGCGCGGTCATTCCTCATGCGAAGCCCCCGCTTGACCTTCTCACTGATGTGAGGGTTTCACGATGCCCATCAAGCGAACCGAACCGCCGCACCACACCTATGAGGTGAGCTCTGATGGACAACCAGCTCTTCGACTACAGCCCCCTTGTCGAGCGCGCACCGATCCACTGGCCGGACGGCGCCCGCGTGGCCTTCTACGTCGGGCTGAACGTCGAGCACTACCAGGTCGACCGCCCCTCGACCAGTATCTTCCCCGACACCAGGGCGCTGGCACCCGACCCGCTGAACTACGGGTGGCGGGACTATGGGCCCCGGGTGGGCATCTGGCGGCTGATCGAGAGCCTGGACCGGCACCAGGTGCGGGCGAGCGTGATGCTCAACTCCGATGTCGCCGAGCGCTACCCCCAGATCATCCGGGCCGGCCGCGAGCGGAACTGGGTGTGGGCGGCGCACGGCAAGAACAACTCGATTCTCCAGGCGGACATGGCGCCCGAGGAGGAGCGCGCCTACCTCACCGAGGTGATCGACACCATCGAGAAGGCCACCGGCAGCAGACCGCGCGGCTGGCTGGGACCGGCGCTGACCGAGACCTTCCGGACCCCGGAGCTCCTGGCCGAGCTGGGGCTGGGGTACGTGCTGGACTGGGCCAACGACGACCAGCCGTACCGGCTGAACGTGCCGGGCATGCTGAGCGTGCCGTATTCGATCGAGGTCAACGACGTCCAGATGTTCGTGGGCAAGAGCCTCAGCGGGCCGGACTTCGTCCGGATCGTCAAGGACCAGTTGGACCAGCTCTACGCCGACGCGGCCACCAGCGGCCGGGTGATGTCCCTGGTGCTGCATCCGTTCGTGATCAACCAGCCGTTCCGGCACAAGTACGTGGACCAGGCGCTGGAGTACGTCGTGAACCACCCCGGGGTGTGGGTGACGACCAGCGACGAGATCGCCGAGCACTACGCCCGGACGGTGTGACGGCGGGACGACGGGACGGTGTGACGGCGGGACGGTGTGACGGCGGAACGGCGGAACGGCGGAACGGCGGAACGGCGGAACGGCGGGACGGCGGAACTCAACAAGGAGGGCGCGACCATCGCGGTCATCACCCACGACACTGAGATCGTCGGCCTGCTGCCCCGGCAGGTGCGGATCCGCGATGGCGACATCGTCCAGGACACCGCTCACGACCAGGGGCACGCGCATACCCCCGGCCACGTACCGGGCGAGGCCCGGTGAGGCGGCGGCGGTCGGTACTCAAACCGGCCCGTCTGACACCACTGGACATCCTGCACACCGGGATGGCCGGGATGCGCAACCGCCCGATGCGCGTCGTGCTGTCCACCCTGCGGGGCAGCATGCGCAGCGGCACCTGGCTCAACGCGGCCACCGGCAAGTACCTCTCGGTGGTGCTCGGTGACGTCGCGGCTCAGCGCCTCGGCATTACCGAGCCCGGCCGGCGGGTCTACATCGACAACGAGTACTTCACCGTCCTCGGCATCCTCGACGAACTGCCGTTGCCCCCCGAGGTCGCCCGCTCCGCCCTGGTCGGCTGGGAGGTCGGACAGACGCGACTCGGCTTCGACGGCCGCCCGACCACCTGGTCGGCGGAGTCGGCGTCGCCAACACCATGATCATCTCAGTGCTGGAGCGCCGCTACGAGATCGGCCTGCGCCGCTCCATCGGCGCGACCCGAGGTCAGATCCGGGGCCAGTTCGTCACCGAGTCGCTGCTGCTGTCCGGACTCGGCGGTCTCGTCGGCATCCTCCTGGGCGCCGCCGCCACCGGCGGCTACGCGATCAGCAACGGCATTCCCCGGGTGATCCCGCCGTGGACGATCGGCGGCGGTTTCGGCGCCACCCTCATCATCGGCACCCTCGCGGGCCTGTATCCAGCGGTCCGCGCTTCCCATCTGTCCCCGACCCTCGCCCTCCACGCGACCTGATCCAGGCCGCCCCCGCCGAGTCCTCTCAGGCAGCCGTCACCCTCGCAATCCCCGCTGATGTGGGCGTGACATGTGCTGATGTGGGCGTGGCATGTGACGACAACTCCTAGCGGGAGAGGAGCTCCCGCAGCGCCTTGGCGATGTCGGCGGGTGCCTCCTCGGCCATGAAGTGCCCGTAGCCGACGGTGCGGTGCTCCAGGTCGTCGGCCCAGGCGCGCCACACCGCCGCCGCGTCATAGCCGAGTGCGGCGCCCCAGTCCTGCTGGAGCACGGTGACCGGCATCGTCAGCCGGCGCCCCGCCTCCCGGTCGGCACGGTCGTGGTCGGCATCGACACCGGCGGAGGCACGGTAGTCGGCCACGATCGAGGGCACCGCGGCGCGGCAGGCGTCCAGATAGGCGGTGCGGACCTCGGCGGGGATGGCCCCCGGGTCGCCCGCCCACAGGTCGAGGAAGTGGCCGAAGAAGTCATCGGGGCACGCGGCGATCATCCGCTCGGGCAACCCCGGGGGCTGGGCCATCAGATAGAGGTGGAAGCCGACCGCGGCGGTGGTGCCGCGCATCACGTCCCACATGTCGAGGGTCGGCAGCACGTCCAGGCAGGCCAGGTGGGTGATCGCCGCGGGGTGGTCGAGGCCCGCCCGGAAGGCGACCAGGGCGCCGCGGTCATGCCCGGCCAGGGCGAAGCGGTCATGGCCGAGGGCGCGGGCCAGCGCGACGATGTCGGCGGCCATGGTGCGCTTGGCGTAGGCGGCGCCGTCGGCATGGGAGTGGACGTGGGCGTCGGCATGGGAGTGGGCGTCGGTGTCGCCGTCGGCGGCCGGTTTGTCGCTGGCACCGTAGCCGCGCAGGTCGGGGCAGATCACGGTGTGGTCGGCCGCGAGGTCGGCGGCCACATGCCGCCACATCAGGTGGGTCTGCGGGAAGCCGTGCAGCAGCACGAGGGGGCTGCCCGAGCCCGCGACGGCAGCGTTCAGGGACACGCCGTCGGCGACGGGGACGCGCCGGTAGTCGAAGCCGGGGATGACAGGGGCCATGGTTCCGCCGTTTCTGTGGATGGTCGTGGTGATCAGGTGTGACCAGGTGTGACCAGGTGGCTGTCAGCCTGCCGGGTGCGGATGAGCATCCGATCAGCGCGCTACGGTGACCGCATGCGGGTCGGGTTCGGGGTGCTGGGGCCGGTGGTGGCCTGGGACGCCGACGGGCGCGCCATCGCGCTGAAGGGGCCACGGCACCGCGCCGTGCTGGCCCGGCTGATCGTCGCCCGCCGTCGCGTCGTACCCGTATCCCGGCTGGTCGACGACCTGTGGACGGAGCCGCCTCCGGCGGCGGTCGGCGCGGTGCGTACGTTCGTGGCCGCGCTACGCCGCGCCCTGGAGCCGCAGCGCCCGCCCCGCACCCCGGCCCGGCTGCTGGTCACCGAGGGGCCTGGATACGCGCTGCGCGCCGATGTGGACGCGGTGGACGCCTGGCGCTTCGAACAGGACGTGGCCGCCGCCGCGACCCTGCCGCCGGACGGCGCGCTGCCCCGACTGGAGGAGGCGCTGAGCCGGTGGCGCGGGCCCGCGTACGTGGAGTTCGTCGACGAGGACTGGGCCCGGGGTGAGCGCTCCCGGCTGGCGGAGCTGCGGCTGCACGCCGTCGAACGGCAGGCGGAGGCCCGGCTGGCGCTGGGCCGGGCCGCCGAGGCGGTGCCGGACCTGGAGGCGCATCTGGCCGAGCACCCCTGGCGCGAGGGCGCCTGGCGGGCGCTGGCCCTCGCGCTGTACCGCACCGGCCGGCAGGGCGACGCGCTGGCGGTCCTGCGCCGGGCCCGGGCGCTGCTGGTCGAGCAGCTGGGCGTGGACCCGGGCCCGGAGCTGCGCCGCCTGGAGACGGACATCCTGGGCCAGGCGCCCCACCTCGACCCCGCCACGGCCCGGGGCGGGGCGGCCGCCCAGGTATGGGCGGAAGCGGCCGCCGCCTACGACCGCACCGTGGCCTCCGGCGCACGGGCTCGTCTGGAGTCCACGGTCGGCCTGCTCCGCGACCTCTCGATGACCGGAGGCGGCGGTCTGCGGACGGCCCGGCAACAGCGCGTGGCCGCGGTCGCGGCGGCGGAGGAACTGGGCGACCCGGAACTGACCGCCCGGGTGATCGGCTCCTACGACGTCCCGGCGATCTGGACCCGCCTGGACGACCCGGAACAGGCGGCGTCGATCGTCGCCGCAGCCGAACGCACGTTGGCCGCGCTCGCGGCCGGTGTCGGGCCGACGACCGGGCCCGGGGCTCCGGGCGAGGCGGCACCGCCTCATGAGGCGGTGCGGGCCCGGCTGTTGGCCACGATTGCCGTCGAGTCGCGTGGTGGTCGCTCCGAACGTGGCCGCCAGGCGGCTCGGCAGGCCGAGGAGATCGCCCGGCGGCTGGACGATCCCGCACTGCTGGCGTTCGCCCTCAACGGCATCTTCATGCAGACCTTCGACCGCGCGGGGCTGGCACCGCGCCGGGACGCGACCGGGGCCGAGCTGATCGCCCTGTCGGCCCGGCACGGCCTGGTCACCTTCGAGGTGCTCGGCCATCTCATCCGGCTCCAGGCCCGCAGCGCGCTCGCGGACTTCGCGTCGGCCGACCGGCACGCGGCCGCCGCCGACCGTCTGGGCGAGCGCCATGAGCGGCCGCTGGTCAGCGTGTTCACCGAGTGGTACCGGGCGCTGCGGCTGGCCGCGACGGGGCAGACGGCCGAGGCCGAGGCGGCCTACCGGGACGCGGCCACACGGCTGGACGGCGCCGGGATGCCCGGTCTGGAGCACGGTCTGCTGCCGCTCGCGCTGCTCTGTCTGCGCGTGGAACAGGGGCGGCCCGCCCCGACCGACGCGGACCTCGACTGGGGGCCGTACGGGCCCTGGGCCCGCCCGCTGGTGCTGCTGGCCCGGGACGACCGCGCCGAGGCCGCGGCGGCGCTACGCGCGGTCCCGGAGCCGCCCCGCGATCTGCTGCTGGAGGCCCTGTGGTGTCTCACCGGCCGGGCCGCCATCGCCGTCGGCGACCGGGCGACGATGGCACGCGCCCGCACCGCCCTTGCCCCGGCGGCGGCGGAACTGGCCGGGGCGGGCAGCGGACTGCTCACCCTGGGCCCCGCCTCCCGGCACCTGGCCGATCTCACCGATGCCCTCCGGGGAGGGTGAGGGCGTGGCCGGGGGCGGTACGGCCGGGAGCCGGTACGGCCGGGGCGGCTCGGCCCGCGACGGCACGCCCCGGGACGGCATTACGGCCAGGGCGCGGGGTACGCCGGGGCACCCGGTACGGCCGAGGACGGCACGGCCGGGGCGCACGGTACGGGCGGGGCGCACGGTACGGGCGGGGCGCACGCTACGGGCGGGGCCGCACAGCCAGGGCATGCGGTAGGGCCGCGGGCCGTACAGCCAAGGCGCGCCGCACAGCCAAGGCCGCCGTACAGCCCAGGCGCGGGGCTCCGCCAAAGCGCGCCGCACACGCACAGCCCAGGCGCGGGGCACAGCCAGGGCGGCCCGTGCGGCTCAGCTCTCGTCCGTGACCGCCTCGAAGCGCCAGCGGTGCACCGCGCGCCGGACCAAGTCCTCCCCCGGCTCCGGGAGTTCCGGCAGGCCCGGCGTGTCGTAGGCACCGTCCCACCAGGTGATGACGAGGACGCGGTCCTCGGGCGCGCGGAAGGTCTCGCGGCGCAGCGGGGCCGGGTCGAGGGGCTGGCGGGCGGCCCAGGCCAGCAGTTCCTCGCCCTTCCCCGCCACGGCTCGGGCTTCCCACATCAACGCGACGGTCATGCGTACAGGTTCTTCCGGCTCAGCTCGTGCACATGGTCATGAGAGTGACCGTGGGAGTGGGCGTGCGCGTCCGGGTCCGGGACATGCGGATCGGTCACCGGAAGCGAGGAGTCCGCCGACAGGTCCCACGCCGAAGCGGACCGTCCCCGCGCCACCATCTCCGCGCCGAGCGCCGCCACCATCGCCCCGTTGTCCGTACACAGCTTCGGCCGCGGCACCCGCAGGGTGAGCCCCGCGTCCTCGCAGCGGCGTTCGGCCATGGCCCGCAGCCGGGAGTTGGCGGCGACGCCGCCGCCGATCATCAGATGCTCGACGCCCTCGTCCTTGCACGCGCGGACGGCCTTACGGGTCAGCACGTCCACGACCGCCTCCTGGAAGGAGGCCGAGACATCGGCGACCGGGACCTCCTCGCCCGCCGCCCGCTTCGCCTCGATCCAGCGGGCGACCGCGGTCTTCAGCCCCGAGAAGGAGAAGTCGTACGCGGCGTCCCGTGGACCGGTCAGCCCGCGCGGGAAGGCGATCGCGTCCGGGTCGCCCTCGCGGGCGATGCGGTCGATGACGGGGCCGCCGGGGAAGCCCAGGTTCAGCACCCGGGCGATCTTGTCGAACGCCTCGCCCGCCGCGTCGTCGATGGTCGAGCCGAGCGGACGGACATCTGAGGTGATGTCGGGCGCGAGGAGCAGCGAGGAGTGGCCGCCACTCACCAGCAACGCCATCGTCGGCTCGGGCAGCGGCCCGTGCTCCAGCTGGTCGACGCAGATGTGCGAGGCGAGGTGGTTGACGCCGTAGAGCGGCTTGCCGAGGGCGTAGGCGTACGCCTTGGCGGCCGAAACGCCGACCAGCAGCGCGCCCGCGAGCCCGGGGCCCGCGGTAACGGCGATGCCGTCGAGGTCGGAAGCGGCGACCCCGGCCTCCTTCAGGGCACGCTGGATCGTGGGGACCATAGCCTCCAGATGGGCGCGGCTGGCGACCTCGGGGACGACGCCGCCGAAGCGGGCGTGCTCGTCCACGCTGGAGGCGACGGCGTCGGCGAGGAGCGTGTGGCCGCGGACGATGCCGACGCCGGTCTCGTCGCAGGAGGTCTCGATGCCGAGGACGAGGGGTTCGTCAGCCATGGGTCTCGGTTCCTTGTACTGAGGTCGCGGGGTTCGCGGAGTTCGCTGTATTCACGGGGGGCGTGGTGGTCTCGGTCGACGCAGCAGTCTCGGGGGACGCGCTGGTGCCAGGAGGTACGCCAGTCTCAGGGGACACACCCGTCTCGCTGTCCGCGGCAGTCGCCATGCCCGCCGTCGTGACACCCGGCGCCGCCGGGTCGGACAGCCGCATGACCAGGGCGTCCACATTGCCGGGCTGGTAGTAGCCCCTGCGTATGCCGATGGGCTCGAAGCCGAAGCGTTCGTACAGCCGCTGCGCGCGGGCGTTGTCGACCCGCACCTCCAGCAGTACCTCACGGCATTCGAACGCGGTGGCGGCCGTAAGGAGGTCGGTGAGGAGGCGGGCGCCGAGGCCGGTGCCCCAGTGGTCGCGGGCGGCCGCGATGGTCTGGACGTCGCCGGTGCGGTCGAAGACGGCGAGCCCGGCGTATCCGGCCAGCCGGGGCCCGCTCTCCGCCACCACATAGTGCCGGGTGGCGTCCCGGCCCCGGGCGTGGGCGAGCTCGGACCAGAACATCCCCCGCGACCAGGCGTCCTCGGGGAACAGCTCCTCTTCGAGCTCCATCACCCGGTCCAGGTCCCACCAGCGCATCTCGCGCAGCGTCACGGTCGCGCCGCTCACTTCGGGGTGACCACCTTGTAGTTGGCGGGCACCTTGGCGTCGGGGCGGCGCAGATACAGGGGCCGGGGCGGCGGCAGCTCCTCGCCGCGCGCCAGCTTCTCGGCGGCGAGCGAGGCGAGCGCCCCGGCCGACTGGTACTCCGGCATCCCGGGCGGTACGTCGGCGAAGGCCGCCGGGTAGAGCAGCGCGCCCGCGCCGACCGCGGGCAGCCCGGCGACCCGCTCGGCGAGCTCGGCGGGGTGGTCGACAGCGGGCTCGGTGACGCGGGTCCGGGCGTCGTCGTAGCGCGCCCAGTAGACCTCCTTGCGCCGCGCGTCCGTGGCCACGACGAAGGGGCCGTCCAGACCGGCCCGCCCGGCGGCGTACGCGATCCCGTCCAGGGTGCACAGCCCGTGAACGGGGACGCCGAGGGCCGAGCCGAAGGTGGCCGCGGTCACCAGGCCCACGCGCAGACCGGTGTACGGGCCGGGGCCCGCCCCGACGACGATCTCCGTCACCGCGGCCAGCTCGGTACCCGCCTCTTTCAGCGTCCGGTGCACGGCGGGCAGCAGCAGCTCGCCGTGGCGCCGGGCGTCCACGTCCGAGGACTCGGCGATCACTGCGGAGCCGTCGTGCAGGGCGACGGTCACGGCGGGGGTGGCGGTATCAAGAGCGAGCAACAGCACGAGAACAGCCTACGGCGCGCCGGGAGGTCGTTCTTTCGTACCGACCTTTCGTACCGACGGTGGAACAGCTCGGTCACCGGTCGGCCGGAGCGCGGCGGGGCGGTGGGCGCCGGTGCTACCGTCACCGTAAGTGTGTACGGGCCGTCAGCACGTACTGACCTCAGGAGAGGGTTGCCGCCGTGCCAAGGAGCAGTACCGGGCCAGCTGTGGCCGTACTCACCGCCGCCGCGCTGGGCGTCGTCGGGTTCCTCGGCTACCAGGCCGCCGCGACCGCGCCCGACCATCCGACCCAGGCCCGGCCCGGGTCGCACGCCGCCGAGTCCAAGAAGAAGGGCAAGGACGACGCGGGGTCGAAGCAGAAGTCCACCGCCCTTCCGGCCGGCTCCGGCACCGGCGTACGGGTCGTCTACGCACTGGGCGACAAGCGGGTCTGGCTGGTCGGTGCCGACGGTAAGGCCACCCACACCTTCCGGGTGGGCCCGAGCCCGGCCAGCCCCGACCCGGGGACCTATTCCGTGACCTCGCGCAACAAGGGCGGGGTCGGATCGGACGGAGTGCAGGTCGAGCACGTCGTCGTCTTCCACTCGGAAGGGGGGGTCGTGTTCGGTTTCAGCGCGGCGGTGGACGGGTCGATGCCGGACCCGAACGCGCGCAAGCGGACCGGGGCCGTCCGGGAGAGCCGGGCGGACAGTGCGGCGATGTGGGAGTTCGCTCAGGTGGACACGAAGGTCGTCGTCATCCCGTAGTCCGGTAGCCGAGTAGTCCCGTAGCGGAGATGACGCAGCCGCGACGGGCGCTACGCCGCGTCGCGCTCCTCGTCGTCCGCCTCGTGCTCGGACTCGGGCTCGGGCTCGGCTGACGCGGGCGTCTCGGCGGACGCGATGGTCTCCTCCTCGGCCGGCCGCGGGGGCGTCGAGACCGCGCTCGCCGCCGCACACGCCGCCAGGAGCTCCGACATCGACGGTGACCGGTCCTCGCGCGCGCCGGTCCCGGCCACGGGGTCGTGGGCCGACATGGATGCCTCCTGAGGGTGCTGGGGCAGTCGAGCGGAGTTAGGCAGACCTAACCCACGCTTTCTCCCCCCATGTGACCACGGGCGATGCCCGGAATGCAACAGCATGCCGACGGCTTGTCGGAAACTACCCGGCATCTGCACGCGAGCTCTACCCGGCGACAACTGCACGGCTGGGCCACCCCGCGGCGCTACCCCCGGCGCTACCCCGCGAGCGACGCCAGGTCCTCCCCCGCCCAGCGGGGGCCGACGCCCGTCACCACCACGTCCCGTACGTCGTCCACGTCGGCGGCCATCGCGTCCGTGACCGCCATGTCGCTGCCCACCGTCCGCTGGATCACCACATGCAGCCGGTTCTCCGCCAGCCCTTCGACCTTCCCCTCGCCCCACTCCACGGCCACCACCGAATCCGGCAGGGAGACGTCGAGGTCCAGGTCCTCCATCTCGTCGAGGCCGCCGTTCAGCCGGTAGGCGTCGACATGGACCAGCGGCGGGCCGTCGCCCAGCGAGGGGTGCACCCGGGCGATCACGAAGGTGGGGGAGGTGACGGCGCCACGAACGCCGAGGCCCTCGCCCAGGCCCCGCGTCAGGGTCGTCTTGCCCGCGCCGAGTTCACCGGTGAGCAGGACCAGATCGCCGGGGCGCAGCAGCTTGGCGAGTCTGCGGCCCAGGTCCCGCATCTGGTCGGGAGAGGTGACGGTGATGCGCGTGCCTACGTCCATACTCGCCGATGGTACGGGCACCAAAAGGCCGGTGCGGACCGGTACGAACGCCCCGGCCGGGCGGTCGGACAGGCCAAGCGGGGCTCCGCCCCTCAGCCCGACACGCCCCGCTTCGCCCGGTCGCCCGCCCCGTCCACGGCCTGCGACAGCAGCTCGGTCAGATGGCCGTTGACCACCTCGGGATGCTCGAGGATCACCAGATGCCCGGCCTCTTCGAGGATCACCAGCTCAGCCCCGGGCAGCAGCTCCGCGATCGCCTCGCTGTGTTCCATCGGGGTGATCAGGTCCTTGTCGCCCGCGAGCACCAGCACCGGCCGCCCGTCGAAGTGCGGCAGCGCGGCCGCCTTGTCGTGGGCGATGAACGCCGGGTAGAACTCCGCGACCACATCGATCGGCGTCGCCTCGATCAGTCGCTCGGCGAACCGCGCGACCCCCGGGTCCACGTCCTTCGAGCCGAACGAATAGCGCTTGATCAGCCCCGCGAAGAGATCGGCGGTGGCCCGCCGCCCCCGCTCGACCAGGTCGGCCTGCCAGCCCAGCGCCTTGAGCAGCCCCGGCAGCACCCGCCGCACCGCGTTCACCCCGACCACCGGGAGGCCGAAGCTGACCTCGCCCAGCCGACCCGCCGAGGTGCCGATGAAGGCCGCGCCGATCACGCGCTCGCGCACCAGCTCGGGGTACTGCGCGGCGAGCGCCATCATCGTCATCCCGCCCATGGAGTGGCCGACCAGCACCAGCGGTCCCTCGGGCGCGGCCGCGTCTATGACCGCCTTCAGATCGCGGCCGAGCTGGTCGATGCTGATCGCCTCGCCGTCCGCCTGGGCGCAGCCGCGCGCCGAGCGGCCGTGGCAGCGCTGGTCCCAGTAGACGGTGCGGACCACCTCGCGCAGCGCGGAGCGCTGGAAGTGCCAGGAGTCCTGGCCGAGGCAGTAGCCATGGCTGAAGATTATGGTGACGGGAGTGGGGGTGCGGCGCCCGAACCGCCGCTTGCGCCGCGGCGAGGGCGCAGCGGCGTTCTCCCGCACCTCTTCGACCTCGTAGTAGAGCTCGGTGCCGTCGTCGGCGACCGCCGTGCCCGGGGTGCCGCGCAACGTGCCGTACGGGCCCTCGGCGTCCAGTGCGAGGCGCGCCTTGCGTCGTACGCCGCGGCCGACCGTCAGCCGCTCCAGCGCGACGCCCGCGGCCGCCCCCGCCGCGAGCACGCCGATCGTGGCTCCCGCGAATCCGGCGCCCCGGCGCCAGCTCACGGCTGTGGCCCCCGCCGCGACTCGCGTCGCCATCTCTGCCGTACTGCCGGCCGTGCTCTCGTCGCCCATGGTCAGTTCCCTGTGCCCCCGTCCTCACCTACATAAACGCGGGGGATCCGGGCCGAGATTCGCGTCACGATCTCATAGGCGATCGAGCCCACGGCACGTGCCCAGTCCTCGGCGGTCGGCTCGCCCCGGTCACCCGGACCGAACAGCACCGCATCGTCCCCCGGGGCGGCGGTGTCCCCGCCCAAGTCCACCACGAACTGGTCCATGGCGACCGTGCCCGCGATGGTCCGCCACTTCCCCGCGACCAGCACCGGGCCGGTGCCCGAGGCATGTCGCGGAATGCCGTCCCCGTACCCGACGGGCACCAGCGCGAGGGTGGTCTCGCCGGGGGTCACATAGCGGTGCCCGTAGGAGACGCCGTGCCCGCCCGGCACCCGCTTGACGGAGGCGAGCGCGGCGGAGAGCGTCATCACCGGCCGCAGGCCGAAGTCGGCCGCCGCGCCGAGTTCGGGGCTCGGGGAGATGCCGTAGGTGGCGATGCCGGTCCGGACCAGGTCGAAGTGGGACTCGGGCACGGTCAGGGTCGCCGGGGAATTGGCCAGATGGCGCACCTCCGGCCGCAGCCCCGCCTGTTCGGCGTGCGCCACCATCTCGCGGAAGACCGACAGCTGGGCGCCGATGGACGGATGGCCCGGCTCGTCCGCGCAGGCGAAGTGCGACCACAGCCCCGTCACCCGAATGGCCCCTTCCGCCTCGGCCGCGCGGGCCTCGTCGACCAGGGCGGGCCAGTCGGCGGGCTGGCAGCCGCTACGGCCGAGCCCGGTGTCCGCCTTGAGGTGGAGCCGCGCCGTACGGCCGCATGCGCGCGCCGCCGCGACGGCCTCGCGCAGCGCCCACAGCCCGCTGGCCGAGACGTCGATGTCCGCCTCGATCGCCTGCCGCCAGGGGCCGCCGGGCGTCCACAGCCAGCACATCAGCCGGCCCGTGTCCCCCGCCGCCCGCAGCGCGAGCGCCTCCTCCGGTGTGGCCGTGCCCAGCCAGCTCGCGCCCGCCTTACGGGCGGCGCGCGCGCACGGGACCATGCCGTGGCCATAGGCGTCCGACTTGACCACGGTCATCAGCTCGGCCGTGGGTGCCGCGTCGCGCAGCGCCCTCACGTTGGCCCGTAGGGCGGCCAGATCGACCACGGCACGGGCGCGCATCGGTGTCTCGTCCATCTCCGTCAGTCTCTCAGGCCGATCAGCCCACCGGAGTGTGTGCTTCCACGCACGGAGTGCCCTCTGTTCGGGAGACTAAGAGCATGAGGATTGCCTACAGCGTGGAGACCGTAAGGGCCGCCGAGCGCGAACTGATGGCGCGGCTGCCCGAAGGAGCGCTCATGCAGCGCGCGGCGGCGGGGCTCGCGGCCGCGTGCGCCGATCTGCTGGGCCGGGTGTATGGCTCCCGGGTGGCCCTGCTCGTCGGCAGCGGCGACAACGGCGGTGACGCGCTCTACGCGGGCGCCCGGCTGGCCCGGCGCGGCGCGGGGGTCACTGCGGTGCTGCTCAACCCCGACCGGGCGCACCCGGGCGGGCTCGCCGCGCTGCGGGCCGCCGGGGGACGCACGGTTTCGGCCGAGGGCGGTCAGGCCGGCGCTGACGGGGGCGAGGCTGCCGTGGCCCGCGCCGATCTCGTCATCGACGGAATCGTCGGCATCGGCGGCAAGGGCGGGCTGCGGCCCGACGCGGAGCGGCTGGTCCGGGCGGTGCGCGGCATCGCCGTCGCCGTGGACCTGCCCAGCGGGGTCGACGCCGACACCGGCGAGGTGCGCGGCTCCGCCGTGCGCGCGGACGCCACGATCACCTTCGGCGCGTACAAGCCGGGGCTGCTCATCGACCCTGCCCACATCCACGCGGGCGCCCTGCGGCTGATCGACATCGGCCTGGACGCCCATCTTCCGGCCGACCCCGACGTGGAGGCGCTGCAGCATGAGGACGTGGCGGCGCTGCTGCCCCGGCCCATGCCCGAGAGCGACAAGTACCGGCGCGGCGTGGTGGGCGTCGTCGCGGGCTCCGCCCGCTACCCGGGCGCGGCCGTGCTGGCCGTCTCGGGCGCGCTGCGGGGCGGTGCGGGGGCGGTGCGCTACGTCGGCCCCGCGGCCGACGACGTCATCTCGCGCTTCCCCGAAACCCTCGTCCACACCGGGCCCCCGGCCAAGGCGGGCCGCGTCCAGTCGTGGGTCGTCGGCCCCGGCCTCGGCGACGGCGCGGCGGCCAAGCACTCCCTGGACGACGTCCTCGCCTCCGACGTCCCGGTCCTGGTCGACGCCGATGGGCTCCACCTGCTGCCCACCGGGAGCGACCTGCGCAAACGCGAGGCGGCGACCGTCCTCACCCCGCATGCGGGCGAAGCGGCGGCGCTGCTCGGCGTGAGCCGCGAGGAAGTCGAGTCGGGCCGTCTCGCCGCCGTACGGGCCCTGTCCGAGCGCTACGGCGCGACCGTGCTCCTGAAGGGGTCCACCACGCTGATCGCCGCCGAACACCAGCCGGTGCGCGTCAACCCCACCGGCACCGGCTGGCTGGCCACGGCGGGCAGCGGCGACGTGCTCTCCGGGCTGATCGGCTCCCTGCTCGCCACGGGCCTCCCCGCCCGCGATGCCGCCTCCGTCGGCGCCTACCTCCACGGCCTGGCCGCCCGCCGCACCACGACCCCGCATGGCGCCCCTATCGCCGCGTATGACGTCTCGACGGCGCTGACCGACACATGGCGGGACGTGCTGGCCTGAGGGTTTCGCTGGATGCGGGTTCCGCTGAGTGCGGGTTCCGCTGAGTGCGGGTGCGGGTGCGTTGTGGCGGGTGCGGGTGTGTTGTTCCGTGTGCGGGTGCGTGGGGGGTGCGCCCGCTGTTCGTGGTGGGTGCCGGGGGCGGGGCCTCCGGTGCTGCGCCCTGGACCGCATGTTTACGGGGCCGGTGCCCGGGGGCGTGGGGTGGGCCGGGGGTTGGCGCCACACATATGCGAAAGCGTCCAGGACACCACCCCTGCGACCCCGCCCCCTCCCGTCTCGTCGGCGGCCATCCGCCGGTGGCACCGGCCCCGGCCAGGTTCCGGACCGCCCGGTGGCGAGTGCCGGGC
>NZ_JBIADZ010000010.1:11826-348596 GCF_042868035.1 Streptomyces sp. NPDC007875 | reverse complement strand
CCGGAGAGCCGGGCGGCCACTCCTTCGAAGCCACTGAAGACAAGAAAGCATCAGCCACACCCGGCCCTCCCGGGCCGCCTAACAACTTACGGAGAAGGCATGACCGCGCTGCTGCGCTATCAGGCGGCCCTGCTGGCCCGCTCGCACCGCTGGCTGCCGCCGCTGCTGCTCTACGGCGTGTTCCTGGGGATCGGGGTGCAGTCCGGGCAGCCGATCCTCGACTCGCTCGGCTACGCCGCCGCCGCGCTGCTGCCCATCGCCGCCTGGCTGGTGCGGGTGTGCGTCACCCAGGAGCCCGCCGCGGCGCGCGACTGCGCCTCGGCGGCGGTCGGACCGGCCCGGGTGCAGCTCGCCGCTGTGCTGACCGCGCTGGGCGCGGCGCTGCTGCTCGGCACCCCCGGGACGCTGCTCGTCGCGGCGGTCAGCGATCCGCACAGCGCGGACCACCAGCGCGAGGTCCCGGTGCCGGAGGCGACCGTCGCCGGGCTGCTCGCCGCGGTCGCGTGCGCCCTGCTCGGCACGGCCGTCGGCGCGCTGTGCAACCGGCCGCTGCTGCGCCGCCCCGGCTGGGCGATCCCGGTCACCATGCTCGCCGCGCTGCTGGTGTCGGTGGCCGGTGCCTCGCCCGCGAACGCCGCCGTGTCGGGGCTGGTCGACGGCTCGCGCAGCGGCACCGTGACGATGCCCCTGCTGCCCCTGGCCCTGGCCGGCGCGGCCGCCGCCGGGGCGACCGCGCTGGCCTGCGCGCTCAGCTCCCGCCGGTCGTAGGGTTCGGGTCATGGACGAGCGAGGAGCCATGGACGACCGCCGGGCCGTGAACGATCGACCGGTCAATGACGACCGTAAGGACCTTCCCGAGGGCCCGCCGTACGCGGATTGCGTGCTGTGCGGCGAGCCCACCGAGCACCCCGCCGCGCGCCCCGGAGCGACGCTGTGCCCCGTCTGCGAGTGGCAGGAGGGCCAGCGCACCGCCTGCTCCGGCTAGGAGGCGTCCGGCGCATCTTGCCGCCGGCGGCCGGCTGCTCCCCGCCCCTTCCCCAACCGGGGCTCTGGCCCGGACCTCGGGGTCCAGGGGCGGAGCCCCTGGCAATGGGCACGGGCGGGCCGCTTCTCTCCTCGTCCCTGCCCACGGCATCGATGTGCGGCTCCGCCGCATGGCTGGGTTCCGCCCCGGACCCCGGACCCCGGCCCCTGGACCTCTCGGGGTCCAGGGGCGGAGCCCTTGGTATCGGCAAGGGGCGGGGAGGGGAAAGCATCGATGTGCGGCTCCGCCGCGTGGTCCGCCGGACACCCCGTAGGCCCTGCCCGACGAAGCCGCCGGACAGGGCCCAGCCCAGCGCCGCGGAACGGCGCTAGTGGCGCCAGGGCCCGGTCACGGCGAACGTCGTGCCCGGGGTGTAGCAGTTCACGTACATCGTGCGGCGGTCCGGCGCGAAGGTGACGCCCGCGAACTCACCCCACTCGGGCTCCTCCGGTGTGCCGATGTTCTGTGCACCCCGGGCCATCGGATAGACCTCGCCGCGCCGGGTCAGCCCGAAGACGTGCTGGGCGCCGTTGCCGTCCTCGCAGACCATCAGGCCGCCGCTGGGCGCGAGCGTGATGTTGTCGGGGGACTCCCCGGGCAGTTGGACATCCGTCTCGGGGCCGAAGACGATCACTAGCGTGAGGCGCCGCCGGTCGGGGTCGTAGCGCCAGATCTGGCCGAAGTGATCGGCCGCCGAGCCGTCCGCGCTCTTGGCGAAGCTGGAGACGAAGTAGACGGACGAGCCGCCCCAGTAGCACCCCTCCAGCTTCTGGGCGTGGGTGATGCCGCCGGGGCCGAAGTCCTGGAAGCGGATGGGGGTTTGGCGGGCGAGCGGGTCGGGGACGTCCACCCACTCGACGCGGTCGAAGGTGGTGCCGGGCTCCTGGATGGTGGACAGATCGGGCACCCCCGGCACCCGCAGCGCCTGCAGCTCCCCGCCCGCCCGTAGCGAGCCGATGCCGCCGAGCGGCTTCTTCGGCCGGAAGCGGTAGAAGAGCCCGAACGGCTTCTCGAAGGCGTCCTCGGTCTCGTAGACGACGCCGCTGCGTGGATCGACGGCGATGGCCTCGTGCTGGAAGCGGCCCATGGCGGTGAGCGGTACGGCGCCGGTGCGGCGCGGATCGTAGGGGTCGACCTCGAAGATGAAGCCGTGGTCCTTGGTGTAGCCGTTGGTACCGGCCTGGTCCTCGGTCTCCTCGCAGGTCAGCCAGGTGTGCCAGGGGGTGGGACCGCCCGCGCAGTTGACCGCGGTGCCCGCGATGGCCACCCGCTCGGACAGCACGCGGTTGCCGGAGTCGAGCTCGAGGGCGGTGCAGCCGCCCAGGCCCATCGGGTCGTAGGTGAGGCCGTTCACCGCGGGGACGCGGATCGCGGCGTCGTTACGGTTCTCATGGTTGCGGACCAGATGCGTACGGCCGTGGCGGCCGCCGCTGCGGCCCGGGAAGGCGGCCATGCCGTCGCAGTGGCTGGGGACCTTGCCCTCGCCGGAGCGGAGCTCGTCGCCCTCGCGCGAGAGCACCCGGTAGCGGAATCCCTCGGGCAGGTCGAGCAGTCCGTCGGGGTCGGGGACCAGGGGGCCGTAACCGCCCCGGCCGAGTGGCGGGGAATCCGGTTCGGCGGCCGCGGCCGTTCCGGCGAAGAGCTCGGAGACGCTGCCGGTGAAGGCGATCGAGGCGATGGAGGCCCCCAGCGCGCCGGTGCGGCCGAGAAGCTGACGTCGTGTCGCTGACATGCGGTAACTCCCTGCTGGCGGACAGAGAATATGACCGCACGTGTGTATCACGGGTGCGGGTGCGCGGGAACCATCCGATCAGCGGTGCGCGGGTCGATCAGCGATGCACGCGTCGGTCAGCGGTGCGTCCCGGGTCGGGCCATGTACCGCGACCATCCGCGCTCAACGTCTCTACGACGCGGCGTCGGCCAGCCCCTTCGCGTCCCGGGCCAGGGCCGTGAGCCGGGATATCGCCCGGAAGTACTTCTTCCGGTAGCCCCCGTTCAGCATCTCCTCGCTGAAGAGCTGGTCGAACGGCACTCCGGAGGCCAGCACCGGCACCTCGCGGTCGTAGAGCCGGTCGGCCAGCACCACCAGCCGCAGCGCGGTCGACTGGTCGGGTATCGGGCCGACCCCGGTCAGGCAGACGGCCTGGACGCCGTCGCACATCGCGCCGTAGCGGCTCGGATGCACCCGGGACAGATGGTCCAGCAGGGTGGGGAAGTCGTCCAGGGAGGCACCGGGGACGTGGTGTGCCGCCCGGGTGACCGTCTCGTCGGAGTGCGGGGCCGGGGCCGCGGGCAGACCGCGGTGGCGGTAGTCCTCGCCGTCGATGCGCAGCGTACGGAAGTGGGCGGACAGCCCCTGGATCTCGCGCAGGAAGTCGGCCGCGGCGAACCGGCCCTCGCCCAGCTTGCCGGGCAGCGTGTTGGACGTCGAGGCGAGCGCCACGCCCGCCTCGACCAGCTTGCCCAGCAGCGTGGAGACCAGGACGGTGTCGCCCGGGTCGTCCAGCTCGAACTCGTCGATGCACAGCAGCCGGTGGCCGCTCAGGGTCTTCACGGTCTGCTGGAAGCCGAGCGCGCCGACCAGGTTGGTCAGCTCCACGAAGGTGCCGAACGCCTTCAGCTCGGGGGCGGCCGGGGTGGCGTGCCACAGGGAGGCCAGCAGATGGGTCTTGCCGACGCCGTAGCCCCCGTCGAGGTACATCCCGCGCGGGCCGCCGCTCGCGGCGGGCTTGGCCTCCCGGCGGAACCAGTGCCTGCGGCGGCCGCCCTTCGCGCCCGCCCCGCCGTCGAGCCGTCCGGCGAAGCCGCGCAGCGCCTCGACCGCCTCGGCCTGGCTGGGCTGGCCGGGGTCGGTGATGTAGTTGTCGAAGCTCACGGTGGCGAAGCGGGGAGGCGGCACCATCTCGGCGACCAGGCGCTCCGCGGGAACCTGCGGCGCACGGGCGGTGAGAGCGACGGGGGCTTCGGCGGCTATGCGGCCTGCCGAGCCGGATGCGGTGGTTGGTGCAGACACGGATATCCAGGGTAGTCGCTCTTCACCCGAGCACTGTCCGAGAGGGAGGCATGTCACACTGCGGCCTATGCGACGCCTGTTCCCCGTGCCTGTCCGAACGTCTGCCGACAGCTCCGCCGAAGCGTCAGCCGGAGAGCGTGAAACCGGAGCGCGTGTACTCGAAGACCGTGCAGCCGAAGACCGTGAATGGGGCCTCGACGAACTGGCCGACGCCTATGCGTATCCGGAGCCGCCGCACGGCCCCTCGGGCGCCTTCCTGCGGGCCAACATGGTGTCCTCACTGGACGGGGCGGCCCATCACGACGGCCGGTCCAAGCCCCTGTCCTCCGACGCCGATATGCGGATCTTCGGGGTGCTGCGCGGGCTCGCCGACGCCGTGGTGGTGGGCGCGGAGACCGTGCGCCTCGAGGGATACCGCCCGGCGCGTGCCCGGGAGGCGTTCGCCGAGCGACGAGCGGCGCTCGGCCAGGCGCCCGCGCCCGCGATCGCCGTGGTGAGTGCGAGCCTGGACTTGGACTTCTCGACGCCGCTGTTCACCGAGCCGCTGGTCCCGACGATCGTGATCACGGGCGCGGCGGCCGCGGCGGAGCGGATCGAGCGGGCCCGTGCCGCGGGGGCCGAGGTGGTCTTCGCCGGGGCGGGGCCGTCCGGACGGGTCGACGCGGCGGCGGTCGTGACCGCGCTCGCCGAGTTCGGCCACACCCGGCTGCTCACCGAGGGCGGCCCCACGCTGCTGGCGCAGTTCGCGGCTGCCGGGGTGCTGGACGAGCTGTGTCTGGCGGTGGCTCCCCTGGTCACCGCGGGCGACGCGAAGCGGATCATGGACGGAGCCGAGCTGGGGGAACCGGAACAGTTCACTCTCGATTCCGTCCTGGAGGAAGCCGGGTTTCTTTTCACCCGCTACCGTCGGATTTACCAATAACTTATAAAAACGTCCGTAAACCCGCGAAAAGGATCGCGAAGGAGAAGGGCATCCGCCGTGTTCACGAGCGTATTGATGATTGAGAAGCCCCTGACCCCCGCCGACGTGGAATTCGTCACCACCTTGCACGGCGATGACCCGGTCTCCTTCGTCGTCCTGATGCAGCCCCGGGGCAGCAAGGACCGGCTGCTGCGCGCGATCGACGACATCGCCCTCGGTGAGCTGGAGCAGGCCACCCAGGAGGGGGAGGAGCCGGAGGGCAAGGAGGCGCTGGAGCCCGCCGAGCAGGCGCTGACCCACTCGGTGGCGGCGCTCGAAGCGGCCGGGAGCCGGGCCCGGGGCCATGTCGTCCAGCGCCGTCCGCTGGAGGTGCTGCGCGGTGTCGTGGAGGAGACCCAGGCCGATGAGGTGATCGTGCTGACCGCCCCGCACTTCGTGGAGGAGTTCTTCCACCGGGACTGGGCCTCGCGGGCGCGCCACAAGGTGGGGGTCCCGGTGCTGAAGCTCTTCTCGCACGCGGTGGACGAGGACCAGACCACGGCCGGCGGCTGAGCCGCGGCGCGGGTCCCCGCGGCCATCGGCGGGGCGGGCCGCCGGGGGTGCGAGAATCGGGCCGACAGCACTCACCGAGAACCAGGGGAGACCCGTACATGGCACCGGCCGGCACCGCCTCCGACGCGCTGGATCGACCGCACTTCATCGGCATCGGCGGCGCCGGGATGTCGGGCGTGGCGAAGGTCCTCGCCATGCGCGGCGCACGGGTCTCGGGCAGCGACACCAAGGACTCGCCGATCGTCGGGGCGCTGCGCGAGCTCGGCGCGACGGTGCACATCGGCCACGCCGCCGGGAACATCGCCGCCGACGCCACCAGCGTCGTCGTCTCCAGCGCCATCCGCGCCGACAACCTCGAAATGGTCACGGCGCACGAGCGCGGCATCCCGGTGGTGCACCGCTCCGACGCGCTCGCCGCGCTGATGGACGGCTCCCGGCCGATCGCGGTCGCGGGCACCCACGGCAAGACGACCACGACCTCGATGCTGGCCGTCTCACTGCGCACCCTGGGCCTGGACCCGTCGTACGTCATCGGCGGCGATCTGGACGCCCCCGGCTCCAGCGCCCGCCACGGCGACGGCGAGATCTTCGTCGCCGAGGCCGACGAGAGCGACCGCAGCTTCCACAAGTACGCGCCCGAGGTGGCGATCATCCTCAATGTGGAGCTCGACCACCACGCCAACTACGCCTCGATGGACGAGATCTACGCGTCGTTCGAGACCTTCGTCGGCCGGATCCGGCCCGGCGGCGCGCTGGTGATCTCCGCCGACCAGTCCGGCGCCCGTGAGCTGACCGCCCGGGTCAGCGGGGGCGAGGCACCGCGCGTGCTCACCTACGGCGAGGACGAGAGCGCGGACGTACGGGTCCTGGCCATCGAGCCGCACGGGCTGACCAGCGAGGTCACCGTCCGGCTGGCGGAGTCGCTGGGCGGTGCGGAGATCACCTTCACCGTCTCCGTCCCCGGCCGCCACTACGCGCTCAACGCCGTCGCCGCCCTCACCGCGGGCGCCGCCCTCGGCGTCCCGGCCCACGAGCTGGCCCCCGCGCTCGCCTCGTACACGGGCGTCAAGCGGCGGCTGCAGCTCAAGGGCACCGCGGCCGGGGTGCAGGTGATCGACTCCTACGCCCATCACCCCACCGAGATCGCCGCGGACCTCGAGGCGATCCGCGGCGGCGCCGGGGAGGGCCGGGTGCTGGTGGTCTTCCAGCCGCATCTCTTCAGCCGCACCCAGGAGCTGGGCACCGAGATGGGCGAGGCGCTCGCGCTCGCCGACGCCTCCGTGGTCCTGGACATCTACCCCGCCCGTGAGGACCCGGTCCCCGGCATCACCAGTGCCCTGGTCATCGACGCCGCGGCCCGCCACGGGGCGGATGTGACGGCCGAACACGACCGGAACGCGGTCCCCGAGCTGATCGCCGGAATGGCCAAGCCCGGTGACCTTGTTCTCACCATGGGCGCGGGCGATGTGACCGATCTCGGTCCGGAGATTCTCGCCCGTCTGCAGAGCCCGGAGAACTGAGGAGGTCCGTCCCCATGGCGTACGAGATCGACAAGCCGGAGGAGCAGTGGCGCGCCGAGCTGACCCCGCAGGAGTACCACGTACTGCGGGAAGCCGGCACCGAGCGTGCCTTCACCGGTGAGTACACCGATTCCAAGACGGTCGGCGTCTACTCCTGCCGGGCGTGCGGGGCGGAGCTCTTCCGCTCGGAGACGAAGTTCGAGAGCCACTGTGGCTGGCCGTCGTTCTACGACCCGGCGGACAGCTCGGCCGTCGAGCTGCTGGAGGACCGCTCGCACGGTATGGCCCGCACCGAGGTGCGGTGCACCCGCTGCGGCTCGCACCTCGGCCATGTCTTCGCGGGCGAGGGCTACCCCACCCCGACCGACCAGCGCTACTGCATCAACTCCATCTCGCTGCGGCTGACCCCCGAGGAGGGCTGAGCCTCAGGGCCTCGGCCCCAGCCGCAGCACGGCGGCGGTCTCGGGCGGCAGCCTCAGCATGCCGTCCGGGCCCGGGAGCTCGATCCGCCGCCAGGCGGCGACCACCTCGGTGACCTCGCCGGTCCGGGGCCCCAGCCAGGTCTCGACCGGCCGGTCACCCGGGTTGAGAAGGACCCGCAGCGGGCCGCGCTGAAAGCTGAAGCAGCCGTCCGAACCGGTGGACAGACCCGTATACGCCCAGGTGGGGTCGGTCAGGGCCGGTTCGGCGCGGCGCAGCGCGATCAGCCGGCGGTACCAGTCGAGCAGCGCCCGGTGCGGCTCCCGCTCCGGCTCCCGCCAGTCGAGGCAGGACCGCAGCCGGGTGGCCGGATCCTGGGGGTCGGGGATGTCCCCCTCCGCCCAGCCGTGGGCGGCGAACTCACCGAGGCGGCCGGACCGTACCGCCTCGGCCAGCTCCGGATCCTGGTGGTCGGTGAAGTACTGCCAGGGCGTACGGGCGCCCCACTCCTCGCCCATGAAGAGCATGGGGGTGAAGGGCGCGCACAGCACCACGGCCGCCGCGCAGGCCAGCAGCCCGGGGGAGAGCCGGGCGGCGAGCCGGTCGCCGACCGCCCGGTTGCCCACCTGGTCATGCGTCTGGGCGTAGCCGAGCAGCCGGTGCGCGGGGGTGGTGTGGGGGGTCAGCGGCGTGCCGTGGCGGCGGCCCCGGAACGTCGAATGGGTGCCGTCGTGGAAGAAGCCGCCCATCAGCGTCTTGACCAGGGCCCCGGGCCCCTCGGCCGCGAAGTCGGCGTAGTAGCCCTGGCGCTCACCGGTGAGAAAGGTGTGCAGGGCGTGATGGAAGTCGTCGTTCCACTGCGCGTGCAGCCCGTGGCCGCCCGCCTCGCGCGGGGTGGTGGTGCGCGGATCGTTGAGATCCGACTCGCCGATCAGGAACAGCGGGCGGCCGGTGCGGGCGGCCAGCGCGTCCACGGCCGCCGACAGCTCGGCCAGGAAGTGCCGGGCCCGGTTGTCGCGCAGCGCGTGCACCGCGTCCAGCCGCAGCCCGTCCAGGCGGAAGTCGCGCAGCCAGGCGAGCGCGCTGCCGGTGAAGTACGCGCGCACCTCGTCGGAGCCGGGCGCGTCGAGGTTGACCGCCGCCCCCCAGGGGGTGTGGTGGGTTTCGGTGAAGTACGGGCCGAAGGCCGGGAGGTGGTTGCCGGAGGGGCCCAGATGGTTGTGGACCACATCGAGGACCACCCCGAGGCCGTGCCCGTGCGCGGCGTCCACGAACCGCGCCAGCCCCTCCGGCCCGCCGTACGGCTCGTGCACCGCCCAGGGCGCCACGCCGTCGTACCCCCAGCCATGGGTCCCGGGGAACGGGCAGACGGGCATCAGCTCCACATGAGTGACGCCCAACTCGGCCAGGTGCGGCAGCCGTTCGGCCGCCGCCTCGAAGGTGCCCTCGTGGGTGAAGGTGCCGATGTGCAGCTCGTAGAGGACCGCGCCCGGCAGGGGCCGCCCGAACCACTCCCGCTCCCAGCGGAAACGGGAGTGGTCGACCACCGCGCTCAGCCCCTCGGGGCCGTCCGGCTGGCGGCGGGAGCGCGGATCGGGGAGCGGCGGGCCGTCGTCCAGCGCGAAGCCGTACCGCGTCCCGTGCCCGGCCTCGGCCTCGGCCCGCCACCACCCCTCGCGGCCCGGGTCGGGCTCCATGGGGCGGTCACGCCCGTCCACATGGAGCCCGACCCGCCCGGCGTGCGGCGCCCACACCTCGAACAGCACTGGCGTCTCCTCACCTCGACCGACGGTCCCCGACCATGCTGCGGGACGCGGCGCCGGCGGCGCAGCAGGGCGACACCGGTCAGATGAGGTCGATGCGCTCCTGTGTGACGGGATACCCCGCCCTGGCGAAGTGCGCGGCCATGGGGAGGTTGGGCTGGTCCGTCGCCGCCGCGATCTTCGTGGCGCCCTGCTCCACCAGATCGTGGGTGCACTCCACGAGCAGGTCGTACGCGTAGCCGTGGCCGCGCTGCTCGGCGACGACCCCTATGTAGCCCACGCAGGGCCCGCCGGGATTGCGCGCGGGCACCTGGATGCCGACCAACTCGCCTTCGGGCGTCCAGGCCAGCCGCCACCATTCGCGCGGCGACGGAAACCAGGAGAGGATGTCCACGAGCTCCCGGACCGCGGCATCGACACCTTCTTGGGCGATGGCGCGCCGGTCGTGCGCGTCGAGCGTGTCCGGCATGATGCGGCGCAGCGCGTCCTCGATCGCCGCGTCATCGGGCTCCGGCCGGAACTCCAGCCGTCCCGGGCGCTCGGGCAGTCCGCACTCCGGCGTCCACTCATAGCGGTAGCGCTCGACCAGGGGGACGAGCCCGCTCGCCACGGCGGCGTCGATGCGGGCCTGGGCGGCGGCCCGCACCTCGGGCTGATCGCGCCAGCCGGGCGGGGCCAGCAGGCTGTACTCGGTGCGCAGCGGTGCGGTGCGCAGCAGTTCGGCGGCGGCGTCGGCCTCGCCGTCGGCGAAGTCGAACCAGTCCAGGGCGATGGGCGCGGTGTCCTCGGGCCCGGCCCACCACGCGGCGCGGGCCACGACCCGCTCCTCGCGCAGCGCCACCCAGGTCCAGTCGGGGCGGTATTCGCCGCCCTGGCCGACGGTGGCGTAGGTGTGGCCGAGGCAGGCCCGGCCGACGAGCGCGGGGACCCGCAGGGTGTGGAACAGATGGGCGTCGTCCTCGGTGAGGGGACGGATGACCAGATCGGTCATGGGGTTCCTTCCAGGAGAGTGATGCGCTCCCGGTCGGATGCCTGATCGATGGGGATCAGACGCGAATACGCCCGGCGGACAGGGGGCGGGAGCGCGGATAGGTCGTGATGTCCATTGCTCTCGCCTCCTTCCTCGTTTCAGGGCGTGCCCGCACTCTATGGGCACCGATGTCGCTGTGTCCACGCCATTTTCCCGGGGGGCCGGTCTGCCGCCCGCGAGGGGGAAGGGGCGGCAGACCGGCATGGGATGAGGTGCACCTGACAGATCAATGAGCGGGTCGGAGCACCTGCGTGGACTGGTGTGAGAGGCAGACTAGTGCACCATGCAGATCGGCGCGGCCGCCGTGTCCGGGGAGCCGCCGCCGGCCGTATAGCCGAAGGTCGTCGACGCCCCGGCGGCCAGTGAACCGTTCCAGTCGGCGTTGGTGACCGATGCCGAGGATCCGGTGGCGGACAGCTTGCCGTTCCAGACGCTGTCGATCCGCTGCCCGGACGACACCGTCCAGTCGACCATCCACGAGGAGATGGGCGTGGCACCGGAGTTGGTGACCGTCACCTCGGCCTGATAGCCGCCGTTCCAGGTGCTGGTCACCTTCTGGGCGGCGGAGCAGGAGGCCGTCGGCGGGTTGCCCGGCGGGTCCGTGGGGTCGCTGCCTCCGCCACTGCTGCCGGGGACCGTCACCTCGCCGTTGCCGCCGTCGAAGACCACGTCGGAGCAGCTGTAGAAGGTCTCCTGGCTGTCCGAGCGCGTCCACACGGTGTAGATGACGTGGCGCCCGCTCTTGCCGGAGGGCAGATTGGCCGTCCAGGTGTACTTGCCGTCGACCGTGCCGACCTGACCGGACAGCGGCGGGTCCGTCACCGTGTTGAACGGCTGGTCCTCCAGGTCGTTCCAGGTGAGCGGCTTGGTCGGGTCGATCGGGGCCTTGGTGACATAGCTGCGGAACGACCCCGGGTGCGCGGCCCAGGCGTTGTACGAGAACTGCATCGACTTGCCGGCCGTCAGATGGGTCACCGGCCAGTCCTTGCTGCCCACGTCGAAGCCGGAGAAGTCGTAGACGGTGGCCGCGCCGCTGCACAGCTTGCCGTCCGGGATGAACCCCTTGGTACGGCCCGCGCCGTCCGAGCGGAGCACCGCGAACCAGTTGTAGAAGGGCGTCGCACCGCTCTTGTCGTACGCGGCCTTGCACGCCGGATTGGTCGGCTTGACCTCACCGGTCGAGGACAGGCTGTACTTCCAGCAGAGGTAGGTGCGGCTGCCCGGCGCCATCGGCGCGCCGTGTGCGGAAGCGCCGCCCGAGGAGAAGAAGACGAGGCCCAGGGCGGGCAGGACCGAGAGCAGGACCAGAAGTACGGACCTGCGTGCGCCGGAGGGGCCCGGCGGGCGTGCGGAAGTGGCGAGAGCCAGTAATCGTCGAGGCATTGTGCGTGTTTCCCTTCGACGTGAACGGGTCAGGAACCGTCGGTGTGGGAGCGCTCCCAATTGCTTGGTGAACGTAGCGCGCCCCCGGGCAGCTGTAAATGCTTCAGGACGTCACCTTCTCGGCCGTGAACGGCCGAGCTTGTGCACTCGGTCGTTCACACCTCGTCGCGCTCCCGACTGCCCCCTACGACAGGACGGTCACGGGTCGCATCCACCCGTCCCCCCGGTCAGGGGGAGGATGCGGGTGCGGTGACGAACACCCACGCCGAGCGTGCGCGGTCGCGCACGTTCACCCCGGCGACGACGTCGGCCGGGCCAGCGAGCCCGCACCGACGACAGCAGAAGTGGTCCCGGTCGGGCCGGTTGGCTCGACCGGTGTGCCCGCAGCGCGGACAGCGCTGCGAGGTGTAGGCCGCATCCACCTCGAGGAACGGCACCCCGGCCTTCCTCGCTTTGTAAGCGAGGTGCTGTCCGAGTTGGTGGAAGTGCCAGGAGGAGAGGGTGCCCCGCTGGTCACGGCGTAGCCGTACCCGATCCCGGATCCCGCCGAGATCCTCGACGGCGATTCCTCGACCGGTGCGTTGCGCGACGGACACGATCTCCTTGCTGATCTGGTGGTTCACGTGGGTGGCATGGCGCTTCTCTTTCTGCGCCCGGCGGACCAGACGGCGGGTCGCCGAACGGGTGTTCTTCTTCTGGAGGTCGGCGCGTTTGCGGGCCTGCCAGCGCCGGTAGCGGCCCAGACGGCGGCCTTGGTGGCTGGTGCCGTCGGACGTGGTGGCGAGGTTCACGATGCCCCGGTCCACCCCGATCCAGTCGACCGGCTCGTACACCTCGGGATCCGGAATGTCACAGGTAGCGATCAGATACCACGTGCCGCCGCGCTGGACGAGATCGCTCTCGCCCTTGCGGTAGGTCACGAGCGTCTTGAGCTGGTCGGGGGAGCAGGCGAAGCGGACACCCTTCATCCGCCCGTCCACCGTCCAGATGGAGACGGTGCGCGCGTCGTACTGCCAGGACAGGCAGCGGTCGTCGAACGGCTGGGCCGCCCCGGGCCGGAAGACGACCGGGGTGCCGACCGCCGTGCGGTACCGCTTCGATGTGGACGGGCCCAGATTCCCGGCCCGCAGATTGGCCTTCAGCGTCGCATAGGCGTCCACGACCTTCTTCACCACCCGCACCGTCGGCTGAGCCGCCAGTCCGAAGTCCGCTTTCAGGTCCGCGTACACCTTCTTCTGCAGACCGTTGCGGTCCTTCAGGCCCTGGGCAAAGGCGACAGCGGAGGCGTGAGTGGCGGCCCGGTTGCACGCCCGCAGGGTCGCCTCCAACGCCGACGCCTGTCCGGGTGTCGGCAGCAGTTTCACCTGAACCACCAGCTTCATGACATCGGACCGTAGTGCGACCACCGCACACACGAGCACCCTTCACCCGGCGATCACCACAACCAGTTACTCATAGGGCGGTTGTTCGCATTCCCCGGCTTCGCCGGGCAGCCGTGTGGGCGCTCCGCGCCCCACAGAGCCGATGTGGCGACGCTCCGCGTCGCGACCACGAGAGCGATTTCTCCCCGGCGTGAACGCGGGGGAGACAACGCCAGATCCAGGTGGCCGCAGGCTTTCTGGCCGTCAGGCAAGGCTGGACGGGCCGCGCCGGTGGGCCCGGTTGGGCCGTTCCGGTGGGCCCGTCAGTTCCGGATCAGCAGCGCCACCGGAAGCCGGGACAACAGCTCATCCAGCGCCGCCGGGCCCTCGGCGGTCCGCCCGGTCAGCAGGTCCCGCCACCGGCCCGGTGGCAGCGGCAGCCGGGTGGCGCTCCAGCCGCCCGCCTCCGCCAGCCGCCGCGACAGCCGGGTGACCACGGTGACGGCGCCGTCGTCCGTGCCGTCTGTGCCGTCTGTGCCGTCTGTGCTGTCCGTGCCGTCCGTCCGTAAGAAGGCCACGCAGTGCTCGGCGGACGGACCGGAGGCGAGCAGGGGCGTATACGTACTCCCGGGGCCGAACCACCCCGGATGCTCTCGTCGCAGGTTCAGTGCCGCCCGGGTGAGCAGCAGCTTTTCGGCCGACGGGCCGTCCGCCGGTTCGCCGCCCAGCTCGGGCGGGCGGCGGTTGTCCGGGTCGACGAGGGCCGTATAGACGCGCTCGGTGCCCATATAGAGGTCGGGGACGCCCGGCATGGTGAGGTGGAGCAGGGCGGCGCCGAGCGCGTTGGCCCGCGCCGGACCGTCGAGTTCGGCGTCGATCGCGGCCCACACCGACGGGTCGGCCGCGCAGGGCCCGGCTTCCAGGAAGGCGGTCACCTCCGCCTCGTACGCCGCGTTCTGCTCCGTCCACGTCGTCCGCAGCCCCGCCTCGCGCACCGCCTTGAGCACGGCCGGGACCAGCCGTTCGGCGTCCCCGTGGCCTCCGGGGCCCAGCGCGAGCGCGGTCTGCCAGGCCGTCCAGGCCAGATGGGGATCGGGGGCGGGGGCGGTGGCTGAGCGGGTCAGCTCCTCCACCGTCCGCCCCCACCAGCCCGGGCCTTCGGTGAGCGCCGCGAGCCGGGCCCGGGCGTCCGCGCTGCGCTTGGTGTCATGCGTGGAGAGCACCGTGCCCGTGGCGGGCCAGTCCCTCAGGCGCCGGGCCGAGAAGGCGTGGAACTCCTCGGGGGCCACGGCCGGCCGCCCCGGATCGCCGCCCACCTCGGCGGCCGACAGCAGCGGGGCGTAACGGTAGAAGGCGGTGTCCTCGACCGACTTGGCGCGCAGCGCGGCCGCAGTCTGAGCGAAGCGGGCGCAGAAGTCGCGGTGGTCCGGGCCGTCCCCGAGCCCGCCCAGCGCCGCGTCCCGCACCACCCGCACCACCTGGGCCTCCTGCGCCACCGTGAACGCCTCCCGGGCGTCCGCCGCCGCCGAGCGCAGCATCACCGCGTCGGCGTCCGTCGCGGGCGGGCCGCCCACGGAGGCGTACGGACGGTAAACCGGCAGCCGCACCAGCAGCTCCCGGATCGCCGTGCGCAGCGCCCAGGGCGCGTGGTCGCGCAGCCGGGGATCGGCCGCGCAGATGCGCGATGCGCTGCGCGTCAGCCGCTCCACCTCGGCGGCCAGCTCATGCGTGACCACCTCATGGGCGGCGCGGCGGACCGTGGCGGCCCAGTCGCCGCCCAGGTCGGCCGGGGGAGCGGCGAAGGCGCGGTAGAGGGCGGTCAGCTTCTCCAGTCCGTCCGGGTCCACGAAGAGCCCGTCGATGTGGTGCAACGCGTCATAGCCGGTGGTCCCGGCGACCGGCCAGGCGGCGGGCAGGCGCTCGTCCCGGGCGAGGATCTTCTCCACGACGGTCCAGCGGGCGCCACCGCCTTCCGGCGCGGTCGACTGGCCGCCCCCGACGTCCGGCGCGGCCCGCCGCCCGCCCCCGCCGTCCTCGCCTTCCCCGCCCGGACCGCGCACCCCGTCTCCCGCCGCCGCCCGCACCGCACGGTCCAGCCGCCGCAGATACCCCTCCGGGCCGGCGAGCCCGTCCGGATGGTCGATCCGCAGCCCGTCCACGACCCCGTCCCGCACCAGCTCCAGCAGCGCGGCATGGGTCGCGGCGAACACCTCGGGGTCCTCCACCCGCACCGCGATCAGCTCGGAAATGGTGAAGAACCGCCGGTAGTTGAGCTCGGTGCGGGCCAGCCGCCACCAGCCGAGCCGGTACCACTGTGCGTCCAGCAGCTCGGCGAGCGGCAGCCCCTCGGTGCCGGGCCGCAGCGGGAAGGCGTGGTCGTAGTAGCGCAGCGCCCCGTCCTCGACCCGCAGCCGGTCCCACTCCTCGCCGAGCGGACCGCCGAGCACAGGCAGCAGCACCTTGCCGCCCTGGGCCTGCCAGTCGATGTCGAACCACCGCGCGTACGCCGACTCCGGCCCGTCCCGCAGCACCTCCCACAGCGGGGCGTTGAGCCGTTCGGGGGCGGGGGCGGCCATATGGTTCGGGACGATGTCGACGATCAGCCCGAGGCCGTGCGCCCGCGCCGTACGGGCGAGGGCACGCAGCCCCTCCTCGCCGCCCAGCTCGGCCCGGACGGTGGAGTGGTCCACCACGTCATAGCCGTGGGTGGAGCCGGGCACCGCCTCCAGTACGGGCGACAGATGCAGATGGGAGACGCCGAGCGAGGCCAGATACGGCACCGCTCGCTCCGCCGCCGCGAAGGGGAAGGCGGGCTGGAGCTGGAGGCGATAGGTGGCGGTGGGTGTGCCGGGGTCAGCCGTCATAGGAACGTACGTACCCACCCGGCGCGCCCCACCACAAAAAGGACATCTACTTGAGGGTTTCGATGACCCTTCGGGGTGAGTACCGGCACCGGGACCCGGATCCGATCAGGCATCCCGAGAACGAGATCCCGGACGAGGGCATCAACAGGAACCTGCTCGTCCGAGAGCTTGCTCAACCAGGGGAACGAGTTGCGCTACACGGGCTTTCCTCTTGCACCTGGCGGGGTAGGAACGCGTCAGCGCATCGGGCACGGGATCGTCGGGCGGATGCGGTTGGGGCTGCATGCGACCACCTGGACCGAGGCGAAACCCGTACCTCGCAGGTACCATCCGCCGATTACATCCACGCCCCAGCGGAGTCGGTCATCCGCGGCTGCGAACCACTCTCCCTGCCGAAACGAGTCCCTGTCGTGGTCAGTTAGGAATGACGGGCTTAACTCGCTGACCTGGTCTCTGTACCAGGCGGAGGCTTTGTCGGGTGCCTCGAAGGTGGCCTTGATCATTCTGGCCGGGCGGAGCAGCCAGTGCGGTACCTCCAGCGGGGGCACGTCGCTCGCCATGAAGGCGAGGCTGGCCGCCGCGATCTGTTTCCACTCCTGGGCCGGGATGTCATGTACGACGAGGTGCGGCGGCCGTCGGGCGGACTCGTCGTCGTAGGTGCGGCGCTCTCCGGTCCAGCGGTAGCAGTGCCAGTGGGCTGGCATGGGCGGGGGCGGAGCGGTCATCGGAGGTACCTCCTGGTGGTGGGAGTGGCCCGCCCCCTGGTCGGGCGGGAACCGGGCCAGGGGGCGGGCTGCTATGGCGCTTGACGCGGGTTACCTCGCGTACTGGCGGCCGTCGTCCGAGTCGCCCCCACCGCTCGGTGACGGGGCGTCCGTGTCGGGCATGGTGTCGCCGTCTTCCGGGTCCTGACGGGCGACGACATGCTGTAATCGCATAGGGCCTCCTGAGTTCACGCGCAGGGGTGTCCCCGCGCGATGGCGCGGTGCTCGTCCCGGCCACTGGCCTGCAAGCGGGAAGCCGGGGTGAGCCTTGTTGGACGGGACTCCGGCCCGGCGGTGCAGCCGGGACCGGAGTCCCCTCATCCCCTGCCTTGTCGGTGGCCGTGCCCGGCTGATTCGACCGACAGGGGGCTTGGAGGGCGGGCCGCTGACGCCGTCGTCCGGTACGGGGGCCCGGAACACCAGCAGCCCACCCGGCTTATGGGGGGGCTCGCGAAGCAGAGCCAGACCGCGAGCACCAGCAGCGCGGGAAGCACGCAGAGCAGCAGGACGCGCCGGGTGGCGCGGAAGGCGAGCAGCCCGGTCTGCACGGCGGTGGAGTGTCGGCGGTGCCTCATGTGGCCCCCTCTGAGTGGGCCTTCCGTGTGGCCTCCTCGTAGGCGTGCAGCAGTTGCTCGCCGGTCTCACAGCTCCCGCCGGGTGTCCGGCAGGCGAGGCAGCCCGCGGCGTGCTCGATGGCCGTACGCCACGCCTCGTCGGCGAACGGGTCCTCGATGTCCTCGGCGGTCTGCTCGGTGGCCGTCATCGGGTCCTGCCCCGTTCGAGGGCGCGGCGCCTGGCGGCGGCCTCGGTGACCGCGTCACGCTCGTAGGTCCCGGCGTGCGGCGGGCAGGCGTAGACGGTGCGGCCCGCGCCGCTGGCGCTGTGCTGGACGTCCACGATGACCGGCTCGTCGGTGGGGAGATCGCAGTAGTAGCAGAGCTGGCGGCCGTCCGGTTCCGGGCCGAGGACGTCGCGGAGGGCCCGGCTCAGGGCGCGGAGCAGGTGATCGGTGTCGGTCAGGTACCGGTCCGGACCGAGCGGGATCCGCCAGTATGTCCGGTGCTCGGGCCCCCAGGAGGCGGGCGGTACGCCGAGGAGGGTGCCCTCGTCGGCGAGTTCGGTGAGGATGCGGACCTGGCGCATGCGCCAACTGCGGGCGGTGGAAGTGTCGACGGCGATCAGCCAGTACGTCTTGCCGTAGGTGTCGTCCTGGATGACGGCGCCGGACCGGTCGCCGAGCAGTTCCAGGGCGCGGTCGGCAACAGGGGTGGGCGTGGAGATGGCGTCCCACCATTTGCCCACCGGTAACGCCTCGATGTCCTCGGTGTTCGGCGGTGTCCACGGGAGGGCTTGGGTGGGAGAAGTGGCCATGTTGGCGCTCCTTGAGGCGTTGACTGCGCCCCGGGAGGTTCCACCGCCTCGCCGGGGTCTCGTCGTAACCCACGACGCTAGGAACGCGCGTATGGCCCCTCTAGTGATGTGCAGATTTGTGCACCGGGCCTACTCGGACGGGTGGGATGCAGCGCCCCCTCTTGACGGCCTACTCACGACGGCTGACGGTGTTGCACACAACTGCACAACTCATTGACGGAGGCGGTCATGTCGTCGCTACTGTTCATCGGCATTGACCCCAACACCGGGGACAAACAGAGTCCCACGGTGTGGGTCGACCAGGAGAAACAGGAACTTGTCTTCCAGGGTTGGAAGCCGGGCCCCGAGCTTGAAGCACAATGCGCCGCGTTCGAGTTGCCGGGCCATGCGAAGGGCATCCCGGACAACGAGGCCGTGGTCCGTATCCCCGCCAGGATGGTGCACATGATCAGGGAGGCGTGTGATGCCGTCGAGCGCACCGACATTCGATGAGCTGATCGCCAATTGCACGCGCTCTGCCGTGCACCTGGAGATGCGGGACGCCTACGCCGTCGACTACGAAGAGGGCCCGTTCGCCGCATGGAGGAACGGGTTCCGCCACGACCCGGCGGACCGCGAGTCCTGGTGGCGTCCGTGGCTCGACTTGATCCAGGAGACTGTAGGCCGCAGCGTCGTGGTGCGCCGGGCCCGTATCGTGTCCGAGCCGGTCAGCGAGTACACCCGTTTCCTGTACGACGGCACGTTCACGAACGTCGCGGCTGGCGAACAGGTGCGGTGGCTGCCCCGACGCCGGGCCTCCGACATCGCCTTGCCGGGCAACGACTTCTGGCTGTTCGACGACCGGTGGGTCCACTGGAACCACTTCGCCGGTGACGGATCGTGGACCGGCGAGGAGATCACCGACGACCCGGCCGCAGCCAAGCTGTGCGCCGAAGCATTCGAAACGGTGTGGACACGCGCCACCCCGCACGAGCAGTACAACATCCACTGACAGCGCGCACCGGACAGGCCAGCTCATGCCCATCTCCCCGTCCTCTTCGGCCCAAGCTGCGCGCGAAGTCGTCGCGCGGCGGCTTCGCGACCTCCGCAAGAGCGCCGGGCTGACGGTCGTCGAGCTGGCCAACCGGTGCGCCTGGCACCACTCCAAAACCTCCCGCATCGAGAACGCCCAGACCGGCCCGTCAGCGAAGGACATCCGCGCGTGGACTAGTGCCTGCGCGGCGACCGATCAGGCGGAAGACCTCATCGTCCAATCCCTGCACGCCGAGTCGATGTACACGGAATGGCGGCACCAGGTCCGTCGAGGGATGAAGCAGCTACAGGACAGCGCGGTGCAGCTCTTCCACAACACCGAGCTGTTCCGCATCTACTCCTCGACGATGGTCCCGGGGCTGTTGCAGACCGAGGGGTACGCGGCAGCACTGCTGAGCAACATCGCAGACTTTCGCGGCATCCCGTTCAATGATGGCGCCGAGGCCGCAGCCGCCCGCGTTGAGCGATCCCGCATCATCCATGAGCGAGGCCACCGGTTCGTGATGCTCATCGAGGAGGCAGTCCTATACGCCCAGCTAGGGGACGGGGACGCGATGGCGGCACAGCTTGGCCATCTGCTCAGCGCTGGCGCCCTGCCCCAGGTGTCGCTGGGCATCATCCCCAAGGCCACACGTGAGCGGCGGCAGTGGCCGGTCGAGACGTTCCACGTGTATGACGACACCCTCGTATCGGTGGAGTTCGTCTCGGCGGAGGTCAACATCACCCAGCCCTCCGAGATCGCCTTGTACCTGAAGGTGTTCGAGCGGCTGCGCAACATGGCCGTGTACGGGGCCGAGGCGCGGGCGCTGGTCCTGAAGGCCATCGAGGCCCTGCACTGAATCCGGGAACGACAAAAGCCCCCTCGCCCGGCCCGAAGGCCGACACTGTTGGCACCGGGCACATCACCTCCCTTATCTCTCCCACCGACGGCTTCTCCACGGACCTGGACGGCTTCTCGCTGGGCCACCTGGCGGTCTTCGACGCGGCCCCGACCACGATCTTCACCGGGGCGGATTCCTGAGACAGGTAATGCCGATCCTTGTCAGGCCCCCAGTAGCTGTCCCAGTGTGCGCCGACGCCCATCATGACGTCGTCCGGGTCCTCCGCGTTGAGCATGATCGAACTCGCCCGGTGGTACTCGGCCATGGCGCGAACGGCGACGGCTTTGACCTGCTCTTCGAGTTCGCGCAGCTTGGACTGTTCGTGCCAGAGGGTCGGCAAGATGTGCTCGACCGCATACTTCATTTCATTGAGGTAGTCGCGCATCGGCATACGGGAGGAAGCGGTCATGCGCGCACCCTAGCCGTGTCCCCATCGCCAGTGGTCCGCCAGGACTTTTTGTCGGAAAAGGCCGTGACCGTGTCAGGGTCTGCTCGTATCTTCAGACCATGACCGTCACCGCACGGCGGGAGCTGGTGAGCCCCGCGACCCGCAACGCCTTCCGCTCTCTGGCCACGGACCTGACGGTTCGGATCGTGGCCGAGCTGTGGGAGGACCACGGGTTCGCGCCCATCCCGCCAGATGAGCTGAAGTACCAGGACCCGGGTCAGCGGCGGACCGAGTTCATGCTCTACGCGGAGGGTGTGGACTGGTCCGATCCGAATCAGGTCCGGCGGGCCCTCCTGTGGTCTTTGAGGACTTCATCCGTGCGTACCGGGACCCGAACGACCAGGGCACCCCGAAGTGGCTGGACGACATCCGAGTCCGTCTGGAGCGCGACGGGTTCGCGCTCGACAAGGAGGGGCGCATCTCGTGGTCCAACCCGCCCGTGCTGGTCCGTGACCTCAGCACCCTGAGCGACGCCTCCGGCATCACGATCGAGCTGGAGCGCATCCGGCGGGACCTGACCACCGACCCCCACGGCACCATCGGGGCGGCCAAGCAGCTCATCGAGGCCACGGCGAAGACGGCACTCCGGGAGCTGAGCATCGAGGTCGACAAGAACGCTGCGCTCCCGTCGCTGATCAGCACGGTACACAAGGAGTTGAAGCTTGATGCGGCCTCCGCCCCGGAAGGGCCGGACGGCAGTAAGGCCATCAAAAAGATTCTGTCCGGGGCCGTGAACATCGCCGTGGGCGTGGCGGAGCTGCGCAACCAGGGCTTCGGTAGCGGCCATGGCCAGGCAAGCGCTCCGTCGGGGCTCGGTGTCCGTCACGCCCGCCTCACGGTCAACGCTGCCGTGACCTGGTGCGAGCTGATCCTCGACACGCTGGCTGATCCCCAGGCGCCCTGGCGGAAGGCATCGACCTGACCCCTCTTGCGGCCTCCCCAGCGTGATCAACAACGCAACTTCCGAATGGAGCCTCCATGGCGCAGGTCAACGTCTCAGACGCACTTCGACTTCTCTACGAGGAGCTACACGAGGCGATGACGACCATCCCGGTCAGAGACGGCCTGAACTTCCGCTACGACAGTGTGGAGGTCGAACTGGCCATGGAGATGGAGGAGTCCACGGAGGGCGGAGCTGGCGCGAAGTTCTGGGTTGTGGAGGCTAACGGCAAGAAGAACGCGGGGCACTGTGCCGCTCATACGATGCGGATCAACCTCACCCCGGTCGTCGAGCCGGACAGTGACCTGCGCCTGTCGTCTCAATGCGCAGCAGCTTCGTGCCGGAGCCTCGCCTTTCCCGGCTCCTCTTTCTGCCGTCACCATCGGATTCAAGAGGAACAGCCGGACAGATGACGACTGCTTCCGGGCGATCGAATAGTCCACCCACTCCTTGCGGAGCTGGGCCGAGCTGACCTCGGAGAGGTTGGCCTTGACGCTGTACTGGGCGAGTTCTCTACGGGTGTCGGCCATCCGGATGTTGAGCTTGTCTCCCGGGCGGAACGGTCGCCGTCCAGGAGTTCGTCCTCCAGCTCCCCCTTCCGCTTCTCCCAGCGGGCGAGCTTGGTCTCCAGAGCCGGCCGGGGGTCGTTGACGTCCTTCTCGGCCGCCGCCTCAACCTCCTCCAGCCCCTTGAACAGCAGCTTCTCCACGAGGGGCAGCAGGTCGTTGATCTGGATCGTCCGGCCGCCGCAGCCGCCGTCGCACCGCCGCTCGCCCAGTGGATCGCCTGGTCGGCGGGCTGGCCCGCCGAGTGGATCGCCCAGGTGGCCCGCACCGGCGCGGCACTGCCCGGGGCCGAGGCGGACTGGCCGGACGGCTGGACCGGCGCGCTCCTGCTGGCCGCCGTCTCCCTGGCCGTGGTCCTCGCGGGCCGCCGACTGCTGCGCCACCGCCTGCTGTGTGCCGTATGCGCGCTGCTGGTGCTGCTGGCCGTGGTACGCCCGGCACCCCTGGCCCGGGTCATCACCGGCTGGCCACCGCCCGGTTGGCGGATGGTGGCGTGCGATGTGGGCCAGGGCGACGCCCTGGTCCTGGCCGCGGGCCCCGGCACGGCCGTCGTCGTGGACACCGGCCCCGAGCCACGAGCCGTCGACCGCTGCCTGCGCTCCCTGGGCATCGTCCGGATCCCGCTCCTGATCCTGACCCACTTCCACGCCGACCATGTGGCCGGGCTGACCGGTGCGTTACGCGGCCGCGCGGTCGGCGCGATCGAGACGACCGCCCTGGAAGAACCACCCGGCCAGGCTAAGTCCGTACGCCGCACGGCCCGGTCGGCGCATATCCCGGTCATCCCGGCGCAGCCAGGGGAGCGACGACGCTTCGGCCCGCTGGCCTGGCAGGTCCTCTGGCCCGCCCGGTCACCCGCCCCGACCGCGACCGAGGGCCCGAACGACGCAAGCGTCACCCTCCTCGTCCGCACGGCGGGCCTGACCCTGCTCCTCCTGGGCGACCTCGAACCCCCCGCCCAGCAGGCCCTGCTGACGAGACACCCGGCCCTTCCCGAGATCGACGTCCTCAAGGTCGCCCACCACGGGTTCACTCAAAACGTATCTACTTGAGAGTTTTCGGCCCGTTCCGCGGTGGGTGATCCCCTATCGGACCGATACTGGCGCTCTTGCATGTTCTCAAGGGGAGGGGCCATGGCGCAGAAACCTGTACCGAAGCATCTGAAGATCACCATCGACTTCGACCTCACCACCGAAGGGTCGACGGTCCGCTACAAGCGGGCGCATGAAGCGTACGAGGTCGCCGTCGAGGCGGCGATCCGTGGGGCGCGAGAGGTGTTGCCGCCCGACAGCGTCCGGGAGATCACCAGTGAGATCGACTGGTCGTACCGCTGGCAGCGGAATGGCGTCGTCCGTTACACCCGCCCGGACGCCGACGGCGAAGAGGAGCACTTGACCGAGGACGACTTCTACTTTGACGTCGAGAGGGGCGAGTGGAGGCGGCAGTGGCTGGATGAGCGCGGCGATATTGACGGCGATTTCGGCGATTGAGGTAGCGCGGCGACACGGCTGCGAGGCGGTGGGCCGCGCGTTCTCCGCATGAAGGCCCCGGTCGTCTGAGGCGGCCCGGGGCCGCTTCATTTGGCAGGTGCTACGGCGGGTCGGCTTCCTCCAAGGCATCCCGCACGACGCCGACGGCCTCGGCCGTGACCGCCCAGGAGGAGATGAGCTGGTCCAGTGTCCAGAGGAAAGCGGTGTGCGTCCCGGCCGTGTGGGCCGCCTCGATGATCTCGCCGAGGAACTCGTACGCCCGCTCGTCCGAGAGCTTGCTCAACCAGGGGAACGCGCTGCTCTCCATGGGCTCTCCTCATCGCCTGGCGGCCCTGTAATCCGATAGGAAGGCCCCGCCCGCACCGCCACGGGGGCGACATACGGGCTGGGCTTGATGCGGTCGTCAGCGCATCGGGCACGGGATCGTCGGGCGGATGCGGTTGGGGCTGCATGCGACCACCTGGACCGAGGCGAAGCCCGTACCTCGCAGATACCACCCGCCGACCACATCGCCGCCCCATCTGAGCCGGTCATCCGCTGCCGCGGACCACGCTGCCTGACGTTCGAGTTCCCTGTCGAACTCCGACATGAACGAAGGGGCTAACTCTTCCACCTGGCCCATGTACCAGCCGAGTGCTTCAGCCGGCGCCTCGAACGTCGCTTTGATCATTCTGGCCGGGCGGAGCAGCCAGTGCGGTACCTCCAGCGGCGGCACCTCGCTCGCCATGAAGGCGGGGCTGGCCGCCGCGATCTGTTTCCACTCCTGGGGTGAGGCGTCCTGTAAGCGCCCCCTTCCGGCCGGAGCTGAAAAGGGGGCGCAGAACTCTTGCGATCAGCTTCTGGGGGCCTGGAGCTGCGACCATGAGGCGGGGCCCGGAGGCCGCTACGCGGCCGAGCCCGGACCTGAGCAGACTCCCGGCCTAAGCGGGCCGCTGCAGCACCATCAGGCTGCGGTCTACCAGGGTCAGCACATCGCCCGCCGCCACCTTCGCCCCGCTGCCCGGCTCCACGCCCTCCGGCACCGCCGTGTCCACGATGACCTGCCACTGCTTGCCGTGGTCGATGGGCACGACGAAGTCCAGCGGCTCATGGTGCGCGTTGAACAGCAGCAGAAACGAGTCATCGGTGATCCGCTCACCGCGCACCCCCGGTTCGGAGATCGCGCTGCCGTTGAGGAAGACCGCGAGGGACTTGGCGTGTGCCGCCTGCCAGTCGCGCGGGATCATCTCCTCGCCCTCATGGGTGAACCAGGCGATGTCCGACAGCTCGTCATGGGTGCCCTCCACCGGCCGTCCGTGGAAGAAGCGGCGGCGCCGGAAGACCGGATGGTCGCGGCGCAGCCACACCAGCGAGCGGGTGAAGCGCAGCAGCTCCAGCGCCGAGCGGTCCTCCCACTCGCCGTCCTTCCCCTTGACGTGATCCGGCCACCGCACCCAGGACACCTCGTTGTCCTGGCAGTACGCGTTGTTGTTGCCGCCCTGGGTGCGCCCGAACTCATCGCCGTGGCTGAGCATCGGCACGCCCTGGGAGAGCATCAGGGTCGCGACGAAGTTGCGCATCTGGCGCTCGCGCAGCGTCCGCACCGCCGGATCGTCGGTCTCGCCCTCGACCCCGCAGTTCCAGGACCGGTTGTAGCTCTCGCCGTCCTGGTTGGACTCGCCGTTGGCCTCGTTGTGCTTCTCGTCGTAGCTCACCAGATCGCGCAGGGTGAAGCCGTCATGGCAGGTGACGAAGTTGACCGAGGCCAGCGGGCGCCGCCCGTCGCCCTGGTAGAGGTCGGAGGAGCCGGTCAGCCGGGAGGCGAATTCGGCCAGCGTCCTCGGCTCACCGCGCCACAGATCCCGCACGGTGTCCCGGAACTTGCCGTTCCATTCGGTCCACAGGGGCGGGAAGTTGCCGACCTGATAGCCGCCCTCGCCGACGTCCCAGGGCTCGGCGATCAGCTTCACCTGGCTCACCACCGGATCCTGCTGGACCAGGTCGAAGAACGACGACAGCCGGTCCACCTCGTGGAACTGCCGGGCCAGCGTCGCCGCCAGATCGAAGCGGAAGCCGTCCACATGCATCTCGGTCACCCAGTAGCGCAGCGAGTCCATGATCAGCTGCAGTACGTGCGGGGAGCGCATCAGCAGGGAGTTCCCGGTGCCGGTGGTGTCCATGTAGTACCGGCGGTCCTCGGTCAGCCGGTAGTACGAGGCGTTGTCCAGGCCCCGGAAGGAGAGCGTGGGGCCCAGGTGGTTGCCCTCGGCCGTGTGGTTGTAGACCACGTCCAGGATGACCTCGATGCCCGCCTGGTGCAGCGCCCGGACGGCCGATTTGAACTCCAGCACCTGCTGGCCCCGGTCGCCCCAGGAGGCGTAGGCGTTGTGCGGGGCGAAGAAGCCGATGGTGTTGTAGCCCCAGTAGTTGGCAAGACCCGCGTCGGCCAGCCGGTGGTCGTGGACGAACTGGTGTACGGGCATCAGTTCCAGCGTGGTGACGCCCAGCTCCGTCAGATGTTCGATGATCGCCGGATGGGCGAGCGCCGCGTAGGTCCCGCGCAGCTCCTCCGGCAGCCGGGGATGGCGCATGGTCAGCCCCTTGACATGCGCCTCGTAGATGACCGTGCGGTGGTAGTCGATGCGCGGCGGGCGGTCGTCCCCCCAGTCGAAGTACGGATTGACCACGACCGACGCCATGGTGTGCGGGGCGGAATCGAGGTCATTGCGCTTGTCGGGCCGCCCGAAGTGGTAGCCGTAGACTTCCTCGCCCCAGCCGATCCGCCCGCTGATCGCCTTGGCGTACGGATCCAGCAGCAGCTTGGCGGAATTGCAGCGGTGGCCGGATTCCGGCTCGTACGGGCCGTGGGCCCGGAAGCCGTAGCGCTGCCCCGGCATGATCCCCGGCAGATAGGCGTGCCGGACGAACGCGTCGGACTCCCGCAGCTCGACCGCCGTCTCCGAGCCGTCGTCGTGCAGGAGGCACAGCTCGATGCGGACAGCGGCCTCGGAGAACACCGCGAAGTTGGTTCCGGCGCCGTCGTACGTGGCGCCAAGGGGGTAAGCCTGCCCCGGCCAGACCTGCATACGTCGACTCTTCCACTTCTTCTCCGGGGGCCGCGAACACCCCAGGCACCGGACGGAACCTGACCGACCCTGCATCCTTTCCCAACTGGCCGGACCCATCCGCCCTTTCAACAGAACTTCCTCAAAAGGGAGGCAACCTACGGCCATATCGGTTCGTCCTACCGGGTGACCTCCGCGTACGCGTATCCCGGTATGCGGTCCGATGTGATGACAGGGGGGATTGGGGGAGGATGTGCGCAAGATGATGCACCGCCACCTGGGCAAGGTGGTGGCCGGCGCGGCTGTGGCCGCCACCGCCACGGCGGTCATGATCGGGGTGACGCTCCCGGGGAGCGCCTCCGGCAAAGAGGGCTCGGGTGGGGGACCCCAGGGCTCGGCGGCGGAGCAGGGCCAGGCGGCCCGGCAGCTGCCCGGTGTGGTGGAGGACGCGCCCGAGCAGGGCCGTACCGGCACCGGCCGCGACCCGCTGACCGACGATGAGATGAAGCGCGCCCAGACCCTCACGGGCGGCGGCGGCTTCCGGCTGAGCAGCGAGGACGTCAAGGGCGCCAAGGGCCCCGAGCGGCTCTCCACCGACCTCGCGGAGCTCGGCCCCGACGAGGTGGGGGCCGCCGACGCGCCGCGCCGCGCCGAGGTGACGTACTACGACTACAAGGACGACACCTACGTCACCAAGACGGTCGACCTCGGCAGCGGCAAGGTGACCGGCACCGACACCCAGCACGGGGTCCAGCCGCCGCCCAACCGCGACGAGGTGATGGAGGCCGCGCGACTGCTGATGGCCGACAAGCTGGGCGAGGGGCTGAAGAAGGACTTCAAGGACGCCACCGGCAAGGCGCTGACCCGCCCGGACCAGCTGACCGTCACCGGCTTCGTCTACCGCGCGGGCGAGGGCAACCCCGGTCCGGCCTCGGTCGAGGACTGCGGCGCGCACCGCTGCGTACGGCTGTTCACCCGAGTGGTGAACGGCCCCTGGATCGACACCCGGCAGATGGTGATCGACCTGAGCGCCCGCAAGGTCGCCAAGCTGAGCTGAGCTGGGTGCCAGGCACCGGCGCAGCGCACACCCCTACGCCTCACCTTCATCACAGGAGTCTCCCCATGCCTGAAAGCAGGCTCCGCCGCGCCCGTGCCCGGGTCGCGGCGGCCATCGGCGCCTCGGCGCTGCTCGGCACCGTGGCGGTCGCCGCCGGGCCGGTCGGCACCGCCCAGGCGGCCCCGCAGAGCCCGGCCGCGGCGGATTGCAGCACCCCGTACAGAATCGAGCAGAAGCTGGACGGCGGCACCACCTGGCGGATGTGCTGGCACTACGAGAGCAAGGCCGGGCTGGTGCTCGACGACGTCTCGTACCAGCCCAAGGGCGAAAGCGCCCCGATCAAGGTGCTGACCTCGGCCAAGCTGGGCCAGATCCATGTGCCGTACGACGACGGCAGCAATGAGTACGACGACCTCACCGGGCAGGACTTCGCCCAGGGGCTGCAGCAGCTCGACCCGGCCGAATGCCCCGGCGGCACCATCAAGACCGTGCGGGTGCCCGACGCCTGGGACCCCGAGCATCCGAATGTGAAGGGCCTGTGCGCCACCACCCGGGCCCGCGGCCATGCCTACCGCATGGGTACGGGCGGCTTCGGAGGCGGCGAGGAGAACAAGGTGTACCAGCTGCAGGGCAAGGACCTGCTGCTCTACACCGTCAACCAGGTCGGCTGGTACGAGTACATCACCGAGTGGCGGTTCGCCGGTGACGGCACCATGACCATGCAGGTCGGCGCCACCGGCACGCTCTCCCCGATGGACTACGACGCGGGCGACGGCCGCGGCTGGCCCATCGGCAAGGGCGCCAAGGACTACGCCACCAGCCATGCCCACAACGTCTTCTGGCGGCTGAACTTCGGGCTCGACGGCTCGCCCAAGAGCAAGGTCGAGCAGTACGACTCCAAGACCACCGCGACCTCGGGGCAGATCCCGAAGACCAAGACCACCCGGACCAAGGTCACCAAGGAACTGGCGGGCGACGCGGCGCCGGCGCGGTGGTGGCGCGTGGTCAGCGCGGCGGGCAAGAACAAGGACGGCCATCCGCGCAGCTACGAGATCGTCCCCGGCCACACCACCAAGTACCAGGGCCGTAGTTTCACTAAACGCGACGTCTACTTCACCGAGTACAACAAGTGTGAGCAGTTCGCCAGCAACAATCTGCGCAACTGCGGCGCCGGGGCGGGCAAGAGCGTCGACAAGTGGGTCAATGGCCAGACCCTCAAACACCCGATCGTATGGGTCAACATCGGGTTCCATCACATCGCCCGGGATGAGGACCAGGAGCCCATGCCGCTGCACTGGCAGGGCTTCCAGCTCTCCCCGCGCGACGTCACCGCTATGAATCCCCTCACGCCTCCTGCACTGTCCGGACACAACGGCCATACAGAAGAAGAACGTTGACTTGATAGGCAGGACCTGAGTGTCGCACCGCCCCCGCCAGCGCAGTAGTCTGCGGTGATCGTTGGACGGGGGCGGAAGGCGGTGCACAGGTGAGCTCGGGCGGGCTGGAGCTGCCCCCCGGTGACGGAGGTCCCGGGGGTGACGGCTCCACCGACGCACCTCCCGGCGCAGTGTCCCTGGTGCGGCCGATGGAGATCGGAGCGGAACTGGACTGGGGTGCCGACGCCTGGAGCGAGGTGCGCACACGCGCACGCCGGGCCGGGCGGGCCTATATCTGGCTCAACCTCGTGGAACAGCGGCTGCGCGCGGTCGTCAACGCCGTACTGCGGCCCATCTACGAACCGGTCCACGGCGAGGACTGGGTCATCGCCGCCGCCGGCCCCGCCGGGCAGGAGTGGGTGCAGCGGGCGGTCGCGGTCCGGGAGGTGAGCCGGCGCAAGGGCTATCTGCTCGACCCCGCCGACGACAATGTCGTCAGCTTCCTGACCCTGCCGCAGCTGCGGGAGCTCCTCGTCCAGCACTGGCCGTGCTTCGAGCCGTACCTCGACGACCGCCGCGAGGTGGAGCTGGCCCTGGACGAGCTGGAGGTCGCCCGCAATGTGGTCTCCCGCAACCGCGCCCTGTCCGTGACGGTCCTCGCCCAGGCCGAGCGCGCCTCCGCCCGGCTGCTGGAGATCCTCGGCAGCGGCACCGGCTCCCCCTCCGCCGACCGGCTGCCCATCGACGCCGTCGAGGACCTCGTGGGCGACCGCTACGCCGATGTCGTGGGCGTCCATCCCGACCGGGTGCGGCTGCAGCGCCAGCTCCCCGCCGAGGACCTCTTCGGCAACGCCCGCCGACTCGACGCCGTCGGCATCGGGCTCAACCTCCTGGTCCAGAACTACTCGGGCCGCCGGCTGGTCCGGCTGGCCGAATCCGGCTGCCGGGCCCGGCTGCTCTTCCTCAACCCGGCGAGCAGCGCGGTACGGCGGCGGGAGCGCGAACTGGGCCTGAAGAAGGGCGAGATGAGCCGCTCGGTGGAGATGAACATCCTCCATATGCGGCGGGTGCGCGCCCGGCTGCGGGACCCGGACGCGTTCGAGATCCATGTCTTCGACGAGACCCCCCGCTTCACCGCCTACCTGGTCAACGGCGACGGCGCGGACGGCCTCGCGGTCGTCCAGCCGTATCTGCGCAAGGCCCGGGGCATGGAGGCCCCGGTCCTGGTGCTGCGCGGCGGCGGGCGGGGCAGCGACGTCGTCCGCGAGGGCGCGGGCCAAGAGGGCGAGGGCGGGCTCTTCGGCACCTACCGCGAGGAGTTCGAAAGCGTCTGGGCGGACTCCCGGCCGGTGTCCTGACCGGACGGCCCGTTGCCCTGAAGAACCGGCTGCCCGTTGTTACTGAACCGGCTGCCCCGCGCCCTGGTACGGCGGCCGCAGCGCCCGGGCGGCCCAGCGGCCGTCGGTGCGGCTGATGTGCACCGGGTGGTCGAAGCACTTGCTGATGGCGTCGGTGGTCAGGACCGCGTCGACCTCCCCCGAGCTCAGGCACTCGCCCTCCCGCAGCAGCATCGCGTGGGTGGTGCTGGCGGGCAGCTCCTCCAGGTGGTGGGTCACCAGGACGGTGGCCAGTTCGGGGTGTTCCCGGCGCAGGGTGTCCAGGCTCTCCAGCAGCTGCTCCCGGGCGGCCAGGTCCAGGCCGGTGGCCGGTTCGTCGAGCAGCAGCAGCCGGGGGAGGGGCATCAGCGCCCGGGCGATCAGCACCCGGCCGCGCTGGCCCTGCGACAGGGTCGGCCAGCGCGCGTCCAGCTTCCCGCCCATGCCGAGGGTGGTGAGCAGCCGGTCGGCGCGGTCGCGCTGCTCGGGGGTGGAGTGGCGGCGGGGGACCGGCTCCACGGTGTTGGTCAGCCCGGTGAGCACCACGTCCCGCACCCGCAGCGGGGAGCGCAGCGGATGCCGGGGGTCGACATGGCCCACGAACGACCGCAGCTCCCGCAGATCCACCCGCCCCAGCGTGCGGCCGAGGACCTCCACCGTGCCGTGCGTCGGGTGCACCAGTGCGCCCGCGAGGCTGAGCAGGGTGGACTTGCCCGCGCCGTTGGAGCCGAGCAGCGCCCAGTGCTCCCCCTGGTGGACGGTGAGCGAGATCGAGCGCAGCAGCGGGGTGCCGTCGCGCACCACATCCACATCGCGCAGCCTGAGTACGGGGACGGCCGGGGCGGTCACGGGGCCGCCACCTCCTTTTCGCTGTCGAAGAGTTCCATGACGGCCTCGAGATGGGAGACCGTGGCCGCGATCGCGGTGTCGGCGTCCCCGCGCGCCAGCCCGTCCAGCAGCTCGGCGTGGGCGCATGACACATCGGGCAGTGCCGTCTCGTAGCTGACCATCTCCACCAGGGCCGCGCGCAGCACCGGCAGGACGGAGGTGAACAGGCCGAGCAGCACGGCGTTCCCGGACAGCTCCACCACGGCCCGGTGGAAGGCCAGATCAGCGTCCACGAAGGCGGCCGGTTCGCCTCCGGTCCGCTCCTCGCGCAGTGCGAGATGGTCCCGCAGCCGCCCGATGTCCTCGGGGCGCAGGCGCCCGGCGGCCAGCCGGGCGGCCTCTACTTCGAGAGCACGGCGCACCTCGTACACCTCCCGCAGCCGGGCCCGGCGCAGCAGCCGCCGCAGATCGCCCTCCTCGGCGGGGGCCGGGGGCTTCGCGGCGTAGGTGCCCGAGCCATGGCGCACCTCCACCAGCCCGTCATGGACCAGCAGCCGCACGGCCTCCCGCACCGAGGAGCGGCCCACGCCCAGTTCGGCGGCGAGCGCCACCTCATTCGGCAGCCGCTCACCGGGCCGCCACCGGCCCTCCGCGAGCATCGCGCGCAAGGCGCTCTCGACCCGCGGCACCACGGGCCCGTGCCGCAACCGTGCCGTCTCCGCCACCGCGCCGCGCCTTCCTGAACGATCTTCCGAGGACGGCGGGACTCTAACACGGAGTCCTCGGACGTCTGAGGACTTGCCGTGGCTCGCAGAGCTGTGGCTCACCGGGTTCCTTCAGGATTCCCGGCCTTCTGGTGATGCGGATTCGCGAGGGCCGGATCGTGCACGTTCGCGACTATAGGGACGGGCTCGGTGTGGCCCACGGCATGGGGCGCCTGAGCGCCGTCGTCGCCGGCCTCGGTGACCGTTCCTGAGCCTCTGACGTCCCCCTCGTCCGTCCGGCGTGGACCTGGCCTCACCCGTCGTTGTCAGTGGTGCGTGGGAAGGTGGTGCACACCTGGGGGAAGTACGACAAAGGGAGGGGCGGTCATGGGCTGGCATCGGGGGCTGCTGATCGGATTCGATCTGGAGACGACGGGCACCGATCCGCGGACGTCACGGATCGTGACGGCGGCCGTGGTCGAGGTGAGGGACGGGGAGCCGATAGGGCGGCGCGAGTGGCTGGCCGATCCCCAAGTGCCCATTCCCGACGGCGCCGTGGCGGTGCACGGGATCACCAATGAGCGGGCGGCGGCGGAGGGCCGGTCCGCGCGTGAGGTGGTCGAGGAGGTCGCCGAGGTGCTGGTGGCCCACTGGCGCGCCGGCGCCCCGGTGGTGGCGTACAACGCGGCGTTTTATCCACGCACTCCACACGCGTCTCAAGTGTCTCGTCTCGCAGGGCGTGCCAGGGATCTGCTGCGCCTTGAACCGGTCGACCGCGCGCTGGCGCCCAGCTGCCCCCTCGGAGTGCTGTGATGAGCTGGACCAGCGATTCGATGGTGGCCTTCGATCTGGAGACCACGGGCACCGACATTGAGACCGACCGCATCGTCACCGGAGCACTCGTCAGGCTGGATCCGGACGGGAACCCAGCGGAGGAGCGGACGTGGCTGGTCGACCCGGGAATTCTGATTCCTGCGCAAGCCATAGCGATTCACGGCATCACGACTGAGCATGCCCGCACGCATGGAGCCCCGACTGCTTCCGTAATCACAGAGATCACGCAGGCCATTACGGAAGTTCTCAGCTCTGGGACGGCGTTGGTGGTCATGAACGCGCGGTACGACCTCTCCCTTCTGGACCGTGAATGCCGACGGCACAACGTCACTCCGCTCACAGAGCGGTTGGAAGCGATGCCTTCTCCGGTCATCGATCCCTTGGTGCTGGACAAGCACGCAGACCAGTATCGGAAGGGGCGGCGCAATCTTCAGGCACTCTGTGCCCACTACGGGGTGCCGCTGGATGATGCGCATAACGCGGCAGCGGACGCAGCGGCTGCCGCTCGGACGGCACGCAGACTGGGTGAGAAGTACTCGTCCATAGGATCGCTGCCTCTCGCGGATCTGCATGATCTTCAAGCCCGTGCGGCGGCCGAGCAGGCTGCCTCTCTCCAGAGGTATCTGCGTCGTACATCGGATGCGACCGCCTACGTCGAGTCGGCATGGCCGGTGATCCCGTTCAGTCGCGAGGAACTTGGTCCTCTGACGCGAGGCTAACCGGACGAGGGCGAGGATGCGGACGCTGATGCCGACGGTGCGCCGGGTGCTGGTTCCGGCGGAGTGTCGGGCAACTCGCGGATACGGGGGACCGGCGAAGGCAGCACCCAGACCAGGCACATCACGGCCCCGGCCGTTGCGATCCACAGTGTCGGGCGTAGCCCGACAGCCGTGCCGAGTGCTCCTCCCGCGAGCGCGCCCAGCGGGCGCACGCCGTGGGTGAGGGTGCGGTAGGCCCCGTTGACGCGGGCGCGCAGGGCGTGGGGGGTGAGCGCCGTTTGAAGTGAGCCCAGCGAGATGTCGACGATCATCGCGCCCACGCACGAACCAAATTCGGCGAGGAAGAGGAGGCTGAGGACGAGCGCGTCCGGCCCGTCCGCGAGGGGTACGAGCAGCAGCGGGACTGGGAAGGCCACGAAGCCGATGACGACGGCGGGTCCGATGCCGACGCGGCGCACGAGACGGCCAGTGAGGGCGGCACCGACCAGCCCGCCGATCGCGCCGACTCCGAGGACCGACCCCAGCACGCCTGCGCTGAGGCCGAGTTCGGTGGTGGCGTAGAGCACGAAGAGCGTGTGAAAAATGAAATTGAAGAACTGAACCGTGGCGGATCCGGCGAACGTGGCCCGCATGACGCGCGAGCGGAAAATCCACCGCAGGCCCGCGGTGAAGTGCCCTTTCGCGGGTGGCACGGCCGACGGTTCGACGGGGGTTATACGGGCCAGACAGTAGGCGGAGGCCAGATAGGTCGCCGCGTCAGCGAGGAGCGCGAGCGGCGCGGTGAGCAACTGGACGAGGAGACCGCCGGCGCTGGGGCCCGCGACGAAGGACATGGCCCGGCTTCCGTTGACGAGGGAGTTGCCCTCGATATAGCGCTCGGCGGGGATGAGCGAGACGAACAGGATGGTGTTGCAGACATCGAAGAGGACGGTCAGCGCGCCGATCCCCAAGGCGACCGCGTAGAGCTGCGTGAAGGTGAGTGCGTCCAGGGCGTACGCGATGGGAACCGACGCGATGAGCATGGCCCGCGCCAGGTCCGTGGCGATCATGACGCGGCGGCGGTGCGCTCTGCTGTCGGCCCAGGCGCCCGCGGGAAGCGAGAGCAGCAGGGCGGGCATGAGCTGGGCCGTGGCGAGCCAGCCCATCTGGGCGGCGTCGGCGTGGAGGGCGAGGACGGCGACGAGAGGGAGGGCGATCTGGGATATCTGGTCGCCGACCAGGGAGATGCTCTGGCCGGTCCAGTAACGGCGGAAGGAGCGCTTGCGCAGGAGGTCGGGGACCTTCGCGGATAAGCGGCCCGAGGCCGTCATCGCGGGCCGCCCGTGCTGTCCGGAGCGATGGAAGTCTCCTCGTTGCCTGCGGGCCGTTGCGGCAAGGGAAAGGCGGCCCGGACGATCTGGACGAGCCGTACGCCCTGGGGGCGGGCGGCCGGGTCGCCCTGCCGGTCCTCGTAGGGGCGCAGTAGACGGTCGAGTCTTTCGCCGAGGTCGGCGAGCTCCTCTGCCGTCAGGTAGAGCACTTGGTCGCCGATGTGCTCGGCTTCCTGCCACTCGCGCGGTAGATCGTGGCGCTCTTCGATGGCGCGGGTGATCAGCTCGAAGTAGCGTTCGGCGACCGCAGTTTCCAGTGCCCTGCTGGCCTCTGCGACGGCAGGGTCCTCGGAGTAGTTGGGCCACTGAGTGAAGCGTGCAGTGGCCCGCCAGGGTTTCTCGCGGCCTTGGCCTCCCGGCGCGACCTCGACCAGCCCGTACTTTGCGAGCATCCGCAGGTGGTACGAGCAACTGGCGACGGATTCGCCAGTGAGCTCGGCCGCGCGGGTCGCGGTGAAGGGGCCTTCGGTACGGAGCAGGCCGACGAGGCGCATGCGGGTGGGATGGGCGTAGGCGCGCAGAGCGTGAGGGTCGGTGAGCTGGGTCGTGCGAGCAGGGGCTCCCGGTGGCTCGTTCTTCTGACTGTTCGACATGTTGTAAAGGTATCTTTAGAAAGATTCCTTTACAACATGTGCTGTGGATGGTTCTGGGCCAGCTCAACGTCGGTCGATGCGGGTAACCCGGTCATGATGGCTTGAGGCTTGAGAGAGGCGCTGGTTCTCGAGCGTGAGGAACTGAACCTGCTGTGCGAGGACGTTGATGGAGGACCGGAGCTCCCGCACCTCGCGCGTGTGCTCCTGGCGAAGCCCACGCTCGGCTGCTTTCAGAGACTGGACCTCCTGCCGGAGGGACGCTAAGGGTGTGGCTGCGTCTTCTCGTTCGGCTACGAGGTTTCGGAACTTCGCCAGAACATGGGGGTAGCGGTAGGCGCTGGCTCTGCTGACGTCGGCTTCAACGGCGAGTGAGGCGACGGTGAGGGAACCGTCACTACGGGTGGGCTCTCCGCGGAGCAGACGCTCGGACGCCGCCTCGAGGGCTGCTTCGATGGGTTCAGCTGTGGGCACGGTCGACTCCCTCGATCACTCTGATGATGTCGCTCGTGTGCCCTCGCAGAGCCGTGCGCTGGAGATCGGAGAGCCCGACGAAGGTCAACGCACGCTCGGTGTCGCTGCGTGCCGCTTCCCACGCTGGGCGATGACGGGTCGTGATGGTCGAGTTCGCACAGCGCTCGGGACGGCAATTGTTGAGCAAGGGCCGGTCCTCAGTGCCTGCGGTTCGGCACAGGGCGGTTTCAGGTTGGTAGTAGCAGTCGTTCAGAGTCCCGACGTGCAGAGTGTGCGCCGAGGCCTTGAGCATGGCGTGGAGGCGCCGCTCATCGACCACTCTGCCGGGAAAGTCCTGCAATTCCTCCTGTACGCGGGCAAACTCGTTGTCGGTCCGTGCACCCCCTGGAGCGGTCGAGCGCACCCCGGCCTTGAAGTCGTCGTAGCGTTCCACGATGTCGGCCAAGCGGGCCAGGGCCTCTTCGGCGGCGACTTCCGCGCGGAAACCGGAGGGCGAAGTCCCTGCGTAGCCCTCGAACATGGCTACGGAGAGGTGCTTGTACTGGACCATCCCCGCGACGGTTCCGTACGGACGGTGAGCGATGTGCCATGCCACGGTTCTGCGGAACTGGCGCGTTGTGAGATTCCACGGCTCTCCGTCGACATCGGGTACTGGAAAGCCGATGTCCGCGCAGTGTGCCCGGAACGCGTTGAGGTTCTCATTCATCCGGTTGGCGGAGATCGTCGAGTACGGGCGACCAGCGACCGGTCGGCAGAACAGCAGGTCACGGTGGGGCAGGCATTCCAGGACTTCGATGGCCTGCGCGACGGGCTCGATGACCACCCAGCTCTCCGGCGCCCCTCGCCCGCCCTTGACGAGTTGCGATCGCACTTTGTGCCTGACGACGACGCCGTCCGTACTCCGTTCGGTGAAGTGACAGCCGTCTCGGAGTTCCTTGACCTCGGAGTCGCGCATTCCGGACAGATAGGCGATGAGGATGTAGCAGGCGGCTCGCAGGAGCCGTTCCTCATGGGGGACTGCGGGAGGACTGAACCTGTCCCGCCAGGGGCGCCCGGTCTGCGGATGCGGAGTGATGGGTGTGTCCATGCCGCCAGGCTCAGGTCCGAGCCGCTCCAGTGCCCTGACGATGTGGTCATCGTAGGAGCCGCCTGCTATATCCCGCCCCGCCCTCGACTTGCGCATGATGTACGTGTAGGCGGGTGAACCGGCCAGGTGCGGTTGGAGACCGGTGCCGTCCAGAACCGGGACCCCGCGCCCGCCTGCCGCAAGACTGTCGAGATAGCGGTCCAGCCGTGCGAGAGACAGTCCGTGGATCTCGCTGACAGAGGCCTGCAGTTCCGTCAATTCGGCGCGTGCACTGATGATGTCCGGTGCTGCGGTATGTACGTAGAACAGGGCGGCCTGTACCAGCGGGGCGATGACCCTGGGTGGGATCCGGGGAGTCTGGTTTTCGTGTCTACTCACCGCCGGGCCGCCGATGATGCGGGAGAGGGGGCGGCCGTTCCACGGATTGATCTCCAACGCGTCCGATGGCATGCCCTCTGCCGCGAGGTGGAGGCGTGGGATGACCTGGAGGCGATGGCGCAGACTGCTCGGCATCAGTTCTTCGCCGTGGCAGTGAAGCAGATAGGAATCGAGAACCGGCTGTGTCATGGTGTCCAGGCGAATCCCAGCGTGTTCGGTGTCGAGAAACCGGAAGAAACACCGCAGATTCCACCACTCCGCCGCCACTGTCGAGATGGAAGGAAGCGCACCACGAACCGGGTGTGTGTTGAGTCTCCAGAAGAGAAACTCGCGCGCGGCCTCGCGCCGGGTGGCATCACTGAGTGACTCGAAGTCGATGAAGAACTCGCTGGCGTAGCGGTTCCCCGCGTGCCCGGCGACCGCGAGATCCCAGAAACGGTCCCCGAATTGCGGCATGAGGGATGGATCGGCGGCGAGAGGTCGTCCGGACAGAACCGGTGTCGTGTCGGCAGGGCGGTTGGCACCATGGCCAAGTGGTAGTGGCTGGGCGGGCATCAGTGGCCTCCCAGTAGGTTGTGGGGCAGGAACAGCAGAGGCTCGGAAGACTCGGCGATTGCCTTGGCGCTGAGCACGTCGCCCTTGCTGAACCGCGGGACGATCAGTTGCAGAATCTGATGGTGAACCTTGCCAAAGCGCGCTGCCCACTCCGCTGCGGGCGTCTTGGCCCGTTCAGCCTCAATGTGGTTGAGGAAGGCCAGGATGGCTGGGAGTTTCCTTCGGGTGATCACGGCGTTGCTGCACCCCAGACAAGAGAAGAAGGAGACGGGACATGCCTTGCCCTTGATGCCGAAAGGCGAGTCGAAGAAGCTGCGACAGGACGACAACCACAGGTCGGATTCGCCGGACAGAAGTGGCGGCAGCTCCTCGGCGGAAACGCCGAGTGACTCCCATGCGTCCGCAGGATGTTGTGTGAGCCTCTCTTCCTCCTCTGGCGTCAGCACCACGGGAGTCTGGGCGTCAGCGAGTGCGTCCTGCAGGCCGTCTGCCACGGCCTGTTCGTGCAGATTGCGCAACGAGGGGATGTCTGCGTAGTGCGCTGCGGCGATGTCCGGTGAATGCCCCTGCACGAACGCCGACATCCTCCCGCCGGTTACCTTGTAGACAGCTGCCTTGTACGTCTTGCGAAGCCGGGAAAGGCGCAAGTCGACGGGTTTTCCCCCGTCAGTGAGCCGGTGTGTCGACACGAAGCTCCGCGCCACGCTCGACGCAGATCCAGCGCTGAAGCCGGCGGACAGAATCCCGTCCTTCGTCCGGAACTGCCACAGCGCCGATGAGCCCGTGGCCTCTCTGACAGGGGCAGTGATCCGCAGGGCCAAGCGCAGCAGCCCGCCGGGCGAGTTGGACGAGCCGTCCCGCACCCGCATCGTGTTCCACTCCTTGCCGTGCCGACGCCGCTTGAGGTATTCGACCTGTACATAGCCCCGGTTGGGATTCTTCAGGCAGTCGGAGGTCAACTCTCTGGCCGCTTCCACCTCCATGCCGCTTTCGAGGCAGAACAGAAGAAGCAGGGCGAACAGGTCGCGGCTGGTCGGATACACCAACGGTGCGAGACGGCCGGGAGTATGCGCATCAGCCAGCGCCGTGCCGACCAGTTGGGCAAGCTGCTGCCGTGTGAATGTTCCTTGGCTCCGGTGGATCTCCCACAGCACATTGGCGTCGGAGTTCCAACCCGCCATCCGTGGATCCTGCCCCTGTGCCAGGAGTGTCGGCCCGTCAAGCGTCAGGCGCCGAACTGCATCGTCGACATCGGAACGTGCAGCAGTGCGCAACTGCTCGACGATGTGCGGTGAATAGGCGTCACGAGGTGTGTACGAGCCCACCGGACCGGCAGAGGTATGGGAGAGCCGCCGGAGCATGGCTGCAGACAAGCCGGATTCCTTGTCGCTGAGGCGGCGCAAGATCCAAACGATGTCGGCGATACGTGAGTAAGGCGTCCTGGAAGACTCCGGATGCCTCTCTCGAAGGTGGCTCTCGAACCCGTCGAGGTGACGCGGGAGGAGGTCATTCACTCGCAGTTCCACGCCTTCCGTGGAGTCCAGCCAGCGTGCCCATTCCAGGCAAGAGCGTGCGCGATTCCGGAGAGTATGTGGGGATCCAGTCCCCTGGCCTACGGTGCATGACACCGCCAGCTCGGCACCCAGTGCGCGCAGCAACCGCTGCTGCGGCTCGTGGGTCCAGTCCACGACAGCCATCCGGTCGTCCGAGAACGTGACCTCGATCTTCAGGAGTCCGAGCGTGGTTGGAGTCTGGTCAACGGTCTGGAGCACGGGTGCGTTCAACCGAGCCCGACGTCGTCCCCGGGTTACCACGCGCTCGCTCCCTGTGTCTGCGACACCTGAGTCGCCGTGTCCGCGACCTCGGACGTCCAGGCGTCCACCGCACCATCGATCAATGCCTGAGCCTGGTCGGTGCAGTCGAGGTAGATGTACGTCGTGGTGATCGAGGAGTGCCCCAGCAGGCGGCGCAAGTGATCGAGCGGGTCGCCAATGATCCGGCGGTAGACGCCGTCGGCCACCTCATGCCTCTCAACCGAGCCGATCTGTTCATGGATCAGCGCAGACAGTAGATGCACGGCGAAGGTGTGCCTGAGTACATGGGGTGTGGCGGCGACGTCGATCTCGTACGTACGGCATCTCTCCGAGGCCCGCACGAAGACGGACTCCCAGGCCGACAGGGACACAGGCCGAGCTTCCTGGCCCAGCCATACGCACGCCGGCCCGACGGGATGGCCCTGCTCGTCAACGAGGTAGAGCCGGGAGCGGACCGCTGGCGGCACACGTGACCAGGGAACTTTTCGGAGCCGGCCGTCCTTCGAGGGCATCCGCACACCCCGCCGGTCGGCTTGACTTCCGAGCACCGCACCGGCCGGCAGCGGGCAGCCTCGGGCGCGCCAGCGGTCGAGCATCAGGGAACGCTCGATCTCTACGTAGTCGGCCACCGCACGGAGGACACGGTTCGGCAGCAGGACTCTGCGTCCCTTGTCCCGTTTGGCGGTCGGCGGCGCCAGGTCGAACGGCACACTCTTCATACCCCTCTGGCTGTCCAGAGTGGGGAGTTCCGGCCAGCAGAGCGACGCGGCCTCCTCGATACGCAAGCCTGTGGTGACCAGCAGCTCCGCCATGACGACGTTCCGCTCCGAGTTACGGCCGTGGAAGGATAAATCGGCGGCTTTGGTCGGCAGTTGTCCGCGCAATCCGACATCGCGGAAGGCCGCGTAACGGGCGACAGACAGGAACTTCACGTTTCCGCGCTTGGCGGCCTTCTCTGCTGCACGGTTGTTGCGGACTCGCACCTGCTGTCCGGAGCCGGTGCGCCGTGAGCTCTCGTAGTACTTGAACGGCGTCCGCTCGATCAGGGCCTCGTCCACGGCCCATGTGTAGAACTTGTCCAAGGCGGCGACGCCCCGGTTCCAGGTCGAGGCTGAGACAACCTGTGTCGGGTCGGGAGAGACCCGCCGGGCCTGGTGGAAGGCCGTCACGTCGTCACGGTCGGCTTGCCAGACGGTCTTGCCGCGATGCTCGTGGAGGAACCGCCCCCACGTCAGCAGATCGAGAGCGTACGCCCGCCAGGAGTTCGCTGACCTCACCCCGAGGGTGGGCAAGGACCACAGGAAGCGGTTCAGGTGTACGTCGTAGCTGCCATCCTCGCTGAGGATGAACGGCGCACCGGCATGCAACCCGTGCCGTTCGAGCGCCCTCTGTGCATCGGTGACCCCGGCCGCTTCCAACGCTCCCGGGTCGGTGAAGAAGATCTCCATCTGATCGCACCCCCTGGCCGATCAACGACGACGGAGATCGTGAGACACGGTCGTGCGTGGATAAGGCGTTCGATCTCAGCCTGCTCGCCGCCGAGTTGGAGCGGCACGGGCTGCGCCCGCTGAGCGAGCGGTTGGAGGGCGCGGAGACCGGCCCCGTGGTGGATCCGTACACGATAGACCGCGCCGTCGACCGCTATCGCAAGGGCAAGCGCACGCTGGAGGCGGTCTGCGGGGAGTACGGGGTGGTGCACGACCGCGCCCATGACGCTGGTGCGGACGCGCTGGCGGCGGTGCGGGTCGCGTGCGCGCTCGCCGAGCGCCACCGCGAGGTCGCCGGGCTCGAGCTGTGGGACCTCCACCGCAAGCAGGTGGGGTGGTACGCGGGCTGGGCGGCCGACTTCCAGTCGTGGCTGCGTCGCAAGGGCACCCCGGACGCGGTCGTGGACGGCGGCTGGCCCCTGCGGGAGGCGGGTGCGGTGGTGGGGTAGCGGGGGTGGTGGGGTGGCGGCCCGCCCGGGGGAGAGCGGAGCGCGCCGCACCGATGAGTTTCCGGCGGCCGGCCGGTCCGTATGGATGAGGGGCACCACGGACTCGAACGAGGAGAGAACGACCGTGACCGACGACCAGACCACCATGATCGACTTCGGGCCCACCGCCCACCGGGTGACGGCGCTGCTCAGCGGCGTCTCGGACGAGCAGCTCAGCGCGCCCACACCGTGTGGCACCTACTCCGTGGGAGATCTGCTCGACCACTTCATGGGGCTCGCCATCGGCATGCGCCACGCCGCCGAGAAGACCACGGCCACGGCGGGCCCGGATGCCCCCGCCCCCGGGCAGGGGGCGGCGGACCGTCTTGACCCCGAGTGGCGGCAGGAGCTGCCGCGCCGGCTCGACGCGCTGACCGCGGCCTGGCGCGAGCCGTCCGCCTGGCAGGGCACCACGGAGGCCGGGGGTGTCACCATGCCCGCCCAGATGATGGGCGTCGTGGCGCTGGACGAGCTGCTGATCCACGGCTGGGACCTCGCCCGCGCCACCGGCCAGCCCTACGACTGCGACCCCCGCAGCGCCGAGGCCATCATCGGGTGGCTGTCGGCGTTTCCGGACGAGCAGCGCCCGGACGGCGCGTTCGGCCCCATGGTCTCCGTCCCGGACGACGCCCCGCTGCTGGACCGCGCGATCGCCTTGAGCGGCCGCGACCCGGGGTGGAGGGCCTGAGGGAACGCCGCACGGCGAGTCCGTCGGGCCGCCCGTCCGTGTGGGGACGGCCGGGGCTCGGTTGGCGGCACCCGGGGCCAACCCGTTCGTCCCGGCCGGGGGTGCCGGTGGGTCGTGCCGCCTGCGGCGGGCTGCTCCCCTCCCCGCCCCATCCCGAAACTGGGGCTGCGCCCAGACCCCGCACCGGGGCTGCGCCCCAGACCCCGGGGTCCAGGGGCGGAGCCCCTGGTAACGGGAAGGGGCGGGGAGGGGAGCAGCCCGCCGGACACCCCAAGGCGCGGGCCGCGCGGCGGGTCAGTTGGCGTGGTGCGTGGTGTGTGTGCGTGGTGCGGCGCAAGGTGGCCCCTGAACCGGAGCCGTTCGTTCAGAACGTGTGCCAGCGCACCGTCGGGTCGTCCTCCCGCAGGGAGGCGATGCGGCGGGTGAACTCGGCGCGCGCCGCCGGGTTGCCCGGGGCGTGCTGGGCGACCCAGGCGCAGCTGGCGGTCTCCCGGGCGCCGCGCAGCACCGCGCAGCCGGGCCACTCCCGGACGTCCCAGCCGTACTCCGCCGCGAACGCGTCGTACGCCTCCGCGCCGAGCCCATAGCGGTCCCGGGACAGCGCCATCACCACCAGGTCGTGCTCGCGCAGATCGTGCGAGAAGGTCTCCAGGTCCATCAGTACCGGGCCGTCCGGTCCGATGTGCACATTGCGCGGCAGCGCGTCGCCGTGGATCGGGCCGGGGGTGAGCCGTGGGGTCAGCTCCTCGACGCCGGTCGCGAAGTCGTCCCGGCGGGCGCGCAGATACGCCGCGTCCGCCGGATCGATCGCGTCCCCGGCCAGTCGCAGCCAGCGCTCGATCCCGCCCAGCAGATCGCGGCGCGGCAGCGGGAGCGGTGCCGGATCGGCGGGCGGGTCGGGCAGCGCGTGCACCATCCGCAGCAGCTCCGCGAGATCGCGCGGCCCGGCGGGGCGTACGGGGTCGGGAAGCCGCTGCCAGTACGTGACGAGGTGGTTGGCGAACGGAAGCGGCTGCTCGGAGCCGAAGCGCCGGTCGGGACGTACCGCGGGGACTCCCTCCCGGGCGAGCCAGTCGGCGATCCGCAGCTCCCGGGCGGCCCGGTCCCACACCTCCAGATCGCGGCTGATCCGGACCACCAGGGAGAGGCTGTCGACGGCGAAGACGGCGTTCTCCCCGAGGGCCAGCAGCCGGGCCTCCGCCGTACCGGCCCGGTAGGGCGGCAGCGCGGCCGAGAGCACCGCCCGCGCCCGTTCCTCCGTCAAGGCGACATCCGCCACCGCCACACCCCTCACTCCTCGTCGTCCCGCCCGTCCACGTCGCGGTCCTCCTCCAGCCCCCGCCCAAGTCTCGCATCGGCTACCGCAGGTGAACCGCTTGACTGCACCGCCCGCCCTCCGCACGATGACGTGGGCTCTCCCACCGGACCGCCCTCCCACCGCGTCCGAAGGAGGCCCTGCCGTGATACCCGTGACCGCCGCCTCGGCGCGCTCGGACCAGGGCTCCGCCCCACCCCCGTCCACCGCCCCCGGCAAGGGCCAGGGGCGCGCGGGGAACGGCCACAGGGCGTGGTTCCTGGTGCTGCCCGCCCTGATCCCGATCCTCCTGCTCAGCGTCGGCCCGCTGCTCTACGGCATCGCGCTCGCCTTCACCGACTCGCAGGCGGGCCGCACCGACCCCACCCAGTGGATCGGGCTGCTCAACTTCCAGGACCTGCTGCGCGACACCCTCTTCTGGGAGTCCTTCCGGATCGGCCTGGTGTGGGCGGTCGCCGTCTCCGTGCCGCAGTTCCTGCTCGCGCTCGGGCTCGCGCTGCTGCTCAATCAGAACCTGCGGTTCCGCTGGCTGTCGCGGGCGCTCGCGATCGTTCCCTGGGCGATGCCGGAGGTCGTGGTCGGCATCATGTGGCGGCTGGTCTACCACCCCGACGCGGGGCTGCTCAACGAGACGCTCGGCACCCACCGCGACTGGCTCGGCAGTCTGTCCACCGCCCTGCCCGCCGTCGTCGTGGTCGGCATCTGGGCACGCCTTCCGCAGGTCACGGTCACCCTGCTGGCCGGTCTCTCCAATGTGCCGCGCGAACTGCACGAGGCCGCGGCCATGGACGGCGCCGGCGCCTGGCGCCGCTTCCGCACCGTCACCTGGCCCGCCATCAGGCCCATCGCCCTCGCCATCAGTGCGCTCAGCTTCATCTGGAACGTCAACTCCTTCGCGCTGGTCTACGTCCTGACGGGCGGTGGACCCGGCGGCCGCACCCGGCTGCCGATGCTCTTCGCCTATGAAGAGGCGTTCCGCTACGGCCAGTTCGGCTATGCGGCGGCGATGGGCTGTGTGCTGGTGGCGGTGGTCTCCATCCTGCTGGCCGTCCATCTCGTCGCCCGGCTGAAGGGAGACGACGACGCATGAGCACCCGCCCCAGCGCCAGGAGTCCTCGCCTCACCACCAGGAGTCCCCGCCCCACCGCCGTGCGTCGCGGCCCCACCGCCCGGCGCCGCGCGGCCCGCACCGGCCAGTACCTCGCCCTCCTCGGCTATCTGGTCTTCCTCGCCTTCCCGCTGCTGTGGCTGGTCTCCACCGCGTTCAAACCGCCGCGTGAGCTGGCGAGCCTCCACCCCGGCTGGATCCCCGACCATCCCACCCTCGACAACTTCCGTCAGGCGTTCGACGAGCAGCCGCTGCTGCGGTCCGCCGGGAACAGCCTGATCGCCTCCCTCGCCGCCGCGGCCATCACCGTCGTCATCGCCACCCCGATGGCCTATGTGATGGCCCGGCACCACCGCTCCCCGCTGTCCCGTGCGGCCACCGGCTGGATCGTGGTCAGCCAGGCGTTCCCCTTCGTCCTGGTGATCATCCCGCTGTTCCTGGTGCTCAAGGAGGTCCGCCTGATCGACTCCCTCTCCGGGCTGATCATGGTGTACGTGGTGTGGTCCCTGCCGTTCGCCCTGTGGATGCTGGCCGGGTACGCCCGGGCCGTACCGCGCGAGCTGGAGGAGGCCGCGGCCGTGGACGGCGCGAGCAGACTGCGGACGCTGATCTCGGTGACCATGCCGCTGCTGGCCCCCGGCATCGTGGCCACCGCCCTCTTCGCCTTCATCACCGCCTGGAACGAGTTCTTCTTCGCGCTCGTCCTGCTCAAGTCCCCGCAGAAACAGACGATGCCGGTCATCCTCACGCACTTCATCGGCACCGAGGGCGTCGCCGACCTCGGCCCGCTCGCCGCCGCCTCACTGCTGGCGACGCTGCCCTCGCTCGTGCTGTTCGCGGTCATCCAGCGCCGGATCACCAGCGGCACCCTGGCCGGGGCGGTGAAGCACTGATGCGCCGCCGAACGCTGCTGGCCGGGTCCGCCGCCGGAACGCTGTCCGCCGCCGGGACCCTGCTCTCCGCCTGCGCGCCCGGACGGCGGCGGGCGTCCGACGGCCGGATCACCCTCCGCTTCCAGTCCCTGGCCTGGCAGCAGGAATCCATCGAGGCGAACAAGCAACTGGTGGCGGAATGGAACGCGGCCCATCCCGACATCCGGGTCGACTACGTCCAGGGCAGCTGGGACAGCGTCCACGACCAACTGCTCACCTCCTTCGAGGGCGGTGAGGCGCCCGACATCATCCATGACGCCACCGACGACCTCGCCGACTTCGCCTACGGCGGCTATCTCGCCGATCTCACCGACCTGCTGCCCCAGCGGCTCAAGGACGAGATCCCGCCCCGGACCTGGCAGACCGCCACCTTCGGCGGTGCCGTCCACGGTGTGCCGTTCCTCCAGGAGCCGCGCGTGCTCATCGCCAACCGCGCCCTGCTGGAGCGGTCCCGGGTGCGGATCCCCACCCCCGAACGGCCCTGGAGCTGGGCCGAGTTCGAGGACGCCGCCAAGGAGTTGACCCGCGACGGGACCCACGGCGTGGCCTGGCCGCTCAAGGAGCCCGTCTCCGCGACCCTCAACCTCTCCCTGTCCACCGGCGGCAAGGTCTTCCACCGGGGCGCGGACGGCAAGGTCACCGTCCGGTTCGACGCCGCCGACCAGCGGGTGCCCCGCGTCATCCACGACCAGCTGGGCGGCGACCGCAGCGCCGCACGGACCACCCTCGGCATGGGCGGCTCGGACACCCTCCCCGGCTTCTTCGGCGGGAAGTACGCGATGGTGCCCCTCGGCTTCTCCTACCGCCAGCAGATCGTGCAGCAGGCGCCCAAGGGGTTCGCCTGGACCGTACTGCCGTCCCCGGCCGGGCCCGGCGGCGACCAGCGGCAGGGGGTCAGCCCCCAGACGCTGTCCATCGCCGCCGACAGCCCGTACCAGAAGGAGGCGGCCCGCTTCATCGACTTCTTCCTGCGCCCACCGCATATGGTGCGGCTCGCCCGCGGCGACTGGATGCTCCCCACGGGCCTGACCGCGCTGCGAGACCCCGCCCTGCACACCCGCCGGCACGGCTGGGCCACCGGCGCCGCCCTGGCCGGACGGCTGCGCCCGGCGCCCGCCCAGTCCGTGCGCGGCTATCCGGAGTGGAAGGACAAGGTGGCCACCCCGGCGCTGCAGGAGTTCTACAGCGGGGCGATCGGGATGGGGGAGCTACGGGAGCGGCTGGTCGAGGACGGCAATCTGGTGCTCGCCCGCTACCAGCGGTAGGACGTGCCACCAGCGGTAGGACGCGCCCAGCGGTAGGAGCCGCCACCAGCGGCAGGGCCTGCTCCCAGCGGTAGGAATCCCTCCCGGAGTTGGGAATCGCCACCCGCCGGTCGGTTGCCGTGTCGGCCTCGCCGTCCGGCGCACCTGGCCGTGCCATGGACCCGGTCCCCCTAGCAGACCGTTACCCCTCGGCAAAGGTTGTCCTTGCCTCATCTTGTCTCTTCTCTTAACGGCTTCTTAGCTTCAGATGAACTCCTTTCGAACGCCAGGAAGATTTCCCATGCCCCGAGACATACCGCCGCTCGCCGAGGTCCGCCGGATCACCGAGAAGAAGCGAGACGCGTGGTGGACCGTCATGCTCGTGGACCCGGTGGCCACACCGCTGGTCCGCTGGACCGCCAGGCACACCCGGGCCACCCCCAACCAGCTCACCTGGGGTGCGTTCCTGGTGGGCCTCGGCTCCGCCGCGTGCTTCGCTCAGGGCGACTGGAGATGGCTGCTGCTCGGGGCTGTGCTCTACCACGTGAGCTTCATCTTCGACTGCATGGACGGCAAGCTGGCCCGGCTGACCGGCACCGGCTCGGTCTTCGGGGCCTGGCTGGACTTCGTCTTCGACCGGATCCGGGTGCTGGTCTGCTCGGTCGCCCTGATGGGCGGCCAGTACGCGCGCACCGACGACGTCCTGTATCTGTGGCTCGCGCTGGCCGTCGCGTCCCTGGACTCGCTGCGCTACATCGACTCGCTGGAGATCTTCAAGATCCGGCATGGGATGCGCAAGCAGATCAAGGCCCGGATGCGGGCGGCCCGCAAGGCCGAGAACCAGGCCGAGCTGGCCTTCATGGAGGACCTGCTGCGGGAGAACCCCGAAGCCGATCTGGAGACGGACCGTGACACGGTGGCTCCGTTGGAGCCGGTGGCGCCCCTGGAGACCACGGCGGCTGACATGGCGCCCCTGGAGGCCACGGCGGCCCAGCGCAGCCGCCCCGCCGTCGTCGATCTGCACCAGGAGTTCCGGCGCCGCTTCCCGTGGTGGGTCCGGTGCCGGAACTTCCTGCTGCGCCACCGCATCCGCGCTCATCTCATCAGCGGCATCGAGTTCCAGATGGGTGTGTTCATCATCGGCCCGGCCGTCGACGCGGTGGTCGCGACGACCGTCGTATCGGGTGCGCTGCTGCTCGTCTTCGAGCTGGCCATCATCTACAAGTTGCTGCTGTCCACCCGGGACTTCACCCGCACCATCGACTCCTTCGAAACGGCGGATCCCCTTCGCGCCACCACCCCGCTCAACTCCTGAGCGAGGAACAGCCACTGCTCCGGCGACACATACGCCACCACCACGTCCCGCCCCAGCCCGGCCGCTCGGAACGCCCGGTCGAGTGCGCGGGCGGGACAGCTGCGGCGCAGTGACGCGTGGAGCGAGCCGCCGAGGCCGGTGAAGCCCAGCTCGACCAGGTCCGCGTAGGCGGACCGGGCCGCCGGGTCGGTGAGCAGCGGGCGCGGCCGCCGGGTCAGCCGCACGATCCCGCCGTCGACCGCGGGCACCGGCCGGAAGGCGGCACGCGCCACCCGCCCGCACAGCCGCCACTCGACCTCCGGCCAGGACCGTACGGTCAGCAGGGACCATCGGCCGTAGTCCCCGGTGCGCTTACGGGCGTACTCCGCCTGCGTGAGCAGGGTCGCGGAGGTCAGATGGGGCACCGCCCGCAGCGCCCAGGCCACGATCTCGGCGGTACGGGCGTAGGGCACGTTGCCGACCAGCGCGAACGGCTCGCGTGGCGGTTCCGCGTCCAGGAAGTCCTGGTGCACGACCCGGACCCGCGGATACCGGGCGAGCCGCTCCCGCAGCCCCGGGATCAGATGCCGGTCGATCTCATAGCTGATCAGGTCACGGCAGCGCGGCGCCAGCGCCTCGGTGAGCACCCCCTTGCCCGCGCCGACCTCCACCAGGAGATCGCCGGGCCCGGGGCGGGCGGCGTGTACGACGCGGGCGACGGCGCCCGGGTCGACGAGGAAGTTCTGCCCGTACGCGCGCCTCGCGCGGTCGCGTTCGGTGCGGTGTGGGATGTGGGGTTGATGTCGATTGCGGGCCACGGCCACGGTCCTTTCGGAGCCGGGCGGGCGGCAGCAGCGCGGAAACGGGCCCTGCCGCCCGTCCCGGAACGAGTGATTCCTGGACTGGCGGGGGCCCTGGCCGAGGGCGCGTGTTGGTAAGGGATCAGCTCACAGCGAGGAATCGGCTCACCGCGAGTGCGATCGGAAACCGGGCGAGTCAGCGGCTCGGGCCGCTCACAGACTCATGGAGACACCGGGCGCGTCCGGGCCGGCCAGGGCACCGGGGCCGCGCCGCGGGCGGCGGGTAAGCGAAGGCGAGACGCGCGCACACGCCACCCCGGCACAGCCGCGGGTGTTGACGCGGGTGAACACGCCGATGCCGGGACTGCCGCCCATCGGTGTGCTCCTTCCGTGCGCGCGTACGCGAAACGACGCGTATGCGGTTCTCCGCCGTATCCCCGCACCGTAGGGACCGGCGTGACCCCCCGCAACGCCTTTTCCACCCCCCCACCCGCACGCCGGATACGCCGAACCGGCCACATGGTCCGAAGACCATGTGACCGGTTGGCGGGTGTGCGGGTGCCCGGAGCGGTCAGACCCTGGCGTGCCGGGGCCGGTCGTCCGCGTCCGGCCCTGCGGGGGCAGCCACCAGGGTGGTGGGCCGCTGGGCCGGGGCGGGCTCGTCATGGGCGAGGTCCGGGAGCCACCGCAGCCACTTCGGCAGGTACCAGTTGCGCTCGCCGAGCAGCAGCATCGCGGCCGGGAGGAGCACCCCCCGGATGACGGTGGCGTCGATGAGGACCGCGGCCGCGAGGCCCACGCCCATCTGCTTCATGGACTGCATCGACAGCGTTCCGAAGATGGAGAAGACCGCGACCATGATGACGGCGGCGCTGGTGACCACGCCCGCCGTGGTGACCACGCCGTGCACCACCGCGTCCTTGGTGTTGCGCCCGGCCAGGCGCGCCTCGCGGATCCGGGAGACCACGAAGACGTGGTAGTCCATGCTCAGCCCGAACAGGATCACGAAGAGGAACAACGGCAGCCACGAGACGATCGCGCCCACGCCCTCCGCGCCGACCAGACCCGCGCCCCAGCCGTGCTGGAAGACCGCGGTGAGGATGCCGTACGCGGCGCCCACCGACAGCAGGTTGAGCACGATGGAGGTCACGGCGATGGTGAGCGACCGGAAGGACATCAGCATCAGCAGGAAGGCGAAGACCACCACGAAGGCGAAGACCGGGGGGACGGCCGAGCCGAGCTTGTCGTTGAAGTCCTTGGAGGAGGCGGTCGAACCGCCGATGGGGGCGTCCACCCCGTCCACCGTGCCGAGCGTCGCCGGGCGCACCTCGTCCCGCAGCACGTTCAGGCTCCGCTCGGCCTTGTCCTCGTCCGAGCCACCGATCAGCGGGACCTCCACCACGGCCACGTTCTGCTTCCGGTGGACGGTCACCTCGACCGGGCCCCTGGAGGCGCCCTTCGCCACGGCCTCGGTACGGAACCGGGCGAGGGCGTCGCGCACCGGCGCCGCGTCGATGTCGTCCGCCTTCACCACGGCCTTCGCCGGGTCGGACCCGCCCGGGAACGCCTCGTCGATGTGGTTGTACGCGGTCACGACCGGCAGCCGGTCGCCGAACTCCTGGTCCATGGTGAGGTTCGCGGTGTTCATCCCCACGGCGGGGACGGCCAGCGCGATCAGTGCGCCACTGGCGAGGGCCAGCGACAGCTTGGGGCGGCGCAGCACCGGGCCGAGGACGGTGCGCCAGACCCGGCTCTCGCTGCCGCCGCGCCGCCTGGCGCGGGCCAGGAACGGCAACCGGCCCTTCTCCACCCGCTCACCGAGCAGCGAGAGCAGCGCGGGCAGCACCGTCACCGAGCCGACCATCGCCACCGCCACCACCATCAAGGTGGCCAGCCCCATCGCCTTGAACTCCGCGATCCCGGTGAAGAGCATGCCCGCCATCGCGACGATCACCGTGACACCCGAGACCAGGACGGCGCGGCCGGAGGTGGCCGCCGCGATCCGCAACGCGGTCTGCGCATCCCGTCCGGCGGCGCGCTCCTCACGCTCCCGGCGCAGGTAGAACAGGCAGTAGTCGACGCCGACGGCCAACCCCACCAGCAGCATCACGGAGTTGGCGGTGTCGCTCATATGCACCCAGTGGCTCACCACCGCCACCAGACCGGTGGTGGCCAGGAACGCCGTCATCGCGAGCACGACCGGCAGCAGCGCGGCCACCAGCGCACCGAAGACGATCAGCAGAATGCCCAGGGCCACCGGCAGCGCGGAGAACTCGGCCTGGGTGAAGTCGTCGCCGAACGCGTCGTCGAACGCCTTCTGGCCGCTGGCGTCGCCGAACTCCTCGATCCGCAGGTCCTGGTGGCGGTCCTGGGCCTTGCCCACCGCGTCCAGGACCGGCTGGATGTGCTCGGACGCCTTCTCCGGATCGCCGCGCATCTCGAACTGCACGAGGGCGGAGCGCCGGTCGGCGGAGATGGTCTTCGTCTCGTACGGGGACCGGAGGGCGGTCACCCGGCCGGTGTCGCGTACGCCGGCGATCACCGCGTCGACCGCCTTGTGGAAGGCCGGGTCGTTCGCGGTGAGCCCGCCGCCCTTCGCCTGGATCAGCACGGTTTCCCCGGCTGCGGCGTCAATGCCCGCCTCGTCGAGAATCGTCGAGACGCGCCCGGACTCGCCGGGAACCTGCTCGCTGTCCGTCACATCCACCCGGCCCGTCATCGAGCCGACGGCCAGGGCGAGGATGACCAGCAGCACCCAGCCCCCGACCGCCGCCCACCGGTGACGGGCGCTCCAACTGCCCGCGCGAGCGGCTATCCCGCGCGGCCTCTCCAAGCGGCCTGTGTCCGCCACGACATCCCCTTATGCCCTGGTGGCGGAACGTCCCCGCCACTCATGGATGACGCTAGGGCGCGGCGGCGGGCCGCCCCATCCTGCTGACCGGTGAACCCTCCGGTGGTTCCCTCCATCCGAGGAAGGGGGGACAGCCCTACCCTCCCTGATGCGAGCCCCTTACACGCAAAGGGCGTTGACCTCGAGGTCGGGGAGCGGTCGAAGCGCGGAACGTTGCCTATGTCACACATCGTCGGGGATATCGGCGGGGATCTTGAATTGACCCGTACTCATCAGTCAGGGTCGTGTGAGAACCGGCGTGGCCCCAACCCACTCCGGTCCTGCCGCACTTGAGGGATCGGACGCGATCCGGGGTGCGGATTACCCCCCACAACCGCACGAGGAGGAACCCTCGTCATGGCAGTTCACAAGCAGCGCAACGCGCGTCGACTCGGCCTCGCCGTAGCCGCCGCCACCGCCGTCACCGCCGGTGTCTTCGTGGCCGTTCCGGCCGGGGCCACCACCGCGAAGCCCGCCGAGGGCACCGTCTACGGCACCCAGTCGAAGAGCGCCGTCGACGGCAGCTACATCGTCATGCTCAAGGGCGGCAAGACCGTCAAGGCCGCCGCCGAGGGCAAGGACCTCGCCCAGGAGTACGGCGGCAAGCTCAGCCGCTCCTACGACTCCGCCATCAACGGCTTCTCTGCCAGCGGGCTGAGCGACACCGAGGCCAAGCGGCTGGCCGCCGACCCGTCGGTCGCCAAGGTGGTCCAGAACCACCGCTACACGGTCAAGGGCACCCAGGAGAACCCGCCGTCGTGGGGCCTGGACCGGATCGACCAGGAAGACACCGAGGGCGACAAGGCGTACAACTACCCGGACAGCGCGGGTGAGGGCGTCACCGCCTACGTCATCGACACCGGTGTCCGCACCAGCCACAAGGACTTCGAGGGCCGGGCCACGTCCGGCTTCGACGCGGTCGACAACGACGACAGCGCCGACGACGGCAACGGCCACGGCACCCACGTGGCCGGCACCATCGCCGGAGCCGAGCACGGCGTCGCCAAGAAGGCCAAGGTCGTCGCGGTGCGCGTGCTGGACGACCAGGGCTCGGGCACCACCGAGCAGGTCGTCGCGGGCATCGACTGGGTCACCGAGAACCACGAGGGCCCGTCCGTCGCCAACATGAGCCTGGGCGGCACCCCCGACGAGGCCCTCGACGCCGCCGTGCAGAAGGCCATCGACTCCGGTGTCACCTTCGCCGTCGCGGCGGGCAACGAGTCCTCCGACGCCAGCCAGAGCTCTCCCGCCCGGGTGAAGGACGCGATCACGGTCGCCTCCAGCACCGACCAGGACGAGCAGTCCGACTTCTCCAACTACGGTGACGTGGTCGACATCTACGCCCCCGGCTCGGACATCACCTCCGACTGGAACACCGACGACGGCGCGACCAACACCATCTCCGGTACGTCGATGGCCACCCCGCACGTCGTGGGCGCCGCCGCCGTCTACCTCAGCGGCCACCAGGACGCCAAGCCGGCCGACGTGGCGAAGGCGCTGACGGACGGCGCGACCGCCGACAAGATCTCCAACCCGGGCGACGGCACGCCGAACAAGCTGCTGAAGGTCGTCGAGTAAGCCCGAGCAAGCCTCACCGAGGCTCACGCAGGTGAAGTGATCACCCCAGGGGCGCAACCGGCCGGCCGGTTGCGCCCCTGGGCGTGCTGAACGCGGTTCGTGTTCTGCCTTGTATCGAGGTGACGAGGTGGCCGAGGTGCCGAGACCCGGCGTCAGCCTTCCAACTCGCGGCGCACGGCGTCGAGATCCAGGTCGACGGCGAATTCTCCGGCCACGTCGACCGAAGCCTTGTCCGTAACCGTGGCCACCTCGCGGTAAGTGTCCCCGTCCAGGGCGTGCACCACCACGCACAGATCCGGTTCCATCTCGACCCGCCAATAGGCGGGCACCTTCGCCTGAGCGTAAAGGGCGGGCTTGAGGATGCGGTCAGCCGCTCGGTTGAAGGGCGAGACGATCTCCCCCAGAAGTACGGCCGCGTCGAGAGGCGCGGCCAGTGTGCCGCGTGGGACGGCGGCGCGGTCGACGACGGCGATATCGGGGATGAAGAGTCTGGATTCTCCCGTTACGCTGACCGCCTCGCCGGAGCGGAACCGTGCACCGGACCGAGCCAGGGCGACCTTGATCTGGCTGTGCAATGCGGATGACACGGTCTGGTGGTCCCAGTCGGGAGCAGGGGACATCATGAGGACACCGTCCACGAGTTCGAAGCGGGCTCGTGCCGGATGCTCCGGGAGTGCAAGAACGTCCTCGACCGTCCAGGGGCCTTCGTGATCGTCGACTCGCGTCTCAGCGACGCTCATGATCGCCACCACCGCCTCCTCGTGTGTTCCTTGGCTCCAGCATGGCACGCAGCTCTGACGACCGCCGACACTTCCAGCCCGAGCCGTGGCACTCGGGCTGGAAGGTGTGAATATCACCCACAGGAGTGATCTGAACACGCGGCGATGACCGCCGGTTAGCGCTTAGGGCAGGACCTGGACCGTGTCCCCCACCGCGCGTTCGCCCGTCGTGTCGGAGGTGATGTTGGCGAGCTTGCCGTTGACCGCCATGGCGGTGGAGCCGCCGCCGTCCAGGTTGAGGGCCTGGACGGCGCCCTGGGAGCGCATGAAGCGGGCGGCCTCCTCCAGGGTGAAGCCCTCGCTCACACCTGGCTGCCGGCCGTCCACCGTGGCCAGGATCAGCCGACCCTTCCTGTCGAGCCCGGCCATCGTGCGGGGCTGCCGCACGTTCGACCAGGCGTAGCCGAAGGAGAGGTTCTTCGGGTCGAGGGTGCCCTCGGTGGCGGCGTCGACGGCGATACGGCCGTCCTTCACCAGGGTGGGGGCGGCGCTGACGATGCTGTCGTCGGAGTCGAGCCGGACCCGGCGGCCGGAGGTGTCCCGGACGACCTCCTCCAGCGCGATCCGCTCACCCCGCCGGGCGTGGGCCGTCAGCCAGTCGGACGCGGCGCCGATGCCCTGGAGCACCGAGCCCCCGGCCGGGACCGTGCCGCCGCGCGGGCCGGTGGAGACCACCCGGCCGTCGGCGTCGAGTACGACCTGGGTGCCGGGCCCGGTGGGCAGCTCGGCGCGGAACCTGGGGGTGAACTTCACCAGGTCGTCGGCCTCGGAGCAGGTCAGATCCTGCCGGGGCAGCTCGGTCGGAGTGGCCCCGGGGCGGCCGCAGTTGCGCACCTTGCCGGGCACCCGGTTGATGCCCTGCACCGCATACCTGGACGACCCCGCCCGCGCGGTGACCGTGCTGGTCAGGTCGGCGATACGGGCGTGCCGGCCGCCGTCCGCGAGGATCAGCGCGGCCCGCGAACCGGCGGCCATCGACTCCAACTCGCCGTCGTACGCGGAGATTCCGGCCATCGTGCCCTGGACGCCGTCGGCGTCGGCGGTGACGAAGAAGCCACCGTTGACGGCGATCAGGGAGTGGCGCTTCGCGGCGACCGAAGAGGTCGTCTCGCGGTCCGCCACGCTGCGGTCATGGGTGGCCGCCACGGTGCCGGTGAACCGGGCCGGGTCGATCACCGCCACATGGACGCTCTCGCGGTCGGCGGGCCGCTGCGCGTCGTAGCCGGTCCACTCCGGCACCGCCGTGAACCCGGCCGCGGCGACCTTCTCGCGCATGCCCTGCGCCTCACCGGAGGCGGCGTACGAGCCCACCCGCACCCGCCACCCCATGGTGCCGTGCGGCGTATCGGCGTAGGCGGGCCACACCACCCGTTCGACCCGTGGCTCGAACCCCGCCTCGCGCAGCCGCCCCGCCGTGGCGTCCGCCCAGGACCGCTCGCCCAGTGGCGCCGAGCCGGGCCCCTGCACGGTGACCGTCCAGACCGGCTTCGCGTCCGCGTCCCGGAGCACCCCGGCGCGCACTCGCACCCCCGGGGCCACCGTCTCCGTCGTCCAGGATCCGGCATCCGGCGTCGCCTGCGCCGGGGGTTGGATGGCCGCGACGACGACGGCGGCCCCCAGGGCGGCCCCCATCCGGACGCCGAGGCGACGGCGGGCGGTGCTCTCTTCGTTGCGCATGAGTGGAAGTCCAGCGCCGCCCGTGGGCCGCGCCGACACATGGGAAGGGCGGCCCGCGGAACGTACGGTGAACGGCGGGGGGAACGGCCGGTGGCCATGTCCGGGGCTGCTGATAGAACAAGCGCACAACCGTCGGACACGGAGCCTCGGGAGCCCCCTCTTGTCGTATGTGCAACACGCCCGGCATTTCCACGGGTTACCGGTGCTGACCGTCCCGCCGTACGCCCCCGCCACGCTTCTGCCCGATGCCGCCTCCGTCGCCTGGCGGCTGGAGACCGGGCCGTACTCGACCGACGAGAACCCCGAGGACTACTGGGACCGCTTCACCAGCACGGTGGAGCTGGAGAAGGTGCGGGCGCTGGTCCTCGGCCATGGCATGGACTATCTGTCGCACCAGGCGTTCATCGGTCTGAGCCCCCGGCTGACCGGTCTCGAGGCGCTCTTCCTCAGCGATGTCGAGGGCGACGAGCAGATGATCTCCAGCATCGACCAGTGCGATCTCGCACCGCTCCTGGAGGCGTTCCCCGATCTGCGGGAGCTCGTCGTCCGCGGAGGGGAGGGGCTGGACTTCCCCGTGACGGGGCACGCCGGGCTGCGGGCGCTGCGGGTCGAGTCCGGTGGGCTGCCTCCCGAAGCGGCGGCGAACATCGCCGCCGCCGACCTGCCCTCGCTGGAGCGGCTGGAGCTGTGGCTGGGAGACGACGACTACGGGGGCGGCACCACCGTCGAGCAGCTCGCCCCGCTCCTCGCGGGCGAGCGCAAGCCCGCCCTGCGCCACCTGGGATTGCAGAACAGCCCCATCCAGGACGAGTTGGCCGCCGCGCTGGCTTCCGCACCGGTCGTGCCGCGGCTCACCTCGCTGAGCCTGTCCATGGGCACGCTCTCCGACGCGGGCGCGGAGGCGCTGCTGCACGGGCAGCCGCTCACCCACCTCGATGAACTCGACCTTTCGCACCACTTCCTCAGCGACGCCATGATGCTGCGGATATGGACCGCGCTGGAGCCCGCGGGGGTTCGGGTGAACCTGTGCGGGAGGCAGGAGGAGGACGACGAGGGCTGGGGGGACGAGGACGACGAGTACGAGGGAAGCGGCCGGTACATCGCAGTGGCCGAATGACCCTCCAGCCCGATCCCGCCGCTTCCGAAAGGTCCACCATGCCGAACAGCACCGAACCGCTCACCCGCATCCGCATCGGACGTGACGTCTCCTGGATCGAGCCCGCCCGGCGGGTGCCCTACGGACACGTGCTGTACGCCGCGGCCACGTCGGGATCCGCTCCCGCCGCCGTCGTGGCGAGCCTGGCCGAGCTGGGCTTCGCCGACATCGAGCTTCCCGCGACCCCGCTGCCCCCCACGGTGGACCCGGACGACGCGCTGCTGCTCAAGGCGGATACGTACAACCTCTCGTGGCTGGAGGTCGGCACCCCCGTACCGCTGCGGCATCTGCTCGCCGCCGCGGGTTGGCAGGGCCACAGCCCCGCCGAGGCCGCACGGCGGCTGACCGCCTTCGGCTGGACGGTCCCGGCGGCCCAGCCGCTGCCCGAAACCCCGGACGCCCGGGACATCGTGCTGATCCGCACCGATCCCCGGGGCAATGGGGAGTGGCTGGAGTGGGGCGGTGAGGCGTCGAGCGGGCATGTGCGCAAGGTGGCCGGGACACTCCGGTGCAACCCGCACATCGTCGCCACGCGCCTGATCGCGCTCGGCATCCGGCTGCCGTACACCCCGGAGCCCGAGGACGAGCGCATCCTCCAGGACCCCCGTGAGCCGCTGCTCGCCCTCGCCCAGGACACCGGCCGCCGCCCGGCGGACATCGCGTCCCGCCTGGTGGAGCTGGGCCACTCCCGCCCGAGCGCCGTGCCGGACACCTGGGAGCCGGACGACCTGCGCATCCTCAGCGAGGAACTCGACGGCCGAGCCCCTTGGTTGGAGCGGAACAACGTCGTAGGGGTGCGGCTGCGGCACATCCTGCGCGCGGCGCTCGCCACGGGACGCAGCCCTGCGGACATCGCCAAGCGGCTGGACGCGTTGGGGCATTGGCTGCACGAGAACGCCAAGCTGCCCGCCGTCGCCGACGTGGCGGACATCCGGCTCTTGGAGACGGTCGACCGCTCGTTCCTGGACGGCGTCCACCTCGAACATGTGCTCCGCAGCGCGAGCCTGACCGGCCGAAGCCCGGCGGACGTCGCCTCGCGGCTGACCGCCCTGGGCTACCGGCTGCCCGACGAGGTGGACTACCCGGAGGTGTGCGGCGTGGTGCGCCGGTGATGTGTTGACGCCTCGTGGCTACCGCCCGAGGTGGTCGAGCGCCCCCGCCTTGACGGCGCGTATGAAGGTTCTGAGTCGGCCCGGTGTGGTGGTGAGGGTTTCGGCGGGGGTGTCGCTTTCCCGAATCCGTATCCCGCCGTCGACGGGGAGGAGTTCGACGCAATGGTTGTCCTCCCCGTTTCCGGAGAACGAAGACTTGCGCCACTTGGCCGGGCTCGACATGGTTGCCTCTCTCATATTTCTTGCGCGATGCGGTGGATGAAATCTCGAGACGCCCCTACCGCGAGGGAAGAAGCCTCGGCCTTGTCCAGTAGCGCGCGGTATCTCGTGAGCTCCGACTCCGCGTCCATCCAGAACGAGCCGTGCATGGCATCGATCTGCGCGGTATCGAGCTTGGGAACGGGCCCGCCGACGTAGAGCATGGAGTTTCCGGCTCCGCCGAAGCCGTCCACATCAAAAGGGATCACCCTGACGGTGACGTTCGGGCGCTCCGACTGTTCCAGGACGAAGGCGAGCTGCTCGCGTGCGACCTTCCGGTCGGCTACGCGTGTGCGCAGGACGCTTTCGTGAATCAACGCCGAGAACGCGATCGCCGGGTCCTGGGACAACACCTCCCGCCGCCGTACGCGAAAGGAGACCAGCGTGTCGAGATGCTGTGGCGGCAGCGGAGGAACGGCGTAGGCCATGAGCGCCCGGATGTACGCCTCGGTCTGTAGGAGTCCCGGAACGTAGGAGGCTTGAAGCATGCGCATGTGGGTTGCGTGGTGTTCCAACTCGGCAAGGTCCAGTGCGCCATGCGCGAGGAGGCCCCGGTACTCCTCCCACCATCCCTTGCCGCGCTCACCGGCCATGGCAACCAGTGCGTCGATCAGCGCGGTGTCGAAGCACGCGTACTGAGAGGCCATATAGCGCAGTCGCGCCTCGCTGATACCGGCCTTGCCCGCTTCGACCTGACTCATCTGGATGGGGTTCGTACCGATCAGCTCGGCCGCCCGGCGGGCGGTCACACCAGCCGCATCGCGCATCTTGCGCAGCTCAGTACCCAGTCGGCGCTGTCGTGCTGTGGGCTGACTTCTCGGCATGCTCTCTTCTCCTCCAGGCTGTTCGGCAGTCTGCCGTGCGCGACGACGCAGGTCCAACGCCTCGTAGCTGCGAGCATAAGGTTGTGTCAGCATAACCTTATGCTCTACCGTGAGTGACGCGCCCATCACGTAGTGGTGGCCGGTCGGCCGGAAGCGTATCTGCCCTTTCATGCCTGCTCCCTCGGAGGCCCACATGCAGACACCGGACTCCCCAGAACTCTTCGCCAAGGAACTCTGCGACCTCGTCCTCGCGGTCGCGCCCAGAATCTTCGCCGTCGTCCAGGAGTGCGAGGTGCGGCCTGGCCTGAAAGACGGGTGTGTCGCGGCGTGGGGAATCGCCTTCGGCGAGGGTCCCGTTCACGTGATCACGGCCGACGGCACCGGCCAGATGGTCCTCAACTCGCCGGAAGGTGCTCTTCGATGGTTCATGCGCGGCGCTGGTGAGGACGGCGTGACGGCAAGGCTGGTGTGGCTCAGCCGCCCCGGGAGCGCCGAGCTCGACCACGCCGAGGCCGCTTGAACACGCGAGAGGGCGGGGCGCGCTGCCCCGCTCATGGGCTATGTCGGGGTGCCTGGATCGGTAGTCTGCGCAGAGGCACCCGCTCCGGTCCGTAGGAGGGCAAAGATATGTACGTAACGGACTTGGAGCTGTCCGGCGTCCGAGGGTTCCACGGTCACCGGGCGGCCCGGTTGCGATTCCCGCGACGTGAGGACGGCAGTTACGCGGGCTGGACCGTGCTGGCCGGGCGGAACGGCTCGGGCAAGTCGACGGTGCTGCAAGCCCTCGCGTTGGTAGTGCAAGGTCCGGCTGTCACCCATGCGCTGCTCAAGAAGGCAGACGAGTGGGTGACTCAGGAAGCGCGCAAGGCGGTCGTCGAGGCGACGGTGGTCGGTCCCGAACACGTGGATGCCCGTTGGGCCAACTCCGACAGCTCCGTCGACGGTTGGTTTCCAGAGACAGGAAGTGTCCGGCTGGTCTGGGACCGGATGAAGAACCGTGGTAAGAATCATGTCAGCCTGCGGCATCCGGTGATGAAGAAAGCGGCCGATCTTCAACGCAGGGCTGAGTCGGGCCCTTGGCAGCAGGATCCGCAGGGGTGGCTGTGCCTCGGTTATGGCCCTTATCGCCGTCTCGGCGGCGGAAACTCTGCGCGGAATGTGGGTACCGAGCGTGCTGAGCGGCTGGCAACACTCTTCGATGAGAGCGTCTGCCTGACGGAAGGCGTCACTTGGCTCATCGAACAACATCTGCGTAGTCTCGAAGGGCGTACCGGCGCACGAGAGCTCGTAGAGGCTGTAAAACTCCTGCTCGGCGATGGGCTGCTCCCCGATTACCACGAGGTGACCGACGTCGACTCCGATGGTCTCTGGGTGACGACCCCGCGTGGAGTGCTCGCCTTGCGTGGGCTGAGCGATGGTTACCGCTCGGTCACGGCTCTGGTCGTGGATATCGTCCGGCACTTGTATGGTGCGTATGGCGAGTTGCGAGTCGAGAACCGTGACGGACATCCTGTCATCCCGATGCCCGGTGTCGTGCTCATAGACGAAGTCGATTCTCATCTACACGTCAGCTGGCAGAAGCTGATCGGCCCGTGGATGAAGCAGCACTTCCCGGAAATCCAGTTCATCGTCACCACCCACAGCCCGTACATCTGTCAGTCCGCCGACCCTGGCGGATTGATCAGGCTGGCCGCGCCCACGGAAGAACGTCCACCCGAGGTGGTTGACGAAGAGCTGTACCAGCGGGTTGTGTACGGCAGCGGGGACGACGCGGTCCTGTCCGACCTCTTCGGGGTCGACTCGCCATACTCTCATCGTGCGGACGAGCTTCGGCGACGGCTGGCGGCCATGGAGTTCAGGGTGCTGGACGGCCAGGCGAGCGAGGCGGAGCTGGTCGAATACCGTCGGCTAAGCGTGCAGCTAAACAGTTCTCTGTCTGCGCGGGTAAGCGAAGTGGCGGCCCATCTGGGGCGTGAGGAATGATTCGGTTAGAACGGCCACCGCTCGACGGTCACACGGTGAAACTGCTTGCACGAGCGCACGACCGCCTACCTGACGCTGGCCTCACAGAAGCTGTCGCCCGAAAGGCTTGGAAGGCGGCCGGCGGCACCCGCGAGCGCGTAGCCATGGCCCTCCGCGCGATGGCCAGCGGGATCGAGCGTTGTATGTACTGTTCGGAGAGTCTTGGCACAGCCGTCGACCACTTCGAGCCTCTGCACCACGCCCCTCGCCGGGTGTTCGACTGGTACAACCACCTCCTCGGGTGCTCCTTTTGCAACTCGCACGCTAAGGGTGGCACCTTCCCGAGAGACGAGGGCGGGGAGCCACTGCTCATCGACCCTACGGCGGACGAACCGGTACATCATCTCCGGCTGTCCCTCACCAGCGGTGAGTACCACTGTCTGACCCCGCGTGGCTGCGCGACCATCGATGTCTTTCAGCTCAACCGGGGTCCATTACGGAAAGGCAGACTGGATGCGGTAGGCCAGTGCCTCGACACCCTGGCGAGCTGCGCCACTCTTCTGGCAGTGGACGACAAGGTTGGTGTGCAGAAGCGGATGCTGAGACTGCGACGTCAGCCCCTCGCGGACGTTCTGCAAGAGCTGCGGCGCATCGCGGACCGGCCCTCGGCGGCCTTGGTGGTCGGAGACGAGGCCGCCCTTGCCGCCCTGCGCGTGTTGTACGGACAGCCCGTGGCCGAGCCCGTGTTCATCCCGCGGCAGACCGCGCGGCACGAGCCGGACTGCAGGTCCTGGAAGACCGCCGCGTCCTAGGCGCTGAGCAGCACTTCGCCCGCCCCGCGCGCCTCGTCGTAGCGGCGCAGCAGGAGGCGGGCCAGTTCCGGCGCCGGGCCCAGGACGGGGGCCAGGAGGTCGGCGCCTGTCGCCTCGGCGCCGTGGGCGATGCGGTCGGGGAGGCGGCCGGGGGCGATGACGTAGGGGGCCACGGCCACCCGGGCGACGCCGTCCGCGCGCAGGGCGCGGACGGCGTCCTCGGTGCGGGGAAGAGAGGCGGAGGCGAACGCGGGTCGCACGGCGCACCATCCGGTGTGCCGCCACTCCCGCGCGATTTCAGCGATCACCGCGATCGCCTCCGGGTCGGTGGAGCCCGCCGAGGCCAGGACGACCCCGGTCGAGGGGCGGTCGGCGGGGCGCAGCCCCGCCTCGTACAGGCGGCGTTCCAGGGCGTCCATGAGCAGCGGGGACGGACCCAGGACCTCGGCCTGGCGGACGGACAGGCGGGGGTGGCGGGTCGTGGCCTCGCGCAGCACCGCCGGAATGTCGGACTTCGCGTGGAAGGCGCGGGTCAGCAGCAGCGGGAGGGCGATCACCTCGGTGGCGTCCTCCGCGGCGAGGCGGGCCAGCACCTGCGGTACGCGTGGGGCGTTGAACTCCAGGAACGCCGACTCCACCCGCAGCCCCGGCCGCAGCGACCGCACCCGCGCGCGCAGCGCGTCGACGGTCGCCGCATGGCGGGGGTCGCGGCTGCCGTGGGCGATGATCAGCAGGGTCGGGGCAGACATGGTGGCTTTCCGTGCCTTCTTTCCGTGGCTTTCCGTGGCTCCGTGGAATTTCCGTTTCAGCGGGTGCTCGCCAGCAGGCCGCGGCTGCGCAGTACCCGACGCTCGATCGGGGCGAAGATCAGCAGCTCGATGGCGATGCCGACGACGAGGATCATGAGGATGCCGAGGAGCACCCCCGCCATATCGGAGTTGTTGCGCTGGTTCTCCAGGTACTGGCCGAGCCCCAGGCCCAGGTCCGGGGACTTGGCGATGATCTCGGCGGCCATCAGCGAGCGCCAGGAGAAGGCCCAGCCCTGCTTGAGCCCGGCGACGTAACCCGGCAGCGCGGCGGGCAGCAGGATGTGCCAGGCGCTGACCAGACCGCGGGCGCCGAGGGTGCGTCCGGCCCGCAGGAAGAGCGGCGGCACCTGGTCGATGCCGGCCACCAGCCCGTTGGCGATGGAGGGGACCGCGCCCAGCAGGATGACGGTGTACATCATCTGGTCGTTCAGGCCCAGCCAGATCACCGCGGGCGGCACCCAGGCGACCGAGGGAAGCGACTGCAGCCCGGACAGGATCGGGCCGAGACCGGCGCGGATGAACTTCACCCGGGCGACGATCAGCCCCAGCGGGGTCCCGATCGCCAGCGCGATGACGAAGCCGAACAGACCGCGCGAGACGCTGGTCCAGACGATGTCGAACAGCTCGCCCTGCAGCCACAGCTGGTGCAGCGCGTCCCAGACAAGGCCCGGGTCGGGCAGCTTGTAGTCGTCGGTGACCTTCGCGAGGACGAGCACCTTCCACAGGCCCAGGACGACGGCCACGGCCACGATGGGCGGCAGCACCTTCTGGACCAGCACCTCGACCGGTGAGACCCGCTTGATGTGCACCGTGTCCAGGGCGTCCAGACCGGCCTCCAGACCCGCCAGGTCCTGGGAGCTCCCCGCACGCGCCTTCGCCGTGGACTTCTCCACGGACTTCTCTATGGACTGCTCGCCGCCGTTCCCGCCGTCGGCTTCGTCGACCGCGGTGCCGGGGGTGGTCTTACTGCTGGCCATGGCGGCGGATCTCCCCACGCAGTTCTTCGGTGATCTCAACGGACAGGTCGGCGACGGCCGCGTCCTCGATGCGACGCGGCTGCGGAATGTCCACCGTCCAATCGCGGACGACCCGCCCCGGCCGGGAGGACAGCAGCACCACGCGCTCGGCCAGCCGGACGGCCTCGCGGACGTTGTGGGTCACGAACAGCACCGAGACGCCGGTCTCGCTCCAGATCCGGGTCAGCTCCTCGTGCAGCACATCACGGGTGATGGCGTCGAGCGCGGCGAACGGCTCGTCCATCAGCAGCACGCTCGAGTCCTGCGCCAGCGCCCGGGCCAGCGCCACGCGCTGCCGCATACCGCCGGAGAGCTCGTGCACCCGCTTGCCGTAGGCGCCGCCGAGCCGCACCAGCTCCAGCAGCCGCTCGGCCCGCGGCCTGCGCTCCGCGCGCGGCACACCGCGCAGCCGCAGCGCCAGCTCGATGTTCTTCCCCGCGGTCAGCCACGGGAACAGGGCGTGCTCCTGGAACATCAGGGCCGGCCGGCCGCCGGGGACCTCGATGGCCCCCGAGGACGGCTTGTCCAGGTCGGCGATCAGATTGAGCAGGGTCGACTTACCGCAGCCGGAGGCCCCCAGGATGCAGACGAACTCCCCGGGCCGCACCTGGAGGTTGATGTCCTCGAGCACGGGCTGGGCCGCCCCGGGACGGCCGAAGGACTTGTGGACATGGGCGATCGATACGGATCCGGCGGTGCCGGCGGGACCGGCGGGGACCGCCGCCGCGGCGCCCGCCCGGTCGTCCTTCTCGGTGGTCAGTGCCGGGGACATCCGGTCACCTCCTGATGGATGCGTACATGCGGGTACATGCGTACGGTGCGTACGGGGACGGACAGGGCGGCTACTTGGCGCCCAGACCCGCGTCGGAGACGGTCGGCTTGCCCTCGGCCTTGAGGACCTTGTTCAGCGGGGCCAGGTCGTAGATGCCCTTGAGGTCGGGCTTCTCCAGGAGCCCCGCCTGGACCGCGTGGTCCGCCTCGGTGTTCAGCGTCGAGGCCAGGGGGTCGTCGGTGGCCTGGATGGACTTCCACGCCGGGTCGATCACCTCGGCGGGCAGCGGCTTGCCGGTCTCCTCCTTGAGCGCCGCGTTGGCCGCGTCCCTCGCCTGCTCGGGGTTGGCCTTGATGAAGGCGTTGGTCTTCACCGAGCCGCGCAGCACGGCCTCGACGACCTTCGGATGCTCCTTGAGGAACGACTGCTTCACGATCAGGTTGGTGATCACGAACTTCTTGTCCGGCCACAGCGAGGATTCGTCCAGCAGCACCTTGGCACCGTCGGCGACCAGCTTGGACGCGGTCGGCTCGGGCACCCACGCGCCGTCGATGGCACCGGACTTGTACGCGTCGGGCGTCACCTTGTTGTCGCTGCGGACCACCGACACATCGCCCTTGCCGCTCTGGGCGTCGACCTTCCAGCCCTTGCTCGCGATCCAGTTGAGGAACGCCACGTCCTGGGTGTTGCCCAGCTGCGGGGTGGCGATCTTCTTGCCCTTGACGTCGTTCAGCGTCTTGATCTTCTTCGGGTTGACCACGAGCTTGACACCGCCCGAGACCGAACCCGAGATGATCTTGAGGCTGGAGCCGTGGGACTTCACATAGCCGTTGATGGCCGGCGACGGGCCGATCCAGCCCATGTCGATGGAGCCCGCGTTGAGTGCCTCGATCTCCGACGGCCCGGCGTTGAAGACGTACGGCGCGACCTTCGTGCCCTTGAGTTCCTGCTGGATCGGGCCGCCCTTGCGCAGCCCCACCAGGGCGGTGGCGTGGGTGAGGTTGGCGAAGTAGCCGACCTTCACCTTGTCCAGGCCGTCGACCTTCTCACCGCCTGCCGCGGGGATCGCTGAGGATCCCGTGTCGTCGGACTTCTTCTCCGATCCGTAGCCGCAGGCGCCCAGCGCGCCCATCAGCAGGGGGAGGACGGCCGCCGCCGCCAGGAGCCGGGTGCGGCGGGGGTGGCTGGCTGATCGCGGGGGGACGAGGCGGGCGGCAGACGACGACACGGAGGTGTTCCTCTCGACGAGCCGGGGCGGCGTCAGAGGACGCCCGGCAGATCAGACGGTTTTCGGCGGCGGTGGTGGACAGGAGCGGACAGCGGCGTCAGCGCGCACATCGTCCGACCCCGCCCTGGCCGCTGCCGAGCGTCCCGCTGCCCACGCGGCCGCCCTCCTTGGCGAACGTCGAGAACACCTCACCGGTCATGGTCAGAAGTCCCATCCCTCGTCGTCCCGCGCCGCCTCGGCACCCTCGGCCGACGCCGCGAACGAGTCGCCCGCCATCCCGGCGGTGAGCGTGGTGCCGTCGGCCGGGTCGATCAGCAGGAAGGAACCGGTCCGCCGCGAGTCCTCGTACGCGTCCAGCGCCAGCGGCTCGGACGTACGGAGCACGACCCGGCCGATGTCATTGGCGGCCAGCTCACCCGGCGCCGGGTGGTGCGACAGATCGGCCAGCGTCAGCCGCGACGGAATGTCCTTGATGATCGCCTTCATCGTGCGGGTGGTGTGCTTGAGCAGCACCCGGTCGCCCACCCGCAGCGGACGGTCGTGCAGATGGCAGACGGTGGCCTCGACGTCCTGGGTGGTCTCCGGGGCGTAGTCGCTCGGCGCGATCAGATCCCCGCGCGAGATGTCCAGGTCGTCGGCGAGCGTGACGGTCACCGACTGCGGCGCCCACGCCACGTCCACCATCGCGCCCAGCGCGTCGATCCCGGTGATGGTGCTCGTCAGGCCGGACGGCAGCACGGTGACGGCGTCGCCGACGCGCAGCACACCGGAGGCGATCTGGCCCGCGTAGCCGCGGTAGTCGGGGTGCTCGGTGGTCTGCGGACGGATCACGTACTGCACCGGGAAACGCGCCGGGTCCTGGGACGGGTCGGTGCCCACCGGCACGGTCTCCAGGTGCTCCAGCACGGTCGGGCCGCCGTACCAGTCCATGTTCGCCGACGGGGTCACCACATTGTCCCCGGCGAGCGCCGAGATCGGGATGGCGGTGATCTCCGGGACGCCCAGCGAGGCCGCGTAGGTCGTGAACTCCTCGGCGATGGCCGCGAAGACCGGCTCCGCGTAGTCCACCAGGTCCATCTTGTTGACGGCGAGGACCACATGCGGGACCCGCAGCAGGGCGGCGACCGCGGCATGCCGCCGGGTCTGCTCCACCACGCCGTTGCGCGCGTCCACCAGGACGACCGCGAGCTCGGCGGTGGAGGCGCCGGTGACCATGTTGCGGGTGTACTGCACATGGCCGGGGGTGTCGGCGAGGATGAACCGCCGCTTGGGAGTGGCGAAGTAGCGGTAGGCGACATCGATGGTGATGCCCTGCTCCCGCTCCGCGCGCAGCCCGTCCGTCAGCAGCGCCAGGTCCGGCGCCGCCTGGCCACGGCTGCGCGATGCGTGCGCCACGGCCTCCAGCTGGTCGGCCAGTACCGACTTGGAGTCGTGCAGCAGCCGCCCGACCAGGGTGGACTTGCCGTCGTCCACCGAGCCCGCGGTGGCGAACCGCAGTTGCGAGGTGGCCGCGGACCGCTCCACGGCGGCCGCGGCGGCCTGCTCCTCGGACGTCAGATTGCTCGTCATCGTTAGAAGTACCCCTCGCGCTTGCGGTCCTCCATCGCGGCCTCCGACAGCTTGTCGTCGGCGCGGGTCGCACCCCGCTCGGTCAGCCGGGAGGCGGCTATCTCATCGATGACCTGCTCGATGGTCACCGCGTCCGACTCGACGGCACCGGTGCAGGACATGTCGCCCACGGTGCGGTAGCGCACCATGCGCCGCTCCACGGTCTCGTCGTCCTTCGGACCGCCCCACTCACCGGGCGCCAGCCACATGCCACTGCGCCGGAAGACCTCGCGCTCATGTGCGTAGTAGATCTGCGGCAGGTCGATCTTCTCCCGGGCGATGTACTGCCACACGTCCAGCTCGGTCCAGTTGGAGAGCGGGAAGACCCGGACATGCTCACCGGGGGAGTGGCGGCCGTTGTAGAGCTGCCACAGCTCCGGGCGCTGCCGCCGCGGGTCCCAGCCGCCGAACTCGTCCCGGAGGGAGAACACCCGCTCCTTGGCGCGGGCCTTCTCCTCGTCCCGGCGGCCACCGCCGAAGACCGCGTCGAAGCGGTTCTTCTCGATGGCGTCCAGCAGCGGCACCGTCTGCAGCGGATTGCGGGTGCCGTCCGGGCGCTCGCGCAGCCGGCCGTCGTCGATGAACTCCTGGACCGAGGCCACATGCAGCCGCAGCCCATGCCGGGCGACCGTGTTGTCCCGGTAGTCGATGACCTCGGGGAAGTTGTGCCCGGTGTCCACGTGGAGCAGCGAGAACGGCACCGCCGCCGGGGCGAACGCCTTGAGCGCGAGATGCAGCATGACGATGGAGTCCTTGCCGCCGGAGAAGAGGATCACCGGCCGCTCGAACTCACCTGCCACCTCACGGAAGATGTGCACCGCCTCGGACTCCAACGCGTCCAAGTGCGCGAGCGCGTACAGGCCCGCGCCCTCTTCCGCGTTGATCGCCGTCACGGTCGTCATGCCGCGCCCCTTTCGTTCGCTCGGCTGCGGTAGTAGCTTCCCGTCATATCGGCGGATTCCTCGCCGTGGGCACGGCCCCCGGGTGCGGGGAGCGCCGTGGCCCGCGATGCGATGGCCGCGCGTGCGTGGCTCACAGCAGTCCCCGTTCACTCAACAGCAACCGCACCTCGGCCGCCGACTCCTGCACGCTGTTCCTGTGGGTTTCGATGCGCAGATCCGGGTCGGCAGGGGCCTCGTAGGGGTCGTCCACGCCGGTCAGCCCCGAGATCTCGCCCGCGGCCTGCTTCGCGTACAGCCCCTTGACGTCCCGCTCCGAGCACACCTCGACCGACGTGGCGACATGCACCTCCAGATACGGGGTGCCCTCGCGCTGGTGGCGCTTGCGCACCGCCTCGCGGCTGTCCGCGTATGGCGCGATGACCGGCACCAGCACCGTGACGCCGTGGGAGGCGAGCATCTCGGCGACGAAGCCGATGCGCTGGACGTTGGTGTGCCGGTCCTCGCGGGAGAAACCGAGCCCCGAGGAGAGGAACTCGCGGATCTCGTCACCGTCGAGCACCTCCACCCGGCGGCCCTCACCGCGCAGCCGCTCGGCCAGCGCATAGGCGATCGTGGTCTTTCCCGCGCTCGGCAGACCGGTCAGCCACACCGTGGCACCGGTGGTCGTGGGGGCGCTCATCTCGTTCTCCTGGTCGACAGCCATCAGCCGTGCAGCCCGCATTCGGTTTTATTGCTCCCCGCCCAGCGGCCGGACCGAATGTCCTCGCCCTCCAGAACCCGGCGGGTGCAGGGCGCGCAGCCTACCGAGGGATAGCCGTCCATCAGCAGGGGGTTGGTCAGCACACCGTGCTCGGCGATATAGGCGTCGACATCCGCTTGGGTCCAGCGGGCGATCGGGGAGATCTTCACCTTACGGCGACGCGCGTCCCAGCCAACGACCGGGGTATTGGCGCGGGTTGGCGATTCGTCCCGACGCAATCCCGTGGCCCAGGCGTCATACTCCCGCAATCCCTCCTCAAGGGGCTGGACCTTGCGCAGGGCGCAGCACAGGTCGGGGTCGCGGTCATGCAGCCGGGGGCCGTACTCGGCGTCCTGCTCGGCGACCGTCTGACGAGGCGTCAGGGTGATGACGTTGACATCCATCACCGCGGCCACCGCGTCACGGGTGCCGATGGTCTCGGGGAAGTGGTAGCCGGTGTCGAGGAAGACCACATCGACACCGGGGAAGGCGCGGGAGGCGAGATGCGCCACCACCGCGTCCTCCATCGAGGAGGTGACGCAGAAACGCGATCCGAAGGTGTCCGCCGCCCAGCGCAGGATCTCCAGCGCGGGGGCGTCCTCGAGGTCGTGGCCCGCCTTCTCGGCGAGCCCCTCGAGGTCGGTGTGCGCAAGCCGGGTCATATCGCCGTGTCCCCTTCATCGATCGGGTCGCGCCGCAGGCCCTTGGCCAACAGCCCGAGGAACGACAGGCGGAACGCTCGATTGCAGGACGCGCATTCCCACGCGCCATGCCCCTCCTCCGACGGACGCAGATCCTCGTCTCCGCAGTAAGGGCAGTAGAACGGCGCGGCACGCTCGCTCATTTGAGGGCCTCCTCACTGGCCCGTGCCGCCCAGGTGGCGAAGCGCTCGCCGTCCTCGCGCTCCTCCTGGAAGCGGTTCAGCAGCCGCTCCACATAGTCGGGGAGCTCGGCGGCGGTGACCTTCAGCCCGCGCACCTTGCGGCCGAAGCCCGGCTCCAGGCCCAGGGCGCCGCCCAGGTGCACCTGGTAGCCCTCGACCTGCTCGCCGTTGCCGTCCATGACCAGCTGGCCCTTGAGACCGATGTCCGCGACCTGGATACGGGCACAGGCGTTGGGGCAGCCGTTGAGGTTGATGGTGATCGGCTCGTCGAACTCGGGCAGCCGGCGCTCCAGCTCATCGATGAGCGAGGAGCCGCGCCCCTTGGTCTCGACGATCGCCAGCTTGCAGAACTCGATCCCGGTGCAGGCCATCGTGCCGCGCCGGAACGGGGACGGCTTGACCTGGAGGTCCAGCGCCTCCAGCCCCGCGACCAGCGACTCCACCTGGTCCTCGGCCACATCGAGCACGATCATCTTCTGCTCGACGGTGGTGGTCAGCCGCCCGGAGCCATGCGCCTCGGCCAGGTCGGCGATCTTGGTGAGGGTCGCCCCGTCCACCCGGCCGACGCGCGGCGCGAAGCCCACGTAGTAGCGGCCGTCCCGCTGGCGGTGGACGCCGATGTGGTCGCGCCACCGCTGGACGGGCTCCTCGGGCGCCGGGCCGTCGGACAGCGGGCGCCCCAGGTACTCGTCCTCCAGCACCTGGCGGAACTTCTCGGGGCCCCAGTCGGCGACCAGGAACTTCAGCCGGGCGCGGGTGCGCAGCCGGCGGTAGCCGTAGTCACGGAAGATCGAGACGACCCCGGCCCAGACCTCCGGGACGTCCTCCAGCGGCACCCAGGCGCCGAGCCGGACGCCGATCTTGGGGTTGGTGGACAGACCGCCGCCGACCCACAGGTCGAAACCGGGGCCGTGCTCGGGATGGCGCACCCCGACGAACGCGACGTCGTTGATCTCGTGCACCACATCGAGCACCGGGGATCCGGAGACCGCGGTCTTGAACTTGCGCGGCAGGTTGGAGAACTCCTTGCTGCCGATGTAGCGGCGGTGGATCTCGTCGATGGCGGAGGTGCCGTCGATGATCTCGTCCTCGGCGATCCCGGCGACCGGTGAGCCGACGATCACGCGCGGGGTGTCGCCGCACGCCTCGGTGGTGGACAGCCCGACGGCCTCCAGGCGCTTCCAGATCTCGGGCACGTCCTCGATCCGGATCCAGTGGTACTGGACGTTCTGCCGGTCGGTGATGTCGGCGGTGCCGCGCGCGAACTCCTCCGAGATCTCGCCGACGACCCGGAGCTGCTCGGTGGTCAGCCGGCCGCCGTCGATCCGGACGCGCATCATGAAGTGCTCGTCGTCCAGCTCCTCCGGCTCCAGGATCGCGGTCTTGCCGCCGTCGATCCCGGGCTTGCGCTGGGTGTACAGACCCCACCAGCGCATCCGGCCGCGCAGATCGGCGCCGTCGATGGAGTCGAATCCGCGATGGGCGTAGATCGTCTCAATGCGTGTCCGCACATTGAGACCGTCGTCGTCCTTCTTGGTCTGCTCATTGCCGTTGAGGGGGGTGAAGTGCCCCGCGGCCCACTGGCCTTCGCCGCGGTGGCGTCCGGCCTTGCGGCGGGGCGTTGCGCTTGCGCGTTCCGGGGTGGCAGCCATGGCGGTGTGTGTCCTTCTGAGCGACTCTGGTGCGGCGGGTGGTACGTCGGCGCGCGCACCGTCTGACCTGCGCGTGCGCAGGCGGGCAGGGAGTACGGCGGTGGCCGGTGCGAGATGCGGCGGGGAGATGTCGAGGCGTGCGCGCTCGCCCACGTCGTCGGGGGCGGCGAGGGGTGCGGGGGATGCGGTGGTGCTGCCCGGGGCTTCGGAGCCCTGTCGAGGTGCGGGTCAGCCCGCCGGACAGATGGCGCTGGACATGCGGCCGAGGTCGACGTGGCGTCGACTCACCAAGGCAATTCCAGCTCGAGACATGACGGAAGCGTCGCATGGTGGTCTCTGGCGAGTCCACCTTTATCCATTATGCGGACGAATCTGTCTCGTATCGCAAGACGTTGTGGTGTTGGTCACTCCTCGTCCGCGGTCTTGACGTCGAAGACACGAAAGCCCCGGCGACGGTAGTTGTCCAGCGCGTACGGTCCGTCCTTGCTGCAGGTGTGCAGCCACACCCGCTTGGTCGGCACGCGGTCCGGCCAGCGCTCGGCCATGTCCCAGGCGCGGGAGGTCCCCCGGGTCAACAGGTGCCCGCCGATACGGCGGCCCCGGAAGGCGGGCAGCAGACCGAAGTACACGATCTCCACCACGCCCTCGTCCTGGCCCTCCAGCTCGATGTACCCGGCCGGGGTCCCGCGCTCGTACGCCACCCACGTCTCCACACCGGGCCGGTGGAGATGCTCCTCCCACGCCTCGCGCGACCACAGCAGCCGGTCGGTCCACGACACGTCCGAGCCCACCGAGGTGAAGAGGAAGTGGCTGAACTCGGGGCTCGGCACCTCGGCCCGGGCGATCCGCACCCCCGCCGTGGCGGGCGGCTCCTCCGCCGGGCTGAGATCCGAGGGAGCGGTCTGCTCCAGGTGCCAGGTGGTCACGGCGATGCTCATGGTGGACAGATAACCATGGACGCCGTTGACTCGCCTTGACGGGTATCGCTCAAGCGGGGGAGGGCGGGACGGGGTGTCCGGAACCGGGGATGTGGAGGAGTTCGCCGAGCTGTTGCGCGAGCTCAAGGGCAGGACGAACCGCAGCTACGCGGCGCTGGCGACCCGCAGCGGGGTGAGCGGCTCGGCGCTGCACCGCTACTGCTCGGGGACGAGCGTGCCCGGCGACTACGAGGTGATCGCGCGCTTCGGCAAGGTGTGCGGGGCCGGCAGCGAGGAGTTGCTGGAGCTGCACCGGCGCTGGGTCCTGGCCGACGCCGAGCGCAAACGGGACGTCTCCCGCGCCCCGGCCGCCGTATCCGCATCCGCTGCTCGCACGGGGCCCGCTGCGTCTGCCGTCCCGGCCGTCTCAAGGGGCGGGACGGGGGCGGGCTCGGGTGCCGAGACAGGGGCGGATACGGAGTCGGAGGCGGAGCTGGAGCCGGGGGCGGGCGTATTGGCGCAGCCGGAGCCCGGGTCGGAAGCAGAGCCGGAGCCCCTGGCCCCGGACCCGGCCCCGGAACCCGGGGCTGCCCCGCCGCCGTGGCGCCGTCGGCCACTGATCGCCGTGCTCGCCCTGGCCGTGGTCTCCGCCGGAGTGGCGGTCGCGCTGTTAGCAGGGAAGGCGCTGACGTCCTCGGGCGGCTCGGACGGGGCCTCCGACGGTCGGCTGCTGCTGTCCTCCCGCTGTCCGGTCGTGGTGAGCATGGGGCAGTCGGACGCGTGTGTGCATGAGCTCCAGTCGCTGCTCGCCCGCGCGGGCGGCGACCTCGACATCGACGGGGCCTTCGGACCGGCCACCCAGATGCGTGTCGTGGTGTTCCAGCTCCGCAGCGGGCTGACGGCGAACGGATCGGTGGACGAGCGGACGAAGCGGGCGCTCTACGAGAACCACGGGAAGCCGCTCGACACCTGGACGCCGGAGCGGGTCACCCGGCGTATCCGCGAGGTTTTCACCGAGGACCCCGAGCGCGCGGTCGGCATCGCGGACTGCGCCTCGTACCTCGATCCCCTCTACACCCTGCCCAACTCCAACGCCACCCGGAACTGGGGCGTCTTCCAGCTCTACGACGGCACGCTGCGCAAGCTGGGCGGCACCCGGGAGCAGGCGCTGGACCCGGACTGGAACATCCGGGCGGCTCACCGGCTGTGGGCGCTCACCCATGACTTCAGCGCCTGGAAGGCCTGCGACCGCGCCTACCGCGCCGGATCGAAGGGCGAGGGGAGCTGATCGCCGCCCGACGCGCCGCCCGGCATCCCATCGGCCATCCCAGCGCCCGCCGTCTCCGCAGGTCGAGGACGGTTTCCGATCCCGCTGTCCCGATTTCCCCGGTCGGTCGCCCGCCCGACCCGGAGGGCTGGGATCGTGCTGCCGCCGTCCCAGACGGCCCACGGATCCGCAGATGAAGGAGACGAAGACGACCATGGCTGTGACCAGCACCCGGATCAGACTCGGCGCCCTGCTCGGCGGCGCGGTCCTCGCCACCACCGGCGTTCTCACCGCCCAGAGCGCGGTGGCCGCCCCCAGCGCCCCCGCGGCCGCCGACGCCTCCTCCGCCGTCGCGGTGGCCAAGCTCAGCCACTCCGACGCGGCGAACCGGCTGCGCGGTGCCGGGATCTCCTGGACCTCCAGCGGGGGCTGCTCGGACCGCAACAACCCCACCTGCACCTCGTTCGAGCAGATCAACCTGACCACTGTGCAGGGTGCCATCACCCTGAAGGGGGCCAGCGGCTGCGCGCTGACCATCACCGGCGGTACGGAGACCGGGCACGCCTCCGGTACGTACAGCCACTGGAACGGCTACAAGCTGGACTTCAGCCCCACCAGCTGCCTCAGCAACTACATCACCGGCACCTTCACCAACATCGGCCCGCGCCCCGGTGACGGCGCCCAGCAGTACAAGTCCGGCTCGGGCAACGTCTACGCGCGCGAGAGCAACCACTGGGATGTGACCTACTACAACTGCGGAGGCTGCTGACCCGCGGCCCCACGCTCCCACCGGCCGTCCGGACGGCTGCAACGCGGCGCAACCTTTGCGCATGGCTGTACCGGCACGGACAGTGGGCCCGGCGGGCGGAGGGTGGTGCCGAGTCGGCGCGGCATCCCCTCCGCCGACGCCTTTGCCGAAGATTCGGCCTGGTCACCGGATGAGCGGCGGTGAACAGGCCCGATACGGTGAGAAGGTGCAGCCAGCAGAAGAAACACCGAAGCCGTCCGGCCGGCTCCGCAAGGCCCGCGCCCTGTATCGCAATGTGTCCAAGCGCAGGATGGCCTGGCTGCTGCTGAAGGACACCGTCGATTCCTGCATGGAGTACCGGGTCACCGGGCTCGCCGCCGAAGCGGCCTTCTTCACCCTGCTGTCGCTGCCGCCGCTGCTGCTCGGCCTGATCGGGCTGCTCGGCTATTTCGACGCGTGGACCAGCACCGACACGGTGGCCACCATCCGGCAGAACATCCTCGACGCCTCCGCGACCGTGCTGTCCGACCGGGGCGTCAAGGAGATCGCCCGGCCGCTGCTGGACGATGTCATCAAAGGCGGCCGCCCCGACGTGATCTCCCTCGGCTTCGCCATCGCCCTGTGGTCCGGCTCCCGCGCGGTGAACGTGTTCGTGGACACCATCACCATCATGTACGGGCTGGAAGGGCGGCGCGGGATCGTCAGGACCCGGCTGCTGTCGTTCCTGCTCTATCTGGTGGCGCTCCTGGTCGGGGCGGTGGCGCTGCCGCTGATGGTGATCGGGCCGGAGGCGGTGGTGGACCTGCTGCCGTCCAGCGGGGAGCCCGTACGGGTGCTGTACTGGCCCGTGGTGATGATGCTGTCCATCGCCTTCCTCACCACGCTCTACCACGTGTCCGTGCCGGTGCGCTCGCCGTGGCGGGAGGACATCCCCGGGGCGCTGGTGGCCCTCGCGATGTGGGTGCTGGGCAGCTTTCTGCTGCGGATCTACCTGGTCCATACGGTCGAGGGCCCGACGATCTACGGCTCGCTGGCAGCACCCGTCGCGGTGCTGCTGTGGATCGGGGTGTCCGCCTTCGCGGTGCTTGTCGGGGCGGCGGTCAACGCCGCGATCGACCGGGTCTGGCCCTCGGTGGCCACGGCCGCCGGGCGTGCGGAGCGCGCCGCCCGCGCCCGGGAGGAGGCGGCCCGGCTGCGGGCCAAGGACCAGCGCACGGCGGACGACGGCGCGGCGGAGATCACCCCGCCGTCGGAGTTCCCCGAACGCTGGGCCCAGTTCTTGCCGCACGCGGACATACGCTCCCGGCTGCACACCAAGCGCGAGGCGGGGGAGAAGGCCGCGGGGAAGTCCTCGGAGAAGCCCTCGGCGACGTCGGCCGGGAAGCCCGCCGGTCAGCCCTCGGAGCCTCGGCCGCCCCGGCAGGGGCCGAGGCGTCCGGACGTACGGTCCGCGGCGGACGGCGCGGGCGGCGCCACGGACAGCACCGCACCCAAGGGCACCGCCGCCAAGGACACGGCGGCCATGGACGGCACCGCGGCGGACGACGACCACCCGGTGCGCTGACGCGCCCACCCGCCGGTAAATGGATGGCGCCCTCGCGCGGGGATGGGCTACGGTTCACCCGTTCCGTGTTGGCCCGTGTTGCTATGAGTTGAGGAAAGCAGGAGGTGAGGACATTGATGACGGTCACGGTGGCGAGCGCTGCTCGCGTTCAGGAGTTCCTCGTTTCCACCCCTGCGGCCTCCGGCTGACACCTCTTCGGAGGCCGCTCTCCGAAGGGTTTCCTCCGTGTTCAACACTTCCTATGACTCCGCGTCTTCGTACGCCCTCACCCCCTATGGCTGGGACGAGGACTGGGCGGACGTGTTCGCCCCGTACGCCGCGCAGGACCTGATGCCCGGGCGGGTGCTCCGGGTGGACCGTGGCCAATGCGATCTCGTCACGCCCCTGGGCACCGTACGGGCGGACACCGAGCTGGTGACGCCGCGCGATCCGATGCGGATCGTGTGCACCGGCGACTGGGCCGCCGTGGACGCCGAGGGCGATCCGCGCTACGTCCGTACACTGCTGCCGCGCCGTACCGCCCTCGTACGGTCCACCTCGTCGAAGCGCTCGGACGGCCAGGTGCTGGCGGCCAACGCCGATTACGCCCTCATCGCCATCTCCCTCGCCGCCGAGCTCGACCTGGGCCGGGTGGAGCGATTCACCGCGCTGGCCTGGGAGAGCGGCGCCCAGCCGCTGCTCGTCCTCACCAAGGCCGATCTGGTGCCCGATCCGGACACCCTGGGCCATCTGGTGTCCGACACCGAGACGGCGGCGCCCGGTGTGCGGGTGCTGCCGGTCAGCTCCGCGACGGGGGAGGGGCTGGAGGAGCTCGGCGCCCTGCTCGCCCCCGGCACCTCGGTGCTGCTCGGCCAGTCCGGCGCGGGCAAGTCCACGCTGGCGAACGCGCTGGTGGGCGCGGCCGTCCAGGACGTCCGCGCGATCCGCGACAGCGACGGCAAAGGGCGGCACACCACGACCACCCGCGATCTGCTGCCCCTGCCCTCGGGCGGGGTGCTGATCGACACCCCGGGGCTGCGCGGGGTGGGGATGTGGGACGCCGGGGGCGGTGTCGCACAGGCGTTCGCCGAGATCGAGGAGCTCGCCGAGCGGTGCCGCTTCCCCGACTGCGCACACCAGGTCGAGCCGGGGTGCGCGGTGCTCGCCGCGATCGACGACGGCTCGCTGCCGGAGCGGCGGCTGGAGAGCTACCGCAAACTGCTGCGGGAGAACGAGCGGCTCGCGGCCCGTACGGACGCGCGGCTGCGAGCCGAGATGCGGCGCGACTGGAAGCAGCGGCAGGCGCTCGGCCGCCACATGATGGAGCGCAAGCGCGGACCGATGCGCAAGCCGTAGCGGTCCGTGGGGTCAGCTCACGGCCCGGCTCGTGGCCCCGGGCACGTCCTCCAGGCCCCAGCTGTACACCCAGCGCGGATGGATCCGGATGACCTCGTCGCTCAAATGGGCGCCGAGGTCATGCGGCCCGATGCGCCGCTCCGCCTCCCCGCGGATCTCCACCCCGCACACCATCCACGGCCGCTCGCTCACCAGGCTGTCGACGACCAGCGCCACCTTCGGATGCGTCCCGGTGTTGCGCCACTTCTTCGTCCTGCCCATGGCGAAGCCGCCGATGTCGACCGTGCCGTCCTCGTTGAGGAAGAACGCCACCGGGTTCGCCTGCGGCTGGCCGTCCGTGTCCACGGTGGCCAGCCGGCCGATCCGCTGCGATCTGAGGTAGCCGGCCTCGGGTTCCGTGAAAACAGTCATGCGATCACTGTCGCGCGCACTGTCGCACGGCCGCGACCGGTGCCCATGAGCCGCGGGCGGCACCACCTGCGCCAGGAGCGCTCTACCGAAACACCGATTCGGGTGGCTGTGCGCGGTAACTCGACGCCACGATGACCCCGAGACGGTGATACGGAACGAGAGAGCGAGTTGCGATGAACCAGGCCAGTGACGAGTACGACGTCATCGTGCTGGGCGCGGGCCCGGTCGGTGAGAATGTGGCCGACCGGACCCGCGCGGCCGGGCTCTCCACGGCGATCGTGGAGCGTGAGCTGGTCGGCGGTGAGTGTTCGTACTGGGCCTGCGTCCCCAGTAAGGCGCTGCTGCGCCCAGTGCTCGCGCGGGCCGAGGCACGCCAGGTGCCGGGGTTGCGACAGGCGGTCGGCGGAGCGCTGTCGGCGGCCGATGTCTTCGCCTACCGCGACAAGCAGGTCGGCAACTGGAAGGACGACGGTGCGCTCCCCTGGCTGGAGTCGGCCGGAATCGACTTGGTGCGCGGCCACGGGCGGCTGGTCGGGCCGCAGCGGGTCGCGGTGACGCCGCCGGACGGATCCGGCGGCGACGAGCGGATCCTCACCGCCCGGCACGCCGTGGCCGTCTGCACCGGAACCCGGGCCTCGCTGCCCGACCTGCCCGGGATCGCCGACGTCCACCCCTGGACCAGCCGGGAGGCCACCAGCTCCTCCTCGGTGCCGGAGCGGCTGATCATCGTGGGCGGCGGTGTGGTGGCCTGCGAGATGGCCACGGCCTGGAACGGCCTCGGCTCGCGCGTCACCGTGCTGGTGCGCGGCTCCGGGCTACTGGAGCGGATCGAGCCGTTCGCGGGCGAGCTGGTGGCCGAGACGCTCAGGGAGGCCGGCGCCGAGGTCCGCACCGGTACGTCGGTGAAGGGCCTCGCCCGGCCGGGCGGGGCGGACGGACCGGTCACGGTGACCCTGGAGAGCGGGGAACGGCTGGAGGCGGACGAGGTGCTGTTCGCCACCGGGCGTGCTCCGCACACCGATGACCTGGGCCTGGAGACGGTGGGCCTTGAACCGGGCGGCTGGCTGACGGTCGACGAGACCTGCCGGGTGCGGGACGTACCGGGCGGCTGGCTGTACGGGGTGGGCGACGTCAACCACCAGGCGCTCCTCACCCACCAGGGCAAATACCAGGCGCGGATCGCGGGCGCGGCGATCGGGGCACGCGCGCGGGGCGTCGCGCGGCTGGACACGGACCGCTGGGGCGAATACGCGATCACCGCGGACGAGGCGGCCGTACCGCAGGTCGTCTTCACCGACCCGGAGGTCGCCGCGGTCGGGCTGACCGCGGTGCAGGCCGAGGCCGAGGGCCGCAGCATCCGCGTCGTCGACGTCGACATGGGCCAGGTCGAGGGCGCGGTGCTGTACGCGGACGGCTACCGCGGCCAGGCCCGTATGGTCGTCGACCTGGACCGGGGTCATCCGATCGGCGTCACCTTCGTGGGACCCGGGGTCAGCGAACTGCTCCACTCGGCGACGATCGCCATTGCGGGCGAGGTCCCCATCGAGCGGCTGTGGCATGCGGTGCCGTCGTTCCCCACGATCAGCGAGGTCTGGCTGCGGCTCCTGGAGGCGTACCGGGGCTGAGGGCGGGGGGGGGGGGGGGGGGGGGGGGGGGGGGGGCCCCCCCCCCCCCCCCCCCCACGCCCCTTCCTGGTCTGATGTTGGGCTCCGCCCGGCCGTCTCTAGGGCGCGTCCCGGGGGCTTGAGGGGGTCTTGGGCGGGCCTCGTGCCGGTCATCGCGTGGTGTTCCCGTGGAGCCTCCCTGTGGACAATGTGGGGATGAGCCAGCAGGGCGACCGACACCGTCATGAGGACGACTGGTGGGGCGAGTTGTACGACCCACGGCGTGCCGACGCGGGGCCCGCCGCGGCCTCGGACTCCGTGGACGACCGGTTCGATTCGGCCTCCCGCACGCTCGCCGGCGACGGGGACGCCGGTACCCAGAGACCGGCCGCGGGCGCCCCCTGGGGCCCGCGGACGGGGGAACCGGGCGACGCCGCCCCGGGCCCTGACGCCGACATGGGAGGTGGCCCGCAGGGGTGGCGATCTCCCGCCGACGAGGGGCCCGGTGCCGCATCGCCTTTCCGAGGAGGGGCGGGGCCTGGCGCCGCGCGAGGGGGCGATGCGGAGTCCGGTGCCCCGCCCACTCAGGGCGACGCGGGTTCCGGCGCCGCGACGCAGGGTGGCAACGCGGGTTCCGGTGCCGCGCCGGGACGCACGGGCTCGGGTGCCGTTTGGGGCGGCGGGGGCTCGGGTGCGGCATGGGGCGGCATGGGCTCGGGGGCCGCGCGGGGCGACGAGGGATCTGGCGCCGTACCGCCTTCCCAGGGCCGCACAGGGTCCGGCGCGACGCAGGGTGGCAACGCGGGTTCCGGTGCCGCGCCGGGACGCACGGGCTCGGGTGCCGCTTGGGGCGGCACGGGCTCGGGGTCCGCGCGGGGCGACGAGGGATCTGGCGCCGCATTGCCCTCCCAGGGCCGTGCGGGAGCCGGTGCCTCACAGGGTGACGCGGGTTCAGGGAGCGCACCGGGACGCACCGATTCAGGGAACGGGCCCGGACGCGCGGGCCCGGGCAACGCATCCGGACGCTCCGGCCCGGGAGGCGCAGCCGACCGCACCGGTTCAGGGGAGGCGCCCGGACGCTCCGGTCGGGGGAGTGCGCCCGGCCGTGCGGGGGCTTCCGTCCCGCCGCCGCCATCGCCGCCTCCACGTGACGCCCGGCCGCCCGCTCCGCCCCGGCCCACCACCAACCTCCACCCCGACCCCTCCCGGCCCTGGCGGGCCGCGGCGGCGTCGTACGTCGGCGACGAGCCGCCCACGTACGAGGCCGAGCCGACCACGCTTCCTGTCGTCGACCCTGAGGAGCTCCGAGACCTGGCCCCCGACACCGTGCTGGAGGGCGCCCGCTACGGCACGCTGACGCTCCGGGCGGCCTCGCTGCGCGGCGACTCGGCCCGTTACCGAGGCGAGCTGCGACGGGACGCGCTGCTCGCGGTGCGGTTCGGGATCGGGGACAGCGCCCTCGTCCTGGTGGCCGTGGCGAGCGGGCAGCCCGCGGCCCCGGGGGCGCACCGGGTGGCACGCGAGCTGTGCGAGTGGATCGCCGCGGCGGTCGGCCGCAATCAGGCCCGGCTGACGGAGGACATCCACACCGCCAACCGCGGCGCGCTCAGCTCCGGGCTGCATCGGCTCACCGACCGTGCCTACGGGCGGCTGCGCGCCGGCGCGACCGTACGTGGCCTGGCTCCCGCCGACCACACCGCGTCGGTGCGCTGTCTGCTGCTCCCGGCGCATCCGGCCTGCCGCACCCGGGTGTTCTTCGGCGTCGGCGACGGCGGGCTGTTCCGGCTGCGGGACGGCGTCTGGCAGGACCTGGAACCGGCCGGGGGCGAACGGGACACCGTGGGCGGCCCCGTCCTCGGCTACGGCAGCGGCCGCCCACCCGCCCAGCAACCATCTCAACCATCTCAACCACCTCAACCGCCCCAACCGCCTTATGCGCAGGCCGACCCCTCATCCGCCGGGCCCACCGCGCCCGACCCCAACCCCGAGCCCACCCCCGCCCATGGCCCCTTCCGTTTCCGCGCCTCCGTCGCCCGACCGGGCGACACCCTTCTGCTGTGCAGCGCGGGCCTCGCCGAACCCCTGCGCGGCGAGGCCGCCCTCGCCGACCGCTTGGCCGAACGCTGGGACACCGCGGAGGCGCCGGGCCTCGCCGCGTTCCTCGCCGACGCCCAGACCGGGGTGAAGGGTTACGCCGACGACCGTACGGCGGCCGCCGTCTGGGAGGCGTAAGCGCGCCGTCCATGGGTTGATGGACGAAAGGTGACCGGACGAGCGTCACCGATCCCGCCGACCCGGGACGAGAGGGATGAGGGCGCGCGATGGCCAAGCAGACCGTGGCGGAGCAATACGTGGACATCCTGGTGCGCGCCGGTGTGCGGCGGATGTACGGGGTGGTCGGAGACAGCCTCAACCCCGTGGTGGACGCGATCCGCCGCAACGCCGCGATCGAGTGGATCCAGGTGCGGCACGAGGAGACCGCCGCCTTCGCCGCCGGTGCCGAGGCGCAGCTCACCGGGTCCCTCGCCGCCTGCGCCGGCTCCTGCGGCCCCGGGCATGTCCATCTGCTCAACGGGCTCTACGACGCCCACCGCTCCATGGCTCCGGTCATCGCCCTCGCCTCGCACATCCCCAGCAGCGAGATCGGCACCAGCTACTTCCAGGAGACCCATCCCGAGCGGCTCTTCCAGGAGTGCAGCGACTACTGCGAGATGATCTCCAACCCCCATCAGATGCCGCGCGTGCTGCAGACCGCCGTCCAGCACGCGATCGGCCGCAGCGGGGTCAGCGTGGTCGCCCTCCCCGGCGACATCGCCGCCCGCCCGGCGCCCGAGCGCGCCGAGGAGCACGCCCTGGTGACCTCCCGGCCCACGGTGCGCCCGGGCGACGCGGAGATCGACCGGCTCGCCCGTATGGTCAACGAGGCGGAGCGGGTGACGCTCTTCTGCGGCCGGGGCTGCGCCGGGGCACACGATGAGGTGATGGCCTTCGCCGAGCTGGTGAAGGCGCCGGTGGGGCACGCCCTGCGCGGCAAGGAGTGGATCCAGTACGACAACCCGTACGACGTCGGCATGAGCGGTCTGCTCGGCTACGGCGCGGCGTACGAAGCCACCCACGAATGCGATCTGCTGATCCTGCTGGGCACCGACTTCCCGTACGGCGCCTTCCTGCCCGACGATGTGCGGACCGTGCAGGTGGACGTCCGCGCGGAACATCTGGGCCGCCGCTCCAAGCTGGACCTGGCCGTCTGGGGCGACGTCCGGGAGACGCTGAGCTGTCTGACGCCGAAGGTGCGCCCGAAGACCGACCGCCGTTTCCTCGACCGCATGCTGAAGAAGCACGCCGACGCGCTGGAGGGCGTGGTCAAGGCGTACACCCGCAGGGTCGACAAGCACATCCCGATCCACCCGGAGTACGTGGCCTCGGTGCTGGACGAGGAGGCCGCCGACGACGCGATCTTCACCGTGGACACGGGGATGTGCAATGTGTGGGCCGCGCGCTATCTGTCCCCCAACGGCCGCCGCCGGGTGATCGGCTCCTTCACCCATGGCTCGATGGCCAACGCGCTGCCGCAGGCGATCGGCGCCCAGTTCCTGGACCGCCGCCGCCAGGTGGTCTCGATGTCCGGGGACGGCGGATTCACCATGCTGATGGGCGACTTCCTCACCCTCGTCCAGTACGACCTTCCGGTGAAGGTGATCCTCTTCAACAACTCCGCTCTGGGCATGGTCGAGTTGGAGATGCTGGTCTCGGGCCTGCCCGCGCACGGCACCGGCTACCGCAACCCCGACTTCGCCCAGATCGCCCGCGCCGCCGGGGCGTACGGCGAGCGGGTGGAGAAGCCCAAGCACCTGCGGTCCGCGCTGCGCGCCGCACTGCGCCACAAGGGGCCCGCGCTCCTGGACATCGTCACGGACCCCAACGCGCTGTCCATCCCGCCCAAGATCAAGGCGGAGATGGTGACCGGCTTCGCGCTCTCGGCCAGCAAGATGGTGCTGGAGGGGGGCGTCGGCAGGATGGTCCAGATGGCCCGCTCGAACCTCCGCAACGTGCCGCGCCCCTGAGCAGACCGCTCGCCAGACGAAATGACCAATAACGCAGCAGCCCCCGCCGGGGGCTGTTAACGTTCCGGGTGGCTACTCCCAGACGGGCCGTCCGCTCTCCCAGAGTGCGGACACGTGGCCGGCGAATCGGTCGTAAAGCCCATCGTCGCCCATCCGATGCAGGTGGAACATCGGTGACTCATGGCCGAGCAGACTCGACAGGTGCGGAGTCACCAGCATGTCGGAATCGAAGCTGAACACCGACAAGGCGATGTGACCATCACTGAACCGGGCGTCGACGCCGTCAATGTGCTTCAGCTTCGACAGCGCATCAAGGGTGATCCGGATGCGCGTGCTGACGGTGAGTGGGACGCCCTCGACCTCCTCTCGACGCCGCGTCACCTCTGATTCCGGGTCGCCGACGAGGAAGCGCACAGTACAACCAGCCGCCGCTTTGGCTGCTAACCGGTCGACGAGACGTGATTGCTCCTGCCAGACGAAGTAGTTGGTGTATCCGGCGAAGGTGATGCAGTGAGTCGCGGCGTCGATCAACTGCCCCCACACGGTCGTGGGGCAGGCGTTGCGGTATGGATAGGCTTGGATGATTTCGCGGCTTGCCCCCGTCTTGACAACCGTTCTGGCTGCCCTTGGCCACAGCATGCCCTCATCTGCTCCTAACGCCTTAGCGACGGCGATCCTCGTGTCGGGATGCGGGGCCCGACTGGGATCCTTCAACCATCGCTCCGCTGTCTTGGTCGACACTCCCACCATACGAGCGAGGCGGCTCGTGCTTACCTCCGCCTGCGCCATAGCATTTCGAAGGGCTTCGTTCAAGGTTCCTCCCCCGGACGTTTGGGACACTTGGGACCATAGCGTGAAGCTGTCCTGGCTGTCCCGTCCTGAGAGGTTCAAACGTTCCGTCAAGACGGCGACAGTATGTGCATGGACAGCGACGCAACGAAGCCGACCCTCGCATTCATCTACGACCGTGAGGTCACAGCAGAGGATTCAGCGGGTGATCGGATCCTCATCTGTCGTCAGTTCGCCCGCGAACTGGGGTGGGCAGTCTCAGGGCAGTGGGTAGACCGCGGGCCCAACGCAGTAGCCCTGCGACGGACGTTCTGGACGGGCATGGTCGCCGCGATGGAGCACGAGGGCCGGGAACGGCGCATCATCTGTCTCGTCGCCGACTGGCACCGGATCGCGTTCGACGAGGCAGCGCGTAACACACTGCGGCAGACGGTCAGCGACGTTGGAGGTGTGTGCGTCGCCGTCAGTGATGAGCAACTCCCGGGGACTTCGCGAGACGTGGCTATGCGTCGGCTTCGCGCTGCCGGGAAGCAGATCGGCCCGGGTGCGACGCTGGTCCGGCATGACGGGGCGACGGCGTGAGCTGGCTCCCTGGCCGGGGCGTCGACTGCCTGTCCCGACGGGAAGCGGTCAAGCGCGTCGCCACCATGGCACCCTGTGCGGCTGCCGTGTTGTTCGAGGACCGGGGACGCGCGGCCATCAGGGCATCGTCGTGAGGCATCGTGATGGTATTCGGCGGACTCGTCGACGAGCCTCGAAAACGTGCATGCCGTGATCGATTGCTTCCCATCGCACTCTCCGACCTGACCACGGTGGCTGAGGCTCGGCAGCGTCCGCTGCGACGGCACAGCCGACCATCCGGCAGCGAAGAGCAGCCGCCTTCACATCCCGCCTGATGACTTCCTCGTCTTCCCCTGCTCCAGCGGCAGGGTCGAGGAGCGGTGAGGGCCTCCGAAGTCATCGGAGTGCATCCCGGAGGCTCCCGCGTAAAGCCCCTGCCTGGTGGGTGCTGGAACGCCTGGCAGGTAGGAGGCGGTCCGGAAGTGACCTTGGTCGGCTCCTTTCGGGCCGTGGCCCCTGCTCCGAGCCCCGGTGACGTGCGACGGGATGAGGGGCAGGGGCCACACAACCTCGCCCTGGTCGGATGGTTGGTGGCCGGTGACCGGGGCGAGGGCAGCGCACCACCCACAGAGAAGAGACATGCGCATGAGCAACGTTACTGCGTTACTGGAACGACCCAAGCGGGCCGGAGTGATTCGGACTGTCTTGGACAACAACCCTGGCATGGAGCCGAATATGGCCGAGCGGATCGTCGACGAGGCCGTCAAGTTCACCGCGACCTGCGCCGCCTTCCCGGACGCCCGGCTTCGCCCGTCCCGGGTGGTCGACGAGGGCTGGCACGCCCTCATCCTTCACACCCGCGTCTACAGCGAGCTGTGCGAGGGGTTGGGCCATTTCGTGCATCACATGCCGGAGCCGCCGAACCCGTTCCGCCACGACGCGGGTGAGCTGACGCGCACCCAGGAGGTGATCGCCCAGGCGGGGTTCACCCTGGATGACGCGCTGTGGTCGGCGCCGACCGATCAGAGCATCCGGGTCGCGGCCGGATGTGAGCACAGTGAGCCTGGTGGCGAGGGAACATGCACTGGTGACTGCAGCAACACCGGCCCAAACTGAGGTGATGCGCTGACAACCCGACGCGCGGCACGTACTCTCGGCTACAGGAGGTGGTCGCCATGTCGCAATGGGTGAATCCTCGTGCGGTCGACGTAGTCCGGTTCGCGAGCCGGTTCCAGGCGCCGTCAGCACTCCCGGACGATGCCTGTGGCTGCTGGGCCGGGCGCAGACGCCGGTGGGGATCGCCTCATCGATCTCGGCGCCGCTTCTCGGCGACTGTGCTTGTCGGTGAGGACGGCGCGATGTATGCCGTCCCGTGTAGCAGGTGCAGTGGAACGGGCGTCGTCTCGTAGATGAGCCAGCACCCGTCAACGGCCCCGTCCGTACGCTTCCCTGCGTCGCCGGGCGGGGCTTCCTCGTGGCATCGAAATACGCACGTTCGTCCGGTACGACAACCCGTACGACGTCGGGATGAGCGGTCTGCTCGGCTATGGCGCGGCGTACGAGGCGAGTAACCAGTGACGACCCGCTGACGACCACCCCAACGCGGGGTGACTCGCAGGCAGTGAGGACCCTTCTGTGACCGCCGGCGCCCCGCGCCCCAAGGTCGGCGCGGTGGTGCTGACCATGAACGACCGGCCCGAGGAGTTCCCTCGGGCCATGGCCTCCCTCCTGGCTCAGCAGGGTGTCGACCTCGACGTGGTGGTCGTCGGCAACGGCTGCCGCCCTGTCCAGGTCCCGGCGGGGGTGCGCACCATCGAACTGCCCAGGAACGTCGGCATTCCCGAGGGGCGCAACGTCGGCGCTGCCGCCGTCACCGGCGACTGCGACTACCTGTTCTTCTTCGACAACGACGCCGTCCTCCCAGCCGCCGACGCCCTGGCCCGGCTCGCCGCCGAACTCGACGACGACGCCCGGCTCGCTTTCGTACAACCACGTATCACCGACCCTGACAGCGGCGTCACCCAGCGCCGCTGGGTGCCCCGTCTGCGGACCTCCGACCCTGCTCGCCCCGGCACCGTGACCGTCATGGCCGAAGGCGTCGTTCTGATCCGCCGCTCGGCCTTTCAAGCCGTCGGGGGATGGCCCGGCCACTTCTTCCTCTTCCACGAGGGCATCGACCTGGCCTGGCGACTGTGGGACCGGGGTTACACCGGCCGGTACCTGCCCGCCGTCTCCGTCCACCACCCGGCGACCAACCCTGCCCGCCATGTCACCTTCTACCGGCTCAACGCCCGCAACCGTGTCTGGCTCGCCCGGCGCAACCTCCCCCGGGTTCTCATCCCCTGCAACCTCGCCACCTGGCTCGCCCTGACTTTGTGGCGGTTCCGCGACCGAGCGGCCCTCCGCGCTTCTCTGAGCGGGCTGCGCGAAGGGCTGCGCGGGGGGCACGGCACCCGGGCGCCGATGAGCTGGCGGACGGTCGTCCGGCTGACTCGCTGGGGACGACCGCCCGTCGTATAGCCGTTAGACCCTATGCGCCGGTCAGCCGCGCACCGGCCGCAGCCGCAGCGTGAGGATCTGGTGCGGGCGCAGGGCCAGGGTCAGCCCGCCCGGACCCGTGGCCGCCTCGTGCAGCGGACGCTCCAGCAGGTCCGTCACATCCGCCCCGAGCACCGGGAAGCCGGTGACCAGCGTGCCCGCCGCCCGGCCGCCGTGGGACTCGTACAGCCGCACCACCACATCGCCGCTGCGGTCCTCGGCGAGCTTGACCGACTCGACCGTGATCGCGGGGTTGTCCACCGACACCAGCGGCGCCCGCTCGGCCGGTCCGGCGGGCAGGGTGCGCAGCGGCAGGTTGAGGGCGAGCCCCTCGGCGACCGCCTCGGCGACGCCCGCGCCCGGCAGCAGGGCGTAGCGGAAGCGGTGGACGCCCAGGTCGGTCTCCGGGTCGGGGCTGTGCGGGGCGCGCAGCAGGGTGAGCCGCACGGTGGTGCCCAGCACCTCGCCCTCGTCCGTGTCGTGCGCCGTACGGGTCACATCGTGCCCGTACGTCGAGTCGTTGAGCACCGCCGCCCCGTAGCCGGGTTCGGCGACCCGCAGCCAGCGGTGCGCGCAGATCTCGAACCGGGCCGCGTCCCAGCTGGTGTTGGTGTGAGTGGCACGGTCCACATGGCCGAACTGGATCTCCGCGGTGGACACCTGGGCGTGGATGTCCAGCGGGAACGCCGCCTTGAGGACCTTCTCCGACTCCTGCCAGTCCACCTCCGTGGCGATGTCGAGGCGCCGGTCGCCCGCGGCCAGCGTCAGCTCCTGGGTGATGCGCGAGGCGCCGAAGGACCGTATGACCCGGACCGTGGCGCGCAGCGGACCGGACTCGATCAGCTCGACGGACTCGGCGTCGGTCAGATCGGTGTGGCTGCGGCGGTAGTGCCGGTCGATGTCCCAGGCGTCCCAGTGGTTGGGGTGGTCGGGGTGGAGCTGGAGGAGGTTGCCGCGGGCGCCCGGGGCCAGCACCTCACGGCTCGCGTCCAGGTCCAGCACCGAGGTGAGCAGCCCCTCGGCGTCGATGGTCACCCGCAGCCGGTCGTTGTCGAGGACGATGGACTGACCGTCGCTCAGGGCGGTCACCGGCGGTGCCCCATGGGGTGCGCCGGTGGTGGTGGCCGCCGTCTGCGGGGCGGCGCCGAGCGGTGCCGCGCCCAGTCCGGCGACCCGTACCGCGACCGCCGTACGGCCGTCGCCCAGCGGCTGGACCGGGGCCCCGGACGGCAGGGCGGCCGCCGTCTCCGCGTCCAGGACGGCGATCTCCTCGCGCTCGTACGGCGAGGCGTTGAGCACGGCGGGCCCGTCGCCGCCCAGCGCCGCCACCGCCTCCGCGACGATCCCCGCCAGCTCGGCACGCGCCTGCTCATAGCTGTCCCGCGCCTCGCGGTGCACCCAGGCGATCGACGAGCCGGGCAGGATGTCGTGGAACTGGTGCAGCAGCACCGTCTTCCAGATCCGGTCCAGGTCGTCGTACGGATAGGCGTAGCCGGGCGCGTGCAGCGCGGCGGCCGTGGCCCACAGCTCGGCCTCCCGCAGCAGATGCTCACTGCGCCGGTTGCCCTGCTTGGTCTTGGCCTGGGTGGTGTACGTGGCCCGGTGCAGCTCCAGATACAGCTCGCCCGACCACACCGGCGCCTTGGACCCGTACTCCCGCTCGGCTTCGGTGAAGAACGCCGAAGGTGGCTGGATCTCGACGGTCGGCGAGCCCTCCAGGGAGGCGAGCCGCCGCGCCTTCTCCATCATCTCGCGGGTCGGGCCGCCCCCGCCGTCGCCGTAGCCGAAGGGCACCAGCGAGCGGGTCGCCAGCCCCTTGTCGGCGAAGTTCCGCTCGGCGTGCGCGAGTTCGGAGGCGCTGAATTGGGCGTTGTAGGTGTCCACCGGCGGGAAGTGGGTGAAGACCCGGGTGCCGTCGATGCCCTCCCACCAGAAGGTGTGGTGCGGCATCTTGTTGACCTGGTTCCACGACAGCTTCTGGGTGAGGAACCACTTCACCCCCGCCAGCTTGGCGAGCTGCGGGAAGGCGGCCGTGTAGCCGAAGGAGTCCGGCAGCCAGATCTCCTCGGTGTCCACCCCCAGCTCCTCCAGGAAGAACCGCTTGCCGTGCACGATCTGCCGGGCCAGCGCCTCGCCACCGGGCATATTGGCGTCCGACTCGACCCACATCGAGCCCACCGGCGCCCAGGTGCCGTCCGCCACCGCCTTTTTGATCCGCTCCCAGATATGCGGCTGGTGCTCCTTGACCCAGGCGTACTGCTGCGCCTGTGAACAGGCGAAGACCAGCTCCGGATACTCGCCCGCGAGCGCGGTGACATTGGCGAAGGTGCGGGAGGCCTTGCGCACCGTCTCGCGCAGCGGCCACAGCCACGCCGAGTCGATATGGGCGTGCCCGGCCGCCGAGACCCGGTGCGCGCTGGAGTGCGCGGGACGGCTGAGCGCGTCGGTCAGCTCGGCGCGGGCGGCGGCCGCGGTGCCGGGGACATCGTGCAGATCGAGCGCGTCCAGCGCGTTCTCCAGGGCGCGCAGGATCTCATGGCGGCGCGGCCGGTCCTCCGGCAGCTCGCGCATCAGCTCCGACAGCACCTCGATGTCCAGGACCAGATGCCAGACGGTCTCGTCGAGGACGGCCAGCTCCGCCGAGGCGAAGCGGTACAGCGGCTCGTCCCCCGAGGTCAGCACATCGCCGAGCCGGGTCGGGATGAAGCCGTCGCGCAGCACGGACGGGTTGGCCGCCGCCTCCAGCAGCAGCCGTACGGGCTCGCCGCCGGCCGCGGGGGCCGCGACCGGGATATGGCGGTTGCGCGGATGGATGCCCTTGATCGGCACGCCCTCCGCGTCGTACACCAGCCCCTCGGCCTGGAACCCCGGGGCGTCGTCGGTGAAGCCCGGGTCGATCACGGCCTCCACCCGCCGGCCCGCCCACTCCTGGGGCACGCTGCCCTCCAGCCGGAACCACCAGGTCGACCACGGACTGCCCCAGTCCGTGCCGGTGGCGAACGGCTCGTAGGTGCCGGCCAGCGCCTCCGCGACCGGCACCGGCTCACCGGGGGTGCGCCATGCGGAGAGGGTCAGCGGCACCCGGGCCGTGTACTGGGCGGGCCTGATGAACTGGCGCAGCGCGCGGTCCAGGCGGCCCTCCACCAATGGTCGGTCGTCGTGCATCACGGCTCCTCGGCTCGAGCTCGGTGGATCACTCAGCGGATCACTCCCAGCATTTCCCTCGGTGTGTGGATGGCAACACCCGGGCATGCATTTCCGTGAGCGTGTTCGACGACATTCGACGCTGGCCGCCGCCTCGGGGCGGCCGGGGCGGGGGAGGATGAAGCGTCAGCCTGTACGGCCGGGCCGGATGCCCGGGCACGGTCGGCCGGATGCGAGGCCGAAGGCCGCGGGGGCTGCGGAGGCTGTTCCGGTGGAGCGTGGCCCGGTCCTGACCAAACGATTGGCGCACGACGATCTCGCGGTGGTGGCGCAGGTCCGCGCGGAGCTGCGCGAGATGCTGCGGCACTGGGGCGGGCCCGGCCGCGCCGATCTCGCCGAGCTGCTCACCAGCGAGCTGGTGACCAACGCGCTGGTGCACACCGGCCGTGGCGCACAGATCACGGCCTCGCTGGGGGACGGACCGGGCGCGCGCGTCACCGGACGATTACGGGTGGAGGTGCGGGATTTCGTGTCCCGGCACCCGACGCTGCGCGACCGGCCCGCGGAGGACAGCACATCCGGGCGCGGACTGCTGCTGGTGCATACGCTCGCGGACGCCTGGGGCGTGCGGGCGCACGGGGTGGGCAAGGTCTTGTGGTTCGAACTCGAAGCCGAAGGCGTTCCGTAGCCGCGCTCCACGGCGCGAGGCGCGTTGGGCGTGTGCGATGCGTTGGGCGTGCGACGCGTCGCACATGTGTCGCGCGGTGGGCGTGTGGTTACGGAGCCGCCGAGCGGCGGGCGGGGACACGCGTCCCCGCCCCGGCCGCCCGCTCAGCCGAAGGCGCGCTCGATCTGCGCCAGCTTCTCCTCGAGGGAGTCCAGCCGCGGGATCGTGAGCGTGTCGTCCTCGGCCGTGAGGTCGATGGTGTGGGGACGGTCGGCCTCGGAGTCCTTGTCCTTCTCACCGAAGCCGAAGCTGAAATCCCGGTCGCGGTCCCTGTTCCGGTCGCGGTCCAGGTCGCCGAGCCCGGCCTCGGCGCCACCCGCGGACCGCAGGGCGGGCCGGGCGGAGGCGGCGGACAGCTGACCCTGGTCCGGGGCCCCGGCGGTCTCCAGCACCTTCTCGCCTATGGCAGGCTCCGAACTGAGCTGCGCGGGCTGCGCGGTGGCGGCGGTGACCTCCACCTGACGGCCGCCACGACGGCCCCACATCCGGTGCTGCCGGTTGATCGCCCGGATCCGGGCCCGGTCCAGCTTCTCCTGGTCGCGCCGGCGGGTGCGGTTGTTCTCCTTCTCGCGCCGGTCCTCGCGGACCTCCTCGACCGCCTCGTCCAGCGTCCGTACGCCCTCGAGCAGCATCAGCGACCACGCGGCGAAGGTCTCGCGCGGAGCGCGCAGCCAGCGCACGACACGGATCTGCGGCAGCGGCCGGGGCACCAGGCCCTGCTCGCGCAGCGCCGCCCGGCGGGTCTGCTTCAGGGCCCGGTCGAAGAGGACCGCAGCCGAGAGCGACATGCCCGCGAAGAACTGCGGGGCGCCCGCGTGGCCCATGCCGCGCGGCGCGTGCACCCAGTTGAACCAGGCCGCCGCACCCGCGAACAGCCACACCAGCATGCGCGAGCCGAGCGCCGCGTCACCGTGGCTGGCCTCCCGTACCGCCAGCACCGAGCAGAACATCGCCGCGCCGTCGAGACCGAACGGCACCAGGTACTCCCAGCCGTTGGTCAGCGCCAGGTTCTCCCGCCCGAAACCCACCAGGCCCTGGAAGGAGAGCGCTGCGGCCACCCCGGCGCAGCAGAACAGCAGGACATAGGCGGCCATCCCGTAGATGGCCTCCTTACGGCGCCGACGCTCTTCGCTGCGCTCCCAGGAGTCGGTGATGACGCTCTCTTCCTTCTTCCGTCGGCCGCGCGCGAGGACAACCGCCGCCCCCACGACGCCGGCGAGCGCCACGACGACTGGCAGAACCAGCGATATGTCGGTCAGTCTCATCCGGTGCCCCTTGATTGGCTTCCATGAAGTTCTGGCCGCAGTGCGGCCTACCGCGCGCGACATCCTGGCGGAATCCTGCCGGGCCTCGAGCGGTTTTGGGACAAGAGGCCGCCAAGTAGGCGGGGGGACACGCGAATAGGTGCGATGCGATCCGAACACTCGCGCTGTGCAAGCGGCTTGATTCTATTCACGGAACCCGATCGCGGGTAATCCGACCGATCGGGTTGCCGACGGCGTACTGTCCGTGTACGAGGCGTAACGTTACTGCCGCCTTAAATGATGTTTACGGGCTTTGCCCGGGCGCGGCCTCCGCATATCGTTCGATGGGATGTCAGGAGGACCGGAGTGGAGCAGTCCGAAGCACAGGTGGCGATGGAGCCGCCGCCCTCCTGTGGCGCGCCCGCGGCACGGAGGTCTCTGCGCCGCCACTCGGTGCGCGGCCAGATCCTGGACGCCCTGCGGGAGGCGCTGGCCGGCGGTGAGCTGATCCCGGGCGAGGTGTACTCCGCCCCGGTCCTCGCCGAGCGCTTCGGTGTCTCTCCCACCCCTGTACGGGAGGCCATGCAGCAGCTCGCGGGCGAGGGCGCCGTCGAGGTGGTGCCCAACCGGGGCTTCCGGGTCTCCCGCCGCAGCGAGCGCGATCTGGCCGAGCTCGCCGAGGTGCGGGCGCTGCTGGAGGTCCCGGTGATGCTCAGCCTGGCGGAGGCGATCGCGCCCGAGCGCTGGGCCGGGCTGCGGCCCTTCGCGGAGGCGACGGCGGCGGCCGCCATGACGGGCGACCGCGCCGCCTACCTGGAGTCGGACCGCACCTTCCACCAGACCGTGCTCGGACTGGCCGGAAACCAGCAGCTCGTGATCGTCGCCGACGACCTGCACCGCCGCGCGCAGTGGCCCCTGGCCTGCGGCCGGGCGACCCGCACCGCCGACCTCGTCGCCGACGCGGAGGAGCACATGGCCCTCCTCGACGCCCTGGCCGCCCGCGACCTCGACACGGTCGAGTCCCTCACCCGCGCCCACTTCGTCCCGACGGTCTGAGGGCTGTGGGGGCGTAGGCCCCCACACCCCGGCCCGCCCTCGGGCCCTGTGCACACCACTGCCTTCGCCGGGCCGCCCGCCCCAGGGCGTATGCCCCGGGGCGAGCCGGTGCGGGTCAGTCGGTGGTGTCCGCGGGGGTCAGCTGTTCCGCGAGCCATACGGGGACGCCGCCCAGGAGACGGACCAGGCGGCCCGCTTCGGTGCGCAGACGGGTGGCCTCGTCGGGGTCGGGTTCGACATCGGCCAGGGCGGCCAGGGCCGGGGCGATGCCGACCAGATAGCCCAGCTCCTCACGGATCCGCAGCGACTCCGCGAAGCCGTGGCGCGCTTCGGCCAGATCGCCGTCCGCCTCCGCCATGGCGGCCAGATGGCGCCAGGTGAACGAGCGCAGCAGGGTGTCGCCGTGGGCCGCCGCGCCCGCGTGGGCACGCTGGAAGGCGGCCAGGGCGCCGGTCGGATTGTGGGCGAGGTGCTGGGAGATCAGCCCGCGCCGGAAGTCCAGCAGTGGCCGGATCGGGGAGCCCGGTGAGAGCAGCGCGGCGGCGCGGCCGAGCGCGGTCCGCGCCTCGTCGGCCCGGTCCCGCACCCCGACCAGCGTGGACGCGTACGCCAGATAGCCGCGTTCGCACGCGGTCGCGCCCCGCTCGGTGTCGGTGAGCGCGAGCGCCTCCGCCGCCCGCAGGGCGTCATCGGCCGCGTCCCAGCCCGCGGAGGTGTACATGCACCGTTCGATCAGGACGGCGCTGCGCTTGAGCGCGGCGGCGGCGTCGTCCACCGCATACGGGGTGAGCAGTTCGGCGGCGTCCTTCCAGCAGCCGCGCGAACGCAGCCGCCAAACCGCCGTGTCGAGTGGGTCGTCCACAAGCGGGTCGAGCCCGCGCCCCGCCTGTACCTCGGAATGAGGATCGGACGATCCAGGTGGTGACATGGCGGTGTCCGCCACATTGCCCTCCCCAAGCGCGCCATCGAGCCGGAAGCCGTGGGCGAATCTCAGCATGAATGCGCGCGCCCGGCCAAGAGGTTGGTGTGAATCAATTCACAAACCCCTGGCAAGAGTGATGGCGCGTTGTCACGCGCCCGGGCGTGTCCCCGGGCCACGGCCGCGCCCCGCCGGACGTCAGCTCATGCGCAGCGCGAGGAAGAAGTCCAGCTTGTCCTCCAGGCGCGACAGCTCCCGCCCGGTCAGCTGCTCGATCCGGCCGATCCGGTAGCGCAGCGTGTTGACGTGCAGATGCAGCCGGGAGGCGCAGCGGGTCCAGGAGCCGTCGCAGTCCAGGAACGCCTCCAGGGTCGGGATCAGCTCGGCCCGGTGGCGCCGGTCGTACTCGCGCAGCGGGTCCAGCAGCCGGGCGGTGAAGGCGCGCCGCACATCGTCCGGGACGAAGGGGAGCAGCAGTACGTGCGAGGCCAGTTCCTGATGGCCGGCCGCGCAGACCCGCCCGGGGCGTGCGGCGGCGACGCGCCGGGCGTGCCGGGCCTCCTCCAGGGCGCCGCGCAGCCCGTCGGCGGAGTGGACGGCGGCGCTGACGCCGAGGGTCAGCCGGCCGTCGCCGTCCAGACCGCGGGAGAGCGGCTCCCGGACGGCGGCGAGCAGCGCGTCGGCCTGCAGCCCCTCCGTGGCGTGGTCCATGCCACTCCCCGACGGGCCGTCGGTGAGCGCCGGGAGGGGGACGAGCGCCACCGCCTCGTCGCCGGTGTGGGCCACGGCGATCCGGTCCGAGAGCTCCGGCCCGGGCGCGGCCGGATCGACCAGGATCTCCTCCAGCAGCGACTGGGCCGCCCGGGCGCCGCGGACGGCCCCGCCGCCACGCGTGGAGCCCTCTCGCGCGGCACTGTCCCGCATCGAGCCTTCCCGTACGGCGCCGTCGCGTGCCCCGCCGTCCGCGCCGTGCTCCGCCGCCGCGCTGACACCCCACTCCACCCGGGCCACCACCACCTGCCAGTGCGGCGCCGTGCCGAGCCCCGGCAGCAGCACCGGGGCGGCCACCCGCAGCCGGGCCGCGATCTCGGCGGGCGGCGCGCCCGTCTGGACCAGCTCCAGCACCTCCTGCGCGAGCCTGCGCCGCACGGTGCGCGACGCGTTCCGCCGGTCGCGCTCGACCGCGATCAGCTGGGTGACCCCGTAGAGCAGATCCAGCCGTTCCTCCGGCCATTCGTCGGCGTCCGCGCCGACCACCAGCAGCCAGTCGGACAGCACGGTCTCGCGCACCTCGTCGCCCGTCTCCCCGCTGCGAATGGGGAAGAGGGAGTACGTCATGCCGTCCGCGGCGGTCATCCGGTGCGGGCCGCGCCGCCCGTCCCGCCGGGCGGCCAGATGCTCGCCCGCCAGCTGGGCGCGGACCGCCGCGGGCGGCTCCGCGGCCGCTCCGGCGGCGGTGGGCCCGGCGATCCGGCGGCCGGTGGGGGAGAGCACCCACGCGGTCAGGTCCAGGTCCGAGCGGAGCAGGTCCAGGGCCACCTCGGGGCCACCGCCCGCGGGCCCGGACGTCATCAGCCGGCGGTGCCGGTCGACGACCGCCGCCAGATCCCCGGCCCGCTCACCGGAGACCTGGCGCACCACATGCTCGGTGATCGTGGCGAACGCGACGTCCTCGACCACGGAGAACAGCGGCAGCCGATGCCGTCCGCAGGCCAGCACCAGATCCTCGGGCACGGCGCCCAGCTCCGCCTCGCCCGCTGCCAGCCCCGCCACCCCGGCCGTCGCGAGAATGCGGACGAACCGCTCGGAGTCCTCCGGCTCACGCCGCCAGGCGAGCCCGGTCAGCACGAGTTCACCGCCCGAGAGATAGCGGCTGGGGTCGCGCAGATCGGTGGTCATCACGCCGCGCACGGTACGGTCCAGCTCGCCCTCGCCGCCGAGCAGGCGCAGGCCCAGGGTGTCGTTCTCCAGCAGTGCGCGCAGCCGCATGCGATGCCAGCCGATCTTGTTCCGTGTTGCCGGTCGAATACCGCGAGGTTTCCGGCCCCCGCCGTTCGTTCGAATCTACAAGACCCGCCCCCTGGCCAGCCAATTGCTTCATGCCTTCGGTGACTGCACCATGTGGCCCACACCTCGGTCTACTGGCGTTGAGCCGCGTGCAGAGTTCTGGGAGGGGGCTCCCGCCTGCCGACGCCGACGCCGACGATCCGAGAAGAGAGACCCATGGACTTCCTGCGCCCCGCCGGCTGGGAGGAGGCGCTCGCCGCGAAGGCCGAGCACCCCACCGCCGTGCCCATCGCGGGCGGCACCGATGTGATGGTCGAGATCAACTTCGATCACCGGCGGCCCGAGTATCTGCTCGATCTGACCCGCGTCGCCGAACTGGCCGAGTGGGAGGCCACCGACCGTACGGTCCGGCTGGGCGCGGGCGTTCCGTACACGCGCATCATCGAGGAGCTGCGGACCGAGCTGCCGGGGCTGGCGCTCGCCGCGCACACCGTCGGCTCACCGCAGATCCGCAACCGCGGCACCGTCGGCGGCAACCTCGGCGCCGCCTCGCCCGCCGGGGACGCGCATCCCGCGCTGCTGGCGGCCGGGGCCGAGGTGGAGGCGGCGTCGGTGCGCGGCACCCGGCGCATCCCCGTCGAGGAGTTCTTCACCGGGGTCAAGCGCCATGCCCTGGAGCCCGATGAGCTGATCCGGGCGGTGCACATCCAGAGGGCGGACGGTCCGCAGCAGTTCTCCAAGGTCGGCACCCGGAACGCCATGGTGATCGCGGTCTGCGCCTTCGCCGTCGCGCTCCATCCGCGCACCCGCACCGTGCGCACCGGCATCGGATCGGCCGCGCCCACGCCCGTACGGGCCCGTGAGGCCGAGGAGTTCCTGGAGGCGGCGCTCGAGGAGGGCGGCTTCTGGGACAGCGGCGCGCCTCTCGACCCGTCGACCGCCCGACGGTTCGCCGAGCTGTGCGCCGGGGCGTGCCGCCCGATCGACGACGTACGCGGCAGTGCCGCCTACCGCCGCCACGCGGTGGGGGTCATGGCGCGCCGCACGCTCGGCTGGACCTGGGAGGCGTATCGCGAGGGAGACGGGAGGACCGCACAGTGCGTGTGAACATCACGGTCAACGGGCGGCCGTACGAGGCCGATGACGTCTGGGAGGGCGAGTCCCTGCTGTACGTGCTGCGTGAGCGGATGGGGCTTCCCGGTTCGAAGAACGCCTGTGAGCAGGGCGAATGCGGTTCCTGCACGGTCCGCCTCGACGGGGTGCCGGTATGCGCCTGTCTGGTGGCGGCGGGGCAGGCCGAGGGCCGCGAGGTGGTCACCGTCGAGGGACTCGCGGACCTCGCCCGGCAGCGGTCCGCGCATGCCGCCGAGGTGGCTGGAGCCGTCTGCCCCGGTGAGCCCGAGGAGGGTCACCCCGCCGGGCCTGGGGCCGCCCACTCCGTGGGGCCCGATGCGGACTCTTCCGTGGGGCCTGGTGTGGCCCGCCACGTGGGGCCCGAAGCCCGCCCCGCAGAGCGCCCGGGGAAGCCCGAGGTCGGCCACCCCGTAGGGCCCGAGGTCGGCCACCCCGTAGGGCCCGAGGCCGTCCGTCCCCGGCCGCCCGAGCCAACCCGCCCCGAGCCATCCCGCCCCGGGCAGGTCGCCCCGCTGGCCCCGGTCCAGCAGGCGTTCATCGACGCCGGAGCCGTCCAGTGCGGCTTCTGCACCCCCGGACTGCTCGTGGCCGCCGATGAGCTGCTGGAGCGCACCCCCGACCCCTCCGACGCCGATATCCGCGAGGCGCTCTCCGGTAACCTCTGCCGCTGCACCGGCTACGAGAAGATCCTCGACGCGGTCCGGCTCGCGGCCGCCCGCACCGGGAAGGCGGTCTGACCATGGCAGCCGACCGCACCGCCAGTGCCCCCACCGCCCTCACCCAGGCCACCGGCGCCACCAGGGGGACGATCGGCGAGTCCACCCTGCGCCCCGACGGCACCCTCAAGGTGACCGGCGAGTTCGCGTACTCCTCGGATCTGTGGCACGAGGACATGCTGTGGGGCTTCACCCTCCGCAGCCCGTACGCCCACGCCGTGATCAGGTCCATCGACACCGCCGAGGCGCTCGCCCTGCCCGGGGTGTACGCCGTCATGACCCATGACGACCTGCCCGCCGAGACCCACTACGGCCTGGAGATCCACGACCAGCCCGTGCTCGCGAAGGACCGGGTCCGCTATCACGGCGAGCCCGTCGCGATCGTCGCCGCCGACCATCCCGAGACCGCCCGCCGCGCCGCCGCCCGGATCGCGGTGGAGTACGAGGAGCTGCCGCTGGTCGTCGACGAGGCCACCGCCACCGCGCCGGGCGCGCCGCTGCTCCACCCCGGCCGCCGGGACCACCACGCCGCCCATGCCCCGCACCCGAACATCGTGCACCGCCAGCCCGTCCTGCGCGGCGATGTCGCCGCCGCCCGGGCCCGCGCGGATGTGGTGGTCCGCCGGGACTACGAGGTGGGCATGCAGGACCAGGCGTTCCTCGGCCCGGAGTCGGGTCTCGCGGTGCCCGCCGAGGACGGCGGGGTGGACCTCTACATCGCCACCCAGTGGCTGCATGTCGACCGCGATCAGCTCGCCCCGGTCCTCGGGCTGCCCGCCGACAAGGTGCGGCTGACGCTGTCGGGGGTGGGCGGGGCGTTCGGCGCGCGCGAAGACCTGTCCATGCAGGCGCACGCCTGTCTGCTGGCGCTGCGCACCGGAAAGGCCGTCAAGATCGTCTACAACCGGTACGAATCCTTCTTCGGCCATGTCCACCGCCACCCCGCCAAGCTCACCTATGAACACGGCGCGAGCCGTGACGGCACGCTGCTCTACGTCCAGTGCCGCATCGTCCTGGACGGCGGGGCGTATGCCTCCTCCTCCCCGGCGGTCGTCGGCAACGCCGCCTCCCTGTCGATCGGCCCCTACGTCGTCGAGAACGTCGACGTCGAGGCCATCGCGCTGTACTCCAACAACCCGCCCTGCGGTGCGATGCGCGGCTTCGGCGCCGTCCAGGCGTGCTTCGCCTACGAGGCGCAGATGGACGCGGTGGCGGCCGAACTCGGCCTGGACCCAGTGGAGTTCCGGCAGCGCAACGCCATGTCCCAGGGCGCCACCATGCCCACAGGACAGCTCGTCGACTCCCCGGCCCCGGTCGCCGAGCTGCTGCGCCGGGTCAAGGCGCTGCCGATGCCGCCCGAGCGCGCCTGGGAGGCGGCGGGCGGCCCCGTGGACGTACGGGCCCTGCCGGGCGGACTGTCCAACACCACCCACGGCGAGGCCGTGGTGCGCGGTGTGGGCTATGCGGTCGGCATCAAGAACGTCGGCTTCTCCGAGGGCTTCGACGACTACTCCACCGCCCGGATCCGGCTGGAAGTGATCGGTGGCGAGCCGGTCGCCCTGGTGCACACCGCGATGGCCGAGGTCGGCCAGGGCGGGGTCACCGTGCACGCCCAGATCGCCCGCACCGAGCTGGGCGTCGACCGGGTCACTCTCCACCCGGCCGACACCCGGGTCGGCTCGGCGGGCTCCACCTCCGCCTCCCGCCAGACGTATATGACGGGCGGCGCCGTCAAGCACACCTGCGAGGCGGTCCGGGAGGAGGTGCTGCGGCGCGGCCGCGAGCGGTTCGGCGCCTCCCACCCCGCCTGGGCGGAGCCCGCCCGGCTGCGGCTGGAGGACGGCAAGGTGGTCACCGACGGCGGCGAGGTGATCGGCGACCTCGCCGGGATCCTCGGCGACGAGGCGATCGACCTGGAGCGGGAGTTCCGGCACCGGCCGACCGAGCCGTTCGACCTGCGCACCGGCCAGGGCTTCGGCCATGTGCAGTACTCCTTCTGCGCCCATCGCGCGGTCGTCGAGGTCGACACCGAGCTGGGGCTGGTCAAGGTGGTCGAGCTGGCGGCCGCGCAGGACGTGGGCAAGGCGATCAACCCGCTGTCGGTGGTCGGGCAGATCCAGGGCGGTTCGACGCAGGGGCTAGGGCTCGCGGTGATGGAGGAGATCGTCGTCTCGGCGGACGGGGCGCGGGTGCGCAATCCGTCCTTCACGGACTATCTGATCCCCACCATCCTGGACACCCCCGCCATGCCGGTGGACGTGCTGGAGCTGGCCGACGACAACGCCCCGTACGGGCTGCGCGGCGTCGGCGAGGCGCCCACGCTCTCCTCGACCCCGGCCGTCGTCGCCGCCATCCGCGCGGCGACGGGCCTGCCCCTGAAGCGCGTACCCGTGCGCCCGGAGCACCTGACGGGGACCTGAGGGCAGATATCGGGAGCCGAGTGTGTTGTTCCGGATACCGATGCGCCGCGTATCGATGCGCCGCCCAAGGAGCTGATCACCATGCTGGACATCGCCGCCGAGCTGCACCGCTGGAGCGAGGAGGGCCGGGACTTCGCCGTCGCCACCGTGGTCTCCGTGGGCGGCAGCGCGCCCCGGCAGCCCGGGGCCGCGCTCGCCGTGGACGCCGAGGGCACGGCGGTCGGCAGCGTGTCCGGCGGCTGTGTCGAGGGCGCGGTGTACGAGCTGTGCCAGGAGGCGCTGCGCACCGGCGAGACCGTACGGGAGACCTTCGGCTACTCCGACGAGGACGCCTTCGCGGTCGGCCTGACCTGCGGCGGAGTCATCGATGTCCTGGTCACCCCGGCCCCGGCGGCCGACCGCCGGGTGCGCCCGGTGCTGGCCGCCGCCGCGTCCGCCGCCGCCGAGGGCCGGACGACGGCGCTGGCCCGGATCGTGGACGGCCCGCCCGAGCTGCTGGGCCGCGCCCTGCTCGTCCGCCCGGACGGCGGCTGGGACGGCACCCTGGGCGGCCACCCCGAGCTGGACCGTACGGCGGCCGCGGAGGCCCGCGCCCTGCTGGACGCCGGGCGCACCGCGACCGTGGTCATCGGCGCCGAGGGAAGCCGCTGCGGGCGGCCCGTCACCCTGCTCGCCGAGGCCAGCGTGCCGCCGCCGCGCATGATCGTCTTCGGGGCGGTGGACTTCGCGAGCGCGCTCGTGCGGATAGGGAAGTTCCTGAACTACCACGTCACGGTCTGCGACGCCCGTCCGGTCTTCGCGACCGCGCTGCGCTTCCCGGACGCCGACGAGGTGGTCGTCGACTGGCCGCACCGCTATCTGGAGAAGACCGAGGTGGACGCCCGGACGGTGCTGTGCGTGCTCACCCACGACGCGAAGTTCGATGTGCCGCTGCTGGAGCGGGCGCTGCGGCTGCCCGTGGCGTACGTCGGCGCGATGGGCTCCGCCCGCACCCACCGGGACCGGCTGCGGCGGCTGCGCGAGGCCGGTGTGGGCGAGCCGGAGCTGGCCCTGCTGCGCTCCCCGATCGGCCTCGACCTCGGCGCCCGTACGCCCGAGGAGACCGCACTGTCCATCGCCGGCGAGATCGTCGCCAACCGTCGGGGCGGCAGCGGAACGCCGCTGACGGGTGCCCGGACCGCGATCCACCACGACACCCGGGCGACCTCGGACCGGATCGGCTCGGTCGCCTGACGACACCTGAGTCACCTGACATCGGATCAGATCACAGAAGGATCGTCTGACATAAGGCCACTCCTGAGCGGGAAAAACCCTCCGCCACCTGGCGGAGGCTTCTCTTGCCGGGCGCAGGTTTCTGAGTGAGAGTCAGAAATCGACCTTGGTCCTGCCGCCCCCTGGAGTGCGCACGTGCGTAAGAGACGCAAGATTCTCACCGTGTCGACGGCCGTCGTGGCCGCGGCCACCCTGCCCCTGCTGATCAGCCCCGTGGTGAGCGCGGCCGCGCGGGAGGACGACGACGATTCCTCCCGCGCGGCCCGCCTCTACGCCCCGCCCCCCGACCGGGACTCCTACCGCCAGGTGGCCCGGCTCGCCTGGCGGGGCGACTTCCGCGACTCCGCCGGGCTCCTCGCCATGGTGCGGACGCCGCAGGCGGTCTGGTACGGGGACGAGACCCCGGAGCGGGTCGAGCGGCTGGTCCGCAGGACGACGCGCAGCGCCGACTTGCAGGGGAGGCTGCCGGTCCTCGCGCTCTACAACATCCCGGGCCGTGACTGCGGCAGCTACTCGAGCGGGGGAGCGGACGGCCTCGCCGCGTACGAGGCGTGGATCGACGCCGTCGTCGAGGGCATCGGCGACCGTAAGGTGCTGATCGTCCTCGAACCCGATTCGCTGTCGCTGCTGCCCTCCGACTGCGCCGACGAATCGAACGCCGATCAGACCGCCGTCGAGGAACAGCCCGTCGAGGAACAGCCCGCCGTCGAGGAGCAACTCGCCGCCGAGCAGCAGCCCGCCGCCGAGGAACCGCCCACCGGTCTGCCCCCGCTGCCCGACCCCGGCGCGTCAACGGCCCCGCCCGCCGCATCGGCCCCCCAGGACACCGGCCAGGACGCCGCGCAGTCCCCGGGCGCGCAGTCCCCGAACACGCAGTCCCCCGACCCGCGACTCCCCGCCTCCGAGAGCCCGGCCCCCAAGCCCGCCGAAGCCCAGGAGCCCGCCGGCCTCCAGCCCTCCGCATCCCAGAGCCCCGCCCCCGAGCCCTCCGCCGAGCAGCCCGGCACCCTCCCCGAGCTGCCCCCGCTCCCCACGCCCGACCCCGTGACCCCCGATGCCGAGGACGTGGGGGACCTGGGCACCCCGGTGGTCGAGGACCCGGAGACCGCCGCCCGCTACTCCGAGATCAACTACGCGGTCGACGCCCTTACCGCGCTCGGCAACACGTCGGTGTACCTGGACGCGGGCCACGCCGGCTGGCACTCCGTCAGGAGCATCGTGCCGCGTCTCATCAAGGCCGGGGTCGACCGCGCCACCGGCTTCGCCCTCAACGTCTCCCACTACCAGACCGACCCGGACAGCGCCTGGTACGGCCGGCTGATCTCCTCCTGCCTCGCCTACGCCGACGAGGGCGGGGACCCCGAGGACTGCGCGGACCAGAGCTGGTCACGGCGGCAGGCCCGCCGCTGGCTGCAGGCCCATGTACCGGACGACCCGGCCCGTATGAAGCACTTCGTCACCGACACCAGCCGCAACGGCCAGGGCCCCTGGGCCCCCAGGGCCGGGGCGCACGCCGACACGCAGTCGTGGTGCAACCCCCCGGAGCGGGGCCTGGGCAGGCGCCCCACCACCCGCACGGGCGATGCGCTGCTGGATGCCGCGCTGTGGGTGAAGACGCCGGGCGAGTCGGACGGGCGGTGCCTGCGCGGCACCGACGGGCCCTTGGACCCGGTGCGCGGGACCGTCAACCCCGACGCGGGGGAGTGGTTCCCCGAGCAGGCGCTGGAACTGGTCCGCTACGCGGAACCGTCGGTCAAGGTCTTCCGCCGGTTCCCCGGCCGCTGACGCTCCGCGGTCAGCCCGCCGGATTGTGCCGGACGAGGGCGTCGACCAGGCCGGACGCGGTGTTCGGGAAGTCCATCGGAACGATCCCGAGCCCGGTCCAGCCCTGTGCCTCGGCGCCCTCCAGGAACGACTTCACCTGCGGGTTGAGCCGGTCCGCGTTGGAGCGGGGCGGCAGCAGGGCGGCGGTGGAGACATAGTTGATGAAGAGCTTGCCGGGCTGGGCCGCCGCCTTGCGGAACTGCGCCTCGATCTTCGGGTACTTGCCGAACGGCTCCGCCATGTAGTCGTCCTGGATGTCGAAGAGCCCCCCGTCGCCGTACCGCACCCCCGGCATGTTGTCCGAGTCGGCGAGCAGCACCACCCTGCCCCGGGCCTGGCCCAGGGTGGGGAGGGTGTTGTCCAGGCGGAACAGCGAGCGCCAGCCCTTGTCGTCCAGGTAGGTGTCGAAGATCCGGCGGAACTCGGCGGCGCTCTCCTCCGAGTACTCCTGCTTGACCCGCATCAGCACGGTCTCCGACGGATGCGCGGAGAGGAAGGAGCGGCAGGCGCCGAGCACATCGTCGAAGTTGAGGTTCTGGTAGAAGGCGCCGTGGTGGATGGGGAAGGCGTTCTCAAAAGCGCGGCAGCGGACGTCCAGGAAGCGGATGCCGCTGCTGAGCTGGTCGGCGATGGTGGTGTTCTGGCACTCGGTCCACGGGCCGCCGAAGCGGGCGCCGGAGTTGTGGGTGCCGGGCAGGGTCAGCCGCTGGACCGGGGTGGCGTCGGCGATGGCCGACAGCCAGTCCTCGGCGGCGAGCAGCCGGGGCGGCGCGGCGGCCGTGGCCGTCGCAGTACCGCCGATGGCGGTGACCAGCCCCGCGGTGGACAGTGCGGCCGCGCCCCTGAGGAACCCTCGCCGGTCCATACGCGTACTCCCGTCGCTCGCCTGCCCGTGCCGTGCCGGACGGCATCGAAGCACAAACGAGGGGGAGAGGCTACGGAAAGCGGCTGAATCAGCGATTCATCGAGGAATTCCCTTGAATCGCTGATCCAGCCGGAGAGTTGTGGCGCCGTCAGAGCCAGCCGCGGCGCTTGAAGATGACATACAGGCTGACGCAGACCACCGCCATCAGCACGATCGCGAACGGATATCCCCACACCCAGTCCAGCTCGGGCATATGGGTGAAGTTCATCCCGTAAATGGTGCCGACCAGCGTGGGCGCGAACAGAATCGCCGCCCATGCGGAGATCTTCTTGACCTCCTCGTTCTGCTCGAAACCCGCCTCGGCCAGCGCCCGCATCTCGGCGTTCTGCTGCTGGGTCACCAGGGTGGCGTTGACCGCGAGGATGTCGGTGAGGGCCGAGCGGAAGCCGTCCACGCGCTCGCTGGTGTGGGTGACGTGGTCGGCGACGTCCCGCAGATAGCGCTGCAGCTCCTCATCGGTGCCGTATTTGTCGAAACCCGCCATCAGCCCGTGCAACATCCCGACCAGCGGGCGGGTGGCGCGCTGGAACTCGACCATTTCGCGGGAGAGTTCATAGATGCGCCGCGACACCTCGGGGTCGCCGCGGAACACCTCGGTCTCGATCTCGTCGATGTCGTTCTGCACCCCCGCCACCACCGGGGCATAACCGTCCACGGCCGCGTCGAGGATCGCGTACAGCACGGCCTCGGGGCCCAGCGCCAGCAGCTCGGGGGTGGACTCCATCCGGGCGCGCACCGCGGACAGGTCCGGGGCGGCGCCGTGCCGGACGGTGATGACGAAGTCGGGGCCCACGAAGACATGCAGCTCGCCGAAGTCGACCTCCTCGGGCGCGTCGAGATAGCGGGCGGCGCGCAGCACCACGAAGAGCGTCTCGCCGTAGCGCTCCAGCTTGGGTCGCTGATGGGCCTCCAACGCGTCCTCGATGGCCAGCTTGTGCAGATCGAACTCCTCGGCCAGCGAGAGCAGCTCCGCCTCGCTCGGCCGGTACAGCCCGATCCACGCCATCGCGCCCATCTCCTCGCGCAGCCGCCGGTAGGTGGCGGCCAGGGTGTCGGGGGTGCCGACCCGGCGGCCGTCGCGGTACACGGCGGCGTCCACCACGCTGCGCTCGTCCGGCTCACGCGGGGTTCCATCGGCGGCGGCGGTCCGCTGCTCGTCGCGCGGCGGACCGGGAGGTGCCGGGGTGGGGCGCGGGGCGGCATCGGCCCGGTTCGCCCCGCCGGGGCGCAGCCAGGGGTACCGCCTCGTGGGGCGGGGGGTGCGGCGGCGCTCGGACATAGGGGGTCCTTTACGGATAGCGGGCTCGGGCTCGGACGGGCGCCACCTCCGGGGCCGAGCCGGACGTCGCGCTCAGCGCGTCCGGGCCGCAGCGGCGCCTCGCGGCATACGACTGGGAGGCTCACTGTCCATGGACCTCACCTCCTGTCGCGAGCACTGACCTCAGTGCAGGATATCGCCCCATATGACCGTGGTGCGTCCCGGGGGAGCGGTGGGCGGCGCGATAGTTGCTTCGCGGTGCTCTCCCTGCACGCCCCGGCCGACCCCTACCCCGGCTGCCCCGGCCTCCTCGAGACCGCCGCGGCCGACGCCACGGTCCATCCGGACGTGGTCGCGGTCCCGGCCGGGCCGGGCTCCGGCGGCGGCGCGCCGGGCTGCGCCCGGTCGGCGGCGGCCGGGGCAGCGCGAAGGGAGAGCGTTTTTTGCGGGGGTACCCGCCCGGGCCGCCCCGGGACCCATCGGCGCGCGGTCGGCGGGAGCCCCGGCCCCGGGCCACGGAAGCCGCCACCGGCGCCCGCACCCCGCCGTCCGCTATGGCAAGAGCCCCGCACGGCGAGCCTCGACCACCGCGTGGAGGCGGGTATGGGCCCCCAACTTCCGCATCGACGACCGCAGATAGCTCTTGACCGTCTCCGGCCGCAACCCCAGCCGCTCCGCCGCCGTCGAATTCGTCGCCCCCGAGGCCACACACGCCAGCACGTCCACCTCGCGCGGCGACAGCTCCACCCCGCTCCCCCCGTTCCGGTGCCCCCGCTGCCTGCCGCGCCCCGACGAAGCCCTGGCCAGCCGGGAGCAGACGGTGAGTATTTCCTCGCGCAACTGGGGGTCGGGGACCCGGTGCGCCAGGGCCCGCAGATCGCCATGGGCCTCGCGCACCTCCTCCCACACCGCCGGATCGGTCTCCTCCGCCGACGGCTCCCACTGCGGTCCCGGCGGCTGCCCCCGACGCTGCCGCGCCTCCGTCAGCAGCCGCTGCGCCTCCTCGCGCACCGCCAGCTCCTGCGCCAGTTCGCTCTCCAGCGCGCGTTCCAGTTCGCGCGCCGACTCCACGGCCGCGGTCAGCGCCCGGTCGCCGAGCAGCAGCGGCTGGCGCAGCGCGCCGTACAGCACCCCGCGCACCCGCCCGCGCACCACCACCGGCACCGCGAGCATCGAGCGCAGCCCTTCCGCGCCCACCGCCGCGTCGTACTCATGGCTGATCGCCCGTGAGGCGGGGTAGTCCGCCACCGAGATCGGCCGGGACATGGTGAGGACCTTGCCGCCGAGGCCGTTGCCGGGTGTGATGGCCAGACCCCGCAGGGAGTTGGTCGTGGTGCCGGTGAGTTCCGAGATCCGGAACTGCCGTGACCCCGAGAACAGCCCGCCGAACGCGACGGGCAGCCCACCACGCCGGCGCATCCGCTGCAGCGTGCTCCGTATGTCGACGGCCCCGTCCGATCCCGTCACGGCCACCTCCCGCATCCAGCGCCACCCCCGTCCGGGGGTAGTGAGACTCAGATCACCCGTCGCACGATGCTAGCGAGCGGTACGCCATTCAGGAGGACAAGTGACAGCAATGAATCCGGCTCACGACTTCCGCGAGGCACGGGACTTCCTGCTCGACCACCGGGAGGACTACGCGGCGGCGTACGAAGGATTCGGCTGGCCACGCCCGGAGCGGTTCAACTGGGCCCTGGACTGGTTCGACGGGATCGCCGGGCGCAGCGGGGACCGTACCGCCCTGCACATCGTCGAGGAGGACGGCAGCGAGATCCGGCTGTCCTTCGAGGAGCTGCGCCGCCGCTCCAACCGGGCCGCGAACTGGCTGCGCGACCGCGGCGTCCGGGCCGGTGACCGCATCGTGGTCATGCTCGGCAACCAGGTCGAGCTGTGGGAGACCGCGCTGGCCGCGATGAAGCTGCGCGCCGTCGTCATCCCCGCCACCCCGCTGCTCGGCCCGCTCGACCTCGCCGACCGCATCGAGCGCGGCCGGGCGGCGCATGCGGTCGTGCGGGGCGCGGACACCGGGAAGTTCGCGGAGGTGCCGGGCGACTACACCCGGATCGCGGTCGGCGGCGCTCCCGAGGGCTGGCTCGCCTACGAGGACGCCGGGACCGCCCGGATCACGGCCGACGCCGCGGGGGACGACGAGCCCTTCGTCCCCGACGGGCCGACCCTCGCCACCGACCCCCTGATGCTGTACTTCACCTCCGGCACCACCGCCCGCCCCAAGCTGGTCGAGCACACCCACATCTCGTATCCCATCGGGCATCTGGCGACGATGTACTGGATCGGGGTCAGGCCGGGCGATGTCCACCTCAACATCTCCTCCCCCGGATGGGCCAAGCACGCCTGGTCCAATCTCTTCGCCCCCTGGAACGCCGAGGCCACCGTCTTCGTCCACAACTACACGCGCTTCGACGCCACCCGCCTGATGGCCGAGATGGACCGCTGCGCCATCACCACCTTCTGCGCCCCGCCCACCGTCTGGCGGATGCTCATCCAGGCCGATCTCACCCAGCTGCGCACCCCGCCCCGGGAGGCCCTCGCCGCGGGCGAGCCGCTCAACCCCGAGGTCATCGAGCATGTGCGGCGCGCCTGGGGGGTGACCATCCGGGACGGCTTCGGCCAGACCGAGACCGCCGTTCAGGTGGCCAACACCCCTGGACAGCCGCTCAAGCCCGGCTCGATGGGACGGCCGACCCCCGGCTTCCGGGTCGTCCTGCTGGATCCGGTCACCGGCCGGCCCGGTGAGGAGGGCGAGATCTGCCTCGACCTCACCGGCCCCGAGGGCCGTCCCGTCGGCCTGATGACCGGCTACGAGGGCGACGGGGAGCGCACCGCCGAGGCCACCGCGGGCGGTTACTACCGCACCGGAGACATCGGATCGCGCGACGCGGACGGCTACATCACCTACATCGGCCGCGCCGACGACGTCTTCAAGGCATCCGACTACAAGATCTCGCCGTTCGAGCTGGAGAGCGCCCTGCTGGAGCACGAGGCGGTCGCCGAGGCCGCCGTCGTCCCGGCCCCCGACCCGGTGCGGCTCGCCGTGCCGAAGGCGTACATCGTGCTGGCGGAGGGCTGGGAGCCCGGCCCGGACACCGCGAAGGCGCTGTTCGCGCACTCCCGGGCGGTGCTCGCGCCGTACAAGCGGATCCGCCGATTGGAGTTCGCCGACCTCCCCAAGACGGTTTCCGGAAAGATTCGCCGGATCGAGCTGCGTGAACGCACGGCACAGGGTGGCGGTATCGAGTTTTATGAGGAGATCTGATGACTGACGCTCATATGATGACCCACCCGCACGAACGTGAAGGCGTACGTGAACGTGAACCCAAGGAGCTCCCATGACCGACCTCACGTCTGACCCACCAAGCCCAGCGGGGCTCTCCTACGCCAGCGGAGCCGGGGACCTCCCGCTGCTCGGCGACACCATCGGCGCCAATCTGGCCCGGGCCGTCGAGCTGTACGGCGACCGCGAGGCGCTCGTCGACGTCCCCTCCGGCCGCCGCTGGACCTACGCCGAGTTCGGCAGGTCGGTCGAGGAGGTCGCGCTCGGGCTGATGGCCAAGGGGGTCGCCAAGGGCGACCGGGTCGGCATCTGGGCCATCAACTGCCCCGAATGGGTGCTGTTGCAGTACGCCACCGCCCGCATCGGCGCCATCATGGTCAATATCAACCCCGCGTACCGCGTCCACGAGTTGCGGTACGTACTCCAGCAGGCCGGAATCTCGGTCCTGGTCTCCTCCATCGAGCACAAGACCAGCGACTACCGGCGGATGGTCGAGCAGGTGCGATCGGCCTGTTCCCCGCTGCGCGATGTCATCTACATCGGCGACCGGACCTGGGACGGGCTGGTGCGCGCCGGGGCCGATGTGCCCGCCGAGCGGCTGGCCGAGCGCGAGGCCCGGATCAGCTGCGACGACGCGGTCAACATCCAGTACACCTCCGGCACCACCGGCTTCCCCAAGGGTGCCACCCTCTCCCACCACAACATCCTCAACAACGGCTTCTTCGTGGGGGAGACGGTCCGCTACACCGCCGAGGACCGGATCTGCGTGCCGGTGCCCTTCTACCACTGCTTCGGCATGGTGATGGGCAACCTCGCGGCCACCAGCCACGGCGCCTGCGTGGTCATCCCCGCCGCCACCTTCGACCCCGTCGCCACCCTGGCCGCCGTCGAACGCGAGCGCTGCACCTCGCTGTACGGCGTCCCCACCATGTTCATCGCCGAGCTGGCCCTGCCGGACTTCGCCACCTTCAATCTCAGTTCGCTGCGCACCGGGATCATGGCCGGATCGCCCTGCCCGGTGGAGGTGATGCGGCGGGTGGTCGCCGAGATGCACATGGCGGAGGTGTCCATCTGCTACGGCATGACCGAGACCTCACCGGTCTCCGCCCAGACCCGGCCCGATGACGACCTCGTCCGCCGTACCTCGACGGTCGGCCGGGTGCTGCCGCATGTCGAGGTCAAGATCGTCGACCCGGTGACCGGGGCGACCGTGCCCCGCGGCACCCGCGGCGAGCTGTGCACCCGCGGCTACTCGGTGATGCTCGGCTACTGGCAGGAGCCCGAGCGGACCGCCGAGGCGATCGACTCGGCGCGCTGGATGCACACCGGCGACCTCGCGGTGATGGACGGCGAGGGATACGTCCAGATCGTCGGCCGGATCAAGGACATGATCGTCCGCGGTGGGGAGAACGTCTATCCGCGGGAGATCGAGGAGTTTCTGCACACCCATCCCAAGGTCGCGGATGTGCAGGTCGTCGGCGTACCGGACGAGAAGTACGGCGAGGAGGTCCTGGCCTGCGTCATCCTGCGCGAGGGCGCCAAGACCCTCACCCGCGATGAGCTCGCCCGCTTCTGCCGGGGCCGCCTCGCCCACTACAAGGTCCCCCGCTATCTGCGTCTCATGGACGCCTTCCCGATGACGGTCAGCGGCAAGGTCCGCAAGGTCGAGCTGCGTGAGGCGGCCGCCCGGGAGCTGCTGCCCGAGACCCGGTCTGAGGCCGGTCCGGCCAGATCCGAAGTGCTGGTCGAGCGGGCCGAGCCGCAGACCGCGCCCAGCTGATGCGTTGCGGGCCCCTCTACTCCAGCAGGGGCCCACACCCTCGCCACCGCAGGGGCCACGCCCCGCCCGTCACTGGACGACGTTCGGCAGGCACGACTTCACCCCGGATCGCGCGCCGCGGCTGAAGTAGGAGACCCGCTGGGAGGCGTCGCCGTGGTCGGAGATGTCGGTCCACGGGGTCCTGTCGGCGAGTGCGGTCAGGGCGTCCGCCAGCTCCTCGGTATCCCCCTCCTCGAAGGTCAGCGTCCCGTCCTGGGCGGCGCCGAAGAGGACCGCCCCGGCCAGGCAGTCGGCCTGCAGCTCACGGGCGAGGTCGACCAGGCCCGCGTCCAGACGGTTCTGGACGGCGTGGCCCCACTCATGGGCGATCACCAGATAGACCCAGGCGTCGCCCCGCGCATGACCCCAGCGCATCAGGTCCATGTCCCACGCTATGTAGTCGCCGTCGGGGCAGTAGACGGCGTTGTCATCGGGGAGTGGCTCACTTCCGCACACCGGCGTACCGGGGGTGTCCCCGTCGTAGGCCCCCAGGACCCTGGGCGGGTTGTAACCGCCGGTGAACAGCTCGGGCCAGTGAGTCTGCCAGTAGGTGGTGGTGACGGAGACCGCCGCGTCGATGTCCTCCTCCACACCCTTTCCGCCGTCGGTGCCATCAGTGCTGGTGAGCGGGGTGGGCGTGCCCGGTGTGGCGCCGGACGGGGGCGCCGGTGCGGCCGAGGAACTCTCCACCGTGGGCGGCGGCACATCGCCGCCCCCGCAGCCGGTCACCAGAAGCAGGGTCAGGGCGGCGGCGAGCGGAGCCCATGACCTCGGGTACCACGGAACAGCCATCGTTTCGGCCTCCGGCCGGTCGGGCGGGGATGGGACGGTGGACGGTGGACGGTGGAGGGCGGTGCCTCAACGGAAGCGTTCCTCCGGTCATGAGCGCAAGAGCCGATCGGGGTCAGCCCTCCGGCGGACCCATCCGGATCAGCACGTCCGCCGGGTCGTTGACGGGCTGTGGGGTGCCGGTGAGGTCCATGATGAACAGCGGCAGATGGAGCGCGTCGGCGCGCGCCCGCGCCTCCCGCGCATAGCCCGCGAGCGAGAAGAAGACGCTCATCGCCGACTTCTGGAGCCCGTTCAGCCACAGGCATTCGATGTCCCGCAGCCCGGTGGGGCGGGTGGTCGGATCGACCTGGGCGACGACGCCCGTCCCGTAGAGGTCCACCCCGGACGCGGCCCGGTCCTCCGAGGGCCGCAGGCTGTGGAAGCCGAGCCACTTCAGATACAGCGAGGCGGCGGTGACCGCGTCCCGCGCCGTACGGATCGTCACCGGCCGGAAGGCCGGGCGCCGCACGACCGGGCCGCCATGCCCGGCCACCGCGCCCGGGCCGGCCGGGGGCGGCGCGGCGGCGACGGGGACGCGGACCACCGCGCCGCAGTCGCAGCCCAGTTCCGGCTGCGGCCAGTGGCCCCGATGGCCGCAGGACGGGCAGTTCACCGCCACCCAGAGGTTCTCCCAGGTGCGGTGGCCCACCTCCTCCAGGGCGCCGTCGCGAAGGACGGGCAGGGTGACCGGCGCGCCGCAGGAACAGGGGAAGGTGGGCGGCGTGAACGACTGCTCGCGACGGCACGCGGGACAACGCACCGGCACGTTGTCTGTCATCGGGGCGCTCCGTGGACGGGGGCGGATGTGGTATGCGTCCATGCTCCCCGAAGCGGGCGGCCGCGGCGAGGGACTTGGGCGTTCTGTCCCTCGCAGTGGGGGCGCCGTGTTACGGCTGACGCAGTAGGTTTGCGGCGTGAGATTGAGGGTTGAGTTCACCACCGAACCGTTCGACCTCGACGAGGTGCCGCCGCACGCCGTCGCGGCCCGCGAGACCGTCCAGGCCGCCCCGCTGGACGCCGTCGACGTCGGCCCCTTCGGCAACACCGCCGAAGGCGGGGCGGAAGCGGTGCTGGCGGCCGTCGACCGGCTGCTGCGCACCTCCCTCGAAGCCGGTGCCACCCGGATTTCGCTCCAGGTCAACGTGATCGGGGAGGGCGAGGCGTGAGCGTACCGGCCGACCATCCCTTCGCCGCCGCGGTGCGGCCGCTCGTGGACGCCATGGGCGGCGAGATGATCGCCCCGGACCGGGCCCGGGGCGACGATGTGGTGCTCTCCTGGGAGGGCCGCCCGGTGGTCGCCGTAAGGCTGCCGCACATCTCCGACTCGCTGGACCACATCCTCGCCGACCTGCAGCGCCGCCACGGCGTGCCGCTCTCGGCCCTCGACCGCAAGACCAAGCAGTCCGTCGTCCGCCACCTCGAACAGCGCGGCGCCTTCTCCGTGCGCCACGGCGTCGAGACGGTCGCCGGAGCCCTCGGCGTGAGCCGCTTCACCGTCTACAACTACCTCAACCGTGAGAAGAGCGGGGACTGACCGCGGCCCGTCGTTCCGCGCATTTTTCAACAAAGTGTTGACGCCCGGCGAGGGCGCCTCCTAGCTTGCGAGAGTGACTTCCAGTGCTCCGCCGGGGCTGGCCCGGTTCAACGCGGTCGGCGACCGCGACGCCGCCGGGCTGCTGCGCGAGGTGTGCGCCAGCCGGGCCTGGGGCGCGGCGGTCGCGGGCGGGCGGCCGTACGCCACGGTCCGGGAGCTGCTCGACGCCGCCGACGCGGCCATGGCCGGGCTGACCGCTGCCGACCTCGCCGAGGCGATGGCCGCGCATCCGCCCATCGGGCGGCCGGCCCCGGGCGATGCCGCCTCGGCCCGCGAGCAGAGCGGGGTACGGGACGCGGAGCGCGCCGAGCTGCTGGAGCTGAACCTCGCGTACCAGGAGCGCCACGGCCATGTCTTCCTCATCTGCGCCACGGGCCGCACCGGCGAGGAGATGCTGGCGGCGCTGCGCGAGCGGATCCACCATGACGCCGACACCGAGCGCGAGATCGTCCGCACCGAACTGGGAAAGATCAACCGCATCCGGCTGACCCGGCTGGCGGAAACCCTTCGGGCCCCGCGGGCCCCGGCGGAAGGAGAGCGGTGATGCCGAGCGGCGCCACCTCCGTGTCCACCCACATCCTGGACACCAGCATCGGCCGCCCCGCCGTGGGCGTGGTCGTCGAGCTGTCCGTCCGCTCCGGGCCCGGTGCGCAGTGGACGGCGCACGCCGACTCCCTGACCGACGCCGACGGGCGCTGCAAGGATCTGCCCGCGCTCCCCGAGGGCACCACCCACGCACGGCTGCGCTTCGAGACCGGGCCGTATCTGACCCATGCCTTCTTCCCGGAGGTCGCGGTCGCCTTCGCCGTCGAGCCGGGCGAGCACTACCACGTACCGCTGCTGCTCACCCCGTTCGGCTACTCCGTCTACCGAGGGAGCTAGCACCATGCCCACGCTCGGCCCGAACAGTTACGGCAAAGCCGAAACCCGCGTCGTGCGGGTGGTGCGCGACGGCGCCGTGCACCACCTCAAGGACCTCAATGTCTCGGTGGCACTGTCCGGAGAGATGGACGCGGTCCACCTCTCCGGCAGCAACGCCAACGTCCTGACGACCGACGCCACCAAGAACACCGTGTACGCCTTCGCCAAGGAGCACGGCATCGGTACGGCCGAGGAGTTCGGCATCCGGCTGGCCCGCCACTTCGTCACCAGCCAGGAGCCCATCCACCGCGCCCGCATCCGTATCGAGGAGTACGCCTGGGAGCGGATCGAGACGGCCGGGGGCGCCCAGCACTCCTTCGTCCGCCGCGGCCAGGAGGTCCGTACCGCCCAGATCACCTACGACGGCGAGCGCTGGGAGGTGGTCTCCGGCCTCACCGGCCTCACCGTCCTGAACACCACGGACTCCGAGTTCTGGGGCTATGTCAAGGACCGGTACACCACGCTGCAGGAGACGCGCGACCGCGTCCTGGCCACCGATGTGCACGCCCGCTGGCGCTACGGCTGGAGCGATGACACCCGGCCGATGCCCGACTGGGACCACGGCCATGACGAGGCACGCGGCCATCTGCTGGGCGCGTTCGCCGAGACCTACTCGCTCTCGCTCCAGCAGACGCTCTACGAGATGGGCGCGCGGGTGATCGAGCGCCGCCCCGAGGTCGAGGAGATACGTCTCTCGCTGCCCAACAAGCACCACTTCCTGGTCGATCTGGAACCCTTCGGCCTCACCAACGACAACGAGGTCTACTTCGCCGCCGACCGGCCGTACGGGCTCATCGAGGCCACCGTGCTGCGGGACGGCGCCGAGCCCCGGATCCCCACCGACTGACCGGATCCCCTTGACTCATCTGACGGAAGGGCCACGCTCCGTGCACCGCATCGTCATCGAGAACTGCGCCGTCGCCACCGTGGACGCGCAGGACACCGAGTACGCGTCCGGCCATGTCGTCGTCGCCGGCAACCGCATCGAGTCGGTGGGCGAGGGGCGCGCGCCGCAGGGGCTGGAGGGCGTCGTCCGCCGGATCGACGGCACGGGGCATCTGGTGACCCCGGGCCTGGTCAACACCCATCACCACTTCTACCAGTGGCTCACCCGCGGCCTGGCCCAGGACAGCAACCTCTTCGACTGGCTGGTCGCGCTCTACCCCGTCTGGGCGCGGATCGACGAGCCGATGGTCCACGCGGCGGCCCGCGGCTCGCTCGCGATGATGGTGCGCGGCGGGGTCACCACCGCCATGGACCACCACTACGTCTTTCCGCGCGGCAGCGGCGATCTGCTGGGCGCCGAGATCCGTGCGGCGCGCGAGCTGGGGGTGCGGTTCACCGCCGCCCGCGGTTCCATGGACCTCGGCACCTCCGACGGCGGGCTGCCGCCGGACTTCGCCGTGGAGTCCACCGAGGACGCGCTGGCCGCCACCGAGAAGGCCATCGACACCCACCACGACCCGGGGTTCGACGCGATGCTGCGGATCGCGGTCGCGCCCTGCTCGCCGTTCTCCGTCTCCACCGAACTGCTCCGCGAGTCCGCGGTGCTGGCCCGCCGCAAGGGCGTACGGTTGCACACCCACGGTTCGGAGACGGTGGAGGAGGAGAAGTTCTGCCAGGAGCGGTTCGGGATGGGGCCGACCGACTACTTCGAGTCCACCGGCTGGCTGGGCGAGGACGTGTGGATGGCCCACTGCGTCCACATGAGCGACACCGACATCCAGGCGTTCGCCCGGACCGGCACCGGTGTGGCCCACTGCCCCTCGTCCAACGCCCGGCTCGCCGCCGGGATCGCCCGGGTCCCCGATCTGCTCGCCGCGGACGTACCGGTCGGCCTCGGCGTGGACGGCACCGCCTCCAACGAATCCGGTGAGCTGCACACCGAACTGCGCAACGCGCTGCTGGTCAACCGGCTCGGCGCCCACCGCGAGAAGGCGCTGAACGTCCGTCAGGCGCTGCGCCTTGGCACCTACGGCGGTGCGCGGGTGCTCGGCCGCCAGGACGAGATCGGCTCGCTGGAGCCGGGCAAACTGGCCGACCTGGTGCTGTGGAAGCTGGACGGCCTCGGCCATTCGTCGATCGCCGACCCGGTCGCGGCCCTCGTCCTGGGCGCCCCGGCCCCGGTGACCCTGTCGCTGGTGAACGGCGCTCCGGTGGTGGAGTCGGGCCGGCTGCTCACCGTGGACGAGGACGAGATCGCGCGGGAGGCGCGCACCGAGGCGCGACGCCTGGCCCGTATCGCGGCGGACGACTGAACGCCGCGTCGATACATCGGATGGGTCGCCGTGACGATCCGCTTCTCGCGGCCACCGGCGGCCCATCGGTGCGTTCGCGCCCCGTTGACATCCCATCTTTACGGTTCTAGGTTCCCGTACGCGGCTGGCCAGCCCTCCTGTTCGACCACCCATGAGCACAGGAGCCGCCATGCGCACGTCCAGACGACGGGCCGTCATCCCTCTCCGAGCGCTCAGCCTTCTGCTCGGCATGGTGCTGGCGACGATCCTCAGCGGCCCTTCCGCCGCCACCGCGGCGCCTACGGCGCCGACGACCGCGCGGGAGCCCGGGCCCGGTACCGACTACGCGACCGACGATCCGTTCACCTCCGCCCGCACCGACTGGTGGCGGCAGGACCGCTTCGGGATGTTCATCCACTTCGGTGCCTACTCCCAGCTGGAGGGCGAATACCAGCGGGCGGACGGGACCGTCTGCCGCGACGCGGAGTGGATCAAGCGAAGCTGCCAGATCCCGATGAGCGAGTACGAGGACGCAGCCCAGGGCTTCAACCCCGCGTCCTTCGACGCCAAGGCCGTCGTCAAGGCGGCCAAGGACGCCGGGCAGCGCTATATCGTCATCACCTCCAAGCACCACGACGGCTATGCGATGTGGCCGACCAAGCAGAACACCTGGAATCTGCGCGACCACTCCTCCTTCGACCAACGGCGCGACATTCTCGCCGAGTTGAAGTCCGCCGCGGACGCCGCCGGGATCAAACTGGGCTTCTACTACTCGATCTGGGACTGGCACGACCCCGACTTCGCCGACCCCGCCACCTTCCCCCGCTATGAGAAGCGGATGTACGCCCAGCTCAAGGAGCTGATCGACGGCTACCATCCGGCGCTGCTCTGGTTCGACGGGGAATGGGACGCGGACAACCCCACCAACACCTGGTCCGCGCGGGACGGCGAGCGGCTGCAGACATATCTGCACGGGCTCGACCCCGATCTGATCACCAACAACCGGGTCGGCAAGCGGCGCGTGGTCGACGGCGACTACGGAACGCCCGAGCAGGAAATCCCGGACGCGCCCGTGGCCGGGCAGCTGTGGGAGAGCTGCATGACCCTCAACGGCCACTGGGGCTTCGCCAAATACGACCAGGACTGGAAGTCGCCCGCCACCCTCACCCGCAATCTCCTCGATATCGCGAGCCGCGGCGGCAATTACCTCCTCAATGTCGGCCCCGACAAACTGGGCCGCGTTCCCCGGCCCTCCGTCGACCGGCTGCGCGAGATCGGCTCCTGGCTGCGCACCTCCGGCCAGGGCCGCGCGGTGTACGGGGCCGGGGCCACCGGGCTGGTCGACGAGCCGTCCTGGGGCGCGGTCAGCCGGTCGGGCGACCGGCTGTACGCGTCCGTCACCTCCTGGCCCGCCGCGGGGCAGCCCCTCCACCTCACCGCCAGGGCGCCGTTCACGGTGACCGGCGCCCGGGTGCTGGGCAGCGGACAGCGGGTCGAGGTGGCGAAGGCGGGCGACGGCTTCGACCTCACCCCCTCCGGCGGACCGGCCGACCCCACCGCCTCGGTGATCGAACTGACGGTGAAACCGGCCCCGGCCGCACCCCAGGGCCGGGGCCAGGGGCTGCGCGAGGAGGTCTTCGCCAATGAGACCTTCACCGGGCCGCCGGCCGTCACCCGCACCGACCCGGCCGTCAACCACACCTGGAGGTTCGCCGGCTCCCCGGCCGCCGACGTCCCCGCCGACCACTTCGGCGTCCGCTGGACCGGCTTCCTCCAGCCCCGCCACAGCGAGACCTACACGCTCACGACCGTCTCCGACGACACCGCGCGGGTGTGGATCGACGGCCGTCTGGTCATCGACAACAGCACCCCGCACGAACCACAGGTCGACAAGGCGACCGTCGCGCTGCGCGCCGGAACCCAGCACGCCATCAAGATCGAGTACACCGAGCAGACCGGTGAGGCGCATATGAAGCTGCTGTGGTCCAGCCCCAGCGTGCCCCAGCAGATCGTGCCGCGCTCCCAGCTCTACACGCCGTAGGGGCAACCGGGGCCCCGGACCGTATCCGTACGGTCCGGGGCCCTTCCGGCCGAACGGGTCGGCTCAGCCCAGCAGTTCGTACGCGGGCAGCGTCAGGAACTCCGTGTAGTCCGCGTCCAGCGCCACCCTCAGCAGCAGATCGTGCGCCTGGCTCCACTTGCCCGCGGCGAAGGCGTCCTCGCCGACCTCCTCGCGGATCGCCGCCAGTTCCTCGGCGGCGACCTTACGGACAAGATCGGCGGTGGCCTTCTCGCCGTTCTCGAAGACGACCCCCGCGTTGACCCACTGCCAGATCTGGGAGCGGGAGATCTCGGCGGTGGCCGCGTCCTCCATCAGGTTGAAGATCGCGACGGCGCCGAGGCCGCGCAGCCACGCCTCGATATAGCGGGTGCCGACCTGCACGGCGTTGCGCAGGCCCTGATGCGTGGGCTTGGCGTCGAGCGACGCGACGTCGATCAGCTCGGCCGCGGTGACCCGGACGTCCTCGCGCAGCCGGTCCTTCTGGTGCGGCCGGTCGCCGAGGACCGCGTCGAAGGAGGCCCGGGCGACCGGGACCAGATCCGGATGGGCGACCCAGGAGCCGTCGAAGCCGTCGTTCGCCTCACGGTCCTTGTCGGCCTTGACCTTGTCGAACGCGACGGCGTTGACCTCGGGGTCGCGGCGCGAGGGGATGAAGGCCGCCATGCCGCCGATCGCGTGCGCGCCGCGCTTGTGGCAGGTGCGGACGAGCAGTTCGGTGTAGGCGCGCATGAACGGGGCGGTCATCGTGACCGCGTTGCGGTCCGGGAGGACGAACCCGGGGCCGCCGTCGCGGAAGTTCTTGACGATGGAGAAGAGATAGTCCCAGCGGCCCGCGTTGAGCCCGGAGGCGTGGTCGCGGAGTTCGTAGAGGATCTCGTCCATCTCGTACGCCGCCGTGATCGTCTCGATCAGAACGGTGGCGCGGATCGTCCCTTGCGGAAGCGAGAGATGGTCCTGTGCGAAGACGAAGACGTCGTTCCAGAGGCGGGCCTCGAGATGCGACTCGGTCTTGGGGAGGTAGAAGTACGGCCCCTTGCCCCGGGCGAGCAGACGGCGGGCGTTGTGGAAGAAGTACAGCCCGAAGTCGACGAGGGCGCCGGGGACGGGGCGGCCGTCGGCGGCCCGCAGATGGCGCTCGTCGAGATGCCAGCCGCGCGGCCGGGTGACGACGGTGGCCAGCACATCGTCGGGCCGCAGTGCGTAGCTCTTGCCCTCGGGGGAGGTGAAGTCGATCCGGCGCTCATAGGCGTCGATCAGATTCAGCTGGCCGCCGATCACATTCGCCCAGGTGGGGGCGGAGGCGTCCTCGAAGTCGGCGAGCCAGACCTTGGCCTCCGAGTTGAGGGCGTTGATGGTCATCTTGCGGTCGGTGGGGCCGGTGATCTCCACCCGGCGGTCCTCGAGGGCGGGCGGGGCGGGGGCGACGCGCCAGTCGGGGTCGTCGCGGATGTGGGCGGTCTCCGGGAGGAAGTCCAGGGTGCTGGTGCGGGCGATCTCGGCACGGCGCTCCGCGCGGCGCGCGAGCAGCTCGTCCCGGCGCGGGGTGAAGCGGTGGTGGAGCTCGGCCAGGAAGGCCAGCGCCGCGTCGGTCAGCACCTCCCCCTGACGCTCCAGCGGTTCGGCGTCGACGATGGCCAGCGGGGACGGCGCTGGTGCGGACATGGGCTGTCACTCCTTAGACGAGTCTCAGCTGGACGCTCGCAGTGATTTTGTCTTGTGGATAGTAAGTTTCTCATGGTGGAAGTTCAATCTTCTGTTGATCGCCGCGCCCGTTGCCCCCTCGACGTCTCATTCCAGCAGCGTCAAGTCCTCGGGGGTGTCGATGTCGTCCGTACGGGCGATATCCGAGCAGTCGACGAGCCTGATCGCGGACTGATGCGCCCGCAGATAGGCGCGTGCCCCCCGGTCGCCCTCCGCACTCGCCGTGATATCCGCCCACCGGTCCGCGCCGAACAGCACCGGATGCCCCCGCTCCCCGCCGTACGCGGCGGCCGCCAGGGTCGACGGCGAGTGATACGCGGCCACCACCCGCGCCACGGCCTCGGCGCCGATCCCCGGCTGGTCCACCAGCGAGATCAGCGCCGCCCGCGCCCCCGTACCGGCCAGTGAGCCGAGCCCGGCGCGCAGCGAGGAGCCCATGCCCTGCTCCCAGTCGGGGTTGTCGACCAGGACGTACCCGGGCAGCCGGGCCCGTGCCCGTACGGTCTCGGCCGCGGCGCCCAGCACGATGTGCACGGGCGCGCAGCCGCCCTCGCGCAGCGCCCGCGCGGCGTGTTCCACCAGCGGCCGCCCCCGATGCGTCAAAAGGGCCTTGGGGCGCCCGCCCAGCCGCCGGCCGCCCCCGGCCGCCAGTACGATCCCGGCGACCTGCGCGGAGTCATCCGTTGTGCGTTCCATGGGCCCTGCTTACCGCACCCGGGGGCCGTGCGGGGGCTTCATCCCAGCCGGTCTGATTTTCGCTCTCCGTATAGCGCGTCGTGCACTGAGTGGCGTTAACTGATCCGCGGCCCCTTGTGTCCGAATCCACGTGGGGTGGAGGGTTGGGGCGGCCGTGCGGGAAGGGGGCAGGCTCGTGCGAGAGGGCGCGAGGGGGAGAAGGGCAGTGTTGGCCAACGATGGCGCGAGGCTCTGGGGCGAACCCGGTGCCTTGTCAGTGGAGGGCGCCGCAGTCGTGGAAGCCAGGCGAGTGGCGGGCACCGATGACGATCCGAGAGCGGCCGAGCTGCGCCGTGCCGTGGCCCGGCTCAGACGTGATCTGGCCGCCCACCCGGCGGAATTACCGGACCGGGCGATCGCGGACGACGAGCTGGCCGCGCTCGATGCCATGGCCCGCACCGGCGCTCCGGAGCTGCACCGCCTGCGCCGCTCGCTGCTGCTCATCGCGGGCGCACTGGGCTCGGTCAGCGCCCTGGGCTCCGCCCTGACGGGCGTGCGCGCGGCGATCGACCAGTTCGACAACGTGCCGCAGACGGGCAGAGGGAGGGACTGAGCCGGGCAGCCCAGTGCCGCGCCCGCCGCCGGTGGCTCCCCGCCGTCAGGCGGAACCCGTGCTGTCCAGCGCCCCCGACAGCTCCGCCGCGACCTCCTTGAGGATCGGCACGATCTCCTGTGTGGCCTCATCCGTCACCCGGCCCGCCGGGCCCGAGATGGAGATGGCCGCCGGTGCGGGGGAGTCGGGCACCGGGACCGCGAGGCAGCGCACGCCCATCTCCTGCTCGTTGTCGTCCACCGCATAGCCCTGCTCGTGGACCTGCCGCAGCGCGTCGAGGAACTCGTCCGGCGAAGTGATCGTCTTGTCGGTCACCGCGGGCATGCCGGTACGGGCCAGCAGGGCGCGCACCTCCTCGGGGGGCGTGCTCGCCAGCAGTGCCTTGCCGACGCCCGTGGTGTGAGGCAGTACCCGCCGCCCGACCTCGGTGAACATCCGCATCGAGTGGCGCGAGGGCACCTGCGCGACGTACACCACCTCATCGCCGTCCAGCAGCGCCATGTTCGCGGTCTCGCCGGTCTCCTCCACCAGCCGCGCCAGATACGGCCGCGCCCAGGTGCCCAGCAGCCGGGACGAGCTCTCGCCGAGCCGGATCAGCCGGGGCCCGAGGGCATAGCGGCGATTGGGCTGCTGACGGACATAGCCGCAGGCCACCAGCGTGCGCATCAGCCGGTGAATGGTCGGCAACGGCAGCCCGCTGCTGGTGGAGAGCTCGCTCAGCCCGACCTCGCCCCCGGCGTCGGCCATCCGCTCCAGCAGATCGAAGGCGCGCTCCAGGGACTGGACGCCACCGGATCCGGCGGTGGTGGCGGCGGTCTTGGACTCGGCGGACGGCACGTCGGTGTTCCTTTCACAGCGGTCGGCACCGGCCCGCACACGGTGACAATCCGCTGCCGACCGGCCACGGGCAGCCTACCGGTCCCCGGCGACGCCCACAGCGGGCTTGCGCTTACTGTCCGCGCCGGTCACAGCGGGTGTGCCGGACCGGCCAGGCGGCTGTGCCGGACCGGCCAGGTGGGTGTGGAGCACCGGCCGGGAGGTCTTGACCGGGCCGTCCACCGAGTGAATCATTCAACAAAAAGTTGATTCCGTTGAGCGGAATCGGCGACGGCGGAAGCGAGGAGGGTGTCGGTGCCCGACGTGGAGCTGGTGCTGCGCTCGGCCAGGGTGGTCACGCCAAACGGCCTGCGCGCGGCCGCCGTATCCGTCGCCGACGGCCGCATCGTGGCCGTCGGGCCGTACGACACCCCGGACCCGGACGGCGCGAGGGTCGAGGACCTCGGCGACGACGTCCTGCTCCCCGGCCTCGTCGACACCCACGTCCATGTCAACGACCCCGGCCGCACCGCCTGGGAGGGGTTCGGCTCCGCCACCCGTGCCGCCGCGGCCGGCGGCGTCACCACTCTCGTCGACATGCCGCTCAACAGCATCCCGCCGACCACCACCGTGGAGGCCCTGGAGGTCAAGCGGGCCGTCGCCCGGCGGTCGGCCCATGTCGACATCGGGTTCTGGGGCGGCGCCGTCCCCGGGAACGCCCCGGACCTGGAGCCGCTGCACAACGCGGGCGTCCTCGGCTTCAAGGCCTTTCTGCTCCCCTCCGGCGTGGACGAGTTCCCCCAGCTCACCCCCGACCAGCTCGAGATCGCCCTCCGGGAGATCGCGGGCTTCGGCGGACTGCTCATCGTCCATGCCGAGGACCCCCACCTCATCGACGGCGCTCCGCCGCCCACCGGCCCCCGCTACGCCGACTTCCTCGCCTCACGCCCCCGCGCCGCCGAGAACGAGGCCATCGCGGGCCTCATCGCCCTCGCCCGCGCATTCGACGCCCGCGTCCACGTCCTGCATCTGTCGTCCGCCGACGCGCTGCCGCTGATCGCGGACGCACGGCGCGAGGGCGTGCGGATCACGGTGGAGACCTGCCCGCACTTCCTGACCCTCACCGCCGAGGAAGTCCCCGACGGCGCCACGGAGTTCAAATGCTGTCCACCCATAAGGGAGGCCGCCAACCAGGACGCGCTGTGGGCGGGCCTGGCGGCCGGACAGATCGACTGCGTCGTCTCCGACCACTCGCCCTGTACCGCCGACCTCAAGGTGGACGATTTCGGGCGGGCCTGGGGCGGCATCTCCTCGCTCCAGCTCGGCCTCCCCGCCGTCTGGACGGCGGCCCGGCGGCGCGGCCACACCCTCCACGACGTGGCCCGCTGGATGTCCACCGGCCCCGCCGCGCTCGTCGGTCTCGACCGTAAGGGCGCCATCGAGGCAGGCCGCGACGCCGACTTCGCGGTCCTCGCCCCCGACGAGACCTTCACTGTCGACCCCGCCGCCCTCCACCACCGCAACCAGGTCACCGCCTACGCGGGCAGGACGCTGTACGGCGTCGTACGGTCCGCCTGGCTGCGCGGCCGGAAGATCGCCGACCATGGCGCGATCGCCGACGGTGGCGCGGCGAGCGAACCCACCGGCCGACTCCTGGAAAGGCAGCCCCGCACATGACCGCGCCGATCCCCCGCTTCACCGGCGACGCCGCCCCGTACGGCGGTGGCGATCCGTACGCCGACTACCGGACCGCCGACCTCCCCTTCACCCACCTCGTGGACCTGGCCGACCGGCGGCTCGGCGCAAGCGTGGTCGCCGCCAACGACGAGTTCTTCGCCGAGCGCGAGAATCTGCTGAAGCCCGAGGCCCCGCAGTTCGACCCCGGGGCCTTCGGCCACAAGGGCAAGGTCATGGACGGCTGGGAGACCCGGCGGCGGCGCGGGGCCTGCGCCGACACCCCGCATCCGGCCGAGGGCGACCACGACTGGGCCCTGATCCGCCTCGGCGCGCCCGGGGTCGTCCACGGCATCGTCGTCGACACCGCCCACTTCCGCGGCAACTATCCGCGGGCGGTGAGCGTCGAGGCGACGGCGGTGGACGGCACCCCGTCCCCCGAGGAGCTCCTCGCCGACGACGTCGTATGGACGGAACTCGTCCCCCGTACGCGGATCGGCGGCCACGCGGCCAACGGCTTCCCGGTCTCCGCAGGCCGCCGCTTCACCCACCTCCGCCTCAAACAGCACCCCGACGGCGGCATCGCCCGCCTCCGCGTCCATGGCGAGGTCGCCCCCGACCCGGCGTGGCTCACCGTCCTCGGCACCTTCGACGTGGTGGCGCTGGAGCACGGCGGCGCGGCCGAGGACGCCTCCGACCGCTTCTACTCCCCGCCCGCCAACTCCATCCAGCCGGGCCGCTCCCACAAGATGGACGAGGGCTGGGAGACCCGCCGCCGCCGCGACACGGGCCACGACTGGGTCCGCTACCGCCTCACCGCCCAGGCGTCGCTCCGCGCCGTGGAGATCGACACCGGCTGCTACAAGGGCAACGCGCCGGGCTGGGCGGCGCTGTACGGCCTCGACGCGACGTCCGGCGCGGACCCGGCCGACCACACCTCCCCGGCCTGGACCGAGCTCCTGTCCCGCACCCGCCTCCAGCCCGATACGGTCCACCGCTTCGTCCTCGACGCCGCCCCGCCGGTGACCCACGTCCGCATCGACATCTACCCGGACGGCGGCGTCGCCCGGCTGCGGCTGCACGGGACCCTGACCGAGCACGGCGCGCAACGGCTCGCCGCACGCCATGCGGAGCTGAGCGGCTAGCTCCCCGCCCGACGGGCCTCCCGCACCCGCTCCACATAACCGACCAACTCAACCATCCGCTCGCCGGGCCAGGGCAGTCGGCCGCTGAGCTCGTCGCGGTGGTCCTGCCACATGCGCCGGGCCGCCGCCTTGGTCTCCGCCCGGGCCCGCTCACCGCCGCCGTGGAAGGGCTCACCCACCGAGTCCCAGCGCCGCACAAGTTCCCGTACGTCCGCGTCATCCACCGGAGTCCCGGCCTCCATATGTCCCAGCAACGCCTCCACGAGCCTGGCCCACTCGGTCTTGGCCGCCTCGACCGCCTCGGGCCCCAGCTCGCTCCTACGCCGGGCGAGCTCATCGCGTTGTTCCTGGGTGAAATAGCCGTCCAGCATCGACATCATCTCCAAGGCCGTCATGAACTGGTCCTGATCGGGCATCGACGCCCCGTCGAGCTGCCGCAGCATCCCGCGGATCTGCTCGCTGAGCTGCTGGATCCGCTCGGCCTGCGCGGTGAGCCGGTCCAACTGCCCGGCGAGCGACGCACGCAGCGCCTGCGGACCGTCCGCGGAGGCCGCGAGCGCGTCGCCGATCTCCTCGAGGGACAGCCCCAACCCGCGCAACGCCCGCACCCGGTACAGCCGGCGCAGATCCTCCGCCGTATACCGACGGTGCCCGGCCCCGGTCCGCCCACTGGCCCGCACCAACCCCACCTCGTCGTAATGCCGTAGCGCCCGCACGGTCACTCCACTCGCCCGCGCCAGCTCACCGATGCTCCACCGACCTCCGGTGGCGTCCTTTCCGATCACGCCGCCCACGCTAGAACCGGCCGTAACGAGAGGTTCAAGCCCTCAGGCTCGCTGCCTACGGGTACCGGAGGCGGAGGCGGGGACCGAGCGAGCCCGCGCGTATCCGTGACGACTTGCCCCGTCCCCACCGTGATGGTGAGGCGGGGACCGGTTGAGTGGCCGGTCAGTGACGAGCCCCACCCCGCTCTGCTCGGGGTGGGGCTCGGTTTCTGGTCAGTCGGCGTCGGGCTCTCGCACCAGCAGTTCATCACCGGCCGGAAAGCGGGCGGCTCCGTTCCCCTCCCAGGTGACCACGACGGCCAACCCGCCCATCGGCCCCCGGTCGGCCCTGGCTGTCTTGACCGTGCGCCACTCGCCCTCGTGGCCGATCACGTCCCCTCGGCTGACCAGGGCAGCTCGCTTGGTGAGGTGGCTCAACCGTTCTCGTCGGCGGGCTGGATGCGGTGCAAAGGAGCCTTACCCGACCAGCCAAGAGCTGATGCGTGTGCTGACCTCGCTGCACCGCCGCAGCAACCCGCGCCTTACGAAGCTGGCCAAGCGCGCTGGCGTGCCCTTCTGACCGTCAGCGCCGATACGGTCGACGGCGCTCAGCCCACTGGATTCGGGACCCCGATCGGGTTGGGGAAGCGCAGGGCGGCGGCGCAGGCGGTGGCCAGTGGGGTGAGCAGCCGCACCAGGGTCGCCACCTCCTCTGGGCCCAGCGGCCGCCAAGGACGTTCGGCCGCCCGGTCCGTCGCGGTCTCGGCAGCCTGGAGCAGCTCGCGTCCGGCCTGCGTCGCGGTGCCGTCCGGGGCGAGCAGGCCGCGGTCGGTCAGGCGCCGGGCGGCGGCGTCCCACTCCTGGTCGGTCCAGCCGCGGTGGGGCTGGAGTTCGGTGCGGGGGAGGTCGACGGCGGAACGGAGGACGAGGGCTTCGCAGCCGTCGAGACCGGCGGCGACCAGGGCCGCGACATGGCCGTCGCCGCGGTGCTCGCGCAGGAGGGTCGTCGCATGCCACAGCCGCTCGACCGGCTTGTCGGGGAAGTCCAGCGCGCCGTTCGCGGCGGCCAGCACCCGGCCGGACCCCTCCAGGCCCGCCGCGCGGGGGACCAGGGCCTCGGCGGCGCGCTCCACTTCGCGCTCGTGCCCGGCGAGCAGCCGGGCGAGGGCGGCCGCGGCGCCCGTGCGGCGCAGCTCCAGGGCACGCCCGGGCGTGGTCAGGGACCAGACGTCGGGCAGGGCGCGGGCGACCATGGCGGGCGCGAAGGTGAAGAAGGCCGCCACGACGGGCTCCGGCCCGACCGGCCCGAGGGGCGCGGCGCGGCCCGCGAAGTAGCCGCGCCAGAAGCCGCGCAGCCCCACGTCCTCGTACGCCGCCTCGGCCTCCGGTGCGAAGTACGCGACCGCGTGGATCGGCTCGAAGAGGGCCCACATCGTGCGGGCCGTCGTCGCAGCGCTGGTGTTCATTGCCATGCTCCCTTCAGCATCGCCCCCGGGGCCGGACCACGACCGGCATTGTGCCAAGCTCCCGGAACCCGGACATCCGGGTCGGACGTTGACCCGGATGTCCGATTACGACATCACCTGACACCATCTGGCATCACCGGACGCGACGGACGGGACGGACGCGAGCGAGGCGACCGACACGACCGACGCGCCTGATACGACCTTCGAGGAGATCGGCTGTGACCCTGCGGCAAGAGATCGTCGGCAACGCCATGCAGATGGCGGTCTGCACCCTGCAGCCGGGGCAGACCGTCTACTGCGAGGCCGGGAAGTTCCTGTTCAAGACGGCGAACGTGACGATGGAGACCCGGCTGTCCGGGCCCGGCGGGGGCGGCGGCCAGGCCGCCGGGGGCAGTGGCGGGAGCGCCGGGGGCGGCGGGATGGGCGGGATGCTGCGCCAGGCCATGGGCACCGCCATGCAGGTGGGGCAGCGGGCGCTGGCCGGGGAGTCGCTGGCGTTCCAGTACTTCACCGCCACCGGTGGCGAGGGCACCGTCGGCTTCGCGGGGGTGCTGCCCGGTGAGATGCGGGCGCTGGAGCTGGACGGGGCGCGGGCGTGGTTCGCGGAGAAGGACGCCTTCGTGGCCGCCGAGTCCACCGTCGAGTTCGGGATCGCCTTCCAGGGCGGGAAGACCGGGCGCAGCGGCGGCGAGGGATTCATCCTGGAGAAGTTCACCGGGCACGGCACCGTGATCATCTGTGGTGCGGGCAATTTCATCGACCTGAATCCGGCCGATTTCGGCGGCCGGATCGAGGTCGACACGGGCTGCATCGTGGCCTTCGAGGAGGGCATCCGGTACGGCGTCGAGCGCATCGGCGGGCTCAACCGCCAGGGGCTGATGAACGCGGTCTTCGGCGGCGAGGGGCTGTCGCTGGCCACGCTGGAGGGCAATGGGCGGGTGATCCTGCAGTCGCTCACCATCGAGGGCCTGGCGAACGCTCTGAAGAAGGCGCAGGGCGGCGACAAGCAGGGGCCGACGGGCGGAATGTTCTCCACCCACGCGGGGTGACGAACCCCTGGCCCCCTGGGCCCCGGCCCCCGCCTTTTACCCGCCCGCGACGTAGAAGAGGAAGAAGAGGAAAGCGGCGATGAAGTGGACGCCCACGAGGTAGATGAAGACCCGGACCGTCAAGCTCATCGGCGCCCGGTCCTCCTCGTTCGGGCCGGTCCGGGCACGCACCGTCGGGTCCGTCCGGGTGTCGCTCGGGCTCATCTGGTGCGCGGTCATGTCGTTCCCGTCCTCCTTCATGGCGTACCGGGCCTTCCTCGGCGAGGGGCGTCGCCGAGGCACAGCTCGGCCGCGCCGCTCTGCAGCAGCGTGTGGACGAAGAGCAGATCCACGCCGCCGGGCGAGGCGGCGGCGATGCGGTGCGGGGTGAGCGAGTCGAAATGGGCCGCGTCGCCCGGGGAGAGGGCGTGCACGGTCTCGCCGAGGGTCAGCCGCAGCCGGCCCCCCAGGACGTAGAGCCACTCCTCGCCGGGGTGGACCCGCACCAGGCCCTCCTGGGCGCCGGAGCGCTCCGGCACATGCAGCCGCAGCGCCTGCATGGCGCGGCTGGAGCCGCCGGCCTGCCAGTAGGTCCAGCCGCCCGCTTCCTGCGCCTCCATGCGGTCGGCCCGCACGACCGGGTCCCGTTCCGCGGTCCCCTCGCCCAACAGGTCGGATACCGTGGTTCCGTAGGTACGGGCCAGGGTCAGCAGCATCGGGAGCGAGGGCTGACGGCGGCCCGTCTCCAGCCGCGACAGGTGCGCGGGGGAGAGCCCGACGCGATGGGCAGCGGCCTCGAGCGTCAGACCACTGCGCCGCCGCAGGTCACGCAGGCGGGGAGCGACGGTGGGCAGCTCGGCGGACGGTCCGCCGGGGTGACCGTCGGCCGGTCCGTCCGTGGGCCCCTCGTCGGGCCCGTGGGGGAGCGGGTGCATGTCTCCGGTATAGCCACACTTGACCTCTCGGGCAAAAGTTTTGCCTAAGAGGCAAGGAGCGCGGGCGAGGCGGGCGGGAGGTTACACTTTCGTTACCTCCTCTGGCGCTTCGCGCAGTTCTTGTGAACTCCCGGCGAACGGCCGTCACTTGGCATTGACACGACAGCGTCTACGCGCGTCATGCTATGTCTATGACAATCCCCCCACGGATCGCTCGCATCGGTGCCCTCGGCGCCCTCGTCTCGACGCTGATCATCGGCGGTACGGCCACCGCGGCCACCGCTGTCGCCCCGGCGGCATCGCAGACCGTTGTGTCGTCGCAGGTCATCGCGGCCGTCGGCGACATCTGCTACTCGGATCTGCCGTCCCAGGCCCATGACACCCTGGATCTGATCGAGCAGGGTGGCCCCTACCCGTTCCCGCAGGACGGCACCGTCTTCCAGAACCGTGAAGGCGTCCTTCCGTCCCAGTCCTCCGGTTACTACCACGAGTACACCGTGATCACCCCGGGCTCCGACGACCGTGGCGCCCGGCGCATCGTCACCGGTAAGCAGACGGACGAGGACTACTACACCTCGGACCACTACGCCTCGTTCGACCTGGTCGACCACGGCTGCTGACGCAGCCCCACCGAAGACCGCCACCCCCCGCACCGCGGCCGCTGCCCCTCATCAGGGCAGCGGCCGCAGCGCTGTCTCCGCCCGCTCCCGGACCCCGCCCTCCGCCCCGCCGCCGCCCCGAGAACGGTCACCGCCCCGGGAACCCCGCGCGGGTCATTGTCGTTGCTTCCCGATACCGTCTCGGTTAGCAGCGGACGTGCGGGGAGGCATGGTGGCGAACGGTCCGGAAGTGGTCACGTGCGGGGAGGCGATGCTCCTGCTGCTCGCCGAGCCCGGGGTTCCGCTGGACCGGGCCGTGCATTTCCGCCGGTCGGTGGCGGGGGCCGAGTCCAATGTGGCCGTGGGCCTCGCCCGGCTCGGCCACGGGGTGCGCTGGCTCGGCCGGGTCGGCGCCGACCCCGCGGGGGAGGCGGTGCTGCGCGAGCTGCGCGCCGACTGTGTGGACGTCGCCCACGCGATCGTGGACGACCACGCCCCCACCGGGCTGCTGATGCGGGACAGCCATGCGCACCGCGCCATCGATGTGCAGTACTACCGCATGGGATCGGCCGCCTCCCGGCTGACGCCCGAGCAGATACGCCCCGAGGCCCTCGAAGGCACCCGGCTGCTGCATCTGTCCGGGATCACGCCGATGCTCTCGCCGACCGCGGCGGCCGCGAGCCGGCGCCTGGTGGAGCTGGCCCGTGCGGCCGGGGCCAAGGTGTCCTTCGATCCGAACGTACGGCACAAGCTGGGCGGCGCGGCGCAGTGGGCCCAGACGGCGGGCCCGTTGCTGCGCGACGCCGACATCGTCCTCGCGGGCGAGGACGAGTTGGAGCTGCTGACCGCCCAACCCGCCGACGAGGCCGCGCGGGAGCTGCTGCGGGGCGGGGCCGACGAGGTCGTGATCAAGCGCGCCGACCACTCCTCGACCGTCCTGACCGCGGACGGCGGCTGGGACCAGGCGCCCCACGCGGTGCCGGTCGTCGACCCGATCGGGGCCGGTGACGGCTTCGCGGCCGGCTATCTGTCGGCCCGCCTGCGCGGGCTGCACGAGCACCAGGCGCTCGCCGAGGCGGTGTGCGTGGCCGCCCTGGTCGTCCAGGCCGCCACCGATACGGACGGGCTGCCCACCGCCGCCGCGCGGGACCGGGCGCTCGCCGAGCTGTCCAAGGGCGGGGACGCGGTGTACCGCTGAGCCGACACGGACAACACGGACAACGGAGAGAGCAGAGACCGCGCGGACAGCGCCGGTAACACCGACAAGCCAGAATATCGATCCACCAAGCGCATCACAGCACCGCATATTGTTCACCGCACACCGAAATCGCCGCATATCCCGGAGGCAATCCGGGGCGGCATCGCCAGTAGCACTTGGGAGAGGAAGGCGGCGACCGCCGTGTACCGCTGGGAGATCACCCGGGCCGCGCTCGCGCAGCGCGTTCTCGCCATCGTCCGTAGCGACAGCTACGACCACGCCCATGCCACGGCGGACAACCTGCTCTCCGCCGGTATCACCAGCCTGGAGATCTCGCTGACCACGCCCTTCGCCCTGGAGGCGGTCACCACACTGATCCGGGAGGTCGGTGATGACGCGGTGATCGGCGCGGGCACGGTGCTCGACGCCGCCTCGGCCCGGATGGCGGTGGACGCGGGGGCCCGCTTCCTCGTCTCGCCGAGCCTGGACCCCGAGGTCATCCGCACCGGCCACCGCTACGGTCTGCCGGTCTTCCCCGGCGTGGCCACGCCCACCGAGGCGGTGCACGCGATGGAGCTGGGCGCGGACGCCCTGAAGCTCTTCCCCGCCTCCGCCTACGGGCCCCGATGGGTCAGTGACGTACGGGCCGCGCTGCCGCAAGCCGCCGTGGTCCCCACCGGCGGGGTGACGCTGGCCGAGGCCCCGGACTGGATCGCGGCCGGGGCGGTCGCCTGCGGGATGGGCTCGGCGCTGTCCGAGGGCGACCGGGACACCGTGGGCAAGCGCGCCGCCGAGCTGCTGGCCCGCCTCGCGGATGTGGCACCACCGCTGGACTCGGCGCCAGAGCTGTACTGACGGGGGCGGGCCGTACGGACGGGGCGCGGGCTGTACGGACGGCGGGCCCAGGCTGCGCTGAGGGCTGTGCGCGGGCCGTACGAATGGCGGTGCGTGGGGGCCGTCCGTCCGCGCATCCCAGCGGGCGGTCAACGGCTTCCCGTGGGCCGGGAGTTCTGCCACCCTGAGCGCGCTGTGATCATGCGGCTCGTACCGGCCGCCCGCTCGCGCCCAGGAGGTGCCGTGAGACGTACCGTCACGCTGTCCGCCCTCGCCGCCGTGCTCGCCGCCACCGCCGCCGGTTCGGCGCTGGCCGTCGGCTCCACGTCCAAGCCCGACTCGCCGCGGGCGTCCGCCGCCGACCGCGCCCGGCCGCAGCGCGGCACCCTGCTCGACCGGGTGCCCGAGCGCGGGGTGCTGCGGGTGTGCACCACGGGCGACTACCGGCCTTTCAGCCATCGCGACCCCAAGTCCGGCGCCTACACCGGCATCGACATCAAGATGGCCGGGGACCTCGCCAAGAGCCTGGACGCCAAACCGGCGTTCGTGCCCACCACCTGGGCCACCCTTGTGGACGACCTCGCCGCCGGACGCTGCGACGTGGGCATGGGCGGGGTGTCGGTGACCCTGGCCCGCGCCCGTAAGGCGTCCTTCAGCGAGCCGTATCTCACCGACGGCAAGACGCCGATCGTGCGCTGCGAGGACAAGGACAGGTACCGCACGCTGGAGGACATCGACCGGCCGGGCGTGCGGGTGGTGGTCAACCCGGGCGGCACCAATGAGGAGTTCGCCCGGGCCCATGTCAAACGGGCCACTCTCACCGTCCATGCGGACAACACCACGATCTTCGACGAGATCATCGCGGGCCGCGCCGATGTGATGATGACGGACGCCAGCGAGACCCGCTATCAGTCCGCGATCCACCCGGAGCTGTGCGCGGTCCACCCCGACGAGCCGTTCTCCTTCTCCGAGAAGGCGTACGCCCTGCCGCGCGGCGACGCGCAGTTCAAGGAGTACGTCGACCAGTGGGTCCATCTGGCCACGCACGACGGTACGTACAAGAAGTACGAGGATGAATGGTTGAAGCGGTGAAGCGGTGCAGGCGATGAAGGCGTGAGGGGCGGTGAAGCGGCGGCGGACGGCCGGCGGCTGAAAATCTGGGCATCGCCGTAGGACTCTCGCGTCCGCCGCCCTCCCGCGGTGCCCGGAGCGGGAAGATGGCCCCATGAGTCCCGCCCAGCCCGTGCGCCGCCGCTCGGACGCCGTCGCCAACCGCGCCGCCCTCCTCGAGGCGGCTGAGCGGGCCCTGCTCCGCGATGGGCCCGCCGTGCCGTTGGACGTGGTGGCGCGCGAGGCCGGGGTCGGCATCGCCACGCTGTACCGGAACTTCGCCGACCGCGACGAGTTATGCGCGGCCGTCGTCCACCGCGCCCACCAGCTCGTGGCCGACCTCGCCCAGGAGGCCGAGGCCAGCGCGGCGTCACCGCTGGACGCGCTGGCCGGTTTCCTGGACCGGCTGCTCGCCGAACGCCGCCATCTCGCCCTGCCGTTGCTCAGCGCCCCCGGCCCGCGTCCGTGGAACGGAGCCGACCCCCTCGGCCCGCATCCGCAGGACGGGGCCGACCCTCTCGGCCCGCGGATCTCCCGGTCGCTGGCCGCGGTCCTGAAGCGGGGCATCGACGACGGCTCGATCCGGCCCGATGCAACCGCCGCCGACATCGTCGTCACCGTGGCGACGCTCGCCCGTGCCCAACTCCCGCCCGATGCCTGGGACCGCGCCGCCCGCCGCATCGCCGCGCTCGTCCTGGACGGTCTGCGCGTCCGCTCCGACACCGCCCCGCTCCCCGCCGGGCTCACCGGTGCCGAGCTGGACCGGGCCATGACGCACAGCGGGGGCGGTAGGGCCGCGTATTAGCCTGTCGCCCGCAGCGGGATGCGCATTTGCGCGAATTCGGGCGCGGCCCTCGTGCGGGTGCTACACGCTGACGGATGCCGGTTGTAATGCCCCGGACCGGTGAACGTTTCCTCGCATCCGGAGAGACGATATGAGCAGCCCCCTCAGCCACCCCCTCGTGCGGACCTTTCTGGCCTCGGTCGAGCGGCGGACCGCGGCGCTTTCCGCCGCGTGGCGGGAGGAACTGCTCGAGGATCTGCGCGAGGAGATCGCGGCGGCGCTGGCGGACGACCCCACCGAGGGTCCCGCCGCGGACGGCGGCCCGGCGATCAGCGATGAGCGCGTTCGACGGGCCCTCGACTGGATCGGAACCCCGGAGGAGATCGCGGCGGACGCGCTGGCCGAGGAGTCCGGCAGCATTCCGCCCGAGCCCGAGAACCCCGGCGGCACCTGGCTGACGCTCGGCCTCGCCATACTGCCCGTGCCGCTGTGTCTGATCCCGGGCGTGGGCATACCGCTGGGGCTGGTCGCCGCCTTCGGAGCGCTCGTCCGGCTGTGGCGGTCCGCGCCGTGGGCGCGGCGCGAGAAGCGGCAGGCCACGCTGTTCGTCCTGTCGCCGCTGGTGACGGTGCCGGTGCTGGCGGCCGCCCTCTCCTTGGCGTTCGACGGGATCAGCGCCCCCGCGTTCGTGGCCTCCCTCCTGATAGCGCTCGCCCTGCCGGTGGTCGGTGCGATACGGCTGGCCCGGTCCGCCGCCAGGCTGCGCGAGCAGGCCCCTTAGGGCGCGTATCGGGTCGTGATCAATGAGCGGGTTCTCCCCTCGGGCTGATCTTCGATCCGGTAGATCGTCTTGCCTGACACATGCGCAACTGACCGATGTGGAGTGGGAGTTCATCGAGCCGTACCTGCCGATCGGCGAGTACGGTCCGTACCTGGTGCGGGACAAGGCGCACGCGTCCCGCGGCAACCGCGCCCACCTGCGCGGGCGCGGCATCAAGGCCGTCATCCGGGAGAACCGGGACGCAGAGCCGAGAGCCGCGCAGGTCATCCAGAGGCGTGGCGTGTCGGGATCGCAGTCGTGGGCTCTCAGCGGCAGTCGCATTCCCGGATGTCGGGATTTCGGTGGCCGGCTGCCGCCCGGGGAGTGGGGATTGTGCGTCACCAGCGCGGTGCCGGCCCGCGGGCTCAGGCGAGGGCGGCGACCAGCAGGGCGAAGGCGGCGATGATGACGGCGACGCGGACGTAGTGGAACCGGTCCCAGCGGTTCATCTGCTGCTTCCAGTCGGCGGGCAGGCCGTCGGCGGTCCACGTCTTGCCGCGGTTGTTGATCGGGACGAGCAGCAGGACCGACATGATCACGCTGAGGACAAGCAGCGCGGCGGCGGTGACGACGAGGCCGGCGCCTTGGTGGCGCCATCCGGCGATGGCCCAGACCGCGACGAGGATGAGAGAGCCGATGTACCAGACCGGCATCACGGCCCCGAGCAGCCGGGCCCCGTGGGAGCGGCCGTGCACGCCGTTGTCGCCGGGGAGGCCGTCGAGGATCGGGTTGACGAAGAAGGCGACGGAGAACTCCACCCCCACCATCACGCCGACGACCACGGTGGTGACGACCTCAAGTGCATCGAGCATGATGACCCCTCGTGAGATCTAGCATTGATAGCTGATCCGGCAACGCTAGCGCTGCTGCTGCTCGAATGTCTAGCGATGATAGGATCGAATCATGTCGGTACAGGAACGCAAGGAGCGCGAACGGGCGAGCCGCGAACGCCTCATCTTGGCGACGGCCCGGGAACTCGCCGAGCAGCAGGGCTGGGACGCGGTCACCACCCGCCGGCTGGCCGAGCGCATCGAGTACAGCCAGCCCGTCCTCTACAGCCACTTCCGCGGCAAGCGCGAGATCATCGGCGCCGTCGCCCTCGAAGGCGCCGCCGAGATGGCCGCGTTGCTGCGGGCCGCGGCCCGTGCCGCGAACGGCCCGGGCGCCCGGGCCGCCGCCCTCGCTCGTGCCTACCTCGACTTCGCCGAACGCAACCCGGCGGTCTACGACGCGATGTTCCAGCTCGACGGCGGCCTGTTGTTCGCGAACGAGGGCACCCCGGAACCTCTGAAGGACGCCTTCGCCGCCCTGCTGGAGAACCTCGGAGAGGTCGCCGGGGACGGCGTTCACCCGGCGCTGTTCACCGAGGTGTTCTGGGCGGCCCTGCACGGCCTGGCGACCCTGACCCGGGCGGGACGGCTGCCACCGGAGGACGCCGAGCGGAGGACGAAGCTGGTGGTGGACCGCCTCGCGATGGTCTGACGCACCGTCCCGGCGGGCACGCGGCCGGGGTCCTCGGGCCCCGCTGCCTGCCTGCGGTATCGCTTCCGGTCACTCGGGGGGCAGGCCGCCGGAGGGGTCGGCCGTGGTCGCGCCGTCCGTTCGCGACCGTGCGGGTTGACAGCGTTGTCGGCCCCGGCGGGTCGCCTGTGCGTAGTTTGTCCGGACAACAGAACTTCACGACTTCCCGTCATGTGCTCATCCGGATACCCTCGCCCCGTGGCTATGGAGGAAGAAGACTCTTCGGGCGGGGCGGAGGCGCTCCAGCTCAGCGTCGATCGCAGCAGTCCGGTCCCACTGTATTTCCAGCTGTCCCAGCAGCTCGAGGCGGCGATCGAGCAGGGGCGGCTGGCGCCCGGAAGCCTGCTGGGCAATGAGATCGAGCTGGCCGGGCGGCTCGGGCTGTCCCGCCCCACCGTCCGGCAGGCCATTTCGTCGCTGGTCGACAAGGGGCTGCTGGTGCGCCGCCGGGGCGTGGGCACGCAGGTGGTGCACAGCCAGGTCAAGCGTCCGCTGGAGCTGAGCAGCCTCTACGACGACCTGGAGGCGGCCGGTCAGCGCCCCGCCACCCAGGTGCTGCGGAACACGACCGAGCTCGCGACCGCCGAGGTCGCCGCCGCGCTCGGCATCTCCGAGGGCGCCGAGGTGGTGCTGATCGAGCGGCTGCGGCTGGCGCACGGCGAGCCCATGGCCCATCTGCGCAACCACCTCCCCGTGGGCCTGCTCAAGCTGGACAGCGCCGAACTGGAGGACACCGGGCTCTACCGGCTGATGCGCGCGGCCGGGATCACCCTGCACAGCGCCCGCCAGGCGGTCGGCGCCCGCGCGGCCACCGCCGAGGAGGGGGAGCAGCTCGGGGAGCCGGAGGGTGCGCCGCTGCTGACCATGGAGCGTACGACCTACGACGACACCGGCCGGGCCGTGGAGTTCGGCTCGCACACCTACCGGGCCTCGCGCTACGCCTTCGAATTCCAGCTGCTCGTACGCCCCTGAGCCCTTCGCTCCCGCCGTACCCGGCCGTCGCCCCGGCCGTACCCCGCCGCTGTTCTTGACGTGTCCCGCGTCGCCCGCTACAAGTCCTCCAGCCAGGCGGGCACCGGGCCCGCCACGGTTTTCACCGTACGCGGCGCCGCCGAGCACCCCGGAAGCCCCGGCCAGGGCCGGTAACGGATACTTGGCGGCGGCCGGGACCGATCACGCGGTACCCGGCCGCGAAGGTGACAGCGGGACGAACACACAGTGAGAAGGGCGGGTCTTCGTGGCGAAGGTGCGGAGAGGGGCGCGTGCGATGACCGCCGCCGTGCTGGCGGCGGTGCTGGGTACGGCGTTGGCGGGCTGCAGCAGTACGGGTGGTAAGCGCGCCGAGGAGCGGGCCGCGCGGGAGGCGGCCGCCGGGGGACGGGCGGCGGTCAACACCCCGAAGTGGACCTTCGCGATGGTCACCCACTCCGGCGACGGCGACACCTTCTGGGACATCGTCCAGAGCGGCGCCAAGCAGGCCGCGGTCAAGGACAACATCCGGTTCCTCTACGCCCACAACGAGGAGGGCAAGGAGCAGTCCCAACTGGTCCAGTCCTACATCGACCAGAAGGTCGACGGCCTGATCGTCACCCTCGCCAAGCCCGACGCCATGAAGGCCGTGGTGAAGAAGGCGCAAAAGGCCGGGATACCGGTGATCACCGTCAACTCCGGCTCCGAGGTGTCCAAGGCGTTCGGCGCGCTCACCCACGTCGGCCAGGACGAGACCATCGCGGGCGAGGCCGTCGGCGACGAGCTCAACAAGCGGGGCCGCAAGAAGGCCCTGTGCGTGCTCCACGAGCAGGGCAACGTCGGCCATGAGCAGCGCTGCGACGGCGCGGCCAAGACCTTCGACGGCAAGATGGAGAAGATCTACGTCGAGGGCACCAACATGCCCGATGTGCAGTCCTCGATCGAGGCCAAGCTTCAGTCGGACAAGGGCATCGACACCGTGCTCACCCTCGGCGCGCCCTTCGCGGACACCGCCGCCAAGGCCGCCGACCAGGCGGGCAGCAAGGCCGAGATCGACACCTTCGACCTCAACGCCAAGGTCGCCGCGGCGCTCCAGGACGGCACACTCGGCTTCGCCGTGGACCAGCAGCCGTATCTGCAGGGCTATGAGGCCGTGGATCTGCTGTGGCTCAACCGCTACAACGCCGATGTGCTCGGCGGTGGCAGGCCGGTGCTGACCGGACCGCAGATCATCACCAAGGACGACGCCGCCGAGCTCGCGTCGTACACGAAGCGGGGCACCCGATGAGCGCAGAGGCACCGCCCGTCGAAGAACTCGCGAGCCGGCAGCCGGTGCGCGGCTCGCTGCCGCGCCGGCTCGCGGGGCGGCCGGAGCTGGGCGCGGTCGTCGGCGCCGTCGCCGTCTTCGTCTTCTTCTCGATCGTCGCCGACGCCTTCCTCCAGTGGTCCAGCTTCAGCACCGTGCTGTACGCGTCCTCGACCATCGGGATCATGGCGGTGCCGGTCGCGCTGCTGATGATCGGCGGGGAGTTCGATCTGTCGACCGGCGTCCTGGTGACCAGCTCGGCGCTGATCTCGTCGATGTTCTCGTACCAGATGACGGCGAACGTATGGGTCGGCGCCGGGGTGTCCCTGCTGGCCACCCTCGCGATCGGCTTCTTCAACGGCTATCTGCTGGTGCGCACCAATCTGCCGAGTTTCATCATCACGCTCGGCACCTTCCTGATCCTCCAGGGCTGCAACCTCGGCTTCACCAAGCTGATCAGCGACACCGTCTCCACCAAGAGCATCGCCGACATGGAGGGCTTCCCCTCCGCTCATAAGGTCTTCGCCTCGCATCTGACCATCGGGGACGTCGAGGTGCAGATCACCGTCCTGTGGTGGTTCGCCCTGATCGCGCTCGCCACCTGGATCCTGCTGCGCACCCGCGCCGGGAACTGGATCTTCGCGGTGGGCGGCGCCAAGGAGGCGGCCCGCGCGGTCGGCGTACCGGTGGAGCGCACCAAGATCGGCCTCTATCTGGGCGTCGCGCTGGCCGCCTGGATCTCCGGCCAGCATCTGCTGTTCAACTACGACGTCGTCCAGTCCGGCGAGGGGGTGGGCAATGAGCTGCTCTACATCATCGCCGCCGTCATCGGCGGCTGCCTGCTGACCGGCGGCTACGGCTCGGCGGTCGGCGCGGCCGTCGGCGCGTTCATCTTCGGCATGACCAACAAGGGCATCGTCTACGCGCAGTGGGGCGCCGACTGGTTCAAGTTCTTCCTCGGGGCGATGCTGCTGCTCGCCACGCTGCTCAACTGGTGGGTCCGCAAGCGGGCAGAGGAGAGTAAATGAGTACGTCCCAGACATCTCAGGCGTCCCGGACGGCTCTGGTCGCGCTGAGCGGCATCAGCAAGTACTACGGCAACGTCCAGGCCCTGGACGGCGTCTCCCTGGAGGTGCACGCCGGGGAGATCACCTGCGTCCTCGGCGACAACGGCGCGGGCAAGTCCACCCTCATCAAGATCGTCGCGGGGCTGCACCAGCACGACGGCGGCACCTTCACGATCGAGGGGGAGGAGGCCCGGCTCGGCTCCCCGCGCGAGGCCCTCGACCGCGGGATCGCCACGGTTTACCAGGACCTCGCCGTGGTCCCGATGATGCCGGTGTGGCGGAACTTCTTCCTCGGCTCCGAGATCCACAAGGGCCGCGGGCCGCTCCGGCGCCTGGACGTGGAGGCGATGCGCGCCACGACCCACCGTGAACTGCTGCGCATGGGCATCGATCTGCGCGACGTCGACCAGCCCATCGGCACCCTCTCCGGCGGTCAGCGCCAGTGCGTCGCCATCGCCCGCGCCGTCCACTTCGGAGCGAAGGTGCTGATCCTGGACGAGCCGACGGCGGCGCTGGGCGTCAAGCAGTCCGGGGTCGTGCTCAAGTACGTCGCGGCCGCCCGGGACGCGGGCCTCGGCGTGGTCCTCATCACCCACAACCCGCACCACGCCTATCTCGTCGGCGACCGCTTCGTGCTGCTCAAGCGCGGCGCCATGGCGGGCAGCCACGCCAAGGACGAGATCGCGCTGGAGGAGCTCACCCGGCAGATGGCGGGCGGCAGCGAGCTGGAACAGCTCAGCCATGAACTGGCCCGCACCCCCGCCCCCGATCTCTCGGAAGGGGTTGCCAAGGGCTGAGCGGCCGGGCCGACGGCCGTGTTCCGGCACCTCTGCGGGCCGCGCGCCGTAGGCTCGTCATGCGGCGTGAGGCGCGGGTGAGGCACAATCGCACGGCGGGCCCCACCCGCCACGACCGACGCACCCGAGGCCGCGCGGCCTCCCGATACCCCCGCAGGGACGACGAACTCGTGCGAGCACGTACCCGCAGCGACCGTACCCCCCACACCGGCGAGGGGGCCGGCCGATGAGCATCTACCGCGAACGAGTGCACCGGGGCTCGGCCCGGGCCACCGTATTGCGGACCGTTGGCACCCGTGAGCGCCGCTCGCATCTCAGCGCGCCCCGGGTGCCCACGGTCGGCATCGACATCGGCGGCACCAAGGTGATGGCAGGGGTGGTCGACGCCGACGGCACCATCCTCGAGAAGCTGCGCACCGAGACCCCGGACAAGTCCAAGAGCCCCAAGGTCGTCGAGGACACCATCACCGAACTGGTGCTGGACCTCTCCGACCGGCACGATGTGCACGCCGTGGGCATCGGCGCCGCGGGCTGGGTGGACGCCGACCGCAATCGGGTGCTCTTCGCCCCGCATCTGTCCTGGCGCAACGAACCGCTGCGCGACCGGCTCGCGGAGCGGCTCGACGTCCCGGTCATGGTCGACAACGACGCCAACGCCGCCGCGTGGGCGGAGTGGCGGTTCGGCGCCGGACGCGGCGAGGACCATCTCGTCATGATCACCCTCGGCACCGGAATCGGCGGCGCGATCCTGGAGGACGGCCAGGTCAAGCGCGGCAAGTACGGGGTCGCGGGGGAGTTCGGCCATATGCAGGTCGTCCCGGCCGGCCACCGCTGCCCCTGCGGCAACCGCGGCTGCTGGGAGCAGTACAGCTCCGGCAACGCCCTCGTCCGCGAGGCCCGTGAGCTGGCCGCCGCCGAATCGCCGGTCGCGTACGGGATCACCGACCGGGTCGGTGGCAACATCCAGGAGATCACCGGACCGCTGATCACCGAACTGGCCCGGCAGGGCGACGCCATGTGCATCGAACTGCTCCAGGACATCGGCCAGTGGCTCGGCGTCGGCATCGCCAACCTCGCCGCCGCCCTCGACCCCTCCTGCTTCGTCATCGGCGGAGGCGTCAGCGCCGCCGACGATCTGCTGATCGGCCCCGCCCGGGACGCCTTCCGGCGCACCCTCACCGGCCGCGGGTACCGACCGGAGGCCCGGATCGTCAAGGCCCAGCTGGGCCCCGAGGCCGGGATGGTCGGCGCCGCCGACCTCGCCCGGCTGGTGGCCCGTCGCTTCCGCCGCGCCAACCGCCGCCGCGTCGAGCGGTACGAGCGCGCCGGGTCCTCCTCCCCGCTGAGGCTGGCGCCGCGCGGTCAGGCAGGCCGCGAGTGACCGCCGCCGAGCAGCGCCCCGGCGCCCCGATGCCCCCCGCCGCCGACGGCAGGCACCCCGATGGGCCCGCGCCCGGCGGGTCCATGTCCAGTGGCTCCACGCCTGGCGGGCCCACGTCCGGTGGCGGTCGCCCGTCCCGCCGCTGGCTCAAGGTCGTGATCGTCTTCCTGTTGATCGTGATCCCGGCGGGTTATCTGGTGATCTCCGCCATCCAGAGCCGCAACGGCGGTGAGGAGAAGGCGGAGGCGGCGTCGGCCAAGGGCCTCAGCGCCGGCTATCCGACCCGGGTGCAGCGGCGCATATACGACGTGCCGGTGCCGCCCTACTCCAAGAAGGTCGCGTTCTACGAGACCAACTCCTGGAAGGTCAGCTCGCTGTACGTGCAGTTCGTCACGGACCGCGACGGACTCGACTCCTTCCTGCACCGGATCGGCACCGGCCGCTCCGCCCTGGACAAGGGCAAGGTGACCATCACCGGCGACCAGGCGAAGAAGGTCGGCTGGCAGGTCGGGGAGGCTGGTCACGACTGGGCCGGAATGGAGCTCAAGCAGAAGGATCCGCAACCCAAGTTGAGGATCACGGTCAAGTTCGACAACCCGGCGCATCCCAAGGTTTACGTGGTCTCCACGGTCACCCCGTAGGTCCTTCACATCCTGGGTGCATCACGCCCGAAAACCCCGCCGCCTCTGTCGGATACCGTTTTCGGGTGAGCGAGACGAAGACACTTCAGTACCGGACCGACGGCCCTGAGGACGGGCCCGTGCTCGTGCTCGGACCGTCGCTGGGCACCACCTGGCATATGTGGGACCGCCAGATACCCGAGCTGTCCCGCCACTGGCGCGTCCTCCGCTTCGACCTCCCCGGCCACGGCGGCGCGCCCGCCCATCCGGCCGCCTCCGTGGCCGAGCTCGCCGCCCGGCTGCTGGCCACCCTCGACCAGCTCGAGGTCGAGCGCTTCGGCTACGCGGGCTGCTCGATCGGCGGGGCCATCGGCGCCGAACTCGCGCTCCGACATCCCCAGAGAGTGGGCTCACTCGCCCTCGTCTCCGCCTCCCCGCGCTTCGGCACCGCCGATTCCTTCCGGCAGCGCGGCGTCGTGGTCCGCACCAACGGCCTCGACCCGATCGCCCGCGCCACCCCCGAGCGCTGGTTCACCCCTGCCTTCGCCGCCTCGCAGCCCGCCATCGTCGACTGGGCCGTCCAGATGGTCCGCACCACCGACCCCGGCTGCTACATCGCCGCCTGCGAGGCCCTCGCCGCCTTCGACATCCGCGCCGAGCTGAGCCGGATCGGCATCCCTACCCTCGTGGTGGCCGGCGCCGACGACCAGGTCACCCCGGCCGCCGACGCCCGCGTCCTGGTCGCCGGCATCGCCGATGCCCGGCTCGCGCTCGTCCCCGGCGCCTCCCATCTCACCCCCGTCGAACAGCCGATGGCCGTCACCGATCTGCTGGTGCGCCACTTCTCCAGCTCCTGGCAGTCCCCGGACCACCCGACCGGGATGACCGCGATCCCCGCGCCCTCGCTCAAGCCCGTGCTCTCGCCCGCGCCGCCCGGCGCCGAGGTCGTCGAGTACGGCCACAACGTGCCCGAGCCGCTGCTGGACCCCCGCTCCGACGCGTACGACCAGGGCATCAAGGTGCGCCGTGAGGTGCTCGGCGACGCCCATGTGGACCGCGCGCAGTCCCTGACCGACGAGTTCACCGGCGACTTCCAGGACTTCATCACCCGCTACGCCTGGGGCGAGGTGTGGACCCGGCCCGGAATCGACCGGCGCACCCGCAGCGTGGTCACCCTCACCGCCCTCGCCGCCCGCGGCCACCTCGACGAACTCGCCTTCCACACCCGCGCCGCGCTGCGCAACGGGCTGACCCCCACCGAGATCAAGGAGGTGCTGCTGCACACCGGCGTCTACTGCGGGGTGCCGACCGCGAACTCCGCCTTCGCCGTGGCCCAGCGGATCATCCGCGAGGAGACAAGCCCGGAGGGCTAGCACGGTCACCGGGCCCGCGGGAGCACAATGATCTCCATGAAGCTCACCAAGAAGGGCCATGCCTGCGTCCGGATCGAGAAGGACGGGCAGGCGCTCGTCATCGACCCCGGGACCTTCAGCGAAGAGGACGCCGCGGTCGGCGCGGACGCGGTCCTGGTCACCCACGAGCACTTCGACCACTTCAACGAGGAGCGGCTGCGCACCGCACTCGACGCCAACCCCGCCGCCCACATCTGGACGCTCTCCAGCGTCTCCGGCCAGATCTCGGCGGCGTTCCCCGGGCGGGTGCACACCGTCGGGGAGGGCGACACCTTCACCGCCGCCGGATTCGACATCGAGGTGCACGGTCAGCTGCACGCCGTCATCCACCCCGACATCCCGCAGATCACCAATGTGGGCTATCTGGTGGACGGCACGCTCTTCCACCCCGGCGACGCGCTCACCGTGCCCACCGGGCGGCAGGTGGACACGCTGATGCTGCCGGTGCACGCCCCCTGGAACAAGTTCGCCGAGGTCCTCGACTACGTCCGCGCGGTCGACCCGCGCCGGGCCGTCGACATCCACGACGCCCTGCTGTCCGACCTCGCGCACATGGTCTACGGCCGCATGCTCGGCCCCGACGGACCGGGCACGGGCGGTGCCGAGCACCTGCGGCTGGCACCGGGCGAGTCCCTCACCCTCTGAGGGCCGGGACCCGGCGAGGCGCGGCGCCCTGTGAGGGCCGGCACCCGGTGAAGAGCGGCGCCCTGTGAGGGCCGGGCCGGCTGTCATAGCCGGGATGTAGGTTGTCCCCTATGCGCATCGCGACCTGGAACGTCAATTCGATCACCGCCCGCCTGCCCCGGCTGCTCGCCTGGCTGGAGAGCAGCGGCACGGACGTCCTGTGCGTCCAGGAGACCAAGTGCGCCGAGTCCGCCTTTCCGTACGAGCCGCTGCGCGAGCTCGGCTACGAGGCCGCGGTCAACGCCACCGGGCGGTGGAACGGAGTGGCGCTGGTCTCCAAGGCCGGTCTCACGGACGTCACCGTGGGCCTCCCCGGCGGCCCGGACTACGACGGCGGCCAGGAGCCGCGGGCGATAGGGGCCACCTGCGGCCCGGTCCGCCTCTGGTCCGTCTATGTGCCCAACGGGCGGGAGATCGGCCACCCCCACTACGACTACAAGCTGCGCTGGCTGGAGGCGCTGCGCACGACCGTCGCCGGGGACGCGGCCGGTGAGCGCCCCTTCGCGGTCCTCGGCGACTTCAATGTGGCGCCGACCGACGAGGACGTCTGGGACCGGTCCGCCTTCGACGGGCTGACCCATGTGACCGACCTGGAGCGCGAGGCCCTGGCGGCGCTGCGCGAGGCGGGGCTGTCGGACGTGGTGCCGCGGCCGCTGAAGTACGACCGCCCGTTCACCTACTGGGACTACCGGGAGCTGGGCTTCCCCAAGAACCGCGGTATGCGGATCGACCTGGTCTACGGCAACGAGGTGTTCGCCAAGGCGGTCGGCGACGCGTATGTGGACCGCGAGGAGCGCAAGGGCAAGGGAGCCTCCGACCACGCCCCGGTCGTCGTCGACCTGGAGGTGTGACCCCGGGGCGTGCTGTACGGGGAGCTCCCTTGCGCGCGGGAGCCCCCCGAGGCGCCCCCTTACCCCACCAGCTTCCGCAGGTCGATCGACTCCGCCAGCGCCCGCAACCCCGCGTCCCCCGGGTGCAGATGGTCCCCGCTGTCGTAGGCGGGCAGGATCCGCGCCGGATGCTCGGGGTCCCGCACCACCGCGTCGAAGTCCAGCACGGCGTCGAACGCCCCGGCGCTGTCCCGGAGGAAGGCGTTGACGGCCGAGCGCCGCGCGTCCGCGTCCGCCGTGCACAGCGACTCGCCCTCGCACGGGGCGATGGTCGCCCCGACCACCCGCAGCCCGCGCTCATGCATGCGCGCCGCGAGCGACCGCAGCCCCGCGATCAGCTCCTCGGCCGAGCTGCCCCAGCGTAGATCGTTGATGCCCTGGAAGACGACGACCGTACGGGCCCCGGTCTGGGCGAGCACATCCCGCTCCAGCCGGTGCTGTGCGCTGACCCCGCCGGTGTCCGTGGAGACGCCCTCGCCCGGATAGCGGTCGGCGACCACGCGGTTGGCGGAGATACCCGCGTTGAGCACGCCGTACGCCGGGATCTCGGACTGGCCGCGCAGCCGGCGTGAGAGCACATCGGGCCAGCGGCGGTTGGCGTCATTGGTGGACTTGGTGCCGTCGGTGATCGAGTCGCCGAGCGCCACCACCGAACCCGGCCCGCCCCGCACATCGATCCCGGTCAGAAACGGCCAGGTGGTGAGGGTGCCGGTATAGGACTCGGCGCCCGGCTCAGCGGTCCGGTCACCGCTGCCCGCCGCGCTCAGATACGACCGCTGGGTGGCCTGACTGTGTACCGGCACCGCCGCGACCGGACCCGGCAGATGGATGCTCACCAGCAGATTGGCGTCCGCCGGAACCGGGAAGTCCACCGGATCGCTGAACACCTGCGCGCCCGCGGGGACCGAGGTCCCCGGCCGCCCGCCGAAGGTCAGCGGCACCGGTGCGCCCTGCGCCGCCGCGCCGCCCGCCTGGAGCGCGACCGTCGCATGGCCGATCTCCACGGGCGATGCGGCGAAGGTGTTCTCCAGCCGGACCCGGGCCCTCGGCCCGCCCGCGCTGGTGTGCACCACCAGCCGCAGCGTCTGATCGGTCCACGGCCCGACCTTGGTGTACCCGGCGGTGCTCGCCGCCCAGCTTCCGGTCCAGCCGTCCGCGGGCTGTCGCAGCGCCGCGGCGAAGACATGGAGATCGGCCGCCGGGCCCGGATCCCTCGGCAGCACCACCGACGCCACATCCCGGCCGCGCTCCAGCGGCACCGTCACCGCGTACAGCCGGGCGGTCTCCTGCCGCTGCCCGGCCGCGGTGTTGAGATGGGGGAGCCCGACGGCCTTGGTGGCGGCGGGGCCCGCCCGCCAGTCCGGTGCGCTCAGCGTGTACGGACGGCTCGACCCGTCCCGGTAGCGCACCGTGCCGACACCGCTCGCCCCGGCGCCGGGCCCCTCCGGTGAACTGCTCGCCACCAGGAAGGTCAGCGCCTCGCCCCGCCCGCGCAGCCGAACCGCCTGTCCATCGGCGATCACGTTGTCGGGCCGTGCCCCCGCGCTCCTCGGCCAGGTCAGCCGCGCCGCGTCCAGGGCGATGTCACGCCCCGGGGTCCAGCCGGCGGCCCGCAGATCCTGTGCGGAGAGCGAGGCGCCCGCGCCGTCGAAGTCGGCGTCACCCGGCCGGGCGTCATCGCTGACCGCCCGGTTGTCGAAAAGCCGCTCCAGAGGGAGCGGCTTATGGGTCGGCCGGGTCGGCACACTGGCCGATGCGGCGGAGGGAGGCGCGAGGAGTGCGAGAGTGACACCTCCCGCGACGATCCCGGCAGCTGTCCAGGGTCTCGCGACGCGCATAAGTGTCCCCTCTCGCAACCAACCTGACCGCCTCTACGGTTTGGATTGCCTCCGGGGCGCCTATGCCGCTGTCGACGGTCGACCGTGCTCGGCCCTTCGTTCCTCAGGGCCTGCGCGCGCTCTCCCTTTCGACAGCGCCGCGCCCCTTCGGCGATTCGACAGGCGCGGGGAGAACGTAGAGAGGCCGGTGGGTGTCGTCAAGACAAGCGACGGGTCACGTCTCGCGTCGCGCCACGTTCGCGCCGCCCTCCAAGCATCGGGTCACAGCTCACACCGCGCGCCCTGTGGTGCGCCGGTGGCGCGGATGCCACGCTGAGTCGTATGAACATCTCCTTCTTGGGCAACTGGCGCAAGCGACGCGGCCCCGCCTCGGGCACGGCCCTGATGGGCGCCCAGGAGGAGGATCCCCAGGGCGTCGCCCAACTGCTCTCCGAATGCGAACTGCTGCGCGCGCGGGCCGCGGCCGCGGGCATCGGACTTGATGACTCGACTGCCTCGCTGGAGGCGCTGGACCAGATGGCGCCGCGCTGGCGCGACGACCCGGACGAGCTCCCCTGGCTCGGTAACGACGCCGGTCTCTACCTCGGCACGGTCATCGTCCGCACCGTCCCCGGGGCCGTCTGGCAGGTGTGGCCCAATGGCCGGCCCGTCGTCCTGCTGGCCTCGGGCCGGGAGGTCGACGTCGTGGAGGCCGGTCAGCAGTGGGCCGCCGACGGCGCCCCCGAACTCTCCCGGCGCTACGCCGAGGTCGCCGAGGCGTAGGGGGGCCGGCGGATCGTGACGCCCGCGGCGGGCTGTTCCCCTCCCCGCCCCTTCCCTCAACTGGGGCTCCGCCCCAGACTCCGGGGTCTGGGGCGGAGCCCCTGCCACGCGGCGGAGCCGCAGATCGATGCGGTCCAGCCCCTCCGGGTTTAATCCAGCCCCTCCGGCGTTTGAGGAGCGGGGTCCGGGGCGGAGCCCCGGCGGGGCTGACGCCCCATAGGCCCTGTCGGGCGGTATCCACCCATCAGCGCGTGTCCGTACCCCAAGCTCCCCGGTTGTCTGGATAGCTTGCGCTGACCGGGACGCAGCGGAAGGTGGGTGGGGCCGGGTATGGCCGTCGGTGAGCCGTTGATCGAGCTGCACGGCGTCAACAAGCACTTCGGCGCGCTGCACGTTCTGCAGGACATCGAGCTCACCGTCGGGCGCGGCGAAGTGGTCGTGATCATCGGCCCCTCCGGCGGCGGCAAGTCCACCCTGATCCGGACCATCAACCGGCTGGAGACCGTCCAGTCCGGCTCCATCGTCGTCGACGGCCGGCCGCTGCCCGAGGAGGGCAAGGAGCTGGCGCGGCTGCGGGCCGAGGTCGGCATGGTCTTCCAGTCGTTCAACCTCTTCGCCCACCGGACCGTGGTGGCCAATGTGATGCTCGGTCAGACCAAGGTCCGCCGCCGCGGGAAGCAGGACGCCGAGCGGCGGGCCCTGGACCTGCTGGACCGCGTGGGACTCGCCGACCAGGCCGGGAAGTTCCCCGCCCAGCTCTCCGGCGGCCAGCAGCAGCGGGTGGCCATCGCCCGCGCGCTGGCGATGGATCCGCAGGTGATGCTCTTCGACGAGCCGACCTCCGCCCTCGACCCGGAGATGATCAACGAGGTGCTGGAGGTGATGCGTCAGCTCGCCCAGGAAGGGATGACGATGGTCGTCGTGACCCATGAGATGGGCTTCGCCCGCTCTGCCGCGAACCGGGTGGTCTTCATGGCCGACGGCCGGATCGTCGAGGACCGTCCGCCGGAGGAGTTCTTCAGGGCTCCGGAGAGCGAGCGGGCCAAGGACTTCCTGTCCAAGATCCTCAAGCACTGAGCCGGTGATGACGGACATGAGGCGGCTGTGCCGCGCGACCGCCGCCCTCGTAACGGCCCTGGCCCTGCTGCTCATGGCCGGCTGCGGCAAGGAGGGCAGCCCGCCCGCCAAGGGCCCCCGGGCCGAGAAGCTGCCCACCTACAAGGTGGCGACCGGCTTCCGGCTGCCCTCCTCGCCCACCTGGCGCAGGGCCGAGCGCCGCGGCCATCTCACCGTCGGGGTCAAGGAGGACCAGCCCTATCTGGGCGAGCGGGACCCGGCCACCGGTCGCTACTCGGGTTTCGACATCGAGATCGCCCGCATGATGTCCGCCTCCCTCGGCTTCGCCCCGAAGACCATCCGGTTCCAGACCATCGCCTCCGCCAACCGCGAGACCGCCCTGCAGAGCGGCCAGATCGACTTCTACGTCGGCACCTACACCATCAATCCGCTGCGCAAACGGCTGGTCGGCTTCGCCGGGCCGTACTTCATGGCCGGACAGTCGCTGCTGGTGCGCACCGACGAGGACGACATCCACGGCCCCGCCGACCTCGCGGGCAGGACGGTCTGCTCGGTGGCCGGCTCGACCCCGCTGCAGCGCATCCAGACCGACTACCCCAAGGCCCGCGCGGTCGCGTACGACACGTACTCGGTGTGCGTGGACAACCTGCTCAGCTTCCAGGTGGACGCGGTGACCACCGACAACACCATCCTGCTCGGCTACGCGGCCAAGGCCCCCGAGGAGCTGAAGGTGGTGGGCCGGCCCTTCTCCAAGGAGCCGTACGGCATCGGAGTGCCCAAGCGGGACAACGCGCTGCGCTTCGCGCTGGACGACGCGATCCAGGTCCATGAGCGCAACGGCAACTGGAGGAAGGCGTACGAGGCGACCCTCGGCCTCTCCGGTGTGCCCGCCCCCAAGCCGCCCCCCATCGACCGCTACCGCACCGGCTGAAGGCCCTCCCATGGACGTGCTCACCCAGAACTTCTCGCTGTACGGCAAGGGCTTCCTCGGCACCGTGGAGTTGACCGTCTACGCCTCGCTGCTCGCCCTCGCGCTCGGCATCCTGATGGCCGCCTTCCGGGTGGCGCCGGTCGCCTCGCTGCGTGCCTTCGGCACCGCCTGGGTGGCGGTGCTCCGCAACACCCCGCTGACGCTGCTGTTCTTCGCGGTGATGCTGGGGCTGCCGCGCTTCGGGCTGGTGCTGCCCTTCACCGTCTTCGCGGTGATGGCGCTCGGCTGCTACACCTCGGCGTTCATCTGCGAGGCGGTGCGCGCGGGCATCAACACGGTGCCGGTGGGGCAGGGCGAGGCGGCCCGCAGCCTGGGCATGACGTTCGACCAGACGCTGAGCACGGTGGTGCTGCCGCAGGCGTTCCGCTCGGTCATCCCGCCGATCGGATCGACCCTGATCGCGCTCGCCAAGAACTCGGCCATCGCCGGGTCGTTCAGCGTCACCGAACTGCTCGGCACCTACAAGCCCCTCAATGAGCGGGGTTACAGCGTCATCTGGTCCTTCGTCTGGATCGCCGCCGGGTATCTGATCATCACCCTCGCCATCAGCGCGATCTTCTCCCTGCTGGAGCGGCACTGGGGAGTGCAGCGATGACCGCCCGCTCGACCACCGCCCTCTACGACGTCCCCGGGCCGTACACCCGGCGCCGGCACCGGATCTACGCGCTGGCCGCGACGGCCGTGCTGCTGGTCCTGCTCGGCTGGGTCATCTACCTCCTCATCCACACCGGCCAGTTCACCTACCGAAAGTGGATGCCGTTTGAGTACAAGGGCATCCAGGAGCTGCTGCTGAACGGGCTCGCGGGCACGCTCAAGGCGTTCGGGATCGCCGCGGTCCTCTCGCTCGCGCTGGGCGGAGTGCTCGCCGCGGGACGGCTCTCCGAGCACCGCCCGGTGCGCTGGGTGGCCACGCTGCTGGTGGAGTTCTTCCGGGCGATGCCCGTCCTGGTGATGATCTTCTTCGTCTTCGTGGCGCTGAAGGTCCAGCCGCTGCCGGCCCTCGTCACCGGGCTGACGCTGTACAACGGCTCGGTGCTGGCCGAGGTGTTCCGGGCCGGGGTGAACTCGGTGGACCGCGGTCAGCGCGAGGCGGCGTACTCGCTCGGCCTGCGGAAGACCCAGGTCATGACGTCCGTGCTGGTGCCGCAGGGGGTGCGGGCGATGCTGCCGGCCATTATCAGCCAGCTGGTGGTGGCCCTGAAGGACACCTCGCTCGGCTTCCTCATCACCTATGAGGAGTTTCTGCACGCCGGAAAGCTGATCGCGTCCAATCTCGACTACGACCTGCCGTTCATCCCGGTGGTCATGGTGATCTCACCCATCTACATCGGGATGTGCATGCTGCTGTCGTGGTTCGCCAACTGGGTGGCCAAGCGGGAGCGGCGCAGTGTGAAGACCCGCCAGGTCGAGGTCGCCGCCGCCGAACCGGCCGCCCCGATGCCGGGGGACACCCGCGGCTGAGCCGGGGCGGCCGGAGGGCTTGAGTCGCTTCAGTCGCTTGCGTCGCTTCAGCCGCGGACCGGGATCGTGAGGTAGGACGGGTCGGCGGCCGGGGACGAGAACGTGAGATGGGCGCCGTCGGGGTTGTGCTCGATGTAGAGCGGGTCGACGGTGTCGACGACCAGCGCCAGGCGGTGGCCCGCCGGGACGTCGTACGCCGTGGAGAACAGCTCCAGGCCCACTCCGAAGGGCGTGCCCGGGGTGCGGTCGTGGAAGGTGACCGGGGCGTTGGTGATGAGCCTGCCGACGCCCAGCGGGCCCACGTCGTAGAGATACGCGACCGCCGTACCGTCCGAGCGGTCGCTGGTCACGGTGGTGTGGAGCTTCACGGTGCCGCGGACGCGCTGCTCGCGCGCGGAGGTTCCGGTCTGCCAGACGGCCGCGCGGGACCGCGGCAGCAGCGGGATCGAGGCCAGCGGCGGGACCTTCAGGAACTGGTCGAGGGCGCCGCTCAGCAGCACCGTTCCGGCGTTGGCACCGGAGTCGTGGTTGGCAGTGATCTTCTCGGTGCCGGCGAGCGGGACGCGACGCTGCTCGGAGGGGACGGCCGACCAGCTGGGGTAGCCCTCGTAGTCGTCGCCGCCCGCCGTACGGGACATCAGCTGCACCGGCGCTTGCGTGTCGATGCCGTTGCGCTCGCCCTTGAGGTAGCGGTCCAGCCATTGCCGGGCATGGCTCCAGGTGGTGTTGGGCAGTCCGAGCAGCCCGGTGAGCTCGGCGGTGGCGTGGTCCCCGGGCCGCAGCTCCAGCCGCTTGGGGCCGGTCAGCTTCTCGAAGAAGTCGGCATAGCTGTTGGGCGGGAAGATCGAGTCGCCCCAGGAGTTGCCCAGCATGATGGCCGCGCCATTGGCGTTGATCCGGTCGAGCTGGGCGGCGGGGGACCGCTTCTTGCCCCAGGCGATCAGATCCGGTTCCTTGGCGAGGTCGGAGGAGAAGAAGTCGTCCAGGATCTGGCGGAGTTCATCGCTGGGCCGGCCGGTCAGCTCCCCGGCCCCGGCGAGCAGTCCGGCGGCCTGGGCGTGCTGGGTGCGGCCGCTGTAGATCGAGCCGACCAGGTCCGCCCAGCCGCTCATGGCCACCACGGCCTTGATCCGCTGATCGGCACCGGCCGCGAGCAGGCTGATCCCGGCGCCGTAGGAGAGCCCGGCCATGCCGATGTGGTCGGGGTCGGCGGGGGTGTGGGCGAGTGCCCAGTCGATGACCTTGGACGCGTCGGCGATATCGGGTGGCCCGGCCGTCTCGATCCTCCCGCCGGACTGCCAGAAGCCGCGGGTGTTGTAGGTGAGCACCACATAGCCGGCTTCGGCGAGCTTCTTGGCCTGGGCGAGATATTCGACCTGGGGCAGGGACCAGCTCGTGGGCAGGACGACGAGCGGCAGGCGGCGGGAGGCGTCGGCGTCCGCGGGGGCCACGACGTTTGCGGCCAGTTTCACGCCGCCGTCGCCGGGGATGTCGACGAACCGTAGGGAGACGCCCGAGGAGGCGGAGGCGGTGGAGGAGGCCGTGGCGGCGGTCGGGGCCGGTGCCGCGGCCTGGACGGAGGGGGCGAGGCCGAAGGCCGTGCCGGCCAGGACGGTCACCGAGACGGCGGCGGCCATCGTGGGACGCAGGGCTTTGCGGGCAGGGGTCACTGTGGCTCCTGGTGGGGGATGCCGTGGGGGCAGGGGAGCACCGGTGCTGGTGACCTGACGGTAACTCGGGGGTTTACCGGCGGTAATAGCGCGGTAAGTTACGCCTGGGTAACGATAGAGGCCGTGGTCGGCTGCCGGGGCCGGTCCGGCCCGGGGCGCTATCCGGGGGTCGGATCCGCAAGGGTCCGGCCCCGCCCGTACGGGGTCCCGCCCGCCGCTGAGTTGTGCCCCGTGCGGAGTCCCGCCCCGTGCCGAGTCCCGCTCGGCCTGCGGCCGTTCAGCGCCGCTTGCCCTTGCGGCGGATCTTGACGTCCCGCATGTCCGTCACCCCGACCCGCAGGATCCGATGGGGGTAACCGTGCGCGGTCAGCGCCGCGATGGCCCGCTCGGTCGCCTCGTGTTCGCCGTCGTCCGGCTCCGCCGGTACCTGGCAGCGGAAGGTGAACGCCGAAAGGCTCTGGTCGCAGGTGAAGGTGCCCGCCTCGGTGAAGCCCACCTGGAAGGAGTCGACCGCGGTGCGCAGCGCCTCGCGGTCGTCCTCGCCCAGCTCCTCGAAGGCCCCGCGGATGGTCACTCGGAACACGGTCGCCCCTCCCGTACGGCGTAGCCGAGCATCGGCGCGCCGAGCATCTCCTCGATGGCGTCGAGGAGTTCGGTCACGGCCTTGGCGATGGCGTCGGGGCGCTCGCCCGCCGTGACGCGCCGGCCGATCTCGCCGAAGATGAGTGAGTGATAGCCGCTGATCTGGGCGGCCACCACGCGCGGCAGCGGATCCTCCGGCGCCGTGCCGGTCTCCTCGGCGAGTACGGCGGCCAGCTCGTCGTTCATCCGGTGGCCGAGCTCCTCCAGCCGGGCGACCAGGGTGGGAGCGGCCCGCATCATCGCGAAGAACGGGCCGAAGCCCTCGGTCAGCCCCAGCGAGCGATCCCGGCGCGCCACCTCCTCGCGCAGCCGGTCCAGCACCGCCTGCGCGGCGGACCGGCCGGGCGGGCGCTCGCGCACGATGTCGGCGATCCGCCGCGGGGACGCCTGGTCGGGCGGCAGGACCAGATCCTCCTTGGCCGGGAAGTAGTTGTAGACGGTGTTCACGGACACCTCCGCGGCCGCGGCGACCTCGGCGACCGTGACCCGGTCGAAGCCCCGCTCCAGGAACAGGCCGGTGGCCACGTCCGCGATCCGTCGGCGCGTACGGCGCTTGTGCCGTTCCCGCAGTCCTTCGCTCATGGCCGTCAGTGTATCCCGTTGCAAACTTGCGCTCACTTCCAAATTTTAAGTCCATTGCAAGTTTGGGGCGCGTTGTGCTCTGATCGAGGGCATGTCCTCATCCGTCATCCGCGTTCGCGGCCTCACCCGGACCTTCTCGCTGGGCAGCGGCCCCGTGTACGCCGTCCGCGGTATCGACCTGACCGTCGGCCGCGGCGAGATCCTCGGCTTCCTGGGCCCCAACGGAGCCGGTAAGACCACGACCCTGCGCATGCTCACCACCCTGTTGCCGCCCAGCGGAGGCGAGGCCGAGATCGCCGGGCGTGATCTGCTCCGCGATCCGGCGGGCGTGCGGCGGCGGATCGGCTATGTGGCCCAGTCGGGCGGCCTGGACCCCGCGTGTTCCGTACGCGAGGAGCTGGTCACCCAGGGCCGGCTGCATCTGATGTCCCGGGGCGCAGCGGCCGGGCGCGCCGATGAACTCGCCGGTGAGCTCGGCCTGTCGGGGCTCATGGACCGTCCGACCGCCGCCCTGTCCGGGGGTCAGCGCCGCCGGGTGGAGATCGCGCTGGGCTTGGTCAACCGGCCCGAGGTGCTCTTCCTCGACGAGCCCACCACCGGCCTCGACCCCGGCAGCCGGGCCGAGCTGTGGGACCTGGTGCGGCGCGTCCGCGCCGAGCACGGCACCACGGTCTTCCTCACCACCCACTACCTGGACGAGGCCGACGCGCTCGCCGACCGGATCGTGGTCGTGGACGCCGGGCGGATCGTCGCCGAGGGCACCTCCGCCGAGCTCAAGAGCCGCTATGCGGGCGATCCGGCCGCCAGCCTCCAGGACGCCTTCCTCGCCATCACCGGCCGTTCCACGGCCGATGAGCCTCTTGCCATCTGAGCCGTCCGAGCTCAGCTATCCGAGCGGTCTGAGCACCCGACGCCGCACCCGACCACCCAAGGCCCTGTTATGACTCTTCTCGCCCATACCGGCATCGTCTTCGGCCGCTGTCTGCGCTCGACGCTTCGCTCGAAGACCCATCTCTTCTTCGGGATGCTGCAGCCGCTGCTCCTGCTCGCCCTCTTCGGCCCGCTGCTGACCGGACTCGACATGGGCGTCAGCGGATCGTCCTGGCAGACGCTGGTCCCCGGTGTGCTCGTCCAGCTCGCGCTGCTCGGCGGGTCGTACGTCGGACTCGGACTGCTGATGGACCGCAACCTCGGCGTTCTGGACCGGATGCGGGTCACCCCGGTCAGCCCGCTGGCGCTGCTGCTCGGCCGCACCCTGCGCGATGTCGTCCAGCTGGTGGCCCAGTCGGTGCTGCTGGTGCTGCTCGGCCTGGCCTTCGGGCTGCGCGCCCCGCTCCCCGGCGTGCTGATCGGACTGCTGTTCGTGGCCGTGCTCGCGGCGGCCCTGTCCACGCTCTCCTACGGGCTGGCCATGAACGTCCGCACGCCCCCGGAGTTCGCCGCCATCGCCAACACGGCGGCCATGCCGCTGATGCTGCTCTCCGGCCTGCTGCTGCCGATGACCCTGGCCCCCGGATGGCTGGAGGGCGCCTCGCGCGCCGTGCCGTTCCGCTACACGGTCGACGCGGTGCGCCAGGTGTTCCTTGGGCACTACGTCAACACCACGGTCGCCGTCGGGGCGGCCGTCACGCTGGCCCTGGCGGCGCTGTGTCTGATGGGCGGGGCGCGCCTGTTCGGCCGGGTCCGCGGCTGAGCCGGTGGCGCTGGGCTGACTCAGTCGTCCTTCGCGGCCGCCTTCGCGGCGGCGCGGGGGCCCGCGGGGGCGGTTGCCGGCTTGGTCACATCCGCGACCAGCTCCACCAGATCCGGTCCGTACGCCTGGGAGTTGACCACTTTCAGCAGCAGACAGAAGGAGCCCTGGGCGCCGTACTTCCGGGACAGCCGGGCGCGGTTGCGGACGAGATGGCGGACGGCGGCGCGATGGGTGACCGGCCGCTGACCTGCCGCCAGGAAGACCGGCCGGCTGTCGTCGCCCGCCGTCAGCCGGGCCAGCAGCACATACTCGACCGTGCCCGGCTCCGGGCGGTAGTGCGTACCGGCGATGGTGAACATCCCCCGGTCCGTGCCGGAATCGTCCCCCGGGTGCACGGTGACGCCCGGCAGTAGATTGGTCATATGGGCGGCGAGCCTGCGGTGCGCGGTCGGATCGCCGACGCAGAACTCGGTGCGCGCGCCGAAGCCCTGCAGCCCCGTGTCATGCGGGGCGACCTCGGTATGCGCCCCGCAGTTCTCCACGATCGACGCGAGACCGAGCAGCGCGAGCGCGTCATGGCGGGGGATGCTCCAGTGGGCCGAGGTGCTGTCCCGGTGGGTGACCAGCACACACTCCGAGCCGTCCAGCAGACCGAAGAAGCGCTGCTCGCGGGCGCGCTTGCGGCGCCCGAACGCCGAGTGCACGGCCCAGCCGGCAGCCAGGCCCACGATCAGGGCCGCCGCGGAGGCGATCAGGTCCTGCAGGGTGTCTGTCATGGCCGCGCATCGTAGCGGCCGATCGGGTACGCGTTCGAGCGTACGGGTGAACGAGTGCGGGAACGGACACATGTACGGATGGCGGGACGGACCGGCGATCTACTACCCCTGTCGTGGGCATGAGGCTCGCGGGTAGGCTCCGCTCCCTGTCGTTTCGCTTGGAGGTCACGGATGGGGCACGCCGCACGACCAGCCGCATCGTCAACCACGTCCACCACCCGCGCGTCTGCCGCGGCGGCCGTCCGGCGCCGGCTGCCCGCGCTGGCGGCCGCGGCCGGAATGGTCGCGGTGCTGGGCGTCGTCCCGGCCAATGCCGCCGGGCAGGAGCAGGACGACACCGCGAAGCCGACTCCCGCCAAGACGCCCGTGGCCGTCGGCTACGGTGGCGCGGTCTCCAGCGTGGACGCCGACGCCTCGGCGGCCGGGATCGACGTGCTGCGGCACGGGGGCAACGCGGTGGACGCGGCGGTCGCGACCGCCGCCGCGCTCGGGGTCACCGAGCCGTACTCGGCGGGTGTCGGCGGCGGTGGTTACTTCGTCTACTACAACGCCAAGCGGCACAAGGTCGCCACGCTCGACGGCCGCGAGACCGCGCCCCGCAGCGCGGACCAGAAGCTCTTCCTCGGCAAGGACGGCAAACCGCTGCCGTTCGCCGACGCCGTCACCAGCGGGCTGAGCGTCGGCACCCCCGGCACCCCCGCCACCTGGAACGACGCCCTGAAGGACTGGGGCACCCGCTCGCTGGGGCAGGTGCTCAGGCCCGCCGAGCGGCTGGCCCGCGACGGGTTCACCGTGGACAGCACCTTCCGTCAGCAGACCGCCGACAACCAGGCCCGCTTCAAGGACTTCCCGGCCACCGCCAAGCTCTTCCTGCCCGGCGGCGAGCTCCCGAAGGTCGGCTCGACCTTCCGCAACCCCGACCTCGCCCGTACGTACGCGCTGCTGGCCAAGAAGGGCGTCGGCGCCGTCTACAAGGGCGAGCTGGGCCGCGACATCGTCGACACCGTGCGCAAGCCGCCCGTCGACCCGAAGGCGCAGCGCGTCGTGCGCGCGGGCGACCTGACGGCCGAGGATCTGCGGGCCTACGGAACGAAGCGGCAGGCCCCGACCCGGACCGCCTACCGCGGTCTGGACGTGTACGGCATGGCGCCCTCGTCCTCCGGCGGGACCAGCGTCGCCGAGGCGCTCAACATCCTGGAGCGGACCGACCTCTCCAAGCTCAGCGACCTCGACTATCTGCACCGCTATATCGAGGCCAGCCGGATCGCCTTCGCCGACCGGGGCCGCTGGGTCGGCGACCCCGCCGCCGAGGACGTCCCCACCAAGGGGCTCACCTCGCAGCGGTTCGCCGACTCCCGGGCCTGCCTGATCAAGGACGACGCGGTGCTCAAGAGCCCCGTTCCGCCCGGTGACCCGAACAGCCCGTCCGCGCCCGGCTCCTGCGACACCCGCGGCCATGCTGCCCCGACCACGTACGAGGGCGAGAACACCACGCATCTCACGGTCGCCGACAAGTGGGGCAATGTCGTGGCCTACACCCTCACCATCGAGCAGACCGGCGGCAGCGGGATCACCGTCCCCGGCCGTGGCTTCCTGCTCAACAACGAGCTGACCGACTTCTCCTTCGCGCCCGCCGACCCCGCCGTCCACGACCCGAACCTGCCGGGCCCGGGGAAGCGGCCGCGCTCGTCCATGTCGCCGACGATCGTGCTGGACGGCCACAAGCCGGTGCTGGCGCTGGGCTCCCCGGGCGGGGCGACCATCATCACCACCGTGCTGCAGACCCTGCTGAACCACTTCGACCGGGGCATGCCGCTGGTCGACGCGATCGCCGCACCGCGCGCCAGCCAGCGCAACGCCGCCCAGACGGAGCTGGAACCGGGGCTGTGGAACGGCCCGGAGCGCGCCAAGCTGGAGGCGCTCGGCCACTCCTTCAAGCAGAACCCCGAGATCGGGGCGGCGACCGGTGTGCAGCGGCTGTCCGGCGGACGGTGGCTGGCGGCGGCCGAGACGGAACGGCGGGGCGGCGGCTCGGCGATGGTGGTCAGCCCGAAGCGCTGATCTGACGCGGTGGGTCGGCGGGCTCTGGTGCGATCCACGAGGCCGCCGACCCAAGCTCCGCGGCTTCTCAGAGCAGGTTGATTCTCAGCCCAGCAGGCCGATGATCGCGTCGGTGGAGTCGGTCTCCCCGAGCCGGGGGAAGATCTTCTCGACGCTGTTGCGGTGCGCCTCGGCGTCCATGTCGGTCATGGCGTCGGTCGCCAGGGTCACGTGGTACCCGTGCGCGTACGCGCCACGGGCCGTGGACTCCACACCGATGCTGGTGGCGATGCCGCCGAGCACCACCTGGGTCACCCCGCGGCGGCGCAGCTGGAGGTCGAGGTCGGTGCCGTGGAAGGCGCCCCAGGTGTGCTTGGTGACCACGACGTCGCCGTCCTCGCGGCCGAGTTCCGGCACGAGGTCGGCGAAGTCGGCCGGGAACTGCCCGCCTCCGCCGCCCCCCTGCGCCTCGGTGCGGCCCGGCGCCCCGGCCACGACCCGGACGAGGACGACCGGCAGCCCGCGCTTGCGGAACGCGGCCGCCAGCCGGGCGCCGCGCTCGATGACCTCGGCGGTGGGGTGGACGGTGGGGAGTCCCGTGATGCCCTTCTGGAGGTCGACGAGGACCAGGGCGGTGTTCGGGTCGAGCGTGGTGGCGGGCATGGTGCCTCCTGGGGTGGGTCTGGGTCTGGGTCTGTGGGTCTGTGGGTCTGTGGGTCGTCTGGGGGAGGGGGATGGTCAGGTGCGGGTACGGGCGCGGGCGCGCAGGGTCCGGTCGGTGGCGGTCAGCAGCAGCACCGCGAGGCTGAGCGCACCCGCCACCATGGCGATGCCGTGCAGCCCGGCGGCGGTCGCCCGCTGCCCGTAGAAGAGCCCGATCAGCCCGGCGGCGGTGATCGCGCCGAGGTACTGCGAGGTGCGCTGCAGCCCGGCCGCCGCGCCGACGCTCTCGCGCGGGGCCTGGGTGTAGACGGCGGCCTGGTTGCCGGTCGAGGACAGCCCCTGCGGCAGCCCGAAGAGGACCGCGGCCAGCAGCAGCGCGAGAAGCGGGGTGGATTCGTCGGCGAGCAGCAGCACCCCGCTCCCCGCGGCGAGCAGGACGGCCGCGAGGACGAGCGGTGCGTAGATGCCCTTCGTACGGGCGCCGAGCAGTGAGCACACGGCGGCCGCGCCCGACATGGGCAGCATGATCAGACCGGCCCGGGAGGCGGAGTAGCCGTGCCCCTCCTCCAGCCACTGCGCGAATCCGTACATGACCATGTAGATGACCAGGTACGCCGTGCCATGGCGGAGGTAGGTGAGGGCGAGGGAGCGGTTGCGGCCGATCATCCGCAGATCGATGAAGGGGCGGGGCCGGCGCAGCTGCCACCAGGTCAGGACCGCCGCGAGGACCAGGACGACGGGCAGCAGCGCCCAGTTCGGCCGTTCCAGGTCCATCAGGAAGATCATGAGGGTGGTGAGGGTGCCCGTGAACAGCGCGATCCCGAGTGGATCGATGGCCGCGCCCGCCGTCCGCGCCCCGGCGTCCTCGCCGTCCGTTGCCATACGGGTCCTGGGGAGCCAGAGCAGCGCGAGGGCGATGCCGATGAGGGCCAGCGGCACATTGACCGCGAAGATCGCCCGCCATCCGGCCGTCGCGGTGAGCACCCCGCCCAGCACCGGCCCCACCGCCGCGCTGCCGAGCGCTGCGAGCGAGAGCCGGCCGAGCACGGGGCGCGGTGTCTCCCGCCCGGTGGCGACGGACTGGGCGCGCAGCAGTGCCATCGCCGCGGGGTACGCCGCGGAGGTACCGATGCCGAGCAGCACCCGCGAGGCGATCAGCCAGCCGAACGCGGGCGCGAGTGCGCCCACGAGCCCGGCGGCGCACACCACGAGCAGTCCGCAGAGGAAGATCCGGCGCGGCCCGAGCAGATCGGCGAGCCGCCCCATCGCGGGCTGCGCCACGGCGCTGGCGAGGTAGAGGGAGGCGACCAGCCAGGCGGTCCGGGCGGCGCCGACGCCGAAGTCATGGCCGATGGCCACCAACCCGGTGGCGATCATCGTGGAGTTGACGGGGTTGAGGACCGAGCCGATGAGCAGCGGGGCCATCAGCCGGGGGCCGAAGGGGTCGGCGGTGTCGCCGGGGCCGGCTGGTTCGCCCGGGACGGGGCTCGCGCCCGCCGTCCCGGTCCCCGGGGGTATGGCGGGCTTTCCCGCGGTGTCGGTCATTCCTGGACCAGCCGCTTGAGCAGATCGGTGGCCTCGGCCAGGGTGCGGCGCTCATCGGCGTCCAGGCGGGTGTCGATCGCGTCGAGCAGCCAGCTCTGCTTGGCCTGCCGTACGGATGTGATCGCCTCCCGCCCCCGCTCGGTGATCGAGAAGACCACCTGCCGTCCGTCGGTGGGATGCGGAGCCCGCTCCACCAGCGTCTGCTCCTCCAGCGCGGCCAGGATCATGCGCATCGACTGCGGCCGGACCAGCTCGGCGCGGGCCAGCGCGGCGGTGGTGGTCGGCCCCTCGGTGTAGAGCCGGCTGATGACCGCGCGCTGGGAGGGGGTGAGCGCCCCCTGCGAGGAGGCCGCCCGCATACGGCGCATGAGCTGGCTGACGACCGCGGCGAGGTCGACGGCGATCCGCTCCTCGGCCCGCGGGCCGGCCTCCGGGCGGGGGCCGGTCTCCGGGCGGGGCCCGGTCTCCGGGCGGAGGGCGGGCTCGGTGGGCGGGTGATCAAGCGTGGCCATGCCCTCACCCTAGAAGTTCGACAGATAAACTTGCAAGTTTGCCTGTCGTGTGCGGAGCAGGAAAAGCGCTCGTAGCGCAGCCGTAACCGATTCCGTAACACGCAGGGTGTCGAATGCGTGGCCTTGGGCCGTGCATCGTCCGAGGGGGAGGGGAGGGGAGGCCATGGCGAGCGGGCAACTCCCGGCCGAGGTCGAGGAGTTCGCGAGGTATCTGCGGGCGCTGACGAGGCGGCTGGACGCGGGGACGGGCTGGTACGGCGTCTTCGCCCTGCGCGACCCCGAGGGACTGCGGGCCTGCCTCGACGGCCTGGAGGTGCCGCCGTGGGACGTCGTCCAGTCCCTGCTGCAGGACCTCTCCACCCAGCGCGGCGTCGGTACCGCCCAGGAGGCGGCGGCCCGCGCTTCGACGCTCTACCGTGCCTCGGTCGCGGCCCACGACGCCGGGCCCGGCAGCCGCGAGGCGCTCCGGGACCGCCTGGACGGCATGCTCCGCGAGCAGCGGAACGCCGCCCGTCGTGAACGCGACCTCCAGGCGGCCGTGTCCGCCGCCGAGGGCGCGGCCGACCGCGAACGCCTCGGCGCGGAGCTGGCCTGGGCCCACGACGACTGGCGTCGCGCGACGGCCCGCACCGAAGAACTCCACGCCCGCCTCATCGCCCTCCCCACCGTGCCCCGCCCCTCCGGACCACCGGCCCCGGAGCCCGGGCCCCCTGCCGCCGCCGTGGCCCCGACGGCGGGCCCCAAGCCAACCGCGCCCACCCCGACGGCGGGGCCCACGCCGCCGGGCACCTTCGCGGGTGCTCTGGGCTCGGGTGCGGACGCGCCTATCGAGCCCGTCGCGCAGGGCTTGGGGCCCGCGCGGCCCGGGCCGCGCGGGGCGCGGTTTGCCGGGGTTGAGGAGGTGGGCGCGGTGCCCGGGCCGTCGGTCTCGGAGGCTGGGGTCGGGGCTGCCCCGGAGGCCGCGGTGGGGGCCACGCCGCCGGGCACCTCCGTGGGTGCCCCCGCGTTCGGTGTGGGTTCGGCCGCGGATGCGGCTTTCGACGCCCCCGCGCAGGACCGTGAACCCATGCCGCCCGCGCCCGCCTCTGCTTCCCCGCGGCCGCGCGGGGCGCGGTTTGCCGGGGCCGGAGGCGGGGGTACGGCGGTGCCGGTGCCGTTCTCACCTGCCCTGCCCTTGGCGGAGAGCGAAATGGAGGTCCCCGCGACTCCGCGCGGTGCTCGGTTCGCCGGGGCGTACGACGGCGAGGGCGGCGGCAAGCGCCGTAAGCGGGACAAGGCGGCGGACGACGGGCGGCGGCTCGCCCGGGAGGCGGCGGACCGCGCCGCTGCGCGACGCGCCGCTCAGGAGGCCGTCGCGCGGCTCGGTCGACTGCGGGCGGCGGGCCGCTCCGGCGAGGCCCATGTCGTGCTCTGCGAGGCCGCCGCCTGGCCCGCCCCACGGCTGCCCGTCCTCGCGGAGGAGCTGGAGCGCGCCGGACTTGGGGCCGATGTGTCCACGCTGCTGTGGGAGATGGCGTGTCTGCCGCCCACACGGCTCGCCGCAGCCGCCGAAGCGCTGGTCGCGGCGGACCGTGAGGTCGACGGCGAGCGGCTTTTACGGCAGAGCGTCTCGCGCTCTGCCCCCGAGGTCGCCCACACTGCCCAGGCGCTCCTCGCGGCGGGCGCCCCTCGCAGGGCCGCGTTTCTGCTGGAGGCGCTCGTACGGGCCCGTACGCCGGAGGAGGCGGCCCGGGCGGCGGCGGAGGACCCCGCCACGTTGGTGCCCCTGCTGCTCGACGCCGCCGCCGGTGTGTCCTCCAGCAGTCACCACGATCTCGCCCATGCGCTGCGCGTGGCGGGGCTGCCGGGTGCACCCGGTCCCGCCTGAGACGGAGACTGCGCCTGAGTCTGAGTCTGCGCCTCGGGTGGCGCTCGTTGGGGCTAGACGGGTGGCTCGGGCTAGACGGGTGGCTCGGGCTGGTCGGCTTGGTTGGGTGCGGCGCCGTTTCGCGCCTTCGGCGCAATTGAGCAGCGGCGGCGGTGGTGGGGGCCCGGCGCCGCTGCCGGGTGCCGGGTCGGTGGGTGTGGGCGCCGGTGGCGGCTCCGCTGGTCGGGGGCTGGGGTCGGCGCCGGACAGCGGGGAGGGGGTGGGGTACCCCTCGTGAAATCGTTTGACAAAGTAGTTGCTTCAGATCAAGCGTTTTCTCGGGGGTAACCCCGAGGGGCCGTCAGCCCGGATGGGCCTCAGCTCCGGCCACGGGAGCCGCCCCTGGGTCTGCCTCACCGGCCCGCGGCCGATTCCCCGGAAGCGCCACCGCCCCGGCGGTCCGGCACTGGCCCCGGCTTCCGGGCGTGGGTGCCGTCACCGGCGCTCGCGTCAACCGGCCCGGGGTCCGGCGGCGTGGCCCGCGCCCCCACTTCCGCCGCCGCTGGTCAATGGCGCCGAAGGCGCGAGACGAAACCCGCCCCCACCCAGCCGCCCCCGGCCGCCGCAACCCGACAAAACAGGAAACGTGATCGTCTTCGTTGAGTAACGGCGGCGGTATTGCCAGAGTGGTCAGTGCGCTCTTACGTTCTTCACAGCCGGATTCTACGTGCGTAGACACAGGTTGAGGAGCTGATCATGGCCAACCTCGTACGTGCCGCTCTCGTCCAGGCCACCTGGACCGGCGATACCGAATCGATGATCGCGAAGCATGAGGAGTACGCCCGGCAGGCGGCCGCACAGGGCGCCAAGGTGATCGGCTTCCAGGAGGTGTTCAACGCGCCCTACTTCTGCCAAGTGCAGGAGGCGGAGCACTACCGGTGGGCGGAGCCGGTGCCGGACGGGCCGACCGTGCAGCGGATGCGGGAGCTGGCGCGGGAGACCGGCATGGTGATCGTGGTGCCGGTCTTCGAGCTCGAGCAGTCGGGCTTCTACTACAACACCGCGGCCGTGATCGACGCGGACGGCAGCTATCTGGGCAAGTACCGCAAGCACCACATCCCGCAGGTCAAGGGGTTCTGGGAGAAGTACTACTTCAAGCCGGGGAACGTGGGCTGGCCGGTGTTCGACACCGCCGTGGGCAAGGTCGGGGTGTACATCTGCTACGACCGCCACTTCCCCGAGGGCTGGCGCGCGCTGGGCCTGGCCGGGGCGCAGCTCGTCTACAACCCCTCGGCCACCTCCCGCGGGCTGTCGGCCTACCTCTGGCAGCTGGAACAGCCCGCCGCGGCCGTCGCCAATGAGTACTTCATCGCCGCGATCAACCGCGTCGGCACCGAGGAGTACGGCGACAACGACTTCTACGGCACCAGCTACTTCGTCGATCCGCGCGGCCAGTTCGTCGGCGACGTGGCCAGTGACAAGGAGGAGGAGCTGATCGTCCGCGACCTCGACTTCGGTCTGATCGACGAGGTGCGGCAGCAGTGGGCGTTCTACCGCGACCGGCGCCCCGACGCCTACGAGGGGCTGGTGAAGCCATGAGCAGCAGCAGCGATGCCATGAGCAGCAGCGATGCCACGAGCGGCAGTGGTGCCGGGAGCGATGCCGACCGCGGTCCCCACGCGGCCCTCCACGCACGGCACCAGGCCGTGCTCCCCGACTGGCTCGCCGTCTACTACCAGCGCCCCATCGAGATCACCCACGGCGAGGGCCGCCATGTCTGGGACGCCGAGGGCAACCGCTACCTCGACTTCTTCGGCGGCATCCTCACTACCATGACCGCGCACGCCCTCCCCGAGGTCACCAAGGCCATCAGCGAGCAGGCGGGCCGGATCCTGCACACCTCCACGCTCTACCTCGACCGGCCCATGGTCGACCTGGCCGAGCGGGTCGCGACCCTGTCCGGCATCCCGGACGCGCGGGTCTTCTTCACCACCTCCGGCACCGAGGCCAATGACACGGCCCTGCTGCTCGCCACCACCTACCGCCGCTCCAACCAGATCCTGGCGATGCGCAACAGCTACCACGGCCGCTCCTTCTCGGCCGTCGGCATCACCGGCAACCGCGGCTGGTCGCCGACCAGCCTGTCCCCGCTGCAGACGCTGTATGTGCATGGCGGGGTGCGCACCCGGGGGCCGTTCGCCGGGCTGTCCGACGGGGAGTACATCAAGGCGTGCGTCGCCGACCTCGAGGACGTCCTCGGCCAGGCTCACGGCAATGTCGCCGCGCTGATCGCCGAGCCGATCCAGGGCGTCGGCGGCTTCACCTCCCCGCCCGACGGGCTGTTCGCCGCCTTCCGCGAGGTGCTCGACCGGCACGGCATCCTGTGGATCACCGATGAGGTGCAGACCGGCTGGGGCCGCACCGGCGACCACTTCTGGGGCTGGCAGGCACACGACCGCTCCGGGCCGCCCGACATCCTCACCTTCGCCAAGGGCATCGGCAACGGCATGTCGATCGGCGGTGTCGTCGCCCGCGCCGAGGTCATGAACTGCCTGGGCGCCAACTCCATCTCCACCTTCGGCGGCAGCCCCATCACGATGGCCGCCGGTCTGGCCAACCTCACCCACCTGGTCGAACACGATCTGCAGGGCAACGCCCGCCGGGTCGGCGGGCTGCTGATCGAGCGGCTGCGCGCCGCCTGCGCCGGTCTGGACACCGTGCGCGAGGTCCGCGGCCGGGGGCTGATGATCGGCATCGAGCTGGTCGAACCGGGCACCGGCGACCCGTACCCCGAGGGCGCGTCCGCCGTCCTGGAGGCCGCGCGGGAGGGCGGGCTGCTCATCGGCAAGGGCGGCGGGCACAACAGCAGCGTGCTGCGGATCGCCCCGCCGCTCAGCCTCACCGTCGCCGAGGCCGAGGAGGGCGCGGAGATCCTCGAGGCCGCCCTCAAGACCACCCGGTCCGGAAGGAGCGTGAGCTGATGTCCCGTACCGTGATCCGTGGCGGGCTGGTCGTCACCGCCGCCGAGGAGACCTTGGCCGATGTGCTGGTCGAGGACGGGAAGGTCGCCGCCCTCGCCTCGTCCGGCAGCGCGTACGCCCAGGGCTGGACCGCCGACCGTACGATCGACGCCACCGGCAAGTACGTCATCCCGGGCGGGGTCGACGGGCACACCCATATGGAGATGCCGTTCGGCGGCACCTACGCCGCCGACACCTTCGAGACCGGCACCCGGGCGGCGGCCTGGGGCGGCACCACCACCATCGTGGACTTCGCCATCCAGACGGTGGGCCACGCGCTGCGTGAGGGGCTGGACGCCTGGCACCTCAAGGCGCGGGGCAACTGCGCCATCGACTACGGCTTCCACATGATCCTCTCCGACGTGAACGAGAGCGCGCTCAAGGAGATGGATCTCCTGGTCGGGGAGGGCGTGACCAGCTTCAAGCTGTTCATGGCCTACCCGGGGGTCTTCTACAGCGACGACGGGCAGATCCTGCGGGCCATGCAGCGCGCCTCCGCCAACGCCGGGCTGATCATGATGCACGCCGAGAACGGCATCGCCATCGACGTCCTGGTGGAACAGGCCCTGGCCGAGGGCAGGACCGACCCCCGCTACCACGGTGAGGTCCGCAAGGCGCTGCTGGAGTCGGAGGCGACCCATCGCGCCATCCAGCTCTCCCGGGTGGCCGGCGCCCCGCTGTATGTCGTCCATGTGTCGGCGCAGGAGGCCCTCGCGGAGCTGACTCAGGCGCGTGACCTGGGACTTCCGGTCTTCGGCGAGACCTGTCCGCAGTATCTGTTCCTGTCCACGGACAACCTCGCAGAACCGGACTTCGAGGGCGCCAAGTACGTGTGCTCCACACCGCTTCGGCCCGTCGAGCACCAGGCCGCGCTGTGGCGGGGGCTGCGGACCAACGACCTCCAGGTGGTCTCCACCGACCACTGCCCGTTCTGCTTCACCGGGCAGAAGGAGCTGGGCCGGGGCGACTTCTCCAAGATCCCCAACGGGATGCCGGGCGTGGAGCACCGGATGGACCTGCTCCACCAGGCCGTGGTGGACGGCCATATCTCCCGCCGCCGCTGGATCGAGATCGCCTGCGCCACCCCGGCCAGGATGTTCGGCCTCTATCCGCGGAAGGGCACCATCGCGCCCGGGGCCGACGCGGACATCGTCGTCTACGATCCGGCGGCCCAGCAGACCCTGTCCGCCGAGACCCACCACATGGACGTCGACTACTCGGCGTACGAGGGCAAGCGGATCACCGGGCAGGTCGAGACCGTGCTGTCGCGCGGTGTCCCCGTCATCGACCGGCGGGAATACACCGGGCGTGCCGGGCACGGCCAGTTCCTCATCCGCGACACCTGTCAGTACCTCAGCTGAGCCAGGGAGCGAGCATGGACTTCGGACTCGTCCTGCAGACCGATCCACCCGCCTCTGCCGTCGTCGAGCTGATGCGCCGCGCCGAGCGCAACGGCTTCGGCTACGGCTGGACCTTCGACTCCGCCGTGCTGTGGCAGGAGCCGTTCGTCATCTACAGCCAGATCCTGGCCCGCACCGAGCGGCTGATCGTCGGCCCCATGGTCACCAACCCGGGCACCCGCACCTGGGAGGTGACCGCCTCCACCTTCGCCACCCTCAATGAGATGTACGGCAACCGCACCGTCTGCGGTATCGGCCGCGGCGACTCCGCGCTGCGGGTGGCCGGGCGCAAGCCCAACACCCTCGCCCGCCTCGGCGAGGCCATCGACGCCATCCGCGATCTGGCGGAGGGCAGGGAGGCCGTCGTGGACGGCAGCCCGATGCACATCCCCTGGATCGAGGACAGCAGGCTGCCGGTGTGGATGGCGGCGTACGGCCCCAAGGCGCTCGCGCTGGCCGGGCAGAAGGCCGACGGTTTCATCCTGCAGCTCGCCGACCCCTTCCTGACGGAGTGGATGGTCAAGGCGGTGCGCACCGCCGCCGCCGGGGCCGGGCGCGATCCGGATGCGGTCACCATCTGCGTCGCCGCCCCCGCGTATGTCGGCGACGACCTGGCCTACGCCCGTGAGCAGTGCCGCTGGTTCGGCGGCATGGTCGGCAACCATGTGGCCGACCTGGTCTCCCGCTACGGCGAGCACTCCGGCGCCGTCCCCGACTCCCTGACCGCGTACATCAAGGAGCGGCAGGGGTACGACTACGCGCACCACGGCCGCAGCGGCAATCCGGACACGGCCTTCGTCCCCGATGAGATCGTCGACCGGTTCTGCCTGCTCGGCCCGGCCGAGGCGCATATCGAGAAGCTGGAGCGGCTGCGCGCCCTGGGGGTGGACCAGTTCGCCGTCTACGCGATGCATGACGCGAAGGAGCGCACGCTCGACGCGTACGGCGAGCGGGTCATCCCCGCGCTCACCGGCTGACGGTCCAGCCGCGCACCCGCACCCGTAGCCCGCACACCACATCTGCCGGCCGGCCCACCACCACCGGCCGGCCCCCGGGCCCCGCACGGCCCTCGTTCGTTCCGCACTCCCCGACACCTTCCGTACGAACGAAGAGGGTCCCCATGACCGCTACCGCACCGCCCCCTGCCGAGCCGGACCCGGTCACCCCCCGCCCCGACGGCCGGGTGGAGCTGCCGCCCGGTGCGACTCTGGACGACAACCGCTTCAGCAACGAGGATCTGCGCCCGGTGCCGGTGGCCGAACGCCGCTGGACCACCTATAACTTCAGCGCGCTGTGGGTGGGCATGGCCCACAACATCCCCTCCTGGACGCTGGCCTCCGGTCTGGTCGCGCTCGGCATGGACTGGAAGCAGGCCGTCTTCACCATCGCCGTCGCCAATGTCGTCGTCCTGCTGCCGATGCTGCTCACCGGCCACGCCGGGCCCAAATACGGCATCCCCTTTCCCGTGCTGGCCCGCGCCTCCTTCGGGCTGCGCGGCGCCAACCTCCCGGCGCTGATCCGCGCCGCCGTGGCCTGTGCCTGGTTCGGCATCCAGACCTGGATCGGCGGGCAGGGCATCTACATCCTGCTGGGCAAGGTCGTCGGGGGCGGCTGGGAGAGGGCCGGGGAGATCGCCGGCTACCCCTGGACGCTGTGGCTGTGCTTCCTCGTCTTCTGGGCGCTGGAGCTGGCCATCATCTACCGCGGCATGGAGACTCTGCGCCGCTTCGAGAACTGGGCCGCGCCCTTCGTCCTCGTCGGAGCCGTGGTGCTGCTGGTGTGGATCGCGGCCAAGGCGGGCGGCTTCGGCTCGCTGCTCGACCAGCCCTCCCGGCTGGGCTGGGGCAGCGACTTCTGGCCGGTCTTCTTCCCCGCCCTCATGGGCATGATCGGCTTCTGGTCCACCCTCTCGCTGAACATCCCCGACTTCACCCGCTTCGGCGCGGGGCAGCGGGCCCAGGTGTGGGGCCAGACGCTGGGGCTGCCCACCACCATGACCGCCTTCGCGCTGCTGTCGGTCCTCGTGACCTCCGGCTCCGAGGCGGTCTACGGGGAGCCGATCTGGGATCCGGTGGCGCTCGCGGGCAAGGCCGACAATGTCTTCGGCCTGCTCTTCGCGCTGGTCACGGTGCTGATCGCCACTGTCTCGGTCAATATCGCGGCCAATGTGGTCTCGCCCGCGTACGACCTGGCCAATCTCGCGCCGAAGTTCATCACCTTCCGTACCGGGGCGCTGATCACCGGCATCGTCGGGGTGCTCATCTTCCCCTGGAAGCTCACCTCCACCCCCGAGCTGTACATCTTCACCTGGCTCGGGGTGGTCGGCGGACTGCTCGGCACGGTCGCGGGCGTCCTGATCGCCGACTACTGGATCATTCGCCGTACCGTTCTCGATCTCGTCGATCTGTATCGGCCCAAAGGGCGCTATTGGTATGCATCCGGCTGGAACTGGCGGGCGGTCGTCGCCTTCGCGGTGGGCGGCGTGCTCGCGGTGGGCGGTTCCGCCTCCCAGCCCGGCAAAGGGCCTTTTCCCAAGGAAGGGTTAATTCCGTTTCTGCGGCCGCTCGCCGACTATGGATGGGCGGTCGGACTCGGGACTTCATTGGTGCTGTATACGGCCCTGATGCTGCCCGTCGGGGCCCGGAGAACAAAAGACACTCCCGCTCCCTGAAACCTTCGAACATGGCTACAATCACCTCGGATTTTGTGCTCTGATGTGCCGCCGGCTGAACGACTCCTTGCCAGAGAAGGGTTGGGCATGACGCAAACCGAGGTACCGATAGAAGTGGAGCTCAGAGGGCTCTACAAGGCCCACTATCGGTTTCAGTTCCTGAGCGCGGGATTCCAGTTGGGGCTCTTCGCGCTGGTGGAGAAGGAGCCCGGTCTGGCCGTGCGGGAGATCGCCGCACGGCTGGACCTCAAGGAGCAGCCCACCCGCATCCTCCTTCTCGGCTGTACGGTATTCGGGCTTTTGCGCAAGGACGGCGCGGGTTACCACACCACCCCGCTCTCGAAGCCGCTGACCGCAAACTTCGACGAGGCGCCCGCCTCCAACATTCCCTGGGAACAGCACGGTATCTACCGGGCGATGGCCTGGTTCTGCGAATCCCTCAAGGAAGACACCAACATCGGTCTGCGGCGGGAAATTCCGGGAACGGCGCCCACCCTCTACGGGCGGCTCGCCGAAAATCCCGAGCTGGAGACCACATTCCACACCATGATGTCGTCGGTGAGCAGGCTCGTGGGCGCCGAGCTGGGGGAGAAGCTGGACCTCTCGGGGTGCGGCCACCTGCTGGACATCGGCGGCGGAACGGCCATCAACGCCGCCAACCTCGCCGCCCGCTGGCCTGAACTGCGCATCACCATCGCCGATCTGCCCTCCGTGGCCACCGCCGCCAACGAGAAGATCGGGAAGCTCGGGCTGGCCGACCGGGTGCGGGCGGTGAGCCTCGACGCCTTCCACGACGAGTTCCCGACCGGCTGCGACGGAGTGCTCTTCGCCCACTTCCTGGAGATCTGGTCCGCCGAGCGGATCCAGGAGCTGCTCGCCAAGGCCGCCCGCGCCCTCCCGTCCGGCGGCGGGATCTACGTGGTCACCCCGCGCCAGGACGACGACGGCACCGGACCCGAGCGGGCGGCGATGCTGTCCGCCTACTTCCACACCATCGCCTCCGGCGAGGGCATGGTCTACACGGGCGCCGAGTACGAGCGGTGGTTCCGCGCGGTGGGCTTCGAGCCCACCGGACGGCTGCCCCTCGGCGCGGACACCGTCGTGATCACCGGCCGCAAGGCATAGTCCGGAACCAGGCGAGGCACCCCCGGCGGGCGGACCCTTCGATGCGGAGGTCGCAGCGGTCCGTGCGCCGGGGCATGACCCGCCCCGATCGGGAGGCGAACCATGGCCGGCTCCATGAGCCAAGCCACTCCGGGCGACGCGGGCAGCGAGGGAGACGGTCCGCCGCCGCGCCACCGCCACAAGTGGCTGATCCTGGGGATCTGCTGCATCAGCCTGTTCATGGTGGGCCTCGACACCACCATCGTGAACCTCGCACTGCCGTCCATCCAGGACGATCTGGACGCCTCGCCGTCGGGGCTGCAGTGGACGGTGGACTCCTACACCGTGGTGCTCGCCAGCCTGCTGATGCTCTCCGGCTCCATGGCCGACCGGTTCGGCAGGCGCCGGACCTTCCAGACCGGGCTGCTGCTGTTCAGCCTGGGGTCGCTGCTGTGCGGGCTCGCCACCGACACCGGTTCGCTCATCGCCTTCCGGATGGTGCAGGCCATGGGCGGGGCCATGCTCAACCCCGTCGCGGTCTCGATCATCGCCAACACCTTCACCGACCTCAAGGAGCGGGCCAGGGCGATCGGGCTGTGGGGTGCGGTCGCGGGGGTGAGCATCGCGCTGGGGCCCGTCGTCGGCGGTGCCCTGGTGGACTCGACGGGCTGGCAGGCCGTCTTCTGGGTCAACCTCCCGGTCGCCGCCCTCGCCCTCGTCCTCACCGCGCTGTTCGTCCCCGAGTCCAAGGCCCCGCGGCCGCGCAGGCTCGATCCGGTGGGACAGCTGCTGGTGATCGCGCTGCTCGCGACGCTCACGTTCGGCATCATCGAGGGCCCGGTCAGGGGCTGGGGCTCGGCGCAGATCGTCGGCTGCTTCACGATCGCGGCCATCGCCGCCGCCACCCTCATCGGCTATGAACTGCGCCGCGCCGAACCGCTGCTGGACGTCCGCTTCTTCCGCAGCCCCTCCTTCAGCGGCGCCATCGCCTCCGCGGTGTGCGGCTTCGCCGCGCTCGCCGGGTTCCTCTTCCTCAACGCCCTGTATCTGCAGGACGTACGGGACTTCTCCCCGCTGCACACCGGGCTGCTCACGCTGCCGATGGCGGCCATGACGCTGGTCTCCTCACCGCTCGCGGGCCGTATCGTCGGCGCCCGCGGCCCGCGTATCCCCATGGTGATCGCCGGAGCCGGTACGGCGGGGTGCGGGCTGCTGCTGACCCAGGTGGGCGCGGACACCCCCATCTGGTACCTCGTGATCGCCTATGTGGCGTTCGGCATCGGCTTCGGCATGCTCGACGCCCCGCTCACCTACTCGGCCGTGTCCGGGATGCCGCGCTCCCAGGCGGGGGTGGCCGCCGCGGTCACCTCCACCGGCCGCCAGGTGGGGGCGGCCCTCGGCGTCGCCGTCCTCGGCTCGGTCTCCACCGCCCGCGTGCACGGTCCCTTCGCCTCCGGCTTCCCCGAGGCCAGCCATCTGGGCTGGGCGATCATGGCCGGCTGCGGTCTGGCCATCGTGACCCTGGGCCTGGTCACCACCGGCTCGCGGGCCCGCGGCCCGGCGGAGCCCAGCCCGGAACCGGCCACCGGCCGGCCCGCCGAGCGCGTGCGCTGATCCCTGTCCGGCGCCGGGGGTGTTCCTGTGCCGCCCCTGGCGCGCGGCGGCGCGTCCGTCCCCGGGCCCCTGGCGCCCGGCGGCACGCTGGTTCCCGCGCTCGCGGCGCCCGGCAGCGTGCTCGTTCCCGGGCCCCGGGCACCTGGCAGCGCGTCCGTTCCGCGTCCGCGGCGTCCGGCACCGCGCCTGTCCCGTAGGTCGGCGGGGTGAACCGGGATGCCGGGCGAAAGGGGTTGTGCGGCGGTCGCTCCCTTCACCTCGATGACACCGCCTGGCAGCCGCTATGCCACCTGCCGTCGCTGAGACATGGTTCGATGAACGCATGATCGATGAATTTCTCGCCGGTGATCTCGGCGCGGTGGAGGAGGCGATCCGCACGGCGGTCGCCGACGAGGTCATGCCGCGCTACCGGCAGCTCGCCGCCCACGAGATCGTGGAGAAGAAGGGCCCGCACGACCTGGTGACCACCGCCGACCGGCAGGCCGAGGAGCAGCTGACCGACGCCCTCACCAGGCTGCTGCCCGGCTCCGTGGTGGTGGGCGAGGAGGCGGTGCACGCCGACCCGGCCGTGCTCACCGCCCTCGGCGGCGACGCGCCCGTATGGATCGTCGACCCGGTCGACGGCACCCGGCAGTTCGTCCACGGCGACCCCGGCTTCGCGACGCTGGTCACCCTCGCACACCGCGAAGAGCTCCTCGCGTCCTGGACCTACGCCCCGGTGTTCGACCAGATGGCCATCGCCCGCCGTGGCGGGGGCGCCCTGCTGAACGGCGAGCCGATCCACTGCGGCTCCCCGGAGCCCGGCGCGGTCCTCCACGTCGCCGTCTCCCACTACGACTTCACCACCGACGCGGAGAAGCGCGCCCTGTCGGGCCTGCAGGTGCCGGGAGTTGAGGTGCGCCCCTGCGGTTCGGCCGGTCTGGAATATCTGAACGTGGCCCGAGGGCTGCTCGACGCCGTCGCCTTCACCTGGGAGAACGCCTGGGACCACGCCGCCGGTCTGCTGCTGGTCGGCGAGGCGGGCGGGGCACATGCCACGCTCAGCCGCGAGCCGTTCCGGATCACCGGGGGCAATGCCCTTCCTTTCACGGCGGCCAGGGACGAGGCGGCCGTTGCGCATATCCTGGGCTTGCTGGCCGCCGCCGGCTGATCGTTCGACTGATTCCTCAAGGACGAGGGGGCCGAGGTGCCGTCCATGCTCGACGCGGTCGTTGTGGGTGCCGGGCCGAACGGGCTGACCGCGGCCGTCGAACTCGCCCGCCGCGGCTGTGCGGTGGAGATCTTCGAGGCCGCGGACACCATCGGCGGGGGCTCCCGCACCGAAGAGCTGACTCTCCCGGGCTTCCGGCACGACCCCTGCTCCGCCGTGCACCCCCTCGCCATCGGCTCCCCGGCCTTCGACCGGATGCCGCTCGCCCGGCACGGCCTGGAGTGGCTCCACCCCGAACTCCCGCTGGCCCACCCCTTCCCGGACGGCTCGGCCGCGGTGCTGGCCCGCTCGGTCGGCGAGACCGCCATGTCACTCGGCCCGCGCGACGCCGGCACCTACCGCCGGCTGATCGCGCCCTATCTGGGCAAATGGGCCACCCTCGCCCCCGATATGCTGCGCACCCCCTGGGACGGAGTGCCCCGCGACCCGATCACCTGGGCCCGCTTCGGGCTGCACGCGCTGCAGCCGGTCTCGCTGCTCGCCGGGCCGCTCCGTTTCCGTGACGAGAAGGCGCGCGCCCTGTTCACCGGGCTGGCCGGGCACGCCATCGCGCCGACCAGCGCGCTGGCCACCGGCGGACCCGCCCTGATCTTCGCCGTCGCGGCCCATGAGGTCGGCTGGCCGATTCCGCGCGGCGGCTCCCAGTCGATCGTGGACGCGCTGGGGGCGTATCTGCGGGAGAACGGCGGGACGATCCACGTCTCCACCGAGGTCAAGCGGCTCGACGAGCTGCCGCCCGCCCGCGCGTACATCTTCGACACCTCGCCGCGCGCCCTGGCCCGTATCGCCGGTCTCGGCAACGCCTACCGCCACTACCGCTACGGGGCCAGCGCCTTCAAAATCGACTACGCGCTCTCCGGCCCGGTGCCCTGGACCGCGCCCGAGGCCCGGCGCGCGGGCACCGTCCATGTCGGCCCCACCTCGGGCGAGATCGGCGCGGCACTGCGGGCCGCGGTCGAGGGGCGCGACCCCTCCGTCCCGTTCCTGATCACCTCTCAGCCGACCCTTCTCGACCCCTCACGGGCCCCGGAGGGCAAGCACACCTTCTGGGCGTACGGCCATGTGCCCAGCGGGTGGAAGGGCGACGCCACGGAGGTGATCGAGCGTCAGCTCGAGCGCTTCGCCCCGGGTTTCCGCGATCTGGTCCTGGCCCGCGCGGTGGCCGGACCGCCCGAACTCGCCGCGCGCAACGCCAACTACATCGACGGCGACATCGCCTGCGGCGCCTTCGAGGGCATCCAGGCGGCCATACGGCCCAAGCTCGCCCGCGTCCCGTACGCCACCGCCCACCCGGCGGTCTTCCTGTGCTCCTCCGCCACCCCACCGGGGCCGGGCGTCCACGGCATGTCGGGGCACCACGCGGCGCGGGCGGTGTGGCGGAGGCTGCGGGCGCGGTAGGGCCCGGAGGCCCGGACGGCGGCGGAGCTGCCTCAGTGCGGGATGGTGTCGATGACCTCGCGGGCGCCCTGCCGCAGCAGCGCCACCGCGACCGACGTGCCCAGGGTGGCCGGGTCCAGCGGGCCCGCCCACTCGTGGGCGTCCAGCACCGTCTTGCCGTCCGGGCTGAAGACCCGGGCGCGCAGCGAGAGCCGGCCGTCGCGCTCGGCCTTGGCGTAGCCCGCGATGGGGGAGTTGCAGTGCCCCTGCAGCACATGCAGCAGCATCCGCTCCGCGGTGATTTCCTTCCAGACGTCGGCGTCGCCGAGCCCGGCCACGGCCTCGATCGTCTCGGTGTCGTCCTCGCGGCACTGCAGCCCCAGCACTCCGGCCCCGATGGGCGGGCACATGGTGTCCACCGGCAGGATCTCGCTGATCCGGTCCGTACGGCCGATCCGCTCCAGCCCCGAGACGGCCAGCATCAGCGCGTCGCACTCGCCCGCCGCCAGCTTCTCCAGCCGGCGGTTGGCGTTGCCGCGCATCGGCACGCACTCCAGCTGCGGGTGGGTGATGGCGAGCTGGGCGACGCGGCGGACCGAGGAGGTGCCGATCCGGGTCCCCGCGGGCATCTCGTCGAGGGTCAGCCCCTCGGGGTGGATCACCGCGTCCCGGATGTCGTCCCGCTTGAGGTACGCGGCGAAGACCGTGCCCGCGGGCAGCGGGCGGTCGGCGGGCACGTCCTTGATGCAGTGCACCGCGAGGTCCGCCTCGCCCGCCAGCAGCGCGGCGTCCACCTCCTTGGTGAACGCCCCCTTCCCGCCCAGCTTCGACAGATCGCCCATCCAGCGGTCCCCGGAGGTGGTGACCGGCACGACCTCCGTACGGATACCGGGTCGCAGCGCGGCCAGCTCGGTGCGGACCCGCTCGACCTGGGCGAGGGCCATGGGGGAGGAGCGGGAGACGATGCGGACGAGATCGGCGGAGCCGTGACCGGAGTCGGAGGCGGAAGACATGGCCTAGAGGATAGGCCCTCGGCGTGGGCGCTATGTTCCGGCCCCGGGGAACCCCTCCGCGACCAGCGCCGCGAGATCGAGGTAGGCGTCGAAGGTCCTGGGCGCCAGTTGCTCGAGGTCGATTTCCCTCCCAGCGGCCACATGGTCGTCGTACGGCACGACGACCACGTCGCGGCAACGGGCCCGGAACTCCGTGACCGGGTCTTCCCTCGGGTCGGGCTGGGATGTCTCGTGTGATGTGCTGATCACGGTGATGGCATTTCGTGCCAGGTCCGCGTGGCCGTCCTCGGCCAGCCGGTCCAGGATCGTATGCGCGCTGTTCGTGAGTTCCGCGGACGGGGTGGTGACGATGATGAGCTGGTCGGCGAGGTCGAGCACGCCCCGCATACCGGTGCGGGACGCGCCGGCGTCCGAGTCGGCGAGAATGATCGAGTAGTGCCTGCTCAGCACCCCGATGACGCGGCGGTACTCCTCGTTGGTGACCGGGACTCGCGGGGTTCCCAGGCTCCTTTGGTCATAGTCCCCCGCGAGGATCTCGAGTCCGGACGGCTTCTGTGTGGTGAATGGCTCCAGGGACGGATGGTCGTCGGGAAGCGGATCGCTGTGCGCCAGATCACGGATGGTCGCCCTGGTCTCGTGCCGAACGCGACGGGTGAGACCCCGGCCGCCGGGGATCGCGTCGACCGCGAGGACGTGCTCCTCGCGCTCGCTCGCGAAGATGGCGCCGAGCGCGAGGGTCGTGGCGGTCCGCCCGACCCCGATCGGGTGGCTGATCACCGCGATGCGGTGGCAGACCGTCAGGTCCCTCAGGATCACCTCCCGTTTACGTTGCCGCCGGGCACTTCTGCCGAATCCGGCGTTCCGGAGAATGGTCGTCAGACGGCTGGGGCGCGCGGCGCGGGCGGGCGGGTCCTCGGGCTGTTCCGGAAGCGGCACCTGAGGGCCAGGGACGGGCGTCTCCGGCGCCGGGTCGTCCGGGAGTTGGGCGCCTGTCGGGAGTTGGGCGTCCGTCGACTCGAGCTCGTACAGCGTCTCGTGGCCGGACGTCGGCGTGGTCGACAGGCACCGGACGAAGACGTCCGCCACCCGGCCCGCCGACGGTCGCCTGCCCGGCCGGTCGTCCAGACAGGCGGAGATGGTCGAGAGCAGCTCGGGGTTGCGCCACAGGTCCATGGTGCGGATGAGCTCACCGGTCGGCTGCGCGTCGCTCAGATCGCGGAGGATCTGGCCCAGGGCGTAGACGCTGTCCGCGGCGGTGGGAGCGCCCGGGAGGCGGTCGCCGACACTCGCCTCGGTCCAGCCGATCAGCTTCACCGTGCTGTCGGTGACGAGCACGGTGTCCGCCGTCAGGGTCCCGGGCACGACGCCCTTGAGCGAGCACATGTTCACCGCCTCGGCGATGCGGAGGCCGATGGTGGCGGCGCGCTCGGCGTCCAACCGGGGCGAGCCGTCGGGCCTTCGGCCCATGAGCGAGGACAGCGGTGGGGCCGGTGAGCCGTCGGGCAGCCGGACGCATTCCACCACGAGCCCCGGAGGGTTGAGCGAGGAAGCGTCGACGAAGAGCCGAGGGGCATAGTGCCCGGCCATCCGCCGCAGCGCGTCCGCCTCGGCCCGCAGTCGCCGCCCGATCCCCCGGGCGGTGCCGCCAGGGGCGACGCGTATCACCACATCGTTCGACGCGCCCGGCCGACGGGCCAGATAGACGCCGTACCCCTGACTGCCGCCCAGCCTGCGGTAGGCCCGATACGCGTTGATCGACGGCAGGCCGCTCCTGGGCTCCGGGCGGGAGACGCGAGCGGAGTCGGGTGGCGCCGACGACGGCGGGGTCGTCAAGATATCCGAACCGCAGGTATCGCAGAAGCGGTCGTCCGGGGCAAGCGCACTGCCGCACTGCGCGCAGACGATGGGCCGCTCGGTCCGGGGGCGTCGGGCGCGGGGCTCCGGTGTTCCGGCCTCCGGCCGGAAGTGCATGAGGAACTCCCAGACCTCGTGCGCGGTGTGGCCGTGGGGCCTCTCCCGGCACGACATCACCAGGGTGCGGAGCGGCTCCCAACCGGCACTGCTCCAGCGCGGCATGAAATAGAGCCCCGGGGCGGGCCGACGCGTCGACGCCCCGCCGCCGAGGCTCACCAGGATGTCGCCCAGCGCCCTGACGTTGTCCTGGGGGGTGGGCGGGCGGTCGCCGCCGAGTGCCGGGGACGGCACACCGTCGATGGACGCCGATGACCAGCCGGTCAGGAGGATGTCCGCCCCGGCGACATGCACCGTGCTGATGCTGAGGTCACCGTGCACCATGCCCGCCTCCTCGGACAGCCGTACCGCGTCCGCGACTTGGCGGGCGAGCGCGAGGGCGGTGAGCCCGTCCCACCGCCCGGGGTCGGTACGGGTGGCCTCGTCCAGCCGGTCGTCCCATCGCTCGGCGTCGCCGCGCAGGACGTCCAGCCGGTCGTCCCATCGCTCGGCATTGCCGCGCAGGACGTAGTCCAGCCGGTCCCCGATGAGGGCTTCCTCCGCGAGCCACGGAACGTCGTCGCCCAGCCCCGTGCGCAGCAGACGGCGGGTGTAGCGCCCGTCCATCCGGCGCAGTGCCTCCGCCTCCACGCCCAGCAGGTCGGCGGCCCGCTGTCCGCGCAGATGGCGGGCGATCCGGACGATGGCCGCCGCACCGTAGGCGTCCTGGCCCAGAAAGGGATTGACCCGCGCTCCCGGCGGCCCGGCCATCGTCAGCCGGTACGGCCCGAGCACGTATGGGTCACCGGGTTCCGGGCGGCGCCACTCCTGCGCCGCGGTGGGGGTCGCGAACGCCGACGGCAGCGACGGCGCCCCCAGCCGGGCCGCCAGCCGTCGCTCCACCGAGCTGAAGGGCCGGGCGCCGGGCGGGAGCCGATCGGTGCCGCGCGCGTCGGCCAGCCAGGCGGGGAAGTCGGGTGAGCGGCCCGCCAGTTGCTCAAGACGGCGGCCGATCAGCTTGCTGGTCGCGACCAGTTCGGACAGCGGCACCGCGCCCAGCAGGGCCCGCTGCGCCGCGTCGGCGAAGGCGAAGGGACGGTGTTCGGGCGGCAGCGGGTCCGGTCCCGCCGAGGCGGGCGGTGCGACGGGGCGCATCAGGCCGCCCAGGAACACCTCGGCGAGACGTCCGGTGTCGGTCCGGCCGTCCACCGCCTTCTGCACCATCCGCATCACCGGCACCGGCAGCGGGGCCACGGCGGCCAGATGGGCCGCCAGCCGGTATGCCTCCGGGGACGCCGCGTCCCGGAAGCGCTGGACACGGCTCAGCTCATCGGCCGGGGTCGGAGCGGCGGCCGGGCTGGGGGCGGTGGCGGCCGGGGCGGGGCGGGGGCCGCCGCGCCCCGGGTCCAGCAGCGGCAGCACGGCCGTACCGCTCGCGGAGGCGATCAGCCGGGCCCAGTCGGCCAGCGGTCCGGCGTCCGGTTCCAGCACCGGCACCGGCACCCCCTCGAACCGCGCCAGGGCGGCGGGCAGCACCGGATCCGCGACCGTCCAGTCCGTATTGGCCGAGCCCGGTCTGCGGGTCCGCACCTGCCAGCGCCGCGCCCGGATCCCGGAGCCCTCCCACAGCCGGGGCGGCAGCGCGTGCACCACCGCCGTGGGGCCGACCCCCGCCCAGCGCGCCAGCACCTGGCCCATCCGCCCGTCGCGCCACGCGGCCCCCACCCCGTCGCTCACCACGAGCACCAGCGTGTGCCCGGAGGGGTCCGAGAGCGCCGTCGTGGGGAGCCTGGGCGCGTCCGGGGCGTAGGGCCGGGCGCGCAGCGCGGGGGCGCCGGTGCCGCGCGTGTGCAGCCCGAGGACGCGTACGACGCGGAACGCGCCCGAGCGCTGCAGCACCGTGCGCAGTTCGACGGCGAGCCGCCGCCACAGCAGCATCGACATCCCATCGTCGATGACGAGCGCGAGATCGAGCCAGCGCTCGCGGGCGGGGCGGGTCACCACGTCCGGCAGACCGGTCTCGGCGAGCGCGGTGGCGGTGGCGGCCTCGTCGAACTCCCGCTTGAGCGGATTGGGGCGGTGCTGTTTGAGCGGGCGCAGGGCCCGGCCGATGGACAGCTCCTGGTGCAGCGCCTTGTCCTCGGGCACGCGCAGCGGCAGTGCGCGCCGGGCGTCGGGCGGCGCGATGTCCGTATCGGGGCCCTGGCTTCCGCCGTACAGGCCGCGCAGCCGCTGATCGCCACGGGGGCGGGACTGGTCCGGCGGGTCGTCCGAGCGCCCCTTCGCGGGGGCGGACGGCTGGGCGCCGGGGCCGCCGGCCTCGGGGGTACGGGCGGGGGCGGTCGGCTCGGGGGCCGGCTGGGCGGACGCGGCCGGGGAGGCCGTGGCGGCGGGACGGGCGGGCTCGGGGCGCGTGGCGGGCAGCGCCGCCCCGCCACCTGTCACCGCGCGGGCCAGGGGTGCCCAGTCCACGCCGTCCTCGGGCAGCCGGCCGGCCAGCCAGAGCGCGTCGAGCAGCTCCTCCCTGGACAGTTCGAGACCGCTGGAGGCGAGGACCACCATCGCCTCGTCGAGCCGTCCCAACCGCTCGGCGCCGCCCTGCCCTGCGCAGTCCTGTCCGGCGCCGCCCTGCTTCGCGCCGCTCGGCTCGGCGCCGCCCCGCCCGGCGTCACCCCGGCCCATGGGTCACACCGCCCCGCCCAGCCGGTGCAGCACCGCTTCCAGCAGCCCGTCCGCCGTCACGTCCATGCCGCCCGCCCGCAGGAACACGGCGTTCAGCAGCTGGTCGGTCGCCAGCTCGCGGGCCGCGCGCCGACGGAGGAAGGCGTCCAGCAGCTGATCGACCTCCTCCAGCGCGTCCTCCCCCAGATGCGCGGTGACGATCGCCCGCAGCCGCCCCTCGTCGGGGGTGGGCAGCTCCAGCCGTACGCAGCGGCGCAGGAAGGCGGGTGGGAAGTCGCGCTCACCATTGCTGGTGATCACCACGACCGGGAACTCCTCGCACATCAGCCGGCCCCGACGCACCGTGGCCCGCTCGCCCGCCCGTGCGGTGAGCACCTCCACCACCGACTGGTCCTCCGGCAGCCGGGCCAGCTCGGGGATTTCGAACTCGCCCTCCTCGAAGACGGTCAGCAGGTCGTTCGGCAGGTCGACATCGCCCTTGTCGAGTTCGTCGACGAGCAGCACCCGGGGGCGTTCGTTCGGCACCAGCGCGGTGCCCAGCGGCCCGAGCCGTACGAAGCTGCCGATGTCGGGCTCGGTCTCGCCACGGTCGCGCGTCAGGGCCGTCTCGCGCAGCCGCCCGATCGCGTCGTAGCGGTAGAGCGCGTCCTGCACGGTGGAGCGGCTGTTGACCGGCCAGCGCAGCACCTCGCCCAGCCCCATCTCATGCGCGACCGCCCGTGCGAGCGAGGACTTGCCGGTCCCCGGGCTGCCGGTGACGAGCAGCGGGCGCCGCAGATGGAGGGCGGCGTTGACCACGTCGGCGTGTTCGGGCGAGATGAGATACGGCGCCGGGCCCGCGGAACCGGAAGCGGACGGCGCCTGCTCCCCGTCCCCGCCGGGCGCCGTCTGCTCCCCGCCGCCGAAGTGGCGCCACGGCGGGGCGGGTGGCATCTCCACGCGCCGGGGCACGCCGTCCCCCCGGAACAGCCGCCAGTCGTGCCGTTCCCGTGGATTCATCGGGGATCCTCCCTTTCGGTCCGCCTCAGCGGACATCGCGCGCCTCCTGCCGTCATCACGCCCCGCCGTTCCAGCCCAGCATCGCCACCGCGTCCCACCGTCACTCCGTGGGGTCCGCGAGGTCCAGGCGCGGCAGCGCCCGCCCGGCGTCGGCCCAGGCGAGCACCGGCCGCCCGCTGTACTCCTCGGGTCTCTGCAGGATCTTCGTGCGGTAGGTCCGTACCGCTTCGGGCAGTTCACGGGCGCTCACCCCCGCCGCGTGACGCACCGCCGGGGATCCCGCCTCCCCGCTCCGGTCCCACAGCACCACCGGAATGCCCGCGGCGAGACACATCTGCACCACACCGGTGCGCCGGTGGGCCGCCACATCGATGGTGACCCGGGCGGTGAGCCGCTCCATGACCAGCCCGCACACCGCCTCCGGGTCCGGGGCCGTGGCGTCGTCGATGTGCACGGGCTCCTCGGCGTCCAGCCGGACCCAGCGCTCCCGCCACTGGTCGAGCATCGTGCCGCCGTTCAGCTCGCGCAGCTCGGGGCAGTTGACGACCAGGGGGTACGGAGTGCCGAGCCGGATGGGGAGCACCGCGCCCGGCCCCGCGGCCTTCCAGCGGTCCACGGGCACCTCCAGGGCGTCCCGGTCCACGATCAGTTCGATGACGGGCCGTGGCCCCGAGGGGTCGGGGCGGCGCAGCGAGCCCACGGCCGCGAAGATCTCCTGGGCCACCTCCTCGGCGCCGCGCGGCCGTTCACTGTCGTCCGACACCTGACGCAGCCCGTCCCCGTCGTCGCACCACAGCCGCAGCCGGTACCGCTCCGGCTCCTCGCGCGCCGTCGCCGACGTGCCGCCCGATGGGGCCCCGTAGGGGTCCAGCTTGGCCACGACGCGGGGCGCGGAGCCCCGGGAGGCGCTCTGGGCCCACTGCTCGGCCTCGAGGCGGCGTTCGGTCATGGCGGCGTCATGGACGCCGAGGCGGCGGGCGACCGCCGTGTTCCACCGCCGCAGCGCGATGCGCTGGTCCGCCGGACAGCACCCGGCGGCCACGAACTCCACGGCCCGCAGCAGGCCCGGCACGGCCATGACCCCGTCGTCGATTGGCGAGCTGTCGCCGTGCAGCCCCTCCAGATGGGCGATCAGAGCCTCGAACCGCCCGGTGGGGCCGGCGCCGTTCCTGCCCTCATCACAGTGGCCGCCGTCGTGGCCGGTGAGCAGCGCGGCGGGCAGGGCCGCCAGCGGCAGCGCCGCCCGTACGGCCCCGGGGACACCCGCCGCGGCGGCCGGGGGCAGGGCGCGCAGCAGGACCAGCAGCCGCTCGTGCTCACCCGGCGAGAGCAGCTTGGGCAGACCGCAACGGCGTCCGATCGCGAGGAGGTCGTCGGCCGCCGTGCCCGCCGTGCCGCGCACCGCCTCGACCAGCGCGGGCAGGGCGCGCCCCCGGGTGAGCAGCAGATGCGCGAACTCGTCGGCTGAGGGGACGCCGTCCGCGCGATGGCCGAGGCCGCACTGCCGGGCGACCGTCCGGCAGGAGCGCAGCCAGCCCTCGGACAGCGGCAGCGGCCCGTCCAGCAGGGAGACCAGCTCCGCGTAGCCCGGGTGGTCGCGCACGTCCTCCTCGGGCTGACGGGGCAGCAGATGGCCCGCCCCGGCGTCGTGCAGCTCCCGCGCCACGCGCTGCCAGGGGATCCCCCAGGCGCGGCGCAGCGTCCCCTGGATGCGGAGCTTCGCGGTCACGAGCCCGACGACGGCGCCCTCCTCGTTGGACCACAACGGGCCGCCGCTGTAGGCGGGTTCGATGTCCAGGGCGCGCTCGGCCCCGTCGAAGTAGCCGAACCGCCCGTCGCATTCGCTCACTTCGGCATCGGCGAAGACCCCCGGCTCACCGCTGCCGTGCCACGCCCGTACGAGCTGCCGCTGGGCCATCGGGTGCCAGCGCGGCGGCTCGATCGCGGGCGGCAGGGCCGCCGACAGCCGTAGCACGGCGAGGTCGCCGTTCCACTCGAAGGCGCCCAGGCCGCCGTCGTCGGTCCGGGGCGGTATCCAGACCGCCAGCTCGGCCTCGGCCTCGACGGTGTGCTCCGGTCCGTGGAGCCGTACGGGAACGGCGATCGGGCCCGGGTGATCCGGGGCCAGCCGGTCCTTTCCGAGCGCGCTGTTGACCACATGAGCGCAGGTCAGCAGATGGCGGCGCGGCAGCAGGACGCCCGCGCCCGCCGGTCTTCCGTCGGCCTTGGCGAGAATGGATACGGCGGGCCGCGACAAGGACCCGTGCGCGTGGAACCACCCCATGGCTCAGGCCGCGGGGCCGGGCCGGGACGGCTGTGGCGGCACCGTCGGCTCGGGCTGCTCCGACGGCCTCCAGGTGGCCGAGAGCGTCAAGTTGGCGTTCCCATTGGCGCCCACGATGCCGAGTTTGAGGTCCTGGCCGACCTGCACCCCGAACTGCACGGTGAACTCCTGCGGCGGATGGGGAGTCGAGCGGACGGCGCCGTGCACCTCCTCCAGCACCTGCCCCAGCCCTTGCAGGATGACGCTCAGACCGGCGTTGGCGAGGGCGGCCGCGGCCTGCGCACCGCGCCCCACCGGGGTCACGCCACCGACGCCGCCGTACGCGTCCTCGAGAGAGGCGTCCCCCACGGGAGCCAGTTCCAGCCGTACGGTGGTGCCGTTCGCCAGGGGTATCTCACGGTGTTCCGTCACATTCCTCATCATGCCGATCATCAGGCTCCCGGTCTGCCCCTTCGCACCAAACACCGCCGGAACGGGGACGTGGCGCGGGGCGCCGCGGGCGGGCGTCGCCCCGTGAGGTCAATGTCGGATTCCCGCGAGAACGCACCCGCCCCGCTGACCGATGCTGGACCCATGCACACCGACACCGACCGCTGCCTCCGCGCCGCACAGGCGAAGGACGCCCGCTTCGACGGGTGGTTCTTCGTCGCCGTCGTGACCACCGGGATCTACTGCCGGCCGAGCTGTCCGGTCGTCGGGCCCAAGGCCGAGAACATGCGGTTCTACCCCAGCGCCGCGGCCGCCCAGCAGGCGGGCTTCCGGGCCTGCAAGCGGTGCCGTCCGGACGCCGTCCCCGGGTCGCCGCAGTGGAACGAGCGCGCCGACCTCGTCGCGCGGGCGATGCGGCTGATCGCCGACGGCGTGGTGGACCGGGAGGGGGTGCCGGGCCTGGCGGCCCGGCTGGGATACAGCACCCGGCAGGTCGAGCGGCAGCTGCTCGCCGAGCTCGGCGCGGGCCCGCTGGCGCTGGCCAGGGCGCAGCGGGCGCAGACCGCCCGGCTGCTCATCGAGACCAGCGCGCTCCCGATGGCGGACATCGCCTTCGCGGCCGGGTTCGCCAGCGTCCGCGCGTTCAACGAGACCGTACGGGAGGTCTTCGCGCTCTCCCCGACGGAGCTGCGGCAGCGGGCCACCCGCGGGCCGCGGGCCGGCGTGCCGGGTGCGCTCACGCTGCGGCTGCCGTTCCGGGCGCCGCTGTGTCCGGACAACCTCTTCGGCCACCTGGCCGCCACCGCCGTCCCCGGGGTCGAGGAGTGGCGCGACGGCGCCTATCGGCGGACGATGCGGCTGCCGTACGGGCCCGGGGTGGTCACCCTGAGCCCGCGGCCGGACCACATCGCCTGCCAGCTTTCCCTGGCCGACCTCCGCGACCTGGCCGGGGCGATCAGCCGCTGCCGGCGGCTGCTGGACCTCGACGCGGACCCGGCCGCCGTGGACGACCTGCTCCGTACGGACCTTCAGCTGGCGCCGCTGGTCGCCAAGGCCCCGGGGCGGCGGGTGCCGCGCGCGGTGGACGCGGACGAGTTCGCGGTGCGCGCCGTGCTCGGCCAGCAGGTGTCCACGGCGGCCGCCCGCACCCACGCCGGGCGCCTGGTGGCGGCGCACGGCGAGCCGGTGGAGGACCCGGCGGGCGGCCTGACCCACCTCTTCCCGTCCGTCCAGGCCCTGGCCGGGCTGGACCCCGAGACGCTGGCCATGCCCCGCACCCGCCGCGCCACCCTCACCGGGCTGGTCGGCGCGCTCGCCGAGGGCCGGGTCGCGCTCGGCGTCGGCAGCGACTGGGACGACGCCCGCGCGGCCCTGGGTACGCTGCCGGGGCTCGGGCCCTGGACCGTCGAGGTGATCGCGATGCGCGCGCTCGGCGACCCGGACGCCTTCGTCCCGACCGACCTCGGGGTGCGGCGCGCCGCCGCCGAACTGGGGCTGCCCGCCACGCCCGGCGCCCTCACCCGCCACTCGGCGCGCTGGCGCCCCTGGCGCGCGTACGCCGTCCAGTACCTCTGGGCGACGGACGGCGCCCACGCCATCAACCGCCTGCCCGTGGCGTGATGGCCCGCCGGGCCGCACCCGGCAACGAGACGACGGAAACCGGCCACCGGCCCGCACTCGGCGACGAGACGGCGGCCCGTTACCCGGGGAAGCCGCCCAACCCGCACCCGAGAGGAACTTCGTGAACCGCACCCACACCGTCGTCGACAGCCCCTACGGCCCGCTCACCCTCGTGGCCACCGGCCCGGAGCTGTCCGGCCTCTACATGGTCGAGCAGCGCCACCGCCCGCCCGAGGAGACCTTCGGCGCGCCCGGCGACCCCGACGACGCGCCCTTCGCCGAGACCGTCCGCCAGCTCGCGGCCTACTTCGAGGGCGAGTTGACCGCCTTCGACCTGCCGTTGCACCTGGACGGCACGCCTTTCCAGCGGCGCGTCTGGGCCGAGCTGCGGCGCATCCCGTACGGCGAGACGTGGTCGTACGGGCAGCTGGCCGACCACATCGGGCAGCCGACCGCGTCCCGCGCCGTGGGCCTGGCCAACGGCAAGAACCCGGTCGGCATCATCGTCCCCTGCCACCGCGTCGTCGGCTCCAGCGGCAGCCTCACCGGCTACGGCGGCGGCCTGGACCGCAAGCGACGGCTGCTGGAGTTCGAGGCGCGGCAACAACTGCCCGGCCTCTTCTGATGCGGGACGGGGGTGATCAGCCCCCGTCACCCACCGCGATGCGGTCCAGCAGCGCGGGCAGGGCCGTGCTGATGGGCTCGCGGACGACCTCGTCCGCGAGCTCGTCATACGGCGTCGGCTCGGCGTTGACGATGATCAGCCGGGCGCCGTGCTCGGCGGCCAGCCCGGCGAGCGAGGCCGCGGGCTGGACCTGGAGGCTGGTGCCGACCGCGATGAAGACCTCGCACGCCTGCGCCACCGCGACCGCCTCGGTCAGCACCTCCGGATCGAGGTTCTCCCCGAACATCACCGTGGCCGACTTCAGGATCCCGCCGCACTCCTGGCACGCCGGATCCGGCTCACCCGCCGCGACCCGCTCCAGCGCCTCCGCCATCCCGGACCGCGCCTCGCAGTGGGTGCACAGCACGGCCCGTGCGGTGCCGTGCAGTTCGAGCACCTTGCGTGCGGGCATCCCGGCGATCTGGTGCAGCCCGTCCACGTTCTGGGTGATCACCCGCACCGGCACCCCCGAGCGCTCCAGCCGGGTGACGGCCTCATGCGCCCCGTTGGGCCGGGCGCGCAGCGTCTCGCTGTCGCGCCGCATCTGCCAGGAGCGCCGCCGGATTTCCGGGTCGGTCATGTAGTAGTCGTACGTCACGAGCTTCTCGGCCTCGGGGTCGCGCAGCCAAAGCCCCTGCGGGCCGCGGTAGTCGGGGATCCCGGAGTCGGTGGAGATGCCCGCCCCGCTCAGGATCGCCACCAGCGGCCGGTGCGTTGTCTCGCTGCTCATGCGGCGAGCGTACGCACGCCGCGCGGCCGACGGCGAGCGCCTTTCTCCGGACGGGTAAAGTCCGCCCGGCACCGGGACGGACGGGGAGAGTGGGGGAATGGCGCGTTTCCTGTGGCTGACCAGCCACGACGCACGGGAGGACGAGGCGCGGGAAGGCCATGGGCAGGAGGGCCGGGCCCAGGGAGCCCACGACCCGGAGGCCCATGCCCAGGACGGCCATGGTCCGGAGGCCCATGCCCAGGACGGCCATGGTCCGGAGGCCCATGCCCAGGACGGAGGCGTCCCCTGGGCTATACGGATCTCCGACGGCCCCGCCCGCCGCGGCCGCACCAGCCGCCCGCTGGCCTTCCCCGAGCGGCGGAACCCACCCGGCGGCGGTCTCCCCGAATACCGTGCCGCCCGTAAGGAGGGCGCCCGCGCGTTCACCCTCTGGGCAGATCCCCATCGCGGGCAGGTGTTCGCGCAGGTGGTGACCAAGTCGGCCACCAAGGGCGGCCCGGCGGCCTATGACGTCCTGGGCGCCGCCGGTGAACCCCTGGCCCTCGTCACCCGCCGCCCGGCGATGAAGGGCGGCCTCCGCACCCGCTGGACGGTCCAGCAGACCGGCTCCCGGCCCGCCGTCGGCTTCAAGGGGCGGCCGATCTGGTGGGGCGTGTGGTGGCTGTTCCTCCCCCTCCAGCTGCTGATCGTGATCGGCAGCATCCTCAACGGCGGCGGCGACCCCGCCCGCACCCCGCGCCGCACCCGATGGCGGCTGGACCGCCGGATCGTCCTCGACTTCCACAGCGGCCCCGGAACCGCCTTCGAGCTCACGGTCGTGGCGGATTGGTGGGACGACCGCGTGACCGCCTCCCTGGTCGCCCTCCTCGACAGCCACGGCGGCTGGCTGGGCAGTCAATGGGACACCGCCGAGCGCTGACATCCGGGGAGGCGGGGGCGAGCGGGCCCGGTTTCGTTCGCTACGTCACCGGGGCGGCGTGACAGCCGACTTCAGGTAGTCCTCCAGGCGCACCGTGGGCCGGCCGAGCAGTGCGGCGAGCGTGGGGTCGACCGGTGCGAAGTCGCCCCGGCGGCTTGCGGCGAAGAGACCGACGAGCATGCCGGCCGCCGACTCGGGCGCGCCATGGGTCACCAACTGCGCGCGGTAGTCGTCGTCGGAGACGACCACCCGGCGGATCGGGCGGCCCGTCACCCGCGTGAGGATCTCCGCGATACCGGCCATGTCGATCACCTCGGGCCCGGTGAGCGCGGGGCTCAGGCCGTCCAGGACCTCGCCGGTGAGGGCGAGGACCGCCGCGTCGGCGAGGTCGGCATGGGCGGTCCAGGCGACCGGGCCGTCCTCGGGCACGGCCAGGACGCCCGTTTCGAGCGCGGCCCTGACCAGTTCCAGGGCCGATGAGGCGTAGAAGCCGTTGCGCAGCGAGGTGAAGGGGACCCCGGACCGCCGCAGCGCCTCCTCGGTGGCGGCGTGGTCGGGCATCGGGTGGAAGGGGGAGGAGGGGTTCGCGCCCATGTGGCTCGTGTAGAGGATCCGCTTGGCGCCGGCCGCCGCCGCGGCGTCGATGGCCGCGCGATGGCCTCGGACGGCGGCCTCGCCCGTGGTGCCCGTCGAGACGATCAGGACCTTCGAGGCGCCCTCGAAGGCGTGGGGGAGGGTTTCGGGGTCGTCGAAGTCGGCCCGACGGACGCGCACGCCCTGCGCGCCGAGGTGCCGTGCCGCCTCCACGTCGCGCACGCTGACGCCGATCTCCCCGGCGGGGACGCGCTTCAGCAGCCGCTCGGCGACCATCCGGCCGAGCTGGCCATTGGCTCCGGTAACGATGATCATGGCGATCTCTCCTCGCTGTTTCCAGTGATATCGCGGTTAACGTATCACCGGAAACGAACGACCGCTAACGCAATTCTGTTATCGTCGGAAGCATGGAGAGCGAGGACGTCACCACGGCGGACGGGAGCCGCGACGGGACCCAGGACGCGAACCGCGACCGCGACGCGAACAGCGACCGCGACCGCGACGGAAACCGCGATCGCATCGTCGCGGCCGCCGCCCGGCTGCTGTCCGAGGGTGGGCCCGACGCCGTCTCGACCCGGGCGGTGAGCTCCGCCGCCGGGGTGCAGCCGCCGACCATCTACCGGCTCTTCGGGGACAAGCAGGGACTGCTCGACGCGGTCGTCGCCTACGGCTTCACGGAGTACCTGAGCAGCAAGACCGCGGAGGAACCCACCGATGACCCGGTCCAGGACCTGCGCGTCGGCTGGGATCTGCACATCGGCCTCGGCCTGGCCAACCCGGCGTTGTACTCGCTGATGTACGGCGGGCACCGCCCCGGGGTGTCCTCGCCGGCCTCCGTCGCCGCCTTCGAGATGCTCGCCCGGCTCATCCGGCGCATCGCCGAGGCGGGGCGGCTCGCCATCCCCGAGGAGCGCGCCGCGGCCCTGGTCCACGCGGCGGGCTGCGGTACGACGCTCACGCTCATCGCCACGCCCGAGGACCGCCGCGATCCGGAGCTGTCCCGTACCGCCCGCGAGGCGGCCATCGCGGCGATCACCACGGACGCCCCCGCGGCCGCCGAACCCGGGCCCGTCGCGGCGGCCGTCACCCTCCGCGCCGCACTGCCCCGCACCGACGCCCTGACCGCGCCCGAACGCGGCCTCCTGCGGGAGTGGCTCGACCGGATCGCCGATCCGGTCGGCCCACACCGTCATGGGGCCGACTGAGACCGCCTAGCGCTCCGCCGCGACCGCCAGCCGGTGGGTGCGGGCCGCCAGGTCGCTGATGCGGGCGCCGTCGAAGCCGAAGACGGCACTGCGCACCCGGTCCTCCAGCGGCTCGGTCCATTGCGTCGGGATGGCGGCCGCGCCGCACAGCACGCCCGCGACCGACCCGGCCGTGGCCCCGTTGGAGTCGGTGTCCAGGCCGCCGCGCACCGTCAGGGCGATCGTCGTCGTGAAGTCGCCCGCGCCGTAGAGCAGTCCGGCCGTAAGAACGGCGGCGTTGGGGACGACATGGATCCAGGGCAGCCCGGTGGTCTCCCGCTCCAGCTGGGCGAGCGCGTCCGCCCACGCCACGCCCGCGTCGTGCAGGGACGTGGCGCGGCGCACCGTACGGGCCAGTCGGCAGCGTGGCGGGATCCGGTCCAGGGCGCTCGCGACGGCGGCACGCGGACCGTCCGCCGTGAACGCGGCCGCGATCAGCGCGGCCGCCCACATCGCCCCGTACACCCCGTTGCCGGTGTGGGAGAGGACGGCGTCCCGGCGGGCCATCGCGGCGGCCCGGTGCGGATCGCCGGGGTTGACCCAGCCGTGGACGTCGGCGCGGATCAGGGCGCCGATCCACTCCTGGTAGGGGTTGTCGAGGGTCGCGCTGAGCGGCGGTTTCACCCCGGCCGTGAGGTTGCGGTAGGCGGCCCGCTCGGCGGTGAAGGTCTGCAGATACGGCAGCCTCAGCAGCCACACCTCGCCGACCTGCTCGGTGGTGAAGCCGGGGCCGTGGGTCTCCAGCAGGTGCAGGCCGAGGACGGAGTAGTCCACGTCGTCGTCGCGGCAGCTGCCGTGGATCCGGCCGCGGACGCAGCTCTGCCACTCGGGGCGCAGCGCGAACTCCACCGGGTCGGGCGGCGGCTCCAGCGCGGGGAGGTAGTCGGTCAGCGGCAGGGCGTCGGCGCGGCGCAGATACCGGTCGATGCGGTCGCGGGTCCAGTGGTCGCCGTTTTCGATGGGCTTGCCGAGCATGTTCCCGGCGATCCGGCCGAGCCAGCCGCCGTGGATCCGGTCCGCGAGTGCGCTCCCGCTGAGGGCCATGGGTCAGGTGTACCCATATGAGGTGGGTGTACCGGTGAGCCCGCGCCGGATAGGGTCACAGCGGCGCGACCGCCTGTGCGAATGCGAGGAGTTACCAAGGTGACGGACGCTTCGACGGAGACTTCGGGCGCTACGGGCGCTTCCGGGGCTTCGGACGCTTCGAAGGCAGAGGCCGCGGCTGAGTCCACGACAGAGACCCGGACAGAGACCAAGACGTGGGCGGAGGGGCAGGCGACACCCCCGAAGCGCGTACTGATCGCCGCGGACAAGTTCAAGGGCTCGCTCACGGCGGTGGAGGTCGCCGAGCGCGTCACGGCGGGGCTGCGCCGCGGCGCGCCCCAGGGCGGCGAGGGGCTGCGGATCGCGGCGCTGCCCGTCGCCGACGGCGGGGACGGCACGGTGGACGCGGCGGTCGCGGCCGGGTTCGAACGGCGCGAGGCGCGGGTCACCGGGCCGCTGGGCGCGCCGGTGACGGCGGCGTACGCGCTGCGCGGGACCACGGCCGTGGTGGAGATGGCGGAGGCGTCCGGGCTGCGCCATCTGCCGGCCGGGGTGTTCGCGCCGCTCACCGCGACCACGTACGGCAGCGGCGAGCTGCTGCGCGCGGCGCTCGACGCGGGCGCCCGCACGATCGTCTTCGGCGTCGGCGGCAGCGCCACGACGGACGGCGGCGCGGGGATGCTCAGCGCGCTCGGCGCGCGCTTCCTGCGCGAGGACGGTACGCCCGTGGCGCCGGGCGGGGGCCCGCTGCGCGATCTCGCCACGGCCGATCTGTCCGGCCTCGACCCGCGCCTCGCGGACACCGAGACCGTCCTGGCCAGCGATGTCGACAACCCCCTGACCGGTCCGAAGGGCGCGGCGGCGGTCTACGGCCCGCAGAAGGGCGCGGGCGAGGACGATGTGGCGGCCCTGGACGCCGCCCTGGCCCACTACGCACGCGTCCTGGAGCGCGCGGTCGGGGCCTCGGCCGCCGAGTACGCCCTCGCGCCCGGCGCGGGCGCGGCGGGCGGCATCGGCTTCGGCGCCCTCGTCGGCCTGGGCGCGGCGTTCCGCCCCGGCATCGAGGTGATGCTCGACGTCCTCGGCTTCCCCGCCGCGCTGGAGGGCGCGGACCTGGTGATCACGGGGGAGGGCTCGCTGGACGAGCAGACCCTGCACGGCAAGGCCCCGGCGGGCGTCGCGGCGGCGGCCCGGGCGCGGGGCATCGAGGTGGTCGCGGTCTGCGGCCGTCTGGCCCTCGCCCCGGTGGCCCTGGGCAACGCGGGCATCCGCCGCGCCTACCCCCTCACCGACCTGGAACCGGACCCGGCCCGCTGCATCGCCGAGGCCGGCCCCCTCCTGGAACGCGCGGCAGAACGCCTGGCGACGGACTTCCTGACCTGACCCCGGGCCGGGCCGCCGGCGGCCCTTCCCCACCCCGCCCCTACCCGAACCGGGGGAAGCCCCGGACCCCACCGGGGCGTGCCCCGGGGCCCTACCGGGGCGTGCCCTGGGGCCCTACCGGGGCTGTGCCCCGAGTCCTACCGGGGCTGCGCCCCGGACGTCGGCCTGGGGCTGTGTCCCTGTCCTCGCTTTGGGGCCTGGGTCCTGTACCGGCTCTGGCCGTAGCTGCCGGGCCCGCGTCCCGGCCCTGTGATGCCCTCGGCCCATGAGCCCGGCGCCCGGTCGGCGCGGCGGACGCCCGCGCCGCCCAGGCCGCCATCGCGAGCGCCACGCGCCCGCAGACCACGGCCCCGGGCCGCGCCTGCCCACCCGGCGTCGTCGTGCCCAAGCTCCCGCCGGAGCGCGACGCACCGGGAACGGCGAATGGGGTGGGCCCGAGCGCAATGCTCGGGCCCACCCCATTCGGCAGGTGCGGCCGAAGGCCGCTACGGCAGCTGCGCTGCCCTCGCCTCGCGGCGGTTGTCGCGGAAGGCGTTCACCCGGCGGGCCGTGGCGAAGAGGGGGATCACCGCGCCCATGACGACCTGCAGGGCGCAGGCCGACTGGAGCAGCAGCTCGCCGCCGGGGGCCTCGAAGGCCCAGGCCGCCAGCAGCGCCATGCTGGTGACGATCCAGCCGAGCATGGCCACCGCGAGCCGGCCGCGCGGCTTGGGGTACTCCACCCGGCTCACCATCAGCCAGGCGACGCCGATGATCGCGAGCAGCGTCGGCACGAACGGCAGGCCCAGCAGGACCACCGAGACCACCGTCAGGGCGCCGAAGGGGCTCGGCATGCCCTGGAAGACGCCGTCACGCAGCGTGACACAGGAGAATCTGGCAAGCCGTAGCACCACCGCCAGCAGCACCACGATCGCGCCCACCACCGAGACCCGCTGATACGCGTCGTCGGAGACCATGCCCCAGACGAGGACGAAGTACGCGGGGGCCAGGCCGAAGCTGATCAGGTCGGAGAGGTTGTCCAGCTCCGCGCCCATCGCCGAGCTGCGCAGCTTCCGCGCGACCAGTCCGTCGAAGAGGTCGAAGACGGAGGCGAGCAGCATCAGCATCACGGCCGACGCCGCGCTGTGCCGGGTCATCCCGCCGTCCTCGCTGCCCGTCAGGTGCGGGATGAGGACGCCGGTGGTGGTGAAGTAGACCGCCAGGAAGCCACAGGTGGCGTTGCCCAGGGTCAGCGTGTCGGCTATCGACAGTCGCGTCGACAGCGGCATGTCGTCCGTCTCGTCGACGGCGTCCACCTCGGCCTCGGGGACCCAGGCGGCCTGTGTGTCGGGATCAATCACGGTCAAGGCGTGTCACCCCCGCGGTGGTGGCCTGGCCGACCTCGACCGCGACATCGACACCCTCGGGGAGGTAGATGTCGACCCGCGAGCCGAAGCGGATGAGACCGATCCGCTCACCCTGCTCGACCTTCGTGCCCTGTGGCACATAGGGCACGATACGCCGGGCGACCGCACCGGCGATCTGGATCATCTCGATGTCGCCGAGCTCGGTGTCGAAGTGCCAGACGACCCGCTCGTTGTTCTCGCTCTCCTTGTTGAACGCGGGAACGAAGCCGCCGGGGATGTGCTCCACGGAGGTCACGGTGCCGGCCAGCGGGGCGCGGTTGACGTGAACATTGAGCGGGCTCATGAAGATGGCGACGCGGGTGCGCCCGTCCTTCCACGGCATGATGCTCTGCACCACACCGTCGGCCGGCGAGATCACACGGCCTTGCGTGATCTCTCTCTCGGGGTCGCGGAAGAACCACAGCATGCCCGCCGCGAGCGCGGTGGCGGGCACGGCGACTGCCGCCCAGCGTCCGGAGCGGCGGGCCCGAGCAAGACTGACCGCCGCGGTGGCGACGGTCGGGAGGAGCCACGGCGATGCTCCGCGCGCGAGGCGTACACCGACCGGGCTGTCGCGTTGTGCAGAGGATTGGCTGTGGGGCATGGATGACCTTCGTAGCGGAGGATGCCGCGACGCAAGACTGGGGACGGCGGCTTTCCCGGATGGTATCGGTTGCGAGCGGTAACTGGGCAAGCGCCGGGGCCTGTCGGTGGCTGGTCAGTGACCGAAGACCCTCGGCGCGGTGTGACCTTCTTCTCTCGGATACCACCCCAAAAGGGACGTTCAGTCTTGGGTTCGGTATTCCTCCAGGAGCCTCCGTCCAATAATCATTTTCTGAATCTCGGCGGTACCTTCGCCGATGAGGAGCATCGGCGCCTCTCGGTAGAGGCGCTCGATCTCGTATTCCTTGGAGAAGCCGTACCCGCCGTGGATGCGGAAGGCGTCCTCCACGACCTCTTTGCAGTACTCCGACGCGAGGTACTTGGCCATTCCCGCCTCGAGGTCGTTGCGCGCGCCGGAATCCTTCTTCCGGGCCGCATTGACCATCATCGCATGGGCCGCCTCGACCTTTGTTCCCATTTCGGCCAGTTTGAACTGGATGGCCTGGTGCTGCGCGATCGGCTTACCGAAGGTATGCCGCTGCTGCGCGTATGCAACGCCCAGCTCGAAAGCGCGCCGCGCCACACCACAGCCGCGGGCGGCCACATTCACCCGGCCGACCTCGACTCCGTCCATCATTTGGTAAAAACCTCGGTTCGGCATCCCGCCGAGCACCCGATCGGCCGGAATGCGCAGTCCGTCCATGATGAGCTCGGTGGTGTCGACGCCCTTGTAGCCCATCTTGTCGATCTTGCCGGGGATGGTCAGACCGGGCCGGACCTCGCCGAAGCCCGGCTCCTTCTCGATCAGGAAGGTGGTCATCGCCTTGTGCGGCGCGACCCCCTCCTGGGCGTCACCGGTCCGGCACAGGACCGCCACCAGAGTGGAGGTGCCGCCGTTGGTCAGCCACATCTTCTGCCCGTTCAGGACGTACTCGTCGCCGTCCCGCACCGCCTTGCTGGTGATAGCCGACACATCCGAGCCCAGGCCCGGCTCCGACATCGAGAAGGCGCCCCGGATCTCGCCCAGCGCCATCTTGGGAAGGAAATACTCCTTCTGTTCCTCGGTGCCGTGCTGCTTGAGCATGTAGGCCACGATGAAGTGGGTGTTGATGATGCCCGAGACGCTCATCCAGCCGCGTGCGATCTCCTCCACACACAGCGCGTAGGTGAGCAGTGACTCACCCAGACCGCCGTATTCCTCCGGGATCATCAGTCCGAAGAGGCCGAGCTCCTTCAGCCCTTCGACGATCGCGGTCGGATATTCGTCGCGATGTTCCAGTTCCGTCGCGACCGGCAGGATCTCCTTGTCGACAAAATCCCTGACCGTGGAGAGGATCTCCCGCTGGATGTCGGTCAGGCCCTCGGTCTGCGCCAGGCGGCTCATATCACTGCTCTCCCAGCTCCGGGCGGCCCGGCTGCTCGCCGCCCCGCTCCTTGATGTACGTGGCGGTCGGCACCATCACCTTGCGCCGGAAGATGCAGACCAGGGTGCCGTCCTGCTTGTAGCCCTTGGTCTCCACATGCACGATGCCCCGGTCCGTCTTGGACTTCGACGGCGTCTTGTCGAGGACCGTCGTCTCGCCGTAGATCGTGTCGCCGTGGAAGGTGGGTGCGACATGCCGTAGCGACTCGACCTCCAGATTGGCGATGGCCTTTCCGGAGACATCGGGGACGGACATCCCCAGGAGCAGTGAGTAGATGTAGTTCCCGACCACCACGTTCTTGCCGAAATCGGTCGTCTTCTCGGCGTAGTTGCTGTCCATGTGCAGCGGGTGGTGGTTCATGGTGAGCAGACAGAAAAGATGGTCGTCGTACTCGGTGACCGTCTTCCCCGGCCAGTGCCGGTAGACGTCGCCCACCGTGAACTCCTCATAGGTACGGCCGAACTGCATGGCTCATGCCTCCGGGGGCTGGAAGGTGGACGTACGGGTCATCCCGGCCGCGCGGCCCTTGCCCGCGACGACCAGGGCCATCTTGCGGCTGGCCTCGTCGATCATCTCGTCGCCGAGCATCGCCGAGCCCTTCATGCCGCCTTCCGCCGAGGTGCAGTAGTCATAGGCGTCCAGGATCAGCTCGGCGTGGTCGTAGTCCTCCTGGGACGGCGAGAAGACCTCGTTGGCCGCCTCCACCTGGCCGGGGTGGAGCACCCACTTGCCGTCGTAGCCGAGGGCGGCCGCGCGCCCGGCCACCTCGCGGAAGCCGTCCACGTTCCGGATCTGGAGGTAGGGGCCGTCGATCGCCTGGAGGTCATGGGTGCGGGCCGCCATCAGGATCCGCATCAGGATGTAGTGATAGGCGTCCGCCGGATAGCCGGGCGGCTGCTCGCCCACGACCAGCGACTTCATATTGATGGACGCCATGAAGTCGGCCGGGCCGAAGACGATGGTCTCCAGACGCGACGAGGAGCCCGCGATCTCGTCCACGTTGACCAGGCCCTTGGCGTTCTCGATCTGCGCCTCGATGCCGATCCGCCCGACCTCGAAGCCCATCGTCTTCTCGATCTGGGTGAGCAGCAGGTCGAGCGCGATCACCTGCTGGGCGTCCTGCACCTTGGGCAGCATGATGCAGTCCAGGTTGGGGCCCGCGCCCTCGACGACCGTGATGACGTCCCGGTACGTCCAGTGGGTGGTCCAGTCGTTGACCCGCACCACCCGGGTCTTACCGGTCCAGTCGCCCTCGTTCAGCGCCTTGACGATGGTGTGCCGGGCGTCCTCCTTGGCCAGCGGCGCACAGGCGTCCTCCAGGTCCAGGAAGACCTGGTCGGCCGCGAGTCCCTGGGCCTTCTCCAGGAAGCGCGGATTGGAGCCGGGGACGGCCAGGCAGGAGCGGCGGGGTCGACTGAGGGCGGTGGTGGGCGACGGGCGGGAATCTGCGCGGGCGGGGGCGGTCATACGAGAACCTCCAGAGGGGGAAGCGTGTTCGCGGCGCGGATCTCATCGACAATACGGCCGATGATCTCCGTGATACCGAAGTCCTTGGGGGTGAAAACGGCGGCGACACCCGCGGCCCGCAGCGCGGCCGCGTCCGTGGCCGGGATGATCCCGCCGACGATGACGGGGATCTCCTGGGCGCCCGCGTCGCGCAGCCGCTCCAGGACGTCCGGCACCAGCTCGGCATGCGAACCGGACAGGATGGACAGCCCGACGCAGTGCACATCCTCGGCCACGGCCGCCGAGACGATCTGCTCGGGGGTGAGCCGGATCCCCTGGTAGACCACCTCGAAACCGGCGTCCCTGGCCCGTACGGCGATCTGCTCGGCGCCGTTGCTGTGCCCGTCCAGACCGGGCTTGCCGACCAGCAGCCGCAGCCTGCCGCCGCCGAGCTCGGCCGCCGTCTTCTCGACCTTCTCGCGGACGGAGGACAGCAGGGAGCCCGCCTCCGTGGCGACCGCCAGGGGCGCGCCGCCGACCCCGGTGGGGGCGCGGTACTCGCCGAAGACATCGCGCAGCGCCCAGGACCACTCCCCGGTGGTCACCCCCGCGCGGGCGCAGCGCAGGGTCGCCGGCATCAGGTTCTCGGTCCCCGCGGCGGCCTTACGGAGGGCGGTGAGGGCCTCCTGGGCGGGGCCCTCGTCGCGCTGCTCACGCCAGGCGTGCAGGGCCGAGACCACCCGCGCCTCGTTCTCCGGGTCCACCGTCATGATCGCCGTGTCGAGATCGGCGGTGAGCGGATTGGGCTCGGTGGACTCGTAGCAGTTGACGCCGATGATCTTCTCTTCGCCCGCCTCGATCCGCGCCCGGCGCTCGGAGTGCGAGGCCACCAGCTGTGCCTTGAGGTAGCCGGATTCGACGGCGGCCATCGCCCCGCCCATCTTCTCGATCCGTTCGATCTCCGCCTCGGTCTCCTCGACCAGCGCGGCGACCTTGGACTCGATCACATGGGAGCCCTCGAAGATGTCGTCGTACTCCAGCAGATCGCTCTCCAGGGCGAGGACCTGCTGGATGCGCAGCGACCACTGCTGGTCCCACGGGCGGGGCAGGCCCAGCGCCTCGTTCCAGGCCGGGAGCTGGACGGCGCGGGCGCGGGCGTCCTTGGAGAGGGTGACGGCCAGCATCTCCAGGACGATGCGCTGGACGTTGTTCTCCGGCTGGGCCTCGGTCAGGCCGAGCGAGTTCACCTGGACGCCGTAGCGGAACCGGCGGTGCTTGGGGTTCTCGATGCCGTACCGCTCACGGGTGATCCGGTCCCAGATGCGGCCGAAGGCGCGCATCTTGCACATCTCCTCGATGAAGCGGACGCCCGCGTTCACGAAGAAGGAGATCCGGGCCACCACGTCGCCCTTACGGTCCTCGGGAACCTGGCCGCAGGCGAACACCGCGTCCAGGACGGCGATCGCCGTGGACATCGCGAAGGCGATCTCCTGCACCGGAGTGGCTCCGGCCTCCTGCAGGTGGTAGCTGCAGATGTTGATCGGGTTCCACTTGGGGATGTGGTTCACCGTGTACGCGATCATGTCCGTGGTCAGCCGCAGGCTCGGGCCCGGCGGAAAGACATGCGTACCGCGCGAGAGGTACTCCTTGACGATGTCGTTCTGCGTCGTCCCCTGGAGCTTGCCGATGTCCGCGCCGTGCTCCTCCGCGACGACCTGATACAGCGCCAGCAGCCACATCGCGGTCGCGTTGATGGTCATGGAGGTGTTCATCCGCTCCAGGGGGATCTCCTGGAACAGCCGCCGCATGTCGCCCAGATGTGAGACCGGGACCCCGACCCGGCCCACCTCGCCGCGGGCGAGGATGTGGTCGGGGTCGTAGCCGGTCTGGGTGGGCAGGTCGAAGGCGACCGAGAGCCCGGTCTGGCCCTTGGCCAGGTTGCGCCGGTACAGCTCGTTGGACGCCTCGGCGGTGGAGTGCCCGGCGTAGGTGCGCATCAGCCAGGGCCGGTCCTTGGGGCGGGGTGTGCCACTCATCAGATGTCCCGGCTGTGCTTGATGGTCCGCTCCGAGGAGTCGTCACGGAACAGGTTGATGGCGTCGATGTGCTGCTCGCGCATCGCCTGGTCGCGCACGCCCATGCCCTCCTCGGGAGCCAGGCACAGCACGCCGACCTTGCCCTGGTGGAGGTTGCGGTGGACGTCGTACGCGGCCTGTCCGGTGTCCTCCAGCCGGTAGGTCTTGGACAGCGTCGGGTGGATCTTGCCCTTGGCGATCAGGCGGTTGGCCTCCCACGCCTCGCGGTAGTTGGCGAAGTGCGAGCCGATGATCCGCTTCAGCTGCATCCACAGGTAGCGGTTGTCGTACTCGTGGGTGTAGCCGGAGGTCGACGCGCAGGTGACGATCGTGCCGCCCTTACGGGTGACATAGACGGACGCGCCGAAGGTCTCCCGGCCCGGGTGCTCGAAGACGATGTCCACGTCCTCGCCGCCGGTCAGCTCGCGGATCTTCTTGCCGAACCGCTTCCACTCGCGCGGGTCCTGGGTGCCGTCGTCCTTCCAGAACGCGTAGTCCTCGCCGGTGCGGTCGATGATCGCTTCGGCGCCCATCCGCCGGCAGATCTCGGCCTTCTGCGGCGAGGAGACCACGCAGATCGGATTGGCGCCGCCGGCCAGCGCGAACTGGGTGGCGTAGGAGCCGAGCCCGCCGCTCGCGCCCCAGATCAGGACGTTGTCGCCCTGCTTCATCCCGGCGCCGTTACGGGAGACCAGCTGCCGGTAGGCAGTGGAGTTGACCAGGCCCGGGGCGGCCGCCTCCTCCCAGCTCAGGTGCTTGGGCTTGGGCATCAGCTGGTTGGACTTGACCAGGGCGATCTCGGCGAGCCCGCCGAAGTTGGTCTCGAAGCCCCAGATGCGCTGTTCGGGGTCGAGCATGGTGTCGTTGTGGCCGTCGGAGCTCTCCAGCTCGACCGACAGACAGTGCGCGACGACCTCGGCGCCCGGCTGCCAGGCGTTCACACCGGGGCCGGTGCGCAGCACGACGCCCGCGAGGTCGGAGCCGATGATGTGGTACGGCAGATCGTGCCGCTTGGCCAGGGGGGAGAGCTTGCCGTACCGCTCCAGGAAACCGAAGGTCGGCAGCGGCTCGAAGATCGAGGTCCACACGGAGTTGTAGTTGACCGAGCTGGCCATCACGGCGACGAGTGCCTCTCCGGGGCCGAGCTCCGGCACCGGCACCTCGTCCACGTGCAACGACTTGCGGGGGTCCTTCTCCCGGGTGGTGAGGCCCGCGAACATCTCGGCCTCGTCCTTGCGCACGGTCACCGCGCGGTACGACTCGGGGATGCGCAGTGCCGCGAAGTCCTCGGGTGCTGTGTCCGACGCCAGGATCGCGTCAAGTATCTCGTTCATCGGTGCCTCCGGCGAGGCGTCCAGGGGGGACGCCTGAGGGAACGCTGGGCTCGTGACGGGTGATGCTGATGCGGTGCCGTCGGTTCGGCGGAGGTGGTGCTCGATGCGGCGCGGGTGGCGCCGGTTGCCTGGTGACGCAGGCGTTGTCCGGGCGCACAAAGCGGTTTGCGGGGACAGCCGGCGCACGAAGGTTGGCAGTGCGCCGGCCGCCCGGACTCCACTCACGGTATGGCACGCTGTGCCACCTCGCAAGACACTGCGTGCCAACAAATTCCCTCAGTTGTCATCTCGGCTGCACACATGAGCAATGACGGCCGCCCCGGGATGGGGCGGCCGTCACTATGGGTGTGCGGTTAGGTGTGTTTCGTCAGTCGTTCTTCTCCAGCGAGAGCGCGAAGACATGGGCCCGTGCGGTGCCCGAGGGGGCGGTCAGCGTGATCGCCGACAGCTCCTTGGCCGGGTCCAGCTCCACCAACTGGTGGAAGATCGCGGCCTTGGTGCCCAACGGGCCGGTGCGGGTGTGGATCTGGCTGGTCCGCACCGCCTCCGTCTCGCCGTACGCCGGGCCCGACGTCCAGCCCGTGAGCTGGATGGTCAGCGCGCCCGTGGAGCCGTCGGCGTACGTGGCCTCGGCGGGCACGGACACATTGCCGGTGTCGCCCGCGCCCAGCACATGCAGCTTCGTGTAGCTGCCCGCCGGGACCGCGACCTTCTGGCCCGCCGCGATCACGTTGTTGTCGGAGCCCTCGCTGCCGTTGGTGAACGCGAAGGTGATCCCGTCGTCCTCGGTCTGCCCGGTCTGCGGCAGCTGTGCCATCGGATAGGTGCGGCCCGTACCGTCGAAGTCGCCGTCCCCGTAGTACATCTCGGTGGTGATGGCGTCGTTGTCGAAGTGTCCGGTCAGATCGACCTGGGTGACCGCGCCCGCCTGCGGCAGCTCCGGCAGGCCCCAGGGCTCGGCCGGGGTGGTGACCTTCACCGGGGCGACCCGGAAGTCCGGCCGCGGGCCGGCCGGGTAGACGACCGCCTCGTCCTCCCGGCCCAGCTCCAGCTCGATCTCGCCGTTCCCCAGGTCACGCCAGTTCGGCGCGGGGCCGCCGACCCCGGCGACCGCGACCCGGCCGCCGATCGAGTGGCGGATCCGGCAGGGCTCCCCGGCCAGGCTGCGCACCCGCACCCAGCGCGTCCTGCCGCCCGTGCGCACCGCGCTGACCAGGAACGCGCCCTCGGTGCGGAAGTCGTGCAGCGTGACGTCCTTCCACTCGCCCGGCACCCCGGGAAAGAAGCGGATGGTCCCGCCCCAGCTCTGGCAGAGCATGTCGTGGATCGCCTGCGCACCCGACAGCGGGGTCTCGATCACCGGACCCGCCTCGTAGTAGTGGGTATTGGGCTGGATGAACCGCGCCACCAGCTCCCGCAGATATTTCAGCGCGTCATCGCCGCGCCCCATCTGGGTCGAGATCGAGGCCGCGCCCGAGAAGCTGTAGCCGCGCAGCGCGCCCTCGAAGCTGATCCAGTGCTTCAGCGAGCGGGCGATCAGGTCCCGGTGCTCCTGCTGGTCCCAATTGACCAGGTAGAGCGGGTAGACCGAAAGCATATGGGAGTAGTGGCGGTGGGACTTGGCGAAGGGGACACCGGTGCCGATCATGAAGCCGTTCTCGTCCACCGGATAGTCGACCAGCTTCTCCAGCACCTCGCGCCACTTGGGCACCAGCGGATCGTCCTTGCCCAGCAACTCGACCGTCGTCAGCAGGGTCTGGCAGGACCAGCGCAGCAGCGCCAGGTCGTAGTTGCAGTCCGGGGCCGCGCCGTACTCGGGGGAGAAGGTCTTCGGCAAATGCAGCCTGCCGTCCGACTGCTCGGTGAGAAAGTGCAGGTAGTAGTTGGTGGAGCGGCGCAGCAGCGGATAGAGCACATCCTCCAGCACGCCCCGGTCCATGGTGTGGCGGTAGGTCAGCCAGACGTTGTGCAGCGCCCAGGGCAGATTGCCGACCTCGGGGGAGTCCCCGACGCCGGGCACCGGGACCGTGCCGTTGTCCTCGCACTGCGCGTCCGTGGAGCGGCGCAGCCCGGCCGAGTCGGCGCGGTACTCGGGCTTGAGACCGCCGATGAGCACATCGGTGTTCTCGGCGAGAGTGCGCGGAATCGCGTCCAGCTCCAGGTGGTTGGAGCCGTGGACGGGCCAGTACTCCAGTTGGACGTTGAGGTTCCACCACACGCCGGGCCAGGGGGTCGGCTCCACCCACGGGCCGGTGGTGGCCATGACGGGGGCGTGCTCACGGGCGGCGCAGGCCAGCTTGTAGAGCTGGATCCAGTAGAAGCTCTGCAGCATCCCGTCGGGCAACGAGATGAAGCTCTTGCGGTAGAAGCGGTGCCACCACTCGTAGTGGGTGCGCCGCAGGCTGGAGACCGGCAGCGCCGACGCCTTGCGCACGGTGGTCCGGGCCCGGCCCTCCGCGTCCGTACCGGGGTGGGAGTGCGCCACGGCCAGGTAGTACGTGCGCTCCCGGCCGCTGCCGCGCTGCCGGTACGCGCTCACCGTCTGCCCGCCCGCCACCAGCGACTGGACGGTGATGCCGAGCCCGTCCTCGGTGCGGGTGACCGGGGCCGGGTTGGGCTCGAAGCCCTTCGGCGGATCCTCGCGGACGATGCGCGGGCTGATCGCCGGTGACGGCTTGAACTCCCAGCGGAACCCCTCTTCGCCGGCGCTCGCCTCGACGGTGGCCAGCAGCATGGTGCGGTCGTTGTGCACCAGGGCGCGGAGCTTCAGCTTCCCCTTGTCCGTGGTGATCGTGCCGCGCAGCTCGGCGTTCCACAGATCCAGCCGCAGATCGACGCCGGTGATGGCGCCGACCGGGCGCAGCAGCAGATTGCCGACCGGAAGCCGTGCCACGCCCCAGTCGCTGCCGCCTTCGGCGGGCCGGTGATCCTGCACCTCGCTGTGGTGGATGGTGAAGCGCAGCGCGTTCTCCCCGGGCTCCTGATAGATCATCGAGCCGAGCAGCCCATTGCCCAGGAAGGGCCCCTCGTACCAGGTTCTCGGCAAGCGCTTCCAGGCCAGATCCTGGCCGCCCAGAAAGCGCTCCCACTCCCGGTCGGTGCGCATGCCCCGCAGGACCACCGACTGCTGTGGGTGGGCGGCCGCCTCCTGTTCGGGGAGGGCCGTACCGACGGCCGTGCTCGCGGCCGCGCCCGCCGCCACCCGGCTCAGGAACCCACGTCTGCTGACTGGCATCCCCATCATCTCCCGTCTCCGGAGCGATCAGATTGATCCGATGATTTGGCTAGACGGGAGCGTAGGAACGGGCTAATGATGCGTCAAGGTAGGCGATTGCTCTGATGTATCGAGCGCCGCACCGAGATGCGGTGAACGAGGAGGAACGATGCATACGGCACGATCAAAGGTCACCAGAGCCGTGGCCGCGCTCGCCTGCGCGGCGGCCGTGCTGGTGCCGCTCCGGGCGGCGGCGGCATCGGACGGTCGTGCGCAGGACTGGCGGCTGGCCGGGAAAGGGCAGGTCAGCGGCGAGCTCAGGCTGAGCAACGAGGGCGAGCTGACGCTGGCCGCACGCCATGGCGCCACCACCGTGCTGCGGCCGTCGGGCTTGGGTATCCGCACCGCGGAGACCGATTTCAGCAAGGGCTTGCGGTTCGCGGGGCGCAGCGACCGTAAAGTCCACGAGACCTATACGACCACCACTGGCCGCCGCACCCATCACACCTCCGACGCCTCCGAGTCGACCTTCACCTTCCGCAAGGACGGGCGGACGCTGAAGGTGGTCATCCGAGTCTCGGCCGACGGGCTGGCCTACCGCTATGTAGTGCCGGACAAGGGGACGGTCACCGTCCTCGGCGAGCACTCGGAGTTCGCCGTCCCGCCGTCCGCCGACTCCTTCCTCCTGCCGTACGACAACGGCCGCCAGGACTACGAATCCGCCCATGACCACGGCAAGGTCGCCGACGCCAAGGCGGGCGACTACGGCTATCCGTCGCTCTTCCACATCGGCAAGAGCTGGATGCTGATCGAGGAAGCGGATCTGAACAGCTCGTACGGCGGCTCCCGGCTCGCCCTCGACTCCGCCGCCGACCGCTTCAAGCTCACCCTCCCCGACCCCGCCGAGGTCAGCGGCCCCGGGCTGACCACGCCCTGGCGCACCATGGTCATCGGGGATCTCGCCACCGTCACCGAGAGCGATCTGCCGACCGATCTGGCCGCCCCCTCGAAGGTCGCCGACACCTCATGGATCAAGCCGGGCCGGGCGGCGTGGTCCTGGTGGTCGGACGGGCAGAGCCCGACCAGCCTGGACGCCCAGAAGAAGTTCGTGGACTTCGCGGCGCGCGAGGGCTGGGAGTACATCCTGGTGGACTCCGGCTGGAGCGACTCCTGGATGCCCGAGCTGACCGCGTACGCCAAGGAGAAGGGCGTCGGCGTCTGGCTGTGGGCCCGCTGGCAGACGATCGACGCGCAGAGCGAGCGCGACCGGCTCTTCCCGCTGTGGAAGTCCTGGGGGATCGCCGGGCTGAAGATCGACTTCCTGGAGTCGGATGGCCAGGACCGGATGCGCTGGTACGACGCGGTCTTCAAGGACAGCGCCCGGAACCAGCTGATGCTGAACTTCCACGGCGCCACCATCCCGCGCGGCCAGGAGCGGACCTGGCCGCAGCTGATGAGCACCGAGGCGGTCAAGGGCGCCGAGGGCACCCGCCCCAAGCCGGGCCGCCAGCCCTTCCCGGCGGCGCACTACACGACCTTGCCCTTCACCCGGAACCTCATCGGACCCATGGACTTCACACCGGCGACCTTCACGGGCGTACGGCCCACGAGCGACGCGGCCGAACTCGCGCTCTCGGTCGTCTACGAGTCCGGGGTGCAGCACTTCGCCGACAGCGTGGAGTCGTACGAGAGCCGGCCGGCGGAGCTGAAGTTCCTGAACCAGGTGCCCACGGTGTGGGACGAGACGCGGCTGGTCGACGGCGACCCCGGCGACCGCGCCGTCCTGGCCCGCCGCTCCGGCGACACCTGGTACCTGGGCGCGATCACCTCGGGCGCGGCCCGCACGCTGGACGAGCCGCTGGGCTTCCTCGGCAAGGGCGGCTGGCGGATCGAGGTGTGGAAGGACGGCCCGGACGGCAAGGTCGTCACCGAAACCTACGAGGTCACACCGGACTCGCGGCTCTCGGTGGACGTCCCGAAGAACGGCGGCTTCGCCGCCAAGCTGACCAAGACCGGCTGACGCGCCCGCACCGCCCCGACGGCACCGGGGCGGCGCCGAGCCGGGCCTGAGGCCCGGCGGGGGCGGGATCTGCCTTGTGGGGGGCGGGCCCCGCCCCTCGTCTCCGCCGCGGCCACCCCGGTCGAAGACCCAGGCCACTGGGCTCGAGGGGGCCCGGCCCGGCGGCGCCAGCACGGCCGGGCCGGCGCTGCGCCTGCGCCCGGGCCGGTCGCGGTGCTGCCCCTGGGCCGGCCGCGGGACGGGCGGGCGCCCTGTGCCACCAGGGCGCGGTCGCCGGCGAGACGGGAGGGGGTGGGGCCGCAGGGGTGGTGTCCTGGACGCTTTCGCATATGTGTGGCGCCAATCCCCGGCCCACACCACGCCCCCGGGCGCCGGCGCCGTAAATATGCGGTCCAGGGCGCCGCACCGGAGGCCCCGCCCCCGGCACCCACCACATCCGCACGGGCGGGCCACCCCAGCCCATGACGCGGGCCACCCGGTCCGGGAGTTGCGGCCCCGGACCGGCGAACCCGAAGCGCCAGAGCGCTACCGCTTCAGCGCTTCCTTGATCGTGCGCATCACCTCGGCCAGCGGCGCGTCCGTCCGCGCCACCATCACCACCACCTCGTCCTCGTCCGTCGGCGACACCGTCGCCGCGGGGCGGCTGCCGGACGGGATGGGGCGGGCGCCGATGCCGCTCCCGAAGGTTTCGCGGACGATCGCGAAGGCGTGGTCCAGCTGGGACTCCACATCGCCCTGGCCGCCCGCCCGCAGCCAGCGCCGCAGCACATGGTTGTGGGCCGTGACCACAGCCGACGCGGCGACCTCGGCCAGCAGCGGATCGTCGTCGCCGTCGTGGTGGGCGCCCTCGTCGAAGTGGCCCAGCAGATAGCGGGTGAACAGCCGTTCGTAGCGGGCCACCGAGGCGATTTCCCGCTCCCGCAGCGCCGGTACCTCGCGGGTCAGCCGGTAGCGCTCCACGGAGACGGTCGGCGCGGCCGCGTACATCCGCATGACCTCCTTGATCCCGCGGCACACGGTGTCCAGGGGGTGCTCATGCGGAGGTGCCGCGTCCAGCACCGCCGCCGCCCGCACCAAGGTGTCGTCGTGGTCCGGGAAGATCGCCTCTTCCTTGGAGCGGAAGTGCCGGAAGAAGGTACGGCGGGCCACTCCCGCCCTGGCCGCGATCTCATCGACGGTCGTCGCCTCGTACCCCTGCGTCGCGAACAACTCCATCGCCGCGGCCGCGAGTTTGCGGCGCATGGACAGACGTTGAGCCGCGGCGCGGCGACTTCCCGCGCTCTCACCGCCACCGGATGAGGGGGATCGCTTCGTACGCTCCGTACGCGTGGCCTTCACGGGCTGGGACATGTGGGGAACGTAACACGCTTGTGAGTGCCGGTGCGGGGGCAGACCGACGGAAGGCTCCAGCAGCCCGCCCCACCCGGAACCGGACTCAGACGGTCCGCCCCACCCGGAGCAGAATTCAGGCTTTGGCATACTCGCGGAAGCCGCGCCCGGTCTTGCGCCCCAGGCACCCCGCGGCCACCAGATGCTCCAGCAGCGGCGCCGGCGCCAGGCCCGGTTCACGGAACTCCCGGTGCAGCACCCGCTCGATGGCGAGCGACACATCGAGCCCCACGACATCGAGCAGTTCGAAGGGGCCCATCGGATAGCCGCCGCCCAGCTTCATCGCGGCGTCGATGGCGTCCGGGGTGGCGTAGTGCTCCTGCACCATCTTCACGGCGTTGTTGAGGTACGGGAACAGCAGGGCGTTCACGATGAAGCCCGCCCGGTCGCCGCAGTCCACCGGATGCTTGCCCACCGCCGCGCACACCGCGTGCGCGGTCGCGCGCACATCGTCCGCGGTCAGCACGGTGCGCACCACCTCGACCAGCTTCATCGCGGGCGCCGGGTTGAAGAAGTGCAGGCCCACCACGTCCTGCGGGCGCGAGGTCGCCCGTGCGCAGGCCACGACCGGCAGCGAGGAGGTGGTCGTCGCCAGCACCGCACCGGGTTTGCAGACCTTGTCGAGCACCTTGAAGAGCTCCTGCTTGACGACCAGATCCTCGGCCACCGCCTCCACGGCCAGATCCACTTCGGCGAACGCGTCGAGCGCATCGGCCGCGGTGATCCGCTCCAGCGCCTGCTCCCGGGCCCGTTTGGTCATCCGCCCCTTGGACACCGACCTTTCCAGGGATTTCCCTATGCGGGCCTTGGCCCGCTCGGCCTTCTCCAGGGTCCGGCCGGCCAGCACCACCTCCAGGCCCGCCTTCGCGAAGACCTCGGCGATCCCGGAGGCCATCGTGCCCGAGCCGGCGACGCCCAGGGCGCGCACCGGACGCGCCCCTTCCGTGGAGTGCCGCACCTCGGCCGTCGCGGCGTCCGGGACGACGGTGGCGCTGCCCGGCGCCTCGTACGTGTAGAAGCCGCGGCCCGCCTTACGGCCGGTGAGACCGGCCTCGGAGAGCTGCCCCAGGATCGGCGCGGGCGCGTGCAGCCGGTCGCCGGAGGCGGCGTACATGGCCTCCAGGACGGTGCGGGCGGTGTCGATGCCGATCAGGTCGAGCAGGGCCAGCGGCCCCATCGGCAGCCCGCAGCCGAGGCGCATCGCGGCGTCGATGTCCTCCCGCGCCGCGTACTTGGCCTCGTACATCGCGGCGGCCTGGTTGAGATAGCCGAACAGCAGCCCGTCGGCGACGAATCCGGGCCGGTCGCCGAGCGCCACCGGCTCCTTGCCCAGATCGCGGGCGAGCGCGGTGACCGCCTCGACGGCCGCGGGGGCGGTCAGCACGCTGGAGACGATCTCGACGAGCTTCATCGCGGGCGCCGGATTGAAGAAGTGCAGGCCCAAGACCCGCTCCGGATGGGCGGATTCGGCGGCCAGCCGGGTCACCGACAGCGCGTTGGTGCCGGTCGCGACGATCGCCGTGGGGCTGATGACGGTGTCCAGCTCGGCGAAGACCTCGTGCTTGGTGTCGTAGTCCTCGGGCACCACCTCGATCACCAGCTCCGCGTCGGCGGCGGCGCGCAGATCGGTGGAGATGCGGAAGCGGTCGAGGATCCCGGCGCGCTCCCGCTCGGTGATCCGCTCGCGGTGCACGGCGCGGGCGGTGGCGACCTCGAGCGCGGTGACGGCTCGGCGGCAGGCGCTTTCGTTGATGTCGATGCCGATCACCTCGCGGCCCGCCCGGGCCAGGATTTCGGCGATGCCGGTGCCCATCGTGCCGAGCCCGACGACGGTGACAGTAGTGAGCGGGGCCCGGGAGGGGGAGAGATCAGAGGGGGACGCAGTGCTGACGCCGGTGTGTGGGAGACGGTCCATCGCGGACTCCAGAGGGTGTTCCCCGTGGACGGGGATGAAGTGACGACTGAGGGGAGCTCGTGTCATGCCACTGATGCCGTTCACGCCACGCATGCGCGGGGGGCTGACGCGGCTGACACAAATCCCCGATGGAAGGGCTTGCACGCTCCCTTACGGACAGCGCCGCACGGAGGAAACTGCCCGTGGGAGACACGCGGCCGGCCCTGTCCCGGGGCCATGCCGTACTCGCTTTTCTGGAACTGCCGAACCGACGTCACACAAGGCGGCTGCGTCACCAGGCCGCCGGAGCAGGGGTGCTGCTCGTGTCGCCATATTAACTCGCGGGTAACCAAGATGCCAGAGCTCAAAGTGCGGCCGTGCCCGGGCGCGGCCCACCGGGGAGGGGAGACCTCGTATGGACGAAGAATTCCGGACGCTGACGGAGCGGGTACGGGCCTCGCTCTCAACCCCGCAGGAAACGGCGGCCCATGCCTCGCTGCTCGCGCTCGTACGTCAGGGCACCCCCGCCGCGCGCGAACAGCTGGCCCGCATCCTGGTAGCGCCGGAGCAGCCGCTGTGGGCGCGTGAGACGGCCGCCTTCGTGCTCGGCAGCGCAGGAGACCGCCGGGCCTTCGAAACCCTGGTCCTCCTGCTCAACTACCGCGAGCCGGCCCGCTGTGCGACCGCAGCCCGGGTGCTGGCCCGCCTCGGCGATCCGCGCACCGCGCGGGCCGCCGCCGCCCTGGCCACGAACCCGCTGCGCACCGCGTACTCCCTGCACCCCATCCGGCTGCTGGTGGAGCTGCGGGCCGCCGAGTCCGTACCGGCCCTGGTCGCCGCGCTGGAACGGCAGTTGGGGGCCCGCGACCGCCACTGGGCGATCGCCCGCGCCTGCGTCGAGGGTCTGGGGGCGATCGGCGACGAGCGCGCCATCCCGGCGCTGACCGCCGCCGCCCAGCACATACGCCTCAGCGCGGCGGCCGCCGCCGCCCTGGCCCGCATCACCGGCGAGGGCGCCGTCACGGGTGGGGGCGCCCCGGAACCGGCGGGCAAGGGCGGCGCGGCGGAGAAGGTGGGTGAGGCGCGCGTGCCGTGAGGGGCAGCAGGGACACCGCCCGCCGCGGGGCGCGTGTGCTCACGGCGGTGCGCGCATGCTCACCCGCGCCTGCTCACAGCAGGGACAGCTGGGCGGGCGCCGGCGGTGAGTCGGCCCGGGTGTCCGGCTCCTCCGGCTCCTCCGGCACATTGCGGTGCGCGCCCGCCGCGTACGGGCCGATGCCGTACTCGGCGGCGAAGTCATGGACCATCCCGGTGATCCGCCGCTGATACCACTTCGGCGCGTAGGAGCCGCCCTCGTACAGCGCGTCGTACCGCCGCAGCAGCCGAGGGTGGTGGTGGGTGAGCCAGGTGGTGAACCACTCGCGGGCGCCCGGGCGCAGATGGAGCACCAGCGGGGTCACGGAGGTGGCTCCGGCCTGAGCGATCGCCCTTACGGTGGCGCGCAACTGCTCGGGGGAGTCGCCGAGAAAGGGGATCACCGGGGCCATCAGCACGCCGCACGGGATCCCGTGGGAGGACAGCGTCCGTACGACGTCCAGGCGCCGCTCGGGCGAGGGCGTGCCCGGCTCGACGGTGCGCCACAGCTCGCCGTCGGTGAAGCCGACCGAGACCGAGACGCCGATGTCGGTGACGCGTGACGCCCGCCGCAGCAGCTCCAGATCGCGCAGGATCAGCGTGCCCTTGGTGAGGATCGAGAACGGGTTGGCGCGCTCCACGAGCGCCGTAAGGATGCCGGGCATCAGCTGGTACCGGCCCTCGGCACGCTGGTAGCAGTCCACATTGGTCCCCATGGCGATGTGCTCACCGGCCCAGCGGCGCGAGGCCAGCTCGCGGCGGAGCAGCTCCGGCGCGTTGGTCTTCACCACGATCTGGGAGTCGAAACCGATCCCGGTGTCCAGGTCGAGATAGCTGTGCGTCTTGCGCGCGAAGCAGTAGACGCAGGCGTGGGTGCAGCCGCGGTACGGGTTCACCGTCCACTCGAAGGGCATCCGGGAGGCCCCGGGCACCCGGTTGATGATCGAGCGCGCCCGGATCTCGTGGAAGGTGATCCCGCGGAACTCCGGGGTGTCGAAGGTACGGGTGGTCACCGCGTCCGCGGCGAAGAGGGCCGGGGTGGCCGATGTGTCGTCTCGGGTCAGGTTGTCCCAGCGCATCGCAGGCACCTCCGGGTCTCGCTCGTTACCACAATAGAACACATGTTTGATTGGTTTTCGTCAACCCCCGATTTGGGCGGGTGACCCCGAGGTGGTTGGCTTGCGCTCGTCAAGGCGTCACGGGCTGGGGGCGCCACGTCGAGCGCGGAGGGACATGCGATGGGCCAGGTCGAGGCCACCACGGAGCGGATCGTCACGGGTAAGCCCGAGGACGTGTTCGACGCACTCGCTGACTACCGCGAGGCCCGCCCCCGGCTGCTTCCGCAGCAGTTCAGCGAGTACGAGGTGCGCGAGGGCGGCGACGGTGAGGGCACCGTTGTGCACTGGAAGCTCCAGGCCACCAGCAAGCGGGTGCGCGACTGCCTGCTGGAGGTCTCCGAGCCGAGCGACGGCCGGCTGGTCGAGAAGGACCGCAACTCCTCCATGGTCACCACCTGGACCGTCACCCCGGCGGGTGAGGGAAAGTCGCGGGTCGTCGTCACCTCGACCTGGACCGGCGCGAGCGGCATCGGCGGCTTCTTCGAGCGGACCTTCGCCCCCAAGGGGCTGGCCCGGATCTACGACGAACTGCTGGCCAAGCTCGCCGCCGAGACCGCCCAGTAGCGCTCGGCACGCCCTGATCCCGTCCCCCGGACCAAACGTCGCACTCACCGGTTCGGGTGGTTTTCTCCGCGGTCCGGCATACCCCCCGCACACACTCCCACCGGGGGGAATGCCGTCTACAGCCCCTCGTCGGTGATTCGTCGCTGTTTGCCCCTGGTTGCGCGTGATGCGAGAAATGGGCGGCGCAGGCGTGACGAGGGGAGAAGGACGTGGGCGGCACCACCGGGACCACCGGGGCCACCGTGCCGAAGCGGCGAGAGAGCCACGAGCGGCACGGGGGGTACGAACCGGCGGGCCCTCCCGCCCACGCGACCGACGACGGAACCGACGGGGCCGGGGGCGCGGGCGCGGCGCCGCCTCCGGTGGCGGGCGCCGCCCCGGCGCCCGCCCCGCTCAGCCCGGCCCGGGTGCGGATGGTCTTCTTCGGGCTGATGCTCGCGCTGCTGCTCGCGGCCCTCGATCAGACCATCGTCGCCACCGCCCTCCCCGAGGTGGTCGGCGAACTCCACGGCCTGGACAAGATGTCCTGGACCGTCACCTCCTACCTCCTCGCGGTCACCATCGTGCTGCCGGTCTACGGCAAGCTGGGCGACCTCATCGGCCGTAAGAGCGTCTTCGTCTTCGCGATCGTCGTCTTCGTCGCCGGATCCGCGCTCGCGGGCTGGTCCCGCACGATGGACGAGCTGATCGCCTTCCGGGCGGTGCAGGGCGTGGGCGCCGGCGGTCTGATGATCGGCGTCCAGGCGATCATGGCCGATATTGTTCCGCCTCGGGAACGCGGCCGCTATATGGGGCTCATCGGCGCCGCCTTCGGCCTCGCCTCGGTGGCCGGGCCGCTGCTCGGCGGGTTCTTCACCGACCATGCCTCCTGGCGCTGGTGCTTCTACGTCAATGTCCCCTTCGGGATGGTCACCCTCGCCGTCGTGGCCGCCGTCCTCAAGGTCCCGGAGCCGCCGCGGCGGGCGCGCTTCGACTACCTGGGCGCACTGTTCCTGTCGCTGTTCTCGACCTGCGCGGTGCTGCTGACGAGTTGGGGCGGCACGGAGTACGCATGGGGCTCCCGCGTCATCCTCGGGCTCGCCCTGGGGGCGGCGGGTTCTGCGGTCCTCTTCGTCGTCGTGGAGTGCGTCGTCCCCGAACCGATCATCCCCATGCGGCTGTTCCGCGACTCGGTCTTCTGCGTCAGCGGGCTGATCGGCGCCGTCATCGGTGTCGCCCTCTTCGGCGCGGCCAGCTATCTGCCGACCTTCCTGCAGATGGTCGACGGCGTCTCGGCCACCGAGTCGGGGCTGCTGATGGTGCCCATGATGGGCGGCATGGTGCTGGCCTCGATCATCTCCGGCCAGCTCATCAGCGCCACCGGCCGCTACAAGGTCTTCCCCATCGTCGGCGGGCTGATCTCCGTCGTCGGCATGTGGCTGCTCTCCCGGCTGGAGGAGGACACCTCCCGCCAGGACTACAGCCTGTGGATGGGCGTCCTCGGGCTCGGCCTCGGGCTCGTCCTGCCGGTGCTCATCCTCGCCGTGCAGAACGCCGTGCCCGCGGCCGACCTCGGCTCCGCCACCAGCGCCAACAACTACTTCCGGCAGATCGGCGGCAGCGTCGGCGCGGCCGTCTTCGGCACGCTCTTCGCCAACCGGCTCGCCGACCGCCTCGAGGTCGACCTGCCCTCTGGAGCCGCGTACGGGCGCGGCGGCGACGGATCCGGTCTGCCCGACCCCGACTCGGTCACCCCGCAGATGGTGCACGCGATGCCGGGCGCCCTGCGGGACGGCTACATCGCGGCGTACGCCCACGCCATGCCGCGGATCTTTCTCTATCTCGTGCCGGTGCTCGTCCTGGGCTTCCTGCTCGCCTTCCTCCTGAAGGAGAAACCTCTGGTGTCCCACACCGACTATGCCGTCCAGCAAGACCTGCAAGACCCCGTGGTGCCGGCCGCGCGCACGGGCGCCCGGCACGCCGCGGCGGCCGCGCCCTCCGCGCCGCCACCCTCCGCGGGCGTCCCGGTCTGCGGCACGGTCCAGCACCACGACGGCACCTCGGTCCCTCGGGCGGCCCTGACCCTCATCGACATCGGCGGACGCCAGATCGGGCGCGGTGCCACCGGGGAGGACGGGCGGTACGCGCTGAGCACGCCCGGCGCCGGATCGTATGTCCTGATCGCGGCGGCCGGCGGCCACCAGCCGCGGGCGGTCAGCGTCACCGTCGGGGACCGGCCGGTCGACCTGGACGTGGTCCTCGGCGGGGCGGGGCGGCTCGCCGGTGCCGTCCTTACGGCGGACGGCACCCCCGTAAGGGAGGCGACCGTCACCCTGACGGATGTGCGCGGCGAGGTCGTCGCGTCCACCCGCAGCGGCCGCGAAGGGGGCTATGTGATGGACGAGTTGGTGGCGGGTGAATACACCCTCGCCGCCAGCGCCCCCGCGTTCCGCCCCGCGGCCCTCCCCGTCTCCGTCCAGGCCGCCCGCGAGACCCGGCAGGACATCGAACTGGCCGGTGGCGCGGTCCTGCGCGGGGTCGTCCGGGCCACCGGCGGCCGGGTGGTGGAGGACGCCCGGGTCACGCTGCTGGACGCGGCGGGCAATGTGGTCGACACGGCGACGACGGGCCCGGACGGCGCGTTCCGCTTCATCGACCTGTCGGCGGGCGAGTACACGGTCATCGCGGCCGGCTACCCGCCGGTGGCGACGGTCCTCCAGGTCGCGGGCGGCGGCCGTACGGAGCGTGATCTCCAACTGGGCTACGAGGACTAGGCCCGGAGCCCCGCCGGGAGACGCCGCGACGCCTCCCGGCGGCGGCCTCCTTCGCACGTACCCGCACATGACACCTATTCGGGTATTGGCTCCCGCGGACGTCCGCAACAGCCGTACCGTGGGTAGCGCTGTCGCAGATCTTGCGTGCGAAGGAGTCTTCCGCCTATGGAGTACGGCACGTCGCGCTGCGACGACGGCCGGGGCGAGCCGCCCGCGGTGCCGGAGCAGCGCAGGGGTGTCCACGGGAGGATGCCGCTCGCGGTCGTCGTCATCGACGCCGAAGGGCGCGTCACGCATTGGAGTTCGGGGGCCCGCAGGCTCTTCGGCCCCACACGCGAACAGGCCGTCGGCTGCCCAGCCGTCGACCTGATGCCGGTCTCGGGGGCGTTACGCGGCGCGGAGGTGCGCACCGACGCGACGGGCCACCCCGAGCTCGACGATTCGCTGCTCGGCACCATGTACTACCCCACCGCGGGCCGGGCCCGTATGGCGGACCCGGCGCATGGCCGGGCGGACGTCCTGTGGTGGGCGTATCCGCTGGTGGGCCCCGGGCCGGAGCGGCTGCTGGTACTGGCCGCGGACGCCAATGGAGTGGGCGGGGACGCGCTGGGGCAGGACGAGCGGATCGCACCCGGCTTCGCGCTGCACACCGAATTCTCCGGCGCCGAACGGCTGGCCGGACGGTTGCCGGACATCCTGCCCAACATGGGCCCGGCCACGGCCGGCCGGATCGTCGCCCAGGTGCTGGAACTGGGCTATCCGGTACTGGAGATCAGCCACCACGAGCGCGTCCCGGTGACGCCGGACTGGGGGATGCCCCGCTACCGCGAGCGCCGGGCGCGTCAGGAGGCCGTACTGCGGCGCGCGGTCACGACGGACGGCGCACCGGATCGCGCGCACGCCTCCGAGCGGTCGCTGGACCCCGATGAGGTGGACCTGGAGTACGCGGCGGTCCGTGAGCGGCTGGAGTTCCTCAACGAGGTCAGCGGCAGCATCGGCACCTCCCTGGACCTCGCCCGCACCATCCGCGAGGTGACCAGCGCCGCCGTCCCGCGCTTCGCCGACTTCGCCGGTACCCATCTGCGCGCCCAGGTCCTGGCGGGCGAGGGGTTTCCCGACGGCCCGCCCGACGTCACCACCGTCTGGCACCGCGTCTGGGTCGAGCACAACGACGAACCGGGCCGCTGGGACGACACCGTGCCGGTCGGTGAGAGCATCGCGTTTCCCGAGCACACCCCGTTCTTCCAGTGCATGGTCACGGGCGAGCCGGTGCTCATCCCCTACATCAGCGACGAGGTGGGCGACCGGATCGCCGGGCAGTTCGAGAAGCGCGACCTCAGACCGCTGATCAACGGCCGGTCGATCCTGATCGTGCCGCTCAAGGCGCGCGATGTGGTGCTGGGCTTCATGGTGCTGCTGCGGCGCCCCGGGCGTGAGCCGTTCGACGACATGGACCGCACGACCGGCGCCGAACTGGCCGCCCGCGCAGGTCTCGTCCTCGACAACGCCCGGATGTACACCTACCAGGAGAACGTCGCCGAGACGCTCCAGGACAGCATGCTGCCCCAGGTGACCCCGCGCATGGCGGGCTGCGACACCGCGACCCGCTATCTGCCCGGGACCCGGCTCGGCAGGGTCGGCGGAGACTGGTTCGACACCATCAAGCTGCCCGGGTCGCGCACCGCGCTGGTGGTCGGCGACGTGATGGGACACGGGCTCACCTCGGCGGCGATGATGGGGCAGTTGCGCACCGCCGTGCAGACCATGGCCGCGCTCGATCTGCCGCCCGCCCAACTGCTGCGCACCCTCGACGACCTGGCCCAGCGGCTCGGCGAGCACTATCTGGCCACCTGTCTGTACGCCGTCTACGACCCCGTCAGCTCCGAGCTGGTGCTCTCCAACGCGGGCCATATCCCGCCCGTGCTGGTGCGGGCCCAGGACGGCCGCAGCGAGCTGCTGGACCTGCCGACCGGTGCGCCGATCGGCGTGGGCGGGGTGCCCTTCGAGACGGTGACGGTGCGGGTGGAGCCCGGGGACCGGCTGGTGCTGTGCACGGACGGCCTGGTCGAGGTGCGCGGCCAGGACATCGGCGCCGGGATCGCCGCGCTGTGCGAGTCCGCTGCGCATCCGGCGGCGTCCATGGACGACGCGTGCGACACCATCATCCGGGCGCTGGCCGCCGCCTCCCGGGACAAGGACGGCCGTGGCGGCCGTAAGGACGACGTGGCGCTGCTGATGGCCCGGCTGGGCGGCATACCGGCCGAGCATGTCGCCCAGTGGCGGCTCGCGCTGGACCCCAGCGAGGTCGGCCGGGCCCGCCGGCTGGTCCGCGAGCGGCTGCTGCGGTGGGGGCTGCCGGAGTCCGTGGAGACCGCCGAGCTTCTGGTGAGCGAGGCGGTGACCAACGCGATACGGCATGCCCACACCCACCATGTGCGGCTGCGCCTGGTCCGCACCGACGCCCTGCTGTGCGAGGTCACCGACGACGACCACGAACTGCCGGCGCTGCTGAGCGCGGACCGGGACGACGAGAGCGGGCGCGGGCTGCGGGTGATCAGCAAACTGGCGCGCGAGTGGGGTACGAGTCGCACGGGGCGCGGTAAAACGTTGTGGTTCGAGCAGGCGTTGGCACACCCAGGGGAGCGGCGATGAGCGTCTCGGAGCGCTACCGGCAGGCGTGGGAGAGCTACTGGCAGCAGACCTCGGACGCCCCGGGGGACGCCATCTGGGACGCGGATCCCTCGCTGAGCGCCGCCCCGCATCTGGACCTGCTGGCGCCGTACGCCGACCCCTCGCTGCCGATCGTCGACCTGGGCTGCGGCAACGGCACCCAGACCCGCTATCTGGCCTCCCGCTTCGGACCGGCGGTGGGCGTCGATCTGTCCCGCGCCGCGGTGGAGCATGCGCGGCGCGCCGATCCGGCGGGCGCGGCGGAGTACCGGCAGCTGAGCCTGACGGACGCGGCCGGGGTGGCGGAGCTGGCCCGGCGGCTCGGCGACGCCAATGTGTATATGCGCGCCGTCATCCACCAGAGCGAGGCCGCCGACCGGCGTCCGGTCGCGGAGGCGGTGGCCACGCTGCTGGGGCGGCGCGGGCGGGGGTTCGTCGTGGAGCTGACGGCGGAGTCCAAGGCCGTGCTGGCTGAGCTGGCGGCGAGCCCGGGCGGTCCGCCGCTGAAGCTGCGCCGGGTCTTCGACCACGGGCTGCGGCCGGCCGACGCGGCGGACAAGGAGGTTCCGGACGTGCTGGCGGAGGCCGGGCTGGAGATCCTCGCCGAGGGCCCGACGGCGCTGGCCCAGACGGAGCAGTGGCCGGACGGCTCACGGGTCGAGCTGCCGGCCCGCTGGTTCGTCGTCTCGCGGGCGTAGGGCCCCTTGCCCGTGGGTGGCCGGGGCGCGTGCCCGCGGGCGGTTGGGGCGCGTGCCCGCGGGTGGTCGAGGCGCGGCGGGCGCGCGCCGGACGAGGCGGGCACGGGCCGGTCCCGGCAGTGGACTGGACCAGTTATCCACAGGGGTGGTTCGGGTCGGGCGCGGCGCGTAACGTGACGAGGCATGAAGATCCTCATCAGCGCCGACATGGAGGGCGCCACCGGCGTCACCTGGCCGGCTGATGTGCTGCCCGGCACCCCCCAGTGGGAGCGCTGCCGCCGTCTGTTCACCTCCGATGTGAGCGCGGCCGTCGCCGGATTCCTCGACGGCGGTGCGGACGAGGTGCTCATCAACGAGGCGCATTGGACCATGCGCAATCTGCTGCTGGAAGAGCTGGACGATCGAGCCCAGATGCTCACCGGCCGGCACAAGAGCCTGAGCATGGTCGAGGGCGTGCAGCACGGTGATGTGGACGGAGTGGCGTTCGTCGGCTATCACACCGGCGCGGGCACCGAGGGCGTCCTCGCCCACACCTACCTGGCCAACTCGATCACCGGAGTGTGGGTGAACGGCGCGCGGGCGAGCGAGGGCCGGCTCAACGCCCTGGTGGCCGCCGAGTACGGGGTGCCGGTGGTGCTGGTGACCGGGGACGACAAGACCTGCGAGGACGCCGGGGACTATGCGCCGGACGCCCGTTCGGTCGCGGTCAAGGACTATGTCTCGCGCTATGCGGCGGTCTGCCGCACCCCCGCTCGCACGGCCGCCGACATCCGGGCGGCGGCGCGGGAGGCGGCGGTGCTGGCGGTGCGCCACGAGCCCGCCCGCGGCGGGCCGTTCACGGTGGAGCTGGAATTCGACGCCGAGCATCTGGTCGGGGCGGCGAGCGTCGTGCCGGGTGTGGAGCGCAGCGGTGAGCGGCGCGTCGCCTACACCTCACCGACCATGTACGAGGGGATCCGCTGCTTCAAGGCCGTCACAACGGTCGTCTCGGCCGCGGTGGAGGAGCAATATGGCTGACACGGACCGTCCGGAGACCATCGACGCCCAGACGCTCGACGAGGTGGTGCGGTTCACCTCCGAGCTGATCAGGATCGACACCACCAACCGCGGCGGCGGTGACTGCTCGGAGCGCCCGGCCGCCGAGTATGTGGCGGAGATGCTCGGCGATGTGGAGATCGAGCCCACCTTGCTGGAGCGCTCGCCCGGGCGCACCAATGTCGTGGCCCGGATCGAGGGCACCGATGCGTCCGCGCCCGCGCTGCTGGTCCACGGCCATCTGGACGTGGTGCCCGCCGAGCCCGCCGACTGGACCGTGCACCCCTTCTCCGGGGAGGTGCGCGACGGCGTCGTCTGGGGCCGGGGCGCCATCGACATGAAGAACATGGACGCGATGGTGCTCGCGGTCGTCCGGGCGTGGGCGCGGACGGGCGTGCGGCCGCGCCGGGACATCGTGCTGGCCTTCACCGCCGATGAGGAGGACAGCGCCGCCTGGGGCTCCGGCTTCCTCGCCGAGCGCCATGCCGACCTCTTCGAGGGCTGCACCGAGGGCATCAGCGAGTCCGGAGCCTTCACCTTCCACGCCGGGCCCGGGGCGCGGATCTACCCCATCGCGGCGGGGGAGCGCGGCACGGCCTGGCTCAAGCTCACCGCGCACGGCCGCGCCGGACACGGCTCCAAGGTCAACCGGGACAACGCGGTCAGCAGGCTCGCCGCCGCCGTCGCCCGGATCGGCGAGCACCGCTGGCCGGTCCGGCTGACGCCCACGGTGAAGGCCGCGCTCATCGAACTGGCCGCGCTCCAGGGCATCCCGGCCGATGTGGACGCCGCGGACTTCGACGTCGATGCCCTGCTGGCGAAGCTCGGGCCCGCCGCCGCCCTCATCGAGCCGACCGTGCGCAACAGCGCCAACCCCACGGTGCTGGAGGCCGGTTACAAGGTCAATGTGATCCCGGGCAGCGCCACCGCCTATGTGGACGGGCGGATGCTGCCCGGTGGCGAGGAGGAGTTCCACGACACCCTGGACCGGCTCACCGGGCCGGACGTGGAGTGGGAGTTCCACCACCGGGAGCGCCCGCTGGAGGCGCCGATCGACACCCCCACCTACCGGGCGATGCGCGCCGCCGTCGAGCACTTCGACCCCGGCGCCCACGCCGTGCCGTACTGCATGTCGGGCGGCACCGATGCCAAGCAGTTCTCCCGGCTCGGCATCGCCGGATACGGCTTCTCACCACTGCGCCTGCCCGAGGGCTTCGACTATCAGGCGCTCTACCACGCCGTGGACGAGCGGGTCCCGGTGGAAGCCCTGCACTTCGGCGTCCGGGTGCTCGACCACTTCCTGCAGAGGGCGTGAAGAACGGTGCGAACGGTGCAGCAGCAGACGGCCGTCACGGCCCCCTACGGAGCCTGGAGTTCCCCGGTCGACGCCGCGCTCGTCGCCTCGTACGACGGCCATCCGGAGTATGTGGGCACGGTCGGCGAGGAGGTGTGGTGGACCGCGCCGCGCCCCGGCGAGGGCGGCCGCCGCGCCCTGATCCGGCGGCGCATCGACGGCGCGGAGGTCACGGTGCTGGCCCCGCCGTGGAATGTGCGCAGCAAGGTGATGGGGTACGGCGGAATGCCCTGGGCCGCGGTGGACCGCGCGAGCGGCGGCCCGCTGGTGGTGTTCGTCCACTTCGCCGACCAGCGGCTGTACATCCATGAGCCGGACGCCCCGGCCGGGGGCGCGCCGCGCCCGCTGACCCCGCTGTCGGCGGTGGGGGAGGGGCTGCGCTGGGCGGATCCGGTGCTGCACCCGGAGCGCGGCGAGGTGTGGTGTGTGCTGGAGGAGTTCACGGGCGGAGGGCCGACGGATGTGCGGCGGGTGATCGCCGCTGTGCCGCTGGACGGTTCGGCCGCCGAGGACCGCGCGGCGGTGCGCGAGCTGACCGACGACCGGCACCGCTTCCTCACCGGGCCCCGGCTCTCGTCCGACGGCCGGCGAGCCGCCTGGATCGTCTGGGACCACCCCCGGATGCCCTGGGACGGCACGGAGGTGATGCTGGCCGATGTCGCGGAGGACGGCTCCTTCACCGGCGCCCGGGCGGTGCTGGGCGGGCCCGATGAGTCGGTCGCCCAGATCGAGTGGGCCGAGGACGGCGCGCTGCTCGCGGCCACCGACCGCACCGGCTGGTGGAATCTGCACCGTCTGGAGCCGCCGGAGGAGGCGGCCGGTGGGCGGGAATGGGCCCCGGCCGGACGGCCGGTGGCGCTGTGCCCCCGCGAGGAGGAGTTCGGGGGGCCGCTGTGGAAGCTGGGCCACCGCTGGTTCGCCCCGCTGGCCGGCGGTCTGATCGCGGTGCTGCACGGCCGGGGCGCGGCCGCCCTCGGCATCCTCGATCCACGGACTGGCCGGACGGCCGATGTGCCGGGCCCCTGGACCGAATGGGAGCCGACGCTGGCCGTGAACGGCACGCGCGTGGTCGGCGTCGCGGCGAGCCCGCACAGCGGCCATGAGGTGATGGAGCTGGACGTCTGCACCGGCCGCTCCCGGGTCATCGGCAGCGCCCACACCGACCCCGTGGACCCCGCGTACTACCCCCGGCCCCTGGCCCGCACCTTCACCGGACCGGACGGCCGGGAGATCCACGCCCAGCTCTATCCACCGCATCATCCCGGCCACACCGCACCGGACGGAGAGCTTCCGCCGTATGTGATCTGGGCCCACGGCGGGCCCACCGGCCGCGCCCCGCTCGTGCTCGACCTGGAGATCGCCTATTTCACCTCACGCGGCATCGGCGTCGCCGAGGTCAACTACGGGGGCTCCACGGGCTATGGCCGCGCCTACCGCGAGCGGCTGCGCGAGCAGTGGGGCGTGGTCGATGTCGAGGACTGCGCCGCCGTCGCCGGGGCGCTCGCCGACGAGGGCGTCGCCGACCGCGCCCGGCTCGCGATCCGCGGCGGCAGCGCGGGCGGCTGGACGGCGGCGGCCTCCCTCACCGCCACGGATCTCTACGCCTGCGCCACCGTCACCTACCCCATCCTCGACCTGGTCTCCTGGGCCACCGGCGGCACCCATGACTTCGAGTCGTGCTACACCGAATCGCTGGTCGGCCCGCTCGCGGAGGTGGCGGACCGCTACCGCGAGCGCTCCCCGCTGCACCGGGCCGACCGCATCGGCTCGCCCTTCGTGCTGCTCCAGGGGCTGGATGACACCATCTGCCCGCCCGAGCAGTGCGAGCGGTTCCTGGAGGCGGTGTCCGGGCGCGGTATCCCGCACGCCTACCTCACCTTCGAGGGCGAGGGCCATGGCTTCCGCCGCGCCGATACGATGATCCGCGCCCTGGAGGCCGAATTGTCGCTGTACATCCAGACCTTCGGGCTGATCAGATCCGATGTGCCCACCCTGGAGCTGCTGACATCGGCGGCCCCGATCTCCACTGGAGGAGCGAGTTGACACCCCCATCGGTCCCGCGCATCGTCGGCTCCGAGCCGCTGCCCACCGCCGTCGCCGGTGCCTGGCCGCAGGGCGGCGAGCCCGAGACCTGGCTGCTCAGCGTCTCCCGGTACACCGCGGCCATGGACGCGGGCGCGCCCGGCACGATCCTGGACGCCGGGGAGCGGGAGCGGGCCGCGAAGTTCCTGCGGGCGGAGGACCGCGAGCGCTATACGGCGGCCCATCTGGGGCTGCGCGAGCTGCTCGGCGCCTATCTGGGCATGTCCCCGGCCGACGTTCCGTTCACCCGCGAGGCGTGCCCCGGCTGCGGCGGTCCGCACGGCCGCCCCGCCGTGTCCGGCACCCCGCTGCACTTCAACATGTCGCACGCCGGTGATCTGGTGCTCTTCGCCTTCGCGGGCTCCGCGGTCGGCGTGGACGTGGAGAAGCTGCAGCCCGCCTCGGTGGTCGACCAGGTCGCCGAGAGCCTGCATCCCAAGGAGCGCGCCGAGCTGGACGCGCTGGCGCCGGCCGACCGGCCCGCCGCCTTCGCCCGCTGCTGGACCCGCAAGGAGGCCTATCTCAAGGGCCTGGGCACCGGCCTGTCCCGGGACCCCGCGGTCAACTATGTCGGCACCGGGCTCTCCGCCGTGCCCGTCGGCCCGTGGGGGATGACCGACATCCCCGTGGACGAGACGATATCCGGTGGCTCCGGCTATGCGGCGGCCATGGCGCTGCTGTCATCATTGCCGCATGCCTGACGTCCGGTATGTCACCGAGGGAACCCGGGCGGCCATCCGCCGCACCACCCGCGCGGACGGTGCGGAGTTCGTCAGGCGCGCCCGGGAGAGCATGGAGTTCCACCGCCCCTGGCTCACCCTCCCCACCACCGAGCGGGCCTATCTGCACTACATCGCCCAGCTGGAGCGCGAGGACCGCGAGGGCTTCCTCGTCTGTGCCCGGGAGACCGGGGACATGGTCGGGTTCATCAACATCAACAACATTGTGCGCGGCGCCTTCCAGTGCGGCTCGATCGGCTACGGAGCCTTTCCGCCCGCCGCCGGACAGGGCTATATGTCCGAGGCGCTGGGGCTCGTTCTGCGCCATGCATTCGGGCCGCTGGGGCTGCACCGCGTCGAGGTCAACATCCAGCCGGGCAACAAGGCGTCGTTGGGGCTGGTGAAGCGCCATGGCTTCCGGCTGGAAGGGTTTTCCCCAGACTTCCTGTATATCGAGGGCGCGTGGCGCGACCATGAGCGCTGGGCCATGACCAGCGACATGCTGGACCAGCTGACCGGTCCTGGCTGACGGGGCACCATGATCGGTCCGAAGCGGCTCTGTTCAGCGGGCCCCGCGACGTTGTTCCATGGTCATCGGACGGTCGCCGCACCGAGGTGACCCAAGGCAGTCGGAGCGAGGCAGCCCGTGGCCACGAGCGTGCGACGTACCACCCTGACCCTTCCCACCGCCCCCGTCGGGCCCGACAACCCCCTGCCCGCGCTGCGCCCCCTCGACGAGGTGCACCGCGTGGACGACCGCGTCCGGGCCACGCTCCCCGCCGACATGGCCCGCCAGGTCGCCCATGCACCCCTGCGGTCGGTGCTTCCGGTCCGGCTGCGCGACGGCTACGGCCGCGACCGCGCCCCCGTCACGCTCGACGCCATCGTCCTGGAGAACGACCGGCTGCGGGCCACGGTGCTGCCCGGGTTCGGCGGCCGGGTCCACTCGCTGATCCACAAGGCCACCGGCGATTCCGCCGACACCGAGCTGCTGTACCGAAACCCGGTGCTCCAGCCCGCCGACTTCGCCCTCAACGGCGCCTGGTTCTCCGGCGGGATCGAGTGGAACATCGGCGCCACCGGCCACACCACCCTGTCCTGCGCACCCCTGCACGCCGCCCGCGTCCCCGCCCCCGACGCCGCCGACGGGGGCGCGATGGTGCGGCTGTGGGAGTGGGAGCGGCTGCGCGATCTGCCCTTCCAGGTGGATCTGTGGCTGCCCGCCGACTCCGCGTTCCTCTACGTGGGGGTCAGGATCCGCAACCCCCACCACCTCCCCGCCCCCGTCTACTGGTGGTCCAACATCGCCGTACCCGAGGACGAGCACACCCGCGTCCTGGCCCCCGCCGACGACGCCTGGCACTTCGGCTACGCCCGCACCCTCAGCAAGGTTCCGGTCCCGGAGTGGGATGGCGCCGACCGCACCTATCCGCTGCGCGGCGCCTACCCCGCCGACTACTTCTACGAGGTGCCCGACGGTGCCCGCCGCTGGATCGCCTCCCTCGACGCCGACGGCAGCGGCCTCGTCCAGACCTCGACCGATCTGCTGCGCGGCCGCAAGCTCTTCGTCTGGGGCGCGGGCCCCGGGGGACGGCGCTGGCAGCAGTGGCTGACCGAGCCCGGCACCGGCGGCTACGCCGAGATCCAGGCCGGGCTCGCCCGCACCCAGCTCGAGCACATCCCGCTGGAGGCGGGCGAGGAGTTCGCCTGGCTGGAGGCGTACGGTCCGCTGACCGCCGACCCGGCCGCCGTCCACGGCACGGACTGGGCGGCCGCCCGCCGCGAGACCGAGACCCGGCTGGAGGCGGCGCTGCCGCGCGCCGCGGTCGACGCGGCCTACGCCGCCTGGCGCCCGTACGCCGACGCGGAACCGGCGGAGCACCTCGCGACCGGTTCCGGCTGGGGCGCGCTGGAGGTCGAGCGCGGCGGGTTCCAGCTGTCCGGTACGCCGTTCGACCCGGGCACGCTGGGGGAGGACCAGGAGCCGTGGCGCCGGTTGCTGCGCACCGGCGCCCTCCCCGACTGGGAGCCGGGCCCCTCCCAGGCCGACCCCGGCGCCTCCCTGGTCGCGCCCGCCTGGCGCGACCTCCTCGAAGCGGCCCCATCGACCGCCGCCGCCGAATACCACCTGGGCGTCGCCCAGTGGCATGCGGGCGACCGCGCACAGGCCGAGCGCAGCTGGGAGCGGTCGCTGCGGTGCGCCGAGACGCCCTGGGCGCTGCGCTGTCTGGCCGTCGCCGACACCGCCTCCGGCCATCCGGCGCGCGCGGCGGAGCGGCTGCTGCGCGCCGTACAGCTCCTCCTCGCCTCGGGCGCCGTCCCGCCACGGGAGGCGGACCCGGTGCTCGAAGCGGCGGGAGCGGGGCAGGGGCAGGGAGTTGGAGGGGGCGCGGGACAGGGGGCGGAGGCGGCCGGAGCGCCGACCGCCGTCTCGCTGGCCGCGCCGCCCGTCGCTGCCACCGCCGACCCGGTCGCCCTGGAGGCGGCCGAGGCGGCGCTCGGCCGGGAGGCGATCGCCGCGCTGCTCGCGGCCGACCGCGCCGACGACGCACGAGCGGTCCTCGACGCCCTGCGCCCCACCATCCGGTCCCGCGGCCGCTTCCGGCTGCTGCGCGCCCAGGTGCTGCTGGCCCAGGGCGACGCGCCGGCCGCCCGCGCCGTCTTCGACGAGGGCTTCGAGGTCTGCGATCTGCGCGAGGGCGACGAGGCGTTGAGCGACACCTGGTACGCGATCGTGGATCGGCTGGTGGCGGGGACCGATGAGCCCCTGACCGAGGAAGCACGGGCCCGGGCCAGGACCGAGCACCCGCTGCCCGGCCGCTACGAGTTCCGAATGCGCCCCATGTAGCGGGCCTACGGCCCGCATGGGGGCGGCCCGGGTGCGCCCGCAGGGGCCTGCGTGCCCGGGGTGCGCCCTCAGGCGGCGGTCGTCCGGAAGCGGGCTTGCCTGGGTTGTCCCCGCAGGCGGTCTCGTCTGGAGGCGGGCCTGCCCGGGGCATGAGCGTGAGCGGTCTGCGTCCTGCCAGTGGCCTGCGGGTCGCATGGCGGCCTGCCCGGGTTCGTCCCCGCATGGCGCGTGGCTTGGCCGGGTGTGCCCGCAGGCAGTCTCGCCTGGAAGAGAGCCTGCCTGGGTTGCGCTCGGCCTCGGCCGGAAGTGGGCGTGCCCGGGTCGCGGCCGCGAGCGGCCTGCGTCCTGCAGTGGCCTGCATCTCGTGTGGGGCATGCTCGGATTGCGCCGCAAAGCGAGCGGCTTGACCGGGTTGTGTTCGCAGGCGGTCTCGTCTGGAGGCGGCCTGCCCGGCTTGCGGCTGTGGGCGGTCTGTGCCCCGCAAGTGGCTTGCGGCCCGGTTGGAGGGCTGCCCGGGGCTGTGTCCGGAGGCGGTCTTGGCCGAGAGCGGGCCTGCGCGGGTCGTGCCCGCGGGCGGCCTGCGTCCCCAAGTGGCCTGCGGCCCGCATAGCGGCCTGATGGGCTTGCGCCCGCAGGCAGCCTCGCCCGACAGCAGCCTTGCCCGACAGCGGCCGTGCCCGAGAGCCGGCCTGCCCGGGGCGCGGGGGCGAGCGGCCTGACCTCTGCAAGTGGGTTGCATCCCCCATGGATGTCTGCCCGGCCTGCGCCCGCGTTCGCGTCGCGCGACGCGGCTCGCATAGGGCTGAGCTATGGGGGCACCCGGTCGTGGACGTCGGCATATCGCATGAGCGAGCGGAAAGGAGCCGCGACCGTGAGGACACCGCATGACCCCGGCGCGGACCCCGAGGACGAGGGGATCCCCGATCTGCAGGACGGTACGCCCGAGCAGCAGCGGGCCGAGGATCCTGAGCAGTTGCCCGTGCCCGGGGATGAGCCGACGATCGCCGCGTACCGGGACACCACGAGCGCGGAGACGCATGAGCGGGAGTCGCTCGAGGAGCGCTTGACCGATGAGGAGCCGGAGACCGGGGAGCCGGTCGGCATCGAGGCGGAACGGGCGGGGCTGCTGTACGACGAGCCGGACCCCGACTTCCCGCGTGAACAGGACGTCTACTCCCAGGAGGGCTCGACCAGCGGGCTGTCCGCCGAGGAGGAGGCGGTCCGGATCAAGAGCGATGAGCTCCGTGATGTAGACGATCTCTACGAGGCGTACGAGGAGTTCGACGACGGGGAGCTCACCGAGGATCCGGGACCGCCCTCCTGACGGGTCTGCCGGACGGTGAGTTCACGGGCGGGTCACGCCATCGGGTTCCGGTCGACGTACTCGAAGATCGAGCCGTCGGGGTGGCGCGCCACCAGGGTCCGGCCCACGGGGGCGGGCAGCGGACCGGCCACGATCTGCCCGCCGACCGCCGTGAGATCGGCGATCGCCTCGTCCACGTCCTTCACCGCGATCGTCGCCGTGATCTTGCGAAGAATCGACAGCTCCGACTCCGGGCCGCTCATCAGGAAGAAGCAGCCGACCGCCGCGACCGAGACGGGCCCGCGCTGGAAGCGCACCGCCTCGGCTCCCGTCAGCCGTTCGTAGACGGCGATCGCCGAATCCAGATCGTCGACGCACACGCGGAGTGAAGTCCCCAGAATATCCATGCGGGCGAGCCTAGTTGAACTGCTCAGACGCGGCAGAGGATCTCACCGTGCAGGACGGCGAACCAACCGTCCGGGGCCTCGCCCCACGCCCGCCACGCCTCCGCGATCGACCGCAGCTCCTCCTCGGTGGCATGGCCCCCGTCCACCGCGCGCCGGGCGTAGGAGGAGGCGACCGTGCGGTCCGCCCACAGCCCGCTCCACCACGCCCGCTCCTCCTCGGTGGCGTAGCACCACGCCGAGGCGGTCGAGGTGATGTCGATGTCGGTGAACCCCGCCTCCAGCGCCCAGGAGCGCAGCCTGCGACCGGCGTCCGGCTCACCGCCGTTGGCCCGCGCGACCCGGCGGTAGAGGTCCAGCCAGCCGTCCAGGCCGGGGACGGACGGATACCAGGTCATGGCGGCGTAGTCGGAGTCGCGCACCGCCACGATGCCGCCCGGCGCGCACACCCGCCGCATCTCGCGCAGCGCCCCCACCGGGTCGCCGACGTGCTGCAGCACCTGATGGGCGTGGACCACGCAGAAGGAGTCGTCGGGGTAGTCCAGCGCGTGCACGTCGGCGACCGCGAAGGACACGTTCGCCAGCCCGCGCTCCTCGGCCACCGAGCGGGCCCGCTCCAGGACGGAGTCCTCGGCGTCGACGCCCGTGACCTGCCCCTGGGGGACCAGTTCGGCCAGGTCGGCGGTGATGGTGCCGGGGCCGCAGCCGATGTCCAGGATCCGCATATGGGGCCGCAGATGGCCGGTCAGATACGCGGCGGAGTTGGCCGCCGTGCGCCAGGTGTGCGAGCGCAGCACCGACTCATGGTGGCCGTGGGTGTAGACGGCGGCGTCCTTCGGCATGGCGGAACTCCCCCTTCGGGACTGGTGAGCGGGTGGCTCCACAGTAGAAGGCGTCTCGTATCACGAGAAGAACCGTCTCACTATGTAATCAGCATGGGTGCCATGCGGAAGCGGCGGGGGTCTCATGGCGAAGGGGCGGCGGGGGAGGACCCCCGCCGCCCCTTCGGCGGAACGTGCCGCGGGAATTCAGGGCGGCTCCGTCACATCGCCCAGACTGATCACGCCCAGCGGACGCCCCGCCTCGACGACCGGAAGCCGCCCCACCGCATGTCGCCGCATCAGCGCGGCCGCCTCGGCCACCCCCTCGTCCGGCCCGATGGTCACCGGGTCCGGAGTGCACACGGCATGGCAGGTGACGGCGAGGGGGTCGATGCCCTCGGCGACAGCGCGGAGGGTGATGTCACGGTCGGTGAGCACACCGAGCAGCTCCCCGTCGCTGGCGACCAGCACATCGCCGATGCCCTGTGCGCGCATCAACTGAGCGGCTTCCACCAGCGAGGCATCGGGGTGCACCCAGATCACGGGCCGCGTCATGACTTCCCGCACATAGCGAGGTGGGTCCTGGGACATCTGTCCACCTCCCCTTCGTGGGTGATGTGCTGCCCGCAGTACCCGCGCGGGGCGGGGGCTATGCGTGCCGATGTGCGCCCTTCATGTCCGGCCGTCCCTTCATGTCTTACGAGGCCGGGTGCAGCCCCAGCGCCGAGACCACCTCCTGCACCGTGTGGAACGTCCGGTCCGCGGGCAGTTCCTCGGCCAGAGCGATCAGACCGTCCGGCGTGTGCCGTTCCTCCAGGACGCGCAACAGCTCCTCACGATCGGCGGGGAACGAGGTACGTCCCAGCCGGCGCGCGAACTCGAACCGCACCGCCTCGGCCTCACCGGTCGTCCCCCGGGACGGGATCGGCCCCATGGTCACGTCCGGGTCGTCGTCGGCGGCCGGCTCCGGGTCGTGCCACTCCTCGGCACGGGTCGGGTGCCCGGAGCGGATCAGCCCCTGGAGCTCGTGCTTCATCTCGTCGTCCTTGTGGACGCTCAGCCGGTCGCTGCCTCGCTGCATGTCGGTCCCCTTCCTCAGCGGGTCCGTATGTGTCTCCCGGGTCGGTCGTCTCCCGGGATGGTCGTCTCACGGGATGGTCAGTCCGCGCCGCCCTCGTACGGCCGGCGCAGCAGTGCCCCGAGGCCGCCTACCGGAATGTCGTCGCCGTATGTCTCCCTGTCGGCCGACGACACCGTCAGCACCTCGGCGCCGGTGACCGCGACCGAGCGGATCAGCGCGTCGTCGGCGCGGCCCGGGGACGGCCGGGCGTCGCCCAGATACTGGACATCGGTGCGGCGCAAGGCCAGCTGGTCCGGTTCGGTGCCCACCCCTACCTCACGGTAGAGATCGGGCCCGTCGGGGCGTATCAGCAACGAGCCTATGCGGTGTTCGCGCGCCGCGTCGACCAGTGCCGGAACTCCTTCCGCCGCTTCCACGCGCCCGTCCGAGGGCATCCGGCCGGCCCGGAACCGCTCCATCGCCGCCTCGCCGCGCTCCTGTGCGTGCCGGGCGCGGGCGCCGGCCACCTGTTGGAGATGTCCGAGTCGCATGTACTCCCTCCAGATTTCGCGTCCCCCACGCGTACCCGTCACGATGGCATCGACACGAGGTTGCCGGGCGCGTTTGAGGACCCCGGGGGGCGGGGACCCGTCGTGCGGCCGAGCGGCCCGTAGGGAGTGAGGAGCGGCGTCGGACGCGGGAGATCAGGGGCCGCGTTCGACGCCGTGCCCTGCCCTGCGGATGTGCCCGCGTATCCGTGTCCCGTCCGTTTTCCGTCCCATGCCCCGCCCGTCCCGGCTGGGACTGTTAACGAGGATGGGGCACGGGTACCCGGCGGCACATGACTGATAAATCGGGCTACCCGAAGGCGGGCATACCCTCGGCCGGGGACCTGGCGGAGCCGGTCGCCCGGGCCGTCCGCGACGAAGTCCGCAGGGAGCTGCGCGAGCAGTCTGGACGGCGCGCGGTCCGCCTCTACGGTGGCGCGGCGGCGGCCGCGCTCTACGCGGGGGGTGCGCTGACGGCCTGCCTGGTACTGCTCTTCGCCCTCGCGCTTCCGGCATGGGCGGCGGCGCTGATCGTTTTCGCGCTGTTGCTGGTGGCGGCGGGGTGGCTGAAGAATTCCGCGGCGCAGGCGTCGGGGCCGGGGGCGGCTCCTGGGCCGGCCGCGCCCTCGGCTCCTGCGCCGCCTACGGGCCCTGCCGGCCCTTCGGGCCCCGCTGGGCCCTCCGCGCCTCCCACGCCGCCGACGCCTCCGGCGCCGGGATCCGGGGCGCCTCCTCAGCCCCCTCAGCCTCCTCGGACGGGGTGATCGCCCATGGCGGAGAATCCGCTGCTGGCCAGGCACCGCGAGGCGCTGGACCTCTTCACCGAACGGGTGCACGCGATCCGTCCCAACCAGTGGGACGACCCGACGCCCTGCACCGAGTGGACCGTACGCGATCTGGTGAACCATCTCGCGGTCGAGCAGATGTGGGTGCCGCCGCTGGTCCGGGAGGGGGCGAGCGGCGCCGACCAGAGCGATGCGCTGGAGGGCGATCTGCTCGGTGACGACCCGGTTGCCACGTGGGACGTGGTGGTCGGCGCGGCGCGGGAGGCCTTCCGCGAGCCGGGGGCCCTCGACCGGACGGTCGACCTCTCGTACGGGGAGAGCCCCGCCACGCATTACTGCGCCCAGATGACGGCTGACGCAGCCGTCCACGCATGGGATCTGTCACGGGCCATTGGGGCGGAGGAGCGCATTCCGAAGCCGCTGGTGGACTTTTCGGTGCGGGAAGTCGCGCCGTATGCGGCGGACTTGGAGGAGAGCGGGCTTTTCGCGGCGCCCGTGGAGCCACCGCCGGGGGCGGATGCGCAGGCCCGCCTCTTGGCCCTGCTCGGCCGCGAGCCGTAGCGGGGGCGGGAATCTGGGGGCGCGGCGCCTGCCCCGGGTGCGGGGCGTGGGTGCCTCCGGCGGAGAGTCCCCCACCCCGCCCCTTCCCGAGACGAAGGGCTCCGCCCCTCGGCCCCGGCGGTTCCGGATGGATCTTTCCGGTCCGGATGTCGACCGCGACCATCGACTCCGTCTCGACCGCGGGTCCCCCGAGCACTGCCAGCGTGACCAGGGTGTTTGTCGTCGGGCCGAACCGCATGCGCGTCGACCCGGTGAATTCCTTCGGTAATTCGCCCCGGCGTCCCGTCTCCAGTCGCCTGGCGGACGCTGAGAAGACGTGCGCGAAGCCGTTGGGCCGGTTTCCTTTTGTGCATCTGGGCGTATGGGAGTGAGGGCTGGGCGTGCCGACACGCGAACGGGACTCGGGCCCGGTCGCCCCGACAAGGGAGCGGGGGTGGGGGGGGGGGGGGCGGCCCCCCCCCCCCCCCCCCCCCCCCCCCCCCCGCCGCGTTCGCCGCCCGTCGCGGACCCGTCGCGCGCCTCGCCCTGTGACCCAGCTCTCACCGTGGCCATGCAGCGATCGCCGCCAAGGATGCTCCGGACGCCCACGTTCGGCGGATCATGGTGCCTCGAGCTCCGCAAGGTCGGCGAGGTGGAAGCGGCAAGAACGGCAAGCCGGGCACGGTCGTCGAGGTCTCCCCCACAGCCCGAACGCCGCGCCCAGAGGCGCCAGGATCAGCCTGATCCGCTGCACCGGCTGACCTGAGGCGCCCTGTCCCGGTTCCTCCGGGCACCGCCGGGAGGGGCGGGGCACTTCCCGCTCAGCCCTCCAGCTCCGCCGCCACGAAGCGGCGCAGGTGGCGGCGGGCGTCCCCCACGGTCAGGGCGGGGGCCTGGCGCAGGCGGCGCAGGGCCAGGCCGTCGGCCAGGGCGGAGAAGCGGAGGGCGAAGTCGGCCGGGTCGCCGCATACGAAGTCGCCCTCGTCCCGGCCCCGTTCGACCAGGGACTGGATCTCGCCGTGCCATGCCTCGTAGCGCTCGGCCTGGCCACGGGCGAAGGACTGGTCGCGTTCGCCCGCGTTCCAGTAGTCGAACCACATCCGCCAGTGCTGGTCCGTGTCGTCCGTGAAGAGCGCGTCGATGAGCAGCCGCAGCCCCTCCGCGCCGCTGGTGGCCTTCGCGGCGGCCTCGCTCAACGCGGTGTAGTAGCGCTCTATGTGCAGGACCATCGCCTCGGAGAGGACTTCCTGCACGCTCTCGAAGTGGTACGTGACCGTGCCGACCGAGACCTCGGCCGCGGCCGCCACCTCGCGCACTCCGACCCCCTTGGTGCCGCGCTCCGCGATGAGCGGAACGGCAGCCTCCACGATGAGGCGGCGGCGCACCTCGGTGGGCTGCCGGGTGCGGCGCGAGGCGTCGACGGCGCGTCGCGGGGGTCGGCGTTCGGCGGGGGACGTCACGCGGATGTCCTCGGCGTGGTGTGGTGCCATGCGCGCGTGGCCACTGTCTCTCCGTTCGCCCGTGCCTCGATGCTGCTGTCCATGATGAATTCCTCCGCCGTGGCACGCAGTTCCACGGCGGTGACGACCTCCGTGTCCCAGGCCCCGCGCCGCAGCCGGATGGTCCACCGAGAGCTTGCCACGGCCGACAGCGGATCGTCGGAGCGGATGCGGTACGTCTCGCGGGCGCTCTCCTCGTAGCGGAGTCCGTCGGGATAGGTGCGGGAGCCGCCGTAGTTGGGGTCCACGTCCAGTACCCACTCGCCCGTCGCCACATCGTGGGTGATGGTCCGCTCGGGGCGTGGTTCGGTGGGCGGGTCGACGGTCACGGCGAGCGGCGCGGCCTGTTCGGGCTCCTCGAAGACGATGGGCGGGCGGCCCGCGTCGGCGCCCGGATCCCGTACGGGCAGCAGCAGGGCGCTGTCCCCGGGCCGTACGGTCAGCCGGCCGCGCTCGCCGTGCGGCCAGACCCACGGCCAGTACGCGTCGGAGACGGCGACCCTGATGCGGTGGCCGGGCGGGAAGGCGTAGCCGGTGGCGTTCAGCTCGAACTCCACGTCCTCTTCTCGCCCTGGCTCCCACTCCACGGCCTTGTCCCGCCCCTTGCGGGAGAGCAGGTTGAGCACCCCACGGGTGACGAGGGTGGAGGAGCCGTCGGGCGCCACATCGCAGACGCGGGCGATGACATGGGCGCGTGGGGTGGCGCTGTCGAGGCGCAGCCGTATGCGGGGACGGCCGAGGATCTCGACCCTCTCGGTCAGCGGCGCCGAGTCGAAGCAGGCCGAGCGGCCGTCCTCCTCGCGCTGGTCGGGCGGCAGATCGGTGGCGTTGCCGAAGGGGAAGAAACGGCCCGCGTCCAGCCCGGTGTGCAGCGGCGAGCGGACGATCACCGGCTCGTCGGCGGGGCCGCCGAGGGAGCGTTCGTCCCAGGTGATGGACGGCGACGGCCAGGCGTCCTCGCCGACCCAGCGGCCGGGCATGGTGTCGTACGAGGTGGCGGGCGGTACGGGGTCGTTGATCCAGGCGCGCAGCGGCGGCTCGTCCAGCACGCCGGTCGGCTCGTCCTTGAGCCAGTGGTCCCACCAGCGCAGCGTCTCCTGCAGGAAGCCGATCGCCGGGCCCGGTGGCAGCCCCCGGTCCGGGTACTGATGCGACCAGGGGCCGATGAGCCCGCGCACGGGCGCGTCCAGGTGTTCCAGCAGGCGCAGCACGGTGTCCCGGTACGGATCGGCCCAGCCGCCGACCGCGAGCACGGCGGCCTCGATCGCGCCGTAGTCCTCGCAGACGCTGCCGTGCCGCCAGTAGTCGTCCCGCTCCTGGTGGGCGAGCCAGGTGTGCAGATATGGCTCGAGCGCGTCGAGCCGCTCCCGCCACATGGGCAGCCAGCGGTCCTCGCCGACGGAGGTGGGGTGCGGGGGGCGGGCGGTGAAGGCCAGCATGGTCCCGGCCCAGGCGAGCATGTCGATGCCGAGGACGGCGCCGCCCGTGTAGTGGACGTCGTTGTCGTAACGGTCGTCGGTGGAGCAGACGGTGACGATCGCCTTCAGGGGCTCGGGGCGCAGGGCGGCGATCTGGAGGGAGTTGAACCCGCCCCAGGAGATCCCGAACATCCCCACCTTGCCGGTGCACCAGGGCTGTTCCGCGAGCCAGTTGACGACGTCGACGCCGTCGGCGAGTTCGGTCGCGGTGTACTCGTCGAGCATCACGCCCTCGGAGTCGCCGCTGCCGCGCAGGTCGACCCGTACGGAGGCATAGCCGTGCCCGGCGTACCAGGGGTGGCGCTGGGCGTCGCGGGGTGCGGTCCAGTCGCTCTTGCGGTACGGGAGGTATTCGAGGAGGGCGGGGACGGGGACGGTCTCGGCGTCGGTCGGGCGCCAGATGCGTGCGTGCAGCCGCGTTTTCCCGTCCCGGGTGGGGATCCATACGTCCTCGACCCGCACCTTGCGGGCGAACGTCTCGCGGTACTTCACGCTTCTCCTTACGGGGTGCGGGTTGGCTGCGGGTCGGGGGTGGGTTGTCTGAGGGTCGGGTGGTGCGCCTGCGGGTCGGGGGTGGGTTGTCTGAGGGTCGGGTGCGCCTGCGGGTCGGGGGTGGGTTGTCTGAGGGTCGGGTGGTGCGCCTGCGGGTCGGGGGTGGGTTGTCTGAGGGTCGGGTGGTGCGCCTGCGGGTCGGGGGTGGGTTGTCTGCGGGTCGGGTGGTGCGCCTGCAGCGGGCAAGCCCCCACCCCGCCCCTTCCCGAACCCGGGCTCCGCCCCGGCCCCCGCTCCTCAATCGCCGGAGGGGCTTGAACTGCGCCGCGCGCAGCTCGCTCGGAGGCTGGAGGCCCCACCCGGCGAGGCTCTGGGCACAGGTCCGGCGCAGGTTCAGGGGCACGGCCCCGGCCACCCCTCGGGCGCGCCTGCGGCGGGCCGCATCCGACCCGGTCGTGGGCAGTCGTTCCTCCCCCAGCTACCGCTGGGAGGTGCCCCCGGCGGAGCGGGTGGGCACAACCCGCCCACCGGCCCGCACCCGGCGGCGATGCCTCAGGGGGCACCCTCCGCGGGGGCCGGGGCCGGCCCCGGTATCGGGATGGGGCGGGGTGGGGGCTAACCATCCGCCGGCCGCCACCTGCGCACCCGGTGCCCTCCGCCCAACTCATCCCAGATCGCCCCCGGCTCGGCCGCATCGGCCCACTCCTCGGCCGACACCGCCACCCCCTCCGCCTCCGGATCCGGCTCCAGCGCCGCCGCCATCAGCGCTCGCGTATACGGATGCCCCGGCCCCTCGAACACCGCATCCGTGGGCCCCTCCTCCACCACCAGCCCGTGCCGCAGCACCACCACCCGGTCCGCGATCCCCCGCACCACCGCCAGGTCGTGGCTGATGAACAGGCACGCCAACTCCCGCTCCCGGCGCAGATCGTCCAGCAGCCGCAACACATCGGCCTGTACGGACACGTCCAGCGCCGTCGTGATCTCGTCCGCGATCAGTACCTCCGGCTCCCCGGCCAGCGCCCGCGCGATCCCGATCCGCTGGCGCTGGCCGCCCGACAGCTGCGCGGGCAGCCGGTCGGCGAAGTCGGGGTCGAGGCGAACGTCGGCGATCAGCTGCCGGGCCCGCGAGGCCACCTCGCCCCGCGACCCCGCCGAGCCGAAGAAGCGCAGGGGCCGCCGTATCGCATCGCCCACCGAACGCCGCGGATTGAGCGAGGTGTCGGCGTTCTGGAAGACGAGCTGCACGGTGCGGCGCAGGGCGAGCGGGCGCCGCCGCGCGGGGACCCCCAGGTCACCGCCGGACGCACCGCCCACCGCACCGTCGGGCGTACGGCCCGACGCAGCCCCGGACGCACCGCCCACCACACCCCCCGCCCCAGCCCGCATCGTCCCGCCCGACGGCCCCCGCAGCCCCGCCAGTGACCACGCGATCGTCGACTTGCCGCTACCCGACTCTCCGACCAGGGCCAGCACCTCCCCCCTCCGCACGCTGAAGGAGACCCCGTCCACGGCGCGGCTGGTGCCGTAGTCGATCGTCACCTCTCGTACGTCCAGCGCCTCGGCCGCGTCCGCGGGCACCTCGGCCCGGGGGCGGATCTCCCGCGTACCGTCCTCGCCCACCAGCGCCAGCCCGGCGTCCGCGATGCGCGGGACGCTGGCCAGCAGGCGGCGGGTGTACGGGTCGCCGGGGGCGGCGAAGAGCCGTCGGGTGGGGGCGGCCTCGACGACCCGCCCGGCGCGCAGCACGCACACCTCGTCGGCCATGTGCGCGACCACGCCGAGGTCATGGCTGACCAGGACGGCGGCGAGGCCGAGTTCCTCGCGCAGGGCGCCGACCAGGTCCAGCACCCCGCGCTGGGTGATCACATCGAGGCCGGTGGTGGGCTCGTCCAGGACGAGCACCTTGGGGCGGGCCGCGATGGCCATGGCGATGGCCACGCGCTGCTGCTGTCCGCCGGAGAGCTCATGCGGATAGCGGCGGGCGAGTTCGCGGGGGTGCGGCAGCCTGACCTGCTCCAGCAGGTCCGTGACGGGCACCTCGCCGCCCGCCTCCGCGATCTGCCGTCCGATGCGCATGCTCGGCGTCAGGGCGTGGCCCGCGTTCTGGGAGACCATCGCGACCGTACCGCCGCGCAGCCGCCGCAGCTCTCGCGCGCCGAGCGCGAAGACGTCCCTGCCCTCGACGGCGACACGTCCGCCGGTCAGCCGGGATCCGTGCCGCAGATGCCCCAGAAGCGTCGCGGCGACCGTCGACTTGCCGCTGCCCGACTCGCCGACCAGGGCCAGCGTCCGGCCGGGGCGCACCTGCAGCGACACCTCGTCCACGACGGGCACCTCGCGCCCGCCCGAGCGGTAGGCCACGGACAGGGCGTCCACCGAGACGATGGGCGTCGTCTCCGACGGAACAGTCGCCTCCGCCGACACAATGGGCGTCATCAGGAGCCCTCCCGGATCCGGTCCACGCCCCACGCCTTGGACAGGCCGTCGGCCGCGAGGTTGAGCCCGACCACCAGCGTGGCCAGGGCGATGATCGGCGCGAGGCTGGCCATCGGGACGACGGTGATGGCGGTGCGGTTCTCCGAGACCATCAGCCCCCAGTCGGGGGTGGGCGGGTCGGCGCCGAAGCCGAGGAAGGACAGCGAGGAGATCAGCAGCACCACCCAGGAGGCGCGCATCGCGAACTCGACGCACACCACGTCGGTGATGTTGGGCAGCACCTCACGGCGCAGGATCGCCCAGGTGCTCTCGCCGCGGGCGCGCGCCGCGGTGACGTAGTCCTGGGGGACGACGGCGAGCGCGGCGCCGCGCACGACCCGTACCACCTGGGGGACGCAGACGACGGCGATGGCCAGCACGATGACCGAGGATCCGGTGCCCAGCGCGGTGACGATCACCAGCAGGACGAGGATCGCGGGGATGGACAGCACCGCGTCCAGGACGCGCATCAGCAGATCGTCCAGCCAGCCGCCGCGCAGGGCGGCCGCACAGCCGAGGACGGCGCCGAGGGCGACGGTGAGGACGGTCGCGGCGACGGAGACGCCGAGCGCGTACCGCCCGCCGTACAGCACCCGGGTCAGCACATCGCGCCCGTAGCTGTCGGTGCCCGCCCAGTGGTCCGCGCCGGGCCCCAGCAGCGCGTGCGAGGCGTCGCCGGTGGTGGGGTGGTAGGGGGTGAGCAGCGGGGCGAGCAGCGCGACCACGAGATGGACGGCGACGATCGCGAGCCCGATGGCGGTGGGGCGGGAGGAGCGCACGGCGCGCCAGGTGCGGGCGGCGACACCGGGCCGGACGGGCGCGGGCGGAGCGGCGGCCGGGGCCGCGCCCGCGGGTGCCGTCAGGGAGCTGATCGGATCTTCCAGTGAGCTCATCGGATCCTCCCTCCTCGGGTGCGGAGCTTGGGGTTGAGGGCCATGGAGCCGAGGTCGGCGGCGAGGTTGCACAGGACGTAGACGACGGCGCTGATGAGGGCGACGGCCTGGATGACGGGCAGGTCGCGGTTCTGGACGGAGGAGAGCATCAGCTTGCCGATGCCGGGGTAGTTGAAGACGTTCTCGACCACGGCGACGCCGCCCACCAGCCAGGCCACGTTGAGCGCGATGACGTGGAGGGTGGGCAGCAGGGCACTGGGCAGGGCGTGCCGGGTGACCACCCGCCAGGTGGACAGGCCCTTGAGCCGGGCGGTGGTGACGTATTCGCTCGCCATGACGTCGATCACCGAGGTGCGGGCCATTCGCACGATGTACGCGGCCATGACGATCGCGAGCGAGGCGGCGGGCAGCCAGACCGCCGGGAGGAGCTGCCCGGTGCCGGCGCCCGGTCCGTACAGCACCACGGCGGGAAGCACCGGCACGGTGACGGAGAAGGCGAGCACCAGCACGGTGGCCACGACGAATTCGGGGACGCTCATCCCGATCAGGCTGACCGTGGAGATCAGGTGGTCGGGCCAGCGGTCTCGGTAGAGCCCGGCGACGATGCCGAGGACGAGGGAGCCGGTGACCGCGAAGAGGATGGTGACGACGGCGATGAGGGCGGAGTTGCCGAGGTACTGGGCGACCTCGCCGCCCACCGGTTTGGTGGTGACCAGCGAGGTGCCGAAGTCGCCGTGCAGGGCGCCGTTGATCCAGTGGCCGTAGCGCTCCCACGCGGGCTGGTCGAGCCCCATCTGCTTGCGCAGCGCGGCGACCGCGTCGGGGGTGGCGTCCCTGCCGAGCACCTGGGTGGCGACATCGCCGGGCAGCGCCTGGACGGCCAGGAAGACCAGGACCGAGGAGAGCAGCAGGGTGCCCAGCGCGGAGACCACGCGACGGACGAGGAAGGTGAGCATGCGCCTCATGCCCCCTTCAGGCCGATGCGGAGGTAGTCGAACTCGAAGCCGTGCTCGGCGTAGCCACGCACCTTCCGGGAGATCCCGACGAGCCGGTCGGCGAACATCGGGGTGATGGCCCCGCCCCGCTCGATCACCAGCGTCTGCGCCTGTCCGTACAGCTCGCGCCTGCGGCCCGCGTCGGTCTCCCGGCGGGCCCGGTCGAGCAGCGCGTCGAACTCCTTGTCGGCCCAGGCGGTCTCGTTGTACGAGGAGCCGCCGCGGAAGACCTGGTTGAGGAGCTGGTCGACGGGGCGCCCGGTGTACCAGTAGGTGGCCATGAGCGGCTTCTTCATCCAGATCTGGGTGTAGTACGAGTCGGCGGCCGCGGTCTTGACCCGGATCCGGATGCCGGCGCGCCCGGCCGACTCCTGGTAGGCGAGCGCCATGGGCGTGAAGATCGGGTCGTACGAGGAGGTGTAGAGGTCCACCGCCAGCCGCTCGTACCCGGCCTTCTTCAGCAGATGCCGGGCCTTCTCGGGGTCGTGGGCGGGGTGGGCGGCGGTGTGGGCGGGGTCGGTCGGCGGGACGGGGTTGTCCCAGCCGGCCGTGCCCGCGCCCTGGAGGGCGGCCTTCAGGATGTGCTCGGGGTCGTAGGCGAGCTTCATCGCCTGCCGTACCCGCACATCGGTGAAGGGCTTCTCGGTGGTGAGCATCGGCAGCACGTACCACTGGGCGTTCTCGGCGCGGGCGATGGTGGCGCGGTCGGAGGCGGCGATGACCCGGGCGGTGGCGAAGTCGAGATTGGTCTGGGAGAGCAGATCGACCTGTCCGGCCAGCAGGGCGTTGGAGCGGGCCTGCATATCGGCGACGGAGTAGAAGTCGATGGCGTCCAGGACCGGGCGCCCGGCCCAGTGGTCCGGGTAGGCGGTGACCCGGCCGGGCCCGGCAGCGGCGAAGGATTCGAGCCGGAACGGGCCGGTGCCGATGCCGGTGCGGCCGATGGAGCGGGCGCTGCCGTCCGGGACGACATAGCAGTTGTAGTGGGTGAGCAGGCTGGGGAACTCGGCGTGCGGGCTCTTCAGCGGCACGACGAGGGTGTGGGCGTCCGGGGTGCGCAGCCGCTTCGGGTCGACCAGCGGGGACAGCACGGGGGCCTGCGGGGAGGCGGTCGCGGTGTCGAGGATGTGGCGCAGGGTGTAGGCGGCGTCGGCGGAGGTGAAGGCGCGGCCGTCGTGGAAGGTGACGCCGCGGCGCAGCCGGAAGGTCCAGGTGCTCGCCTTGGCGTCGGGCTCCCAGGATTCGGCGAGGTCGGGGGCGACGGTGCCGTCGGGCCCGATCCGGACGAGCCGGTTGTAGAGCGCGCCGAGGTATTCGTACGCGGAGAGCGCGCTCGCGGGGTCGAGGGTCTCGGCGTCGGAGGCGGGCGGCCGGGCGATGCGCAGGGTGCCGCCGCGGTCGGGCCGCCCGGCCGGGCCGCGGGTGGGCACGGCCCTGGTCGGGGACGCGGAGGCGGCTCCTGAGCAGCCGCTCAGCAGGGCGGAGCCGCCGAGCGCACCGCCGATCGCCGCCGCGGTGGTGAGGAGCGACCTCCGTGGCAGGCCGGCCGCGGCGGGGGCTGTTCGGTGGGAGGTCTCGGACGTGAACGGGGGCATGAACGGGGGCACCCTTCCCTTACTCGTTCAGCGGAACGATTGGGTGAAGTGCGTGAACGATAGCCAGGACACCCGTTCGGGCCAACCCTTCGTTCGCGAAAATTAACGCCGGAAACAGAGTCGTTACCCGGCACGGAGGGCGGCCCGGGGGACGGCGCACGGGGTCGCGCACCCCGCCCCACGGCGCCCCCGCACCCCGTCCACGTGGCGAAAAACACCGAGCGGCTCCGGATACTCCGCCGTATGGTGGCCGACATGCAGGTGATCCAGTCCACGAAGCTCTCCAACGTCTGCTACGAAATCCGTGGCCCGGTACTCGAGGAGGCGATGCGACTGGAGGCGGCAGGACACCGCATCCTCAAGCTGAATACCGGCAATCCGGCGACCTTCGGCTTCGAATGTCCCCCGGAGATCCTCGAGGACATGCTCCGCAACCTCGGCGACGCCCACGGCTACGGCGACGCAAAGGGGCTGCTGTCCGCGCGGCGCGCGGTGATGCAGCACTACCAGACCCAGGGCATCGACCTCGACGTCGAGGACATCTTCCTCGGCAACGGCGTCTCCGAGCTGATCCAGATGTCGATGCAGGGGCTGCTCGACGACGGCGACGAGGTCCTCGTCCCGGCCCCCGATTATCCGCTGTGGACCGCCTCGGTCTCACTGGCCGGCGGCACCGCCGTCCACTACCGCTGCGATGAGCAGTCGGACTGGCTGCCGGACCTCGCCGACATCGAGCGCAAGGTCACCGACCGCACCAAGGCGCTCGTCATCATCAACCCCAACAACCCCACGGGCGCCGTCTACGGCGAGGAGATACTGCGCGGGCTCACCGATATCGCCCGCCGCCATCAGCTGACCGTCTGCTCCGACGAGATCTACGACAAGATCCTCTACGACGGGGCCACCCACACCCCGACCACCAGCGTCGCCCCCGATCTGCTGACCCTCACCTTCAACGGGCTCTCCAAGGCGTACCGGGTGGCGGGCTACCGCAGCGGCTGGCTCGCGGTCTGCGGCCCCAAGGCGCACGCCGCCAGCTATCTGGAGGGGCTGACCATCCTGGCCAATATGCGGCTGTGCGCCAATATGCCGGCGCAGCACGCGGTGGCCACGGCGCTCGGCGGCCGTCAGTCGATCAACGACCTGGTGCTCCCCGGCGGCCGGCTGCTGGAGCAGCGGGACACGGCGTACGACCTGCTGACCCAGATCCCGGGCGTGACGTGCGTGAAGCCCAAGGGCGCGCTGTACGCGTTCCCCAAGCTGGACCCCAAGGTCTACAAGATCAAGGACGACCGGCAGATGGTGCTGGACCTGCTGCGGGCCGAGAAGATCATGATCGTGCACGGCACGGGATTCAACTGGCCGGAGCCGGATCACTTCCGCATCGTCACGCTGCCCGCCAAGAAGGATCTGGCGGACGCGGTGACCAGGATCGGGAACTTCCTGGATGGATACGGCCAACCCTGATCTTTTAGCCTCAGCTCAACTTTAGACAGAGTCTAAGTTAGGATGGTCTCCTGACCCCTTGGAGGCCATCCATGTACGAGCCGATCCGCACCAAATCGGTCCACAGCATGGCCGAGCCCGCGCCCGACTTCCCGCACCGCACCCGCGAGGAAGAGCTGGACATCCGGCTGGCCGGACATCTGACCGCGCTGCTCACCGTGACGGACGAGCTGCGCGCCCGCACCCCGCACCCCGGCCTCGACGACGCCGCCCAGCGCCTCGCCGAGCAGGCCGCCCGCCTGCGCGACGGCCACGCCCCGCTGCGCGCGGCCCCCTCTACGACGGAACCGGACGCGGCGCATATCGCCGCCCTCCACCAGCGCGCCCACACCCTGGCCGGGTGGGCCCTGGTCGTGGCCACGTCCCGGAACGACACGGCGGCCTCGACGCTGGCGGCCGAGCGGCTGGAGGCGCATGCGGCGGCACTGGGGCTCAACGAGGCGTAGCCGCACCCGCCGGGAGCGGGCGCGGCCCGAGCCGACGGGCCCAAGGGCGGGGCTTCGCGGGCGCGGCCCGAGCCGGTGGGCGGGGCCGGGGTTCCAGACCGGACGGTAGGGCCTGTGCGGATCGTGGCGTCTGTGCGGCGGAAAGGCCCGGGGCCCGCACCTGGGTGCGGGCCCCGGGCCTTGGGCGGTGATCAGCCCAGGCGCTTCACCAGCGCGTGGTACTCGTCCCACATCTCCTTCGGCGTGTGCTCACCGAAGGTGTTGAGGTGGTCGGGCACCAGCCCCGCCTCCTCGCGCCAGACCTCCTTGTCGACCGTGAGCAGCAGCTCGAGCGAGGCGTCGTCGAGGTCCAGACCGTCGGTGTCCAGCGCCTCGGGCGTCGGCAGCACCCCGATCGGGCTCTCCACGCCCTCGGCCTTGCCGTCCAGTCGGTCGACGATCCACTTCAGCACCCGGCTGTTCTCGCCGAAGCCCGGCCAGACGAAGTGCCCGTCGGCGTCCTTGCGGAACCAGTTGACGTAGTAGATCTTCGGCAGCTTGGCGGCGTCGGCGTTCTTGCCGACCTTCACCCAATGCGCCATGTAGTCGCCCATGTTGTAGCCGCAGAACGGCAGCATGGCGAAGGGATCGCGGCGCAGCTCGCCGACCTTGCCCTCGGCCGCGGCGGTCTTCTCGCTCGCCACGTTGGCGCCGAGGAAGACACCGTGCTGCCAGTCGAAGGACTCGGTCACCAGCGGAACGGCGCTGGCTCGGCGGCCGCCGAAGAGGATCGCCGAGATCGGCACGCCCTTGGGGTCCTCCCACTCGGGCGCGATGATCGGGCACTGACCGGCCGGCACGGTGAAGCGGGCGTTGGGGTGGGCCGCGGGCGTCTCGCTCGCCGGGGTCCAGTCGTTGCCCTTCCAGTCGGTCAGATGGGCGGGCGGCTCCTCGGTCATGCCCTCCCACCACACATCGCCGTCGTCGGTGAGCGCGACATTGGTGAAGACCGAGTTCCCCCACAGGGTCTTCATCGCGTTGGCGTTGGTGTGCTCACCGGTGCCGGGCGCGACGCCGAAGAAGCCCGCCTCGGGGTTGATCGCGTACAGCTTGCCGTCCTCGCCGAACCGCATCCAGGCGATGTCGTCGCCGATCGTCTCGACCGTCCAGCCCCGGATGGTCGGCTCCAGCATCGCGAGGTTGGTCTTGCCGCAGGCGCTCGGGAACGCCGCGGCCACGTACTTGGACTCGCCGCGCGGCGGGGTGAGCTTGAGGATCAGCATGTGCTCGGCGAGCCAGCCCTCGTCCCGGGCCATCACGGAAGCGATGCGCAGGGCGTAGCACTTCTTGCCGAGCAGGGCGTTGCCGCCGTAGCCGGAGCCGTACGACCAGATCTCCCGCGCCTCGGGGAAGTGCGAGATGTACTTGGTCGAGTTGCACGGCCAGGGAACGTCGGCCTGACCCGGCTCCAGCGGGGCGCCGAGGGTGTGGACGGCCTTGACGAAGAAGCCCTCGTCCCCGAGGACGTCGAGGACCTCCTGTCCCATGCGGGTCATGGTGCGCATGGAGACGGCGACGTAGGCGGAGTCGGTGATCTCGACGCCGATCGCGGACAGCGGCGAGCCGAGCGGGCCCATGCAGAAGGGCACGACGTACATGGTCCGGCCGCGCATGGAGCCCCGGAAGACGCCCTGCTCCCCGGCGAAGATCTCGCGCATCTCGTCGGGGTGTTTCCAGTGGTTCGTCGGGCCCGCGTCCGCCTCCTTCTCGGAGCATATGAACGTACGGTCCTCGACGCGCGCCACATCGCTCGGATCGGAGGCGGCGTAGTACGAGTTGGGGCGCTTGATCGAGTCAAGGCGTGTGAAGGTGCCCTTCTCGACGAGCTCCGCGCACAGGCGGTCGTACTCCGCCTCCGAGCCGTCGCACCACACCACACGATCGGGCTGGGTGAGGGCGGCGATCTCGCCGACCCAGGAGACGAGCTCCTGGTGGTTCGTGGGGCTCGGGGTGGTCGTGAGGGAGGAAGCCACATTGCTGGGCGCCACGATCGCTCCATCCCGCCGGAACCGCACGCGCTCCGGCGTCTTGATTGAGGGTTTTGGACGGATATGTGCACTCATATCCGTTTATGGAGACAGCTACCCCTTGGGGGCTGCGACCCGGATGCTCAGCTCATCCGGTGCCGACCGCGCTCATTTGATCATCCGACTGTGTGGGCCATCTGTCCAGTGGGCGCTTTGGTGACCATCACCACTCGACATGAACCGGTAACTTACGGTGGCGTAGGTAGCATGAGCGCCATGACTGCCGCCGCGTCCGATGCCGCCGTTGAGAACCCCCCAGGGCCCGAAGCGGCCCCGCCGCTCCCCCTGAAGCCGATGCTCCGCGGCTGGCTGCATGCCGGCATGTTTCCCGCGGTCCTGGTCTCGGGGGTGGTGCTGACGGCCCTCGCCGACAGTCCGCGCGGGCGGCTGGCCTGCGCCATCTTCACGCTCACCGCATGTGCGCTGTTCGGCACCAGTGCCCTTTACCATCGCGGCAATTGGGGTCCGCGCACCGCCGCGGTGCTGCGGCGGCTGGACCACGCCAATATCTTCCTGATCATCGCCGGCACGTATACGCCCTTCACGATGCTGCTTTTGCCACACGGCAAGAAGCAGCTGCTGCTGTGGCTGGTGTGGGCCGGGGCGCTCGCCGGAATCGCCTTCCGGGTCTTCTGGGTCGGCGCCCCGCGCTGGCTGTACACCCCGTGCTACATCGCGCTGGGCTGGGCGGCCGTCTTCTTCCTGCCCGACTTCCTGCGCACCGGCGGCGCCGCCGTCATGACGCTGATCATCGTCGGCGGGTTGCTCTACAGCGTGGGCGCGGTGATCTACGGCACCAAGCGCCCCAACCCCTCGCCCCGCTGGTTCGGCTTCCACGAGGTGTTCCACAGCTTCACGCTGGCCGCCTTCGTCGTGCACTACGTCGGCATCTCCTTGGTGGCCTACCAGCACGCCTGAGATGCCCAAGGCCACCACCACGTCACAGCCGGAGCGCAGGCCCGGGCCAGGGCTGCGCGAACGGAAGAAGATCAAGACCCGGCAGGCGATCCGGCGCGCCGCCCTGCGGCTCTTCGCGGAGCAGGGCTACGAGGCCACTCCGGTGGACCGGATCGCGGCGGCCGCCGACGTCTCGACCAGCACCGTCTTCCGCTACTTCCCGGCCAAGGAGGACATCGTCCTCACCGATGAGTACGACGCGCTCATGGCGGAGGCGATCCGCGACCGCCCACAGGACGAATCCCCGGCCGCCTCCCTGCGCCATGCCGTCGTGGGGCTGCTGGGTCCCGCGGCGGGTGCGGAGCGCGAGGAACTACTGGCCCGGCTGGCCCTCGTACGGCAGGTCCCGGCGCTGCGCGCTCGGATGAGCGGCGGCCTGGCCGACAGCGGGACGCTGCTGGGCGAGGCGCTGGCCGAGCGCAGCGGCCGGGCCCCGGACGACTTCGAAGTGCGGGTCGCGGTGGGCGCCGTCCTCGGTGCCCTGCGCGAAGCCGTCTTCCACTGCCTGGACCACCACCGCCCGACGGCAACCACGACGAGCACCGCGAAGGCCACCGCCACCCGCGCCGACGCCATGACAACGGCCATCAACCGGGCCCTGGACCTCCTCTCCCGAGGCATCCCGCTATGACCCGCGGGGCGGGGCCCGCTGTGCCCGGCCCCGCGCTTGCGGCTACGAGCCGCCGTGCGCTTCCGGGCGGGCCGCTGGAGCCGACAGCGGGCTGACCCCGGGCTGGCCTGGGAGCCGGCCGGGGCCGACCGAAACCGACCCGGGACCTGGTCCGGGTCCCCGTCGCCCCCTCCGGCTCAGCCCCCCAGCTTCGCCGTCAGGGCCTCGACGTCGGCGGTGGGTGCGTCGCAGGTGAAGCCGCGGCAGACGTACGCCGCCGGGCGTCCCTCCAGCAGGGGGCGGTCCTGCAGCAGCGGGACCTCCCCGGAGCCGGGCTCGCCGACCGCGACGACCGCCCCGGGGGCGGTGGCCAGGAGTGCGGCGCGGTGCAGGGCACGGGTCGCCGGGTCGTCGCCGGGGCCGACCACGGCCACCTCGCGCGGCCCGTCGAGCCGGGCCTCGGCCACCGCCAGGCCCCAGCCGATGAAACGGGGCACCCGGGGGCCGAGGGGCCGCACCACGGCGAGGGCGCGCTCGGCGGCCTCCCGGTGGCGGGAACTGCCGGTGATGGCGGCGTAGGACAGCAGGGCCCCGGCGGCGGCCGTCCAGCCGGACGGCGCCGCGTTGTCCGTCGGGTCCTGGGGGCGGCGGATGAGCGCCTCGGCGTCATCGGCGGTGTCGAACAGCGTGCCGTCCTCGGCGGTGAACCGGGTCAGCACGGTGTCCAGGAGCAGCCCGGCGAAGTCCACCCACGCACCGTCGCCGGTGACGGCGGACAGGGCGAGGAAGCCCTCGGCCACATCCGCGTAGTCCTCGAGCACGCCCGCGTGGGCGCCCGCGGTGCCGTCGAGCGAGGTGCGGGCCAGCCGCCCGCGCTGGTCCATGTGGAGGCGCATCAGCAGCTCGGCGGCCTCGGTCGCGACGTCCACCAGGTCGGGGCGGTCGAAATAGGCACCGGTCTCGGCGAGAGCCGCGACGGCCAGCCCGTTCCACGCGGCCACGATCTTGTCGTCGCGGCCGGGGCGGGCCCGCCGCTCCCGGGCGGCCAGCAGCCGCTCCCGTACGGAGGCGACTCGGCCCGCGTCCGTCGGCCGCTCCCCGTCGGGCAGCTGCAGCACGGAGGCTCCCTGCTCGAAGGTGCCCTCCTGGGTCACGCCGAAATACCCGGCGGCGAACTCCGCGTCGGCCTCCCCCAGCACCTCGCGCAGCCGCTCGGGCGTCCACACGTAGTACGCGCCCTCGACATGCCTGCCGGTGCCGTCGTCGCTGTCGGCGTCCAGCGCGGAGGCGAAGCCGCCCTGTGCGGTGCGCAGCTCGCGGACCATGAAGTCCGCCGTCTCCAGGGCGACACGGCGCGCGAGGTCCGAGCCGGTGGCGCGCCACAGATGGGCGTAGACCCGGCACAGCAGCGCGTTGTCGTACAGCATCTTCTCGAAGTGGGGCACGGTCCAGCCGGCATCGACGGAATAGCGGGCGAAACCGCCGCCGAGCTGGTCGTAGATACCGCCGCGGGCCATCGCCTCGCAGGTGGCCGACACCATCTGCAGCGCACCCTCGGACCCGGTGCGGGCGTGGTGGCGCAGCAGGAACTCCAGCGCCATGGACGGCGGAAACTTCGGCGCACCGCCGAAGCCGCCGCGCGTGGCGTCGAATTCACGGGTCAGCCCCATGAGCGCGGCGTGCAGATCCTCCTCGCCGGGCGGCGCGGGCGCATCCGAGCCCAGGGCGATCCCGGTGCGCTGGGCCAGGTCCTCCACGATCCGGCCGGCGACGTCCACCACCTCCTCGCGGCGGTCCGTCCAGGCCGCGCTCACCCCCTCCAGCACCTGCCGGAAGGACGGCATACCGGGCCGGGGCCGGGGCGGGAAGTACGTGCCGAAGTAGAACGGCTGGGCCTCGGGGGTCAGAAAGACCGTCATGGGCCAGCCACCCTGCCCGGTCGCGGCCTGCACCGCCTCCATGTACACCGCGTCGACGTCCGGCCGCTCCTCGCGGTCGACCTTCACGGAGACGAAGTGGGCGTTGAGATAGTCGGCGGTCTCCTTGTCCTCGAACGACTCATGCGCCATGACATGGCACCAGTGGCAGCTCGAATAGCCGACGCTCAGCAGCACGGGCACCCCGCGGCGACGCGCATCCTCGAACGCCTCGTCCGACCACGGCCACCAGTCGACCGGGTTCTCGGCGTGCTGAAGCAGATAGGGGGACGTCTCGTGCGCCAGGCGGTTCGGCATGGGTCCATCCTCCCCCACCCGGCGAGGCAGACGAAGTTATCCACAGGGGCGCGGCCAAGAGACCCCCGAATCCGCTGTGGACCGCAGCGGCCTCGGCCGGCCCACCCTGCGTGGGGATGCGGAAGGCGGCAATCCTATGAGCGCTGCCGGGGGTGGGGCCGGGAGTGCGGAGTGGGCGCATACGGCCCAGCGGCGCGACGATGGTGATGTGGGGCTTTGACCCCCGTGTGTGGCGTTCGCGGCGGGGCGGAGCCGGGAGTCAGGACTGCACGGATCAGTCCGGACAACGGCCGCTCGAGAAGGATGGAAAGCCATGAGCACGGAGAAGGGGATGCGCGGCTCCGCGGGGGTCGCCGTTCTGCGTGACCCGATCCGCAATCGCGGGACCGCGTTCACGGAGGAAGAGCGCACGCGGTTCGGGCTTACCGGTCTGGTGCCGCCGGGAGTGCTGTCGGAAGAGCAGCAGGCGGTGCGCGCGTACGAGCAGTTCATGGCACAGCCGACGCCGCTGGCGCAGAACACGTTCCTGGAATCGCTGCGGGACCGCAACGAGACGCTGTACTACAAACTGCTCGTCGATCACCTGCCCGAGATGCTGCCGATCGTGTACGACCCGGTCGTCGGGCAGGCCATCGAGCAGTACAGCCATGAGTACCAGCGTCCGCGCGGCGTATACCTCTCGGTGGACGATCCCGACTCCGTGGAGGCCGCGTTCGCGAACCTCGGGCTCGGCGCCGACGACGTCGACCTGCTGGTGGCCACGGATGCCGAGGAGATCCTCGGCATCGGCGACTGGGGCAGCAACGGCATGGGAATCGCGCAGGGCAAGCTCGCCGTCTACACGGCGGCCGCGGGCATCGATCCGGCCCGGGTCATCCCGGTCATGCTCGACGTCGGCACCAACAACGAGACCCTGCTCAACGACCCCATGTACGTCGGGCTGCGGCACTCCCGCAACCACGCCGAGGCGTACGACCGGCTCATCGACGCCTATGTCACGGCCGCCTCGCGGCGCTTCCCGAAGGCGCTGCTGCACTTCGAGGACTTCGGCCCGTCCAATGCGCGCCGGATTCTGCTGGAGTACGCGGACAGGGCCTGCGTCTTCAACGACGACATGCAGGGCACCGGCGCGATCACCCTGGCCGCGGTCCTCGCCGGCGTACGGGTGGCCGGCACACCGCTGGCCGAGCAGCGGGTGGTCGTCTTCGGCGCCGGCACCGCCGGAGTGGGCATCGCCGACCAGATCCGCGACGCGATGGTCCGTTGCGGCGCCCGGCCGGAGACAGCGACCCAGCAGACCTGGCTGGTCGACAGGCAGGGCCTGCTGCTGGACGACATGAGCGACCTACGCGACTTCCAGACCCCGTTCGCCCGGCCGGCAGGCGAGGCCGAAAGCTACGAACGGGACGGCGAAGGCCGGATCTCCCTCGCCACCACGGTGGCCGAGGTACACCCGACCATCTTGATCGGCACCTCGACGGCTGGTGGCACCTTCACCGAGCCGATCATCCGGAAGATGGCCGCGCACGTCGACCGACCACTGATCTTCCCGCTCTCGAACCCGACCGAGAAGATCGAGGCCCACCCGGCCGACCTCATCCGCTGGACCGAGGGCCGGGCGCTGATCGGCACCGGCACCCCGTGGGATCCGGTGTCGTACCAGGGCGTCGACTACAAGATCGGGCAGGCCAACAACGCCCTGGTCTACCCCGGCCTCGGCCTGGGCACGGTGGTCTCCCGCGCGAAGCACGTCACCCCCGGGATGATCCGCGCCGCCGCCGAGGCGGTCGCCGGCCTGGTCGACACCACCACCCCCGGCGCGTCGCTGCTCCCCGAGGTGGCCAACCTCCGCGCCTCCTCCGCCACCGTCGCGGTCGCCGTCGTACGCCAGGCACTCGAGGAGGGTGTCGCCCGCGCCAGGATCGATGACGTCGTGCAGGCCGTGCAGCAGGCGATGTGGCAGCCCGAATACTCCGACTACTCCGACAGAGGCCGTGGGACGACGACCGCCGCGGACAGGGCCGCACCCACCGGCACCCGCGTCGAGAGCGACTCGATGGGCCAGATCGAGGTGCCCGGCGACCACTACTGGGGCGCGCAGACTCAGCGTTCCCTGATCCACTTCTCCATCGGTGACGACCATATGCCGAAGGCCCTCTACCACGCCTACGGCTATGTCAAGAAGGCCGCCGCGATGGTCAACCAGCGCGCGGGCCGCCTGGACGAGCGGCGCGCCAACGCGATCATCCAGGCCGCCGACGAGGTCATCGCCGGTGACTTGGACGCGGAGTTCCCGCTGTACGTATGGCAGACCGGGTCGGGCACCCAGTCGAACATGAACGTCAATGAGGTGATCGGCAACCGGGCGAGCGAGCTGCTCGGCGGCACCCTCGGCTCCAAGGCCCCCGTGCATCCCAACGACCACGTCAACATGGGCCAGTCGTCCAACGACACCTTCCCCACCGCGATGCACATCGCCACCGTGCTCGAGGTCACCGGGCACCTCCTGCCCCAGGTCGACCGGCTCACCCAGGCGATCCGCGCCAAGGCCGAGGCATGGGTGGACGTCGTCAAGATCGGCCGCACCCATCTGCAGGACGCCACCCCGCTCACCGTCGGACAGGAGTGGTCCGGCTGGGCCACACAGTTGGACGATGCACGCACCAGGCTGGCCGACAGTCTCCATGCCGTCTGCCGGCTCGCCGCCGGCGGCACCGCTGTGGGCACCGGGCTGAACGCTCCCGAGGAGTTCGGCGAGCAGATCGCCTCGCAGCTCGCCGAGCTCGTCGGCCATCCCTTCGTCACCGCCCCCGACAAGTTCGCGGCCCAGGGCTCGCTGGACGCGATGGTCGCGGTCAGCGCCGGGCTGCGCGGCCTGGCCGTCGCGCTGATGAAGATCGCCAACGATATGCGCTGGCTGGCCTCCGGGCCCCGCGCCGGGCTGCATGAACTCAAGCTGCCCGCCAACGAGCCCGGTTCCTCGATCATGCCCGGGAAGGTCAACCCGACCCAGCAGGAGGCCATGGTCATGGTCTGCCTGCAGGCCCTCGGGGAGGACGCGCTCATCGCCTCCGCGGGGGCACAGGGCAACTTCGAGCTCAACGCCATGCGCCCGATCATCATCAACAACGTGCTGCACTCGGCCCGGATCCTCGGCGACGCCTGCGAGAAGCTGCGCCGCTACAGCATCGAGGGCACCGAACTCGACCGACCCACGATCGACGGGTACGTGGACCAGTCCCTCATGCTCGTGACCGCACTCAGCCCCACCATCGGCTACGACAAGGCATCCGCGATCGCGCACAAGGCCGACGACGAGGGCACCACCCTGCGCGAGGCCGCCCTCGCCTCGGGCGTCGCCGCCGCCGACTTCGACCGCCTCGCCGACCCCACCACCATGGTCGGCCGACCCCGAAGCGACCTGGGGCTCGACCGGTCCGACGACAACCACACCTGACCCCTCACTGCCCTGGCCCCTCGCTACTGGGCGTCGAGGCACATAAAGAGGCTGTTCAGGCCCTCCGCCAGCAGCGGGGCGACGGTCCGTATCCGCAACGCGAAGGAGCGCGTCGAGCGGCTGACGGACAGGCCTGTCGCGCCGCCGCCCGAACCGCTGGTGTCCGCGGCCCGGATGAGCACCGCCGACGGTCGGACGGCGCAGCCCGCGGCGGAACTCACCGGCGTCCGTGTCGGGGACCGGCTGCATGTGCCGTCGCTGCGGATCGGCGGCGAGGAACGGCTGTTGGTCACCGGACCCAATGGGGCGGGCAAGACGACGCTGATGCGGGTCCTGGCGGGTGAGCTGCGGCCGGATGAGGGGACGGTGCGCAGGCGGGGCCGAGTCGGGCACTTGAGGCAGGAGGAAACGCCGTGGCCGCCCGGCCTGACGGTCCCGCAAGCGTTTGCCCACGGCCGCGGGGGCGACCTGGATGAGCACACCGACCACCTTCCGTCCCTCGGTCTGTTCAGCCCCGCCGACCTGCGCCTGAAAGTGAGCGAGCTGTCCTATGGACAGCGGCGCCGGATCGAACTGGCCCGCCTGGTCGGCGAACCCGTCGACCTGCTGCTGGACGAGCCCACCAACCATCTCGCCCCGGCCCTGCTCGAGGAACTGGAAGGAGCCCCGACCGGCTGCCACGGCGCGGTCGTCACCGTCACCCACGACCGCCGCATGCGCACCCGCTTCACCGGCACGCACGTGGAACTGAACGCCGGCCACGTCACCCAGCTTGAGGAGGCCGCAGCGAGCTGAAGCCCGCGGGTCGCCTCCGCGTCCTCATCCGGCACAAGGTGGCCCCCCTGCCACAACGCCGAACCTCTCGTGGGCCAGACGGGTCGGCATGGGTCCATCCTCCCTCCACCCGGCGCGGCAGGCGAAGTTGTCCACAGGGGAGTTATCCACAGGACTGCCGGATAAGAGCCAGAAACGGAAGACTGAGGGCACTGCTGCAGGAGGGGGATCACATGCCGGGGTCATTGGCGGTGCTGCGGGACAGCCACCGGGCGGAAGTTGAGCGGCTGCTGTCGCGCGCCGTGGAGGAGGAGGTGCGCCGCTCGGGCGGGCGCACCGATGGCGGGGTGCTGCTCAGCCGCGCGCGGGGCGCGCTGGACGAGATGGCCGCGACCGCCGCGGAGGAGTACGGGGCGTATGTGCGCGCGTTGGACGAATCCGACGCGGGCAGCAGTCCGCTCTCGGCGCGGCTGTCGCGCGGGCAGCTCGGCACCCCGGCGCTGGCCGCGACGGTCGCCGCGGCGGCGGCCTTCGGCGCGGATCTCACCTATGGCACCTCGGCGGGCACGGCGCTGGGCGCGGGGGTGACCGCCGCCGTGGCCGGATCGGCCGCCGCCGTCGTCAAGCTCACCGCGCGCCATTGGCCCGCCGCCCACCGCCAGGCCGCGCTGCGCAACCAGCCCGGCGGGCCCGAGCAGTTGCGGCTGCAGTGGCTCACGGCGGTCGAGGTGCGGGGCATCCGGCCGTTCATCGACCAGCACCGGATGACCTCGGCCGCCACCCGCCAGGGCGGCGGTTCGGCCAAGCGCTCCGCCTCCTCCTCCATCGGTCAGGTGCCGAGGCTGCGCGGTGCGGACCGCAGCCAGGCGGCCCGCAGGCGCACCGTGCTGGAGCAGTCCTTCGCCCATCTCCCCGAGGCGGAGGGCCCGTTCGCGGGGCGCCGGGCGCAGCTCACCCAGATCGCGCAGTGGGTGCAGCAGGCCCGCGCGTCCACCGAGACCCAGCCCACGGTGGTGCTGCTGGAGGGCCCGCCGGGCTCCGGCCGGACCATGCTGGCCGTGCGGGCGGCCCACCATCTGCGCGATCAGTTCCGCGGTGCGTGCCTGGTCGATCTGCGCGGCGACAGCTCCGAGCAGGCCCCGCTGCCCACCCGCGACGCGCTGCTGCATCTGCTGAACCGGCTCGGCGCACCCCGCGACCAGCTGCTCTTCCGGGAGCGGTCCTCGCAGGACCAGCACATCAGACGGCTCACCGAGCTGTATCACCAATATCTGACCGGGCTGCCGGTCACCATCGTGCTCGACGACGCCCGCGACGCCGAGCAGGTGCGCACCCTGATCCCGGAGCGGTCCGACAGCCTGGTCCTGATCACCTCGCGCACTCCGCTCGATCTGCCGGCCGACCTCGCCGCCCGGGTGCACCGGATGGAGGTGGGCCCGCTGGACGAGCCGGGTGCCGAGGAGCTGCTGCGGACCTCCGCCGAGGAGCCCACCGGGGCGGGCCCCTATGACGGGCAGTCCGTGGAGCGGATCGCCGAGCTGTGCGGGCGGCTGCCGCTGGCGCTGCGGATCGCGGGCTCCTCGCTCGGCCCCCGCACCCCCGCCGCCCTGGTCACCGAGCTGGAGGCGTACGGCCCGGTGGGCGCGATCGACCGCGCCCTGTGGCTGCGCTACACCGATCAGCAGGACGGCGCCCGGCGGCTGCTGCGCCGGCTGGCACTGGCCGGGCGGGCCAGCCTGGGCCGCGCGGCGGCCGCGGCCCTGCTGGACACCGATGAGCAGGCGGCCGGCCGTCATCTGGAGGCGCTCGGCCGGGCCGGGCTGATCCAGCATGTGCGTGGCAGCCGCTACCGCCTCCATGACCTGGTGCGCTCGTTCGCCCATGCCCGGCTGCTCGACGAGGAGCAGCCGGAGCAGCGCACCGCCGCGCAGGAGCGGCTGATCCGCAGCTATGCCGAGCTCGCCGACTCGGTGATCCGGCTGGTCGACGGCAAGACCTCCACCCGTGCCGACATGTTCGGCAAGGGCGCGGCGGGCGGCCATGGCTTTACCTCGCTGGACGCGGCGCTGCGCTGGCTGGACGACGAATCGAGCTTCATCACCGCCGCCCTGCGCCATGCGGAGGGCGTGGACCAGTCCGCGGTGCTGCATCTGCTGGGCGCCCTGTGCGACTACTGCCTGCTGCGCGGCGATCTCTACCGACTGGGCGAGATCAGCGAGCTCACCCAGGCCGTGGACCAAGGGCTGCTGATGCGATCCGTGCAGTGGCGCACCGGTATCGCGGCCCGCCAGCTCGGCGAGCTGGACCAGGCGCGCACCACGCTGTCCTCCGTGGTGGACCTGTATTTCGAGGCGCAGCACCAGGCGGGCGCGGCCCGTGCCCTGTGCAGTCTCGGCATCACCCTGCATCACCAGGGCAATCTCGGGGAGGCGGCGGCCAAGCTGCGCGAGGCGCTGGAGCTCCAGCAGGCCGAGGAGCTGCGCGGTGACCGGGGCTGGACGATGCACGCCCTGGCGGCGGTGGAGCGCGACCGCGGCGGGCTGGCCGAGGCGCTGGAGCTGCTGGACGCGGCCCTGGAGCTGCATCAGGAGAACGAGAGCCTGCACGGCCAGGCCTGGGCGCACTTCCAGCTCGGCCAGGCATGTCTGCGGATGGGCGATGTGCCGCGCGCCGAGGCCGAGCTGCGGGGCGCGCTGGACGCCTACAGCCGCACCCATGACCAGCGCGGTGAGGCATGGGCGCTCACCCAGCTCGCCCGGGCCCGGCTGGTGGCCGGAGAGGCGTCGGCGGCCGTCGACCAGCTGCGCCAGGCCCTCTCCCGCCACCGGGAGAACGAGGACGCGCGCGGTGAGGCATGGACGCTGTACTACCTGGGCCAGGCGCTGGAGGAGCGCGGCGACCATGATTCGGCGCTGCGCGAGCTGGAGCGGGCCCGTCTGATGTTCAACCGGATGCGCGATGTGTACGGGCTGGCGTGCTCCCGCCATCACTCGGCGCGGGTCACCCGTGACCTGCGGGCGGCGCAGACGGGCTCGTTGCGCAACAGCGGCTTCGCCCGGCAGCTGCTCCAGGACGCGCGGCATGACTTCCGGCGGGTGGGCGTGGCCCATGGCGAGGCATGGTCCTGCGTCGAGCTGGCGGTGATCGACGCGGGAAACGGCAAGGCGGCGCAGGCGCTGGAGCTGGTGGACGAGGCGGCCGGGCTGTTCGCGGGGTACGGGGACCGGCGCGGCCGCTCCTGGGCCCGGTTCCTGCGCTGCACCCTGCTGCCGTTCGCCTCCGCGGGCGGCTCGGTCATCGGCACGGCGGTGGCCCAGGAGGAGCTGGCGGAGCTGGCGCGGGACATGCGCGAGGAGGGCACGGCGGGTGATTCCCGGCTGGAGGGATGCGCGGAGACGTTCGCGCTGGTGCTGGAGCGCGGCGTCGAGCCGGAAACGGGGTGGCAGGCATGGCAGCTCGGCATGGTGCCGAGCCGCCACTCGCGCGAGGTCATGGCCGTGCTGCCGGAGCCTCGCGGCTAGCCGCGAAGAGCGCGGAGAGGGGGCCGGGATATGTGGGATCCCGTCGGCCAGACCGTGAGGCCCCGCTCACGCGGGGCACGCGGTCGGGCCCGGCCAGGGTTCAGGCCGTGCGCTCCTCGCCCTTGGTGGCTTCGGCGGAGGCCGTCGCCGGAGCCTTGCCGGGCTCCGGCCCCTCCTCGAAGTCCACCCGCTTCATGTGCTTGTTCATGGACTTCATCAGCAGCCACACCGCCGCGCCGATCACGGCGAAGACGATGAAACCGAGGACGCCCGGGGTCACCTTGTTCTCGTCCAGGTCCTTGGCGAGCGGGACGAGATGCGTCATGGCGAGGGTGCTGGTGGCGCTCATCATGGGCTCAATTGTTGCGGATGCCCGCGAAGAGGTCGTCCTCGGGGAGGGAAGTGTCCACAAGCGACTTGGCGAGCTCGTACTCCTCGGTGGGCCAGACCTCCCTCTGGACGTCCATGGGCACCCGGAACCAGCCGCCATCGGGATCGATCTGCGTACGGTGCGCGATCAGCGCCTTGTCACGGATCTCGAAGAAGTCGGCGCAGGGCACATAGGTGGTCAGGGTGCGCTCGGGCCGGTCGAACGTCTTCCAGCGCTCCAGCCACTCCTCGTACGGCGAGTCCAGACCGCGGGCCAGCAGCGCCTCATGCAGGGCGACGGTTCGCGCCCGGTTGAAGCCCTGGTTGTAGTAGAGCTTCTGCGGCTGCCAGGGCTCCCCCGCCTCCGGGTACTTCTCGGGGTCCCCGGCCGCCTCGAAGGCCACCATCGTGATCTTGTGGGTCATGATGTGGTCGGGGTGGGGATAGCCGCCGTTCTCGTCATAGGTGGTGATCACCTGCGGCTTGAACGAGCGGATCAGCCTCACCAGAGGCTCCGCCGCGGCCTCGACGTCCTGCAGTGCGAAGCAGCCCTCGGGCAGTGGCGGCAGCGGATCGCCCTCGGGCAGTCCGGAGTCCACAAAGCCCAGCCACTCCTGCTTGACGCCGAGGATCTCGCGCGCCTCGTCCATCTCCTTGGCCCGGACCTCGTGGATGTTCTCCTCGATGTAGGGGTCGCCCTGGAGCTTGGGATTGAGGATGGAGCCGCGCTCACCGCCTGTGCAGGTCGCGACCAGCACATCCACCCCCTCAGACACGTACTTGGCCATGGTGGCCGCGCCCTTGCTCGACTCGTCATCGGGGTGCGCATGCACGGCCATCAAACGCAGCTGTTCAGTCAAGTTCGATCCTCAGTGATTCGTCGTGGAAGACGGCTTCTATAGTGACCTAAACCAGGGACAAATAATTCCGATCTCGCCCCCAGCAGGAGGAACGCCCATGGCCGCCGTGCGCGAGGGTCTGCCCGACGGGCGTTACGGCCGGTCCGCGGACGCGCGTGCCGACCGCACACTGAAGATCATCGGCGCGGTGCTCGGTGCCGGGCTGCTGGCCCTGATCACGTGGTTCGGATACGACTACATCACCGGTCAGGACGTCAGCGGCCGGTTGACCGGTTTCAAGGTGGTCGCCGACGACGCCGTCGACGTCCGGCTGGAGATCACCAAGGACAAGGACGCCACCGGTATCTGCACCGTGCGTACCCTGGATGAGTACCACGACGAGGTGGGCCGGAAGGACTTCACCTTCGATCAGCGCGATGGCGACTTGGTCAAGGTGGTGACCGTGCGCACCACGGCCCGGGCGACCACCGCCGAGCTGATCGGCTGCGAGCCAGGCCGATAACCGAACCGGACGTGTCGGCGGCTGCCCCGATCTGACCAGCGCTGACAGCTTTCCTGCGCATTGCGCCCAGTTCCCTCCTCCCCGTTTCTTGCCGGAATTGTTAGGCTCGTGGTTTCGCCCCGCTTTGAAGGCGCACCCTTCTGAGTAGGGCGTTCATTTGTATTCCCAGCACCGACGAGGAGCACCTGTGACCCAGACCAGCGAGAACGTCACCTGGCTGACCCAGGAGGCGTACGACCAGCTCAAGGCCGAGCTGGAGTACCTGTCGGGTCCCGCACGTGTCGAGATCGCGAAGAAGATCGAGGCTGCCCGGGAGGAAGGTGACCTCCGGGAGAACGGGGGCTACCACGCCGCCAAGGAGGAGCAGGGCAAGCAGGAGCTCCGAGTGCGTCAGCTGACGCAGCTCCTGCAGCAGGCGAAGGTCGGCGAGGCACCCGCGGACACCGGCGTGGTCGCCCCCGGCATGGTCGTCACCATCGCGTTCGACGGCGACCCGGACGACACCCTGACCTTCCTGCTCGCCTCCCGTGAGTACGCGAGCGCGAACATCGAGACCTACTCGCCGCAGTCCCCGCTGGGCTCGGGTGTGAACGGCAAGAAGGTCGGCCAGGACGCGGAATACGAGCTGCCCAATGGCCGCACCGCCTCGGTGCGGATCCTGGAGGCCAAGCCGTACCAGGGCTGAGCGCCCGGTGTGGAGACCCGGCCGGACGGCCGGGTCTCCCTCCACGATCGCCACGCCCCCAGCGGGGCTCCTCCACGATCGCCACGCCCCCAGCGGGGCCGCTCAGGCGGTCGCCGAGCGGTATTTGCGCACCGCCAGCGTCCGGAAGAGCACGATGATCAGCAGCGACCAGAGGACCGATGCCAGCGCCGGATGCTGCATCGGCCAGGCATCCGAGACCACGCCCTCCGGATTGCCGAACAGCTGCCGGGACGCCTGCACCGTCGCGCTGAAGGGGTTCCAGTCGGCGATATGACCCAGCAAGGCGGGCATCTTGCTGGACGGCACGAAGGCGTTCGAGATGAACGTCAGCGGGAAGAGCCAGATCAGCCCGCCCGAGGTGGCCGCCTCCGGCGTCCGTACCGACAGGCCGATCAGCGCGCCGATCCACGAGAAGGCGTAGCCGAGCAGAAGCAGCAGCGCGAACGCGCCCAGCGCCTTCAGGACGCCGTCATGGATCCGCCAGCCCACGATGACCGCGACGATCGCCAGCACCACCAGCGTCAGCGCCGTCTGCACGAGGTCCGCGAGCGTACGGCCGGTGAGCACCGCGCCACGCGCCATCGGCAGTGAGCGGAAACGGTCGATCAGCCCCTTGTGCATATCGTCGGCGATCCCCGCCCCCGCGCCCGCCGTGGCAAACGTCACGGTCTGCGCGAAGATGCCGGCCATCAGGAACTCGCGATACACCGTGGCATCCGCGCTGGCCTGTCCCGGAACCATGATCGCGCCACCGAACACATAGCTGAACAGCACCACGAACATGATCGGCTGCACCAGGCCGAACACCACCATCTCCGGGATGCGCATCATCCGCAGGAGATTGCGCTTGGCGACCACCAGCGAGTCCCGGACGGAACGCAGCGGTCCGCCGCGCGGCCGGGGGGCCGCCGCGACGGTGGCACCGGTCTCCTCGACGACGGCCATCACTCGACTCCCTTGCTCTCGGCCTCGCCGCCGCCCTGGAGTCCGTCCTCGGTCCCATGGCCGGTGAGGGAGATGAACACGTCGTCCAGGGTCGGGCGGCGCAGCCCGATGTCGTCGATCTCCACACCGCGGGTGTCCAGTTCGCGGATCACCTCGGCGAGCAGCTTGGCGCCGCCCACGACCGGAACGGTGACCTGACGGGTGTGCTCCTGCACGGTCGTCTCGCCCTTGCCCAGGACCCGCAGGACCTCCTCGGCGACCGCGATGTGCTCGCGCTCATGCACCACGACCTCCACCCGCTCCCCGCCCGTATGGGCCTTGAGCTGGTCGGAGGTGCCGCGGGCGATGACCCGGCCGCGGTCGATCACGCAGATGTCATGCGCCAGATGGTCCGCCTCCTCCAGATACTGCGTGGTCAGCAGCAGTGTCGTGCCACCGGCCACCAGCTCCTGGATGACCTCCCACAGCGCCTGCCGGTTGCGCGGGTCCAGACCGGTGGTCGGCTCGTCCATGAACATCACGGGCGGGCTGACCACAAGGGCCGCGGCGAGGTCCAGCCTCCGGCGCATCCCGCCGGAGTACGTCTTGGCGGTGCGGTCGGCCGCCTCCGCGAGGCTGAACCGCTCCAGCAGCTCACTCGCACGGGCCTTGGCCGCCCGCGCTCCCATTTGGTAGAGCTGGCCGACCATCTGGAGGTTCTCGCGGCCGGTCAAATACTCGTCCACGGCGGCGAACTGACCCGACAGCCCGATGGAGCGGCGGACCTCGTCGGGGTTCTTCAGCACGTCCACCCCCGCGACCACCGCCGTTCCGCTGTCCGGGCGCAGCAGCGTGGTGAGCACGCGCACCGCGGTGGTCTTGCCGGCGCCATTGGGGCCGAGCAGTCCGAGCACGGTTCCTTCCGGTACGTCGAGATCGACGCCGTCCAGAGCCCTTACGTCGCCGAAGGTCTTCACCAGACCCTCGGCGTGAATAGCGCCTGGCATGTTGGCACTCCCGGGGTTGGGGCCGTTCCACACTTAATCAAGGCATAAGTCCGCCCATATGGGCAGCGCTCGGCAGCATCTGGACGGCAATGGTACCGGGAACGCGATACATCGCGACATACGCGAGACAGAGAAAGTAGGACCGGGGGCGACGGCGGCTCCCGGGCGGCAAGGGCATCAGCCCCGCCGCGGAGGCGCACCGTCTCTCGTCGTCAGGCCATCACCGTGTACCCGGCCCCGCGCAGCGCCTCCCGGACCTCCTCGCAGTGGTCCGTCCCCTTCGTCTCCAGGTGCAGCTCCACCTCGGCCTCGCTCAGCCCGAGCCGCGGGTTGGTGCGTACATGGCTGACATCGAGCACATTGGCGTCCAGCGTCGACAGCACCCCCAGCAGCGTGGCCAGCGCCCCCGGCCGGTCGGTGAGCCGCAGCCGCAGCGACAGATAGCGCCCCGCCGCGGCCATGCCGTGCCGCAGGATGCGCTGCAGCAGCAGCGGATCGACGTTGCCGCCCGAGAGCACCGCGACCACCGGCCCCTCGAAGGACTCCGGCGCCGACAGCAGCGCGGCCACCGGGCTCGCGCCCGCCGGCTCCACCACCAGCTTCGCCCGCTCCAGGCAGAGCAGCAGCGCACTGGACAGCTCGTCCTCGGTGACCGTACGGACCTCGTCGACGAGATCGTCGATGATCTGGAACGGCACATCGCCCGGCCGCCCCACCTTGATGCCGTCCGCCATCGTCACGGGCGCCTCGATCGAGACCGGCCGCCCGGCCGCCAGCGACGGCGGATACGCCGCGGCGCCCTCCGCCTGCACCCCCACCACCCGCACATCCGGCCGCAGCGCCTTCACCGCCACCGCGATCCCGGCCGCCAGCCCGCCACCGCCGATGCCCACCACCACGGTGCGCACCTCGGGACACTGCTCCAGGATCTCCAGCCCCACCGTGCCCTGCCCCGCGATGATGTCCGGGTGGTCGAAGGGGTGGATGAAGACCGCGCCCGTGCGCTCGGCGTACTCCTGCGCCGCCCGCATCGTCTCGTCCACGATCTGACCGCGCAGCCGCACCTCGGCGCCGTAATCCCGGGTGGCCGCGATCTTCGGCAGCGGGGCGCCCTCAGGCATGAAGACCGTCGAGCGCACCCCCAGCAGCGAGGCCGCGAGGGCGACGCCCTGCGCATGGTTTCCGGCACTCGCCGCGACCACCCCGGCCGCCCGCTCCTCGGGGCTGAGCCCGGAGATCCGCACATAGCCGCCGCGCAGCTTGAACGACCCGGTGCGCTGCAGGTTCTCGCATTTGAGGTGGACCGGCGAGCCGACCAGACCGGACAAGTAGCGGCTGCCCTCCAGCGCGGTGAGCCGGGAGATCCCCGACAGCGTCTTCTGCGCCCCGCGGATGTCGTCGAGAGTGATCGTCTTGATCGTCTCGGGTCCCTCGGAGGCGGAAGCGGAGGCAGAGCCCCCGGGAGCGAAACCCTCGGAGCCGGACCCCTCGGAGCCAGAAGCGGAGGCGGACTCCCCGGAGCCGGAAGCGGGGCCGGAAGCGAGGCCAGACCCCGCGGAACCGGTGGAGGCGGAAGCAGAAGCGGAGGAGGTGGGGTGCGAGGCCGGGCCGGACCCGGAGCCGGGCCCGTCCTCGTCGCCGTGTCGTGCAGCCATGGTCCCCAGTCTGGCAGCTCACCCCCGGCAGGCCCCCGCGGCCCGGACCGGTGCCGGGCCAAGGCCCACCGGCGGGCTACGGCGACGGAGAACGGCTCAGAACGGCAGGTTGTGGCTCGGAGGTCGTCAGGTTTCTGCAGCCCCCGTACGGGCAGGGCCCCGGCCGCGTACTCTGTGCCACATCCCACAGACCACCGCATGAAGTGAGCCCTAGGCCATGCCCACCCAATCGGACATGACGACTCAACTCGACACCGGCGTACTGGACACGCTCCAGCATCAGGTCGCCGTCTTCGCCCGCCGTGCGGAACAGACCCGGCTCGGCGGCGTCGGCCAGGCCCGCAACTCCATGGACCGAGCCGCGTATCTGCTGCTCAACCGGCTCGACCAGGAAGGCCCGATGGGGGTCAAGGCGCTCGCGGGGAGCATGGGCATCGACTCGTCCACCGTGACCCGCCAGGTCGCCCCGCTGGTCGACTCCGGCATGGTCAAGCGCACCTCGCACCCCGAGGACGGCCGCGCGGTCGTGCTGCAGCTCTCCCCGCGCGGCAAGGCCCGCCTGGAGGAAGTGCGCTCCTCACGGCGCGATCTGATGGCCCGCGTGACCGACGACTGGACGGCGGAGGAGCGCGACCTCTTCTGCGATCTGCTGACCCGGTTCAACATCGCCCTCTCCGCCGCGCACAGCACGGTGCCCCAGGCGGCGCCCGCCACCTGACCCCGGCGCGACCTCGCAGACCTCGCAGACCTCTTGACCGGGTGCCCATGCCTGCCGTGTCCTAAAGGAACGGGAGGCGGAGGACGTGGTGCGAGAGCGGCGGGCAGCACGGGATGGCCGCCGGGCCCGGGAGTTCGAGGTATTCGTCGCGGGCGCGGGTGGCCGTCTGCTGCATGCGGCCGCGCTGCTCACGGGGGAGCCGACGGGGGACACCGAAGCCGCCGAGCGCCTGCTGACCGCCGCGCTCGCGCGCACGTACGCCCGCTGGGACCGGCTGCGCGGCGAAGATCCGTACGACCACACCCGCCGGACGCTGGCCGCCCTTTTCGCCCACCGAGGCCACCGCTACCGCCACCCGCGCGGCGGCCTCCTGGCCCGACTCACCCCCCAGGAGCGGCTGGTGCTGGTGCTGCGGCTGTACGAGGGGGTCGCGGAGGAGCAGACGGCGGCGGCGCTCGGCCTCCCGGTCGAGCGGGTCCGGGCGATCTGCACCCGCGCGGTCACGGCGATGCGCAGCGCGGCGCCGCGGCGCGGTGCCACCGGGAGGCCCCCGTCCGCCGCAACGCCCGCGTCCGCGGGACAGCCCCCGCCCACCGGGACACCTCCGTCCACCGGCCGCCGGACGGACACCGGCGCGGCCGGAGCCGGGGCTGGAACCGGGGCCGGGACCGGGGCTGGAACCGGGGCTGGAACCGGGGCCGGGACCGGGGCTGGAACCGGAGCCGGGACCGGGGCTGGAACCGGAGCGGCGCCATGAGCTTTCCGGACCGCAAGGAGACCGAGGTCCGCCGGATGCTGGAGGGCCCGCATCCGGCGCTGCCGCCAGATCTGGCGGGCCGGGCGACCGAACGGGGGCGGCGGATGCTCCGCCGCCACCAAGCCGTACGCACCATCGGCTGGCTGCTGCTGCTCGCCGCGGTCATCGCCTTCGCCGTCTGGGCGGCGATCGTCGAACCGTGGACCGCGCCGCCGCCCACCGACACCACCCCACCCCTCGAAGGATGGTGACCGCCGGAGGACGGTGACCACCGAAGAACGGCAACCGCCGAACGACGGTGACCGCCCTCAAAGATCCGCAGCCCACGCGGTCAGGCGTCAGGCGTCGGGGCGCCTACGCGCCCCAGCCGTCAGCCCAGAGCCTGGCTCAGGTCCATGAGCAGATCGTCGACGGACTCGATGCCCACCGACAGCCGTACGAGATCGGCCGGCACCTCGAGCGCCGAGCCCGCCACCGAGGCGTGGGTCATCCGTCCCGGGTGCTCGATCAGCGACTCGACGCCGCCGAGGGACTCCCCGAGGGTGAACAGCCGCGCCCGGTCGCAGACCTCGACCGCCGCCTCCTCGCCGCCCGCGACCTGGAACGACACCATGCCGCCGAAGGCCCGCATCTGCTTGGCCGCGATCTCGTGCCCCGCGTGCTCCGGCAGCCCCGGGTAGTAGACCCGGGTCACCTTGGGGTGCGCGGTGAGCATCTCCGCGATTCGCGTGGCGTTCGCGCTGTGCCGGTCCATGCGGACGGCGAGGGTCTTGATGCCGCGCATCACCAGCCAGGCGTCGAAGGGCCCGGCGATGGCGCCCATCGCGTTCTGGTGGAAGGCGAGTTCGTCCCCGAGGCCGGTGTCGGAGACGACCAGCGCACCGCCGACGACGTCCGAGTGTCCGCCCATGTACTTGGTGGTGGAGTGCACCACGACGTCCGCGCCGAGCGCGAGCGGCTGCTGGAGGTAGGGGCTGGCGAAGGTGTTGTCCACCACCAGCCGGGCCCCCGCGGTGCGGGCGATGTCGGCGACGGCGGCGATGTCGGTGATGCCGAGCAGCGGGTTGCTCGGGGTCTCGACCCAGATCACCTTCGTACGGGGGCGGAGCGCGGCCCGTACCGCCGCCGGGTCGGAGGTGTCGGCGACCGACCACTCCACCCCCCAGCGCTCCACGACCTTGGCGAACAGGCGGAACGTACCGCCGTACGCGTCGTCCGGGATGACGACATGGTCGCCCGGCACCAGAAGCGTGCGCAGCAGGCAGTCCTCGGCGGCGAGACCGGACGCGAAGGCGAGGCCACGGCGGCCACCCTCCAGCGCCGCCAGGTTCTCCTCCAGCGCGCTGCGGGTGGGGTTGGCGGAACGGCTGTACTCATAGCCGCCCCGCAGACCGCCCACGCCGTCCTGCTTATAGGTGGAGACCTGGTAGATCGGCGGGACGACGGCGCCGGTGAGCGAGTCGGCCTCCTGGCCCGCGTGGATGGCGAGCGTCTCGAAACTCTGAGGATGCCCCTGGGGGTGCTGGTGGCTCATGTGCCCGAGCGTAACGCCCGACGCGCCCGTGCTGGATTCAACGACCGTCGAGGCGCATAGGCTGGACCACAAGCCGTTCTGGGCCACCAGCCGTTACGGAACTTCACACGGGGACACCTCATGGAGCTTCTGATCTTCCTCATCGCCATCGTCATGATCGGCGGGCTGATCGTCATGCCGGCCCTGCGGCGGCGGCGCGGGGGCCGCGAGGCCATGCAGGGGATGATGCGCGCCTCGGATCCGCAGGAGTACGGCTTCGTACCGCGCGAGCGGCTGGACGTACGGCTGCCCGGCCCGGACCGGCAGCTGATCGACGCCCTGGAGGAGGTCCAGGCCCGGCAGGACTGGCAGCCGGCCGCCCGCCTGCTCGCACTCACCGAGGCCACCTCGGAGCTGCGCTGGCAGCGGGTGCAGACGCTGGCCGGAGCGGCGGCCTTCGAGCTCGCCCAGGCCCCCGGCCAGGGCGGGATGTGGCTGCGCACCTGGCGGGTGGCGGCCCCCGAGGACCCGGGCGCGGCGGCGGTGCAGGCGGAGTTCCTGGTCCGCCAGGCACTGCTCGACCCGTCCTCGGTCGACTTCCGGATGATCCTGGAAGAGGCCCGGGACGTCTGTCACGAGGCGGCCCGGCTGGCCCCGGACGACCCGGTGCCGCACATCATCGAGCTCGGCGTCGCCCGCGGTATGGCCTACCGGCAGGCCGACTTCGAGGAGCTGTGGTCCAAGGTCACCAAGCTCGCCCCGCACCACATGGGCGCCCACCTCGCCGCCCTCCACTACTGGTGCGAGAAGTGGCACGGCTCCCAGGACCGCGCCGACGCCTTCACCCACGCGGCCGCCGCCTCGGCCCCCGAGAAGAGCCTCCTGCCCGCGCTGCCCCTCTTCGGCGTCTTCGAGCACCTGCCGGAGGCCAACCTCGTGCGCACGCTCTACCGGAGCGAGGTGATCGTGAAGGCGATCGAGGGCGCGCTCTTCGCCGTCCGCCAGGCCCCCGCCGACCACCCGGTGCTGCCGCACGTCCGCCATCTGCTGGTCTTCTTCCTGGTCCGGGCGGAGCGGTACGCGGAGGCCCTGGAGCAGCTACGGCACGTGGACGGCCATGTGGGCGCGGTCCCGTGGTCGTACGGGGCGGACCCGGCGGCCGAGTACATGGTCTACCGGGCGCTCGCGGTCGCGGGCTGGGAGGGCGGGGGCGGCTCCCCGGCGACGCTGCCGCGGTGAGGGTACGGGCGGCGGAATTCAGACACGCCGAAGCCCGTTGTAACAAGCACACGGCGCAGGGAAACACCCCGCGCCGTAAGACCCGCACCAAGGCAGGGACCACACCCGCCCGAGGTAACGCCCAGCCCGAGTGACCACACCAGCCCGAAGTAACGCACCCGCCCGAGGGACCACACCCGCCAGCCGGATCCGCATGGGAGCCCAGTGATGTTGTTCAGCCGCCACAAGAACCACCTCCCCACCCCCGAGGAGGCGCTGAAGGGCCGCGCCGAACCGGGCTTCGCCGTCCCCGACCGCCACACGGTCCTCGGCAACCCGCTGGCCGGCCCGTACCCCGAGGGCCTGGTCGTCGCCGACTTCGGCCTGGGCTGCTTCTGGGGCGCGGAGCGGAAGTTCTGGCAGGCCCCGGGCGTCTGGACCACCCTCGTCGGCTACCAGGGCGGCCACACCGAGAACCCCACCTACGAGGAGGTCTGCAGCGGCCTCACCGGCCACACCGAGGCCGTCCGCGTCGTCTTCGACCCGACCGTCACCTCCTACGCCGCCCTCCTGAAGCTCTTCTGGGAGTCCCACGACCCCACCCAGGGCTTCCGCCAGGGCAACGACGTCGGCACCCAGTACCGCTCGGCGATCTACGCCCACTCCCCCGAGCAGCAGTCCGAGGCCGAGTCCTCCCGCGCCGCCTACCAGTCCGTCCTGACGGGCTCCGGCTACGGCGAGATCACCACCGAGATCCTCCCGGCGGGCGCCTTCTACCCGGCCGAGGCATATCACCAGCAGTATCTTGACCGCAACAAAAACGGCTACTGCGGCATCGGCGGCACGGGCGTGAGTTGCCCGATCGGGGTGGCCTCAGCCGACGGCTAAGCTCTTCCTGAAGGCCACGGAGACATGGAGGACGCTGCTGACCAGCGCGGATCCGGTGAGCAGCGCCTTCCGCCCGTAATCTCGGACGCGCAGGTGACGAGCAGGTGCGGCTACAGTCGACCTGATGGTCGAACCGATCGCCGCATGGCCGGAGCCCCGCTTTCATCAAGTGCTGAGCGCACTGGCTGGCTCGCACCGAACGGGGTATCGAACCACAGTCCGGCGAAGCGACCTCGTTTGAAAGACCTTCTCGCTGGCATCGACGTGTGCGTGGTTACCTTGGGCTGGTCCTGTGAGCCCAAGGGGTCAATGCCCACGCGATGGCGCGCGAGATGCGCTCTCCCTCTTCAGGTCATCGTTTTCTCAGTTTGCGACACGCTGTCAGCGTCAGGCATCAGAATCGTGCCCGTGGATGTGAGATCTGACTTTGCGTTGAAGTTGCAACTGAAGCACGTCGACGAGCAAGCCACCGATCCCAAGGTCAAGGGAACGCTTGAAACAGTCTTCAAGCACATGACCAGTGGCAAGAGCCACTACAGAGGAGGCCGAGCCCTCGTCACCCTGCTGGAGGAAGTGCGCTCAGCGGCAGCAACAGCGGACGAGTGGCAAGTCGTGCGATTGATACAGGACTCTCTGGACTACGCCGAAGGACGAATCCTCCGGCCAGACTTCGAAGAGCGATACCGGCTTTTTCAACGGTCGACAGAACCGTTGAGCTCTCACCAGGACTACCTGGCACGAACGCTCTCCGCGAGTCTGACTTTCTTCATGCAACTCGGCGACCAGTACCTTAGCCAGCATCCCGATGCAAGCCCGAGCGAGGTGCTTACCCATGTGGAGACCGTTGGCCGGGACGCACGTTACATGCAACAGTCACAGGAGCGGCCCGGCCGATATCGGATACTTCGTGGCATTGCCGAGGTAGCCGCATGGCTGGAGCAAGTCTTCCGCGAAAGGGTCGATCTGGAAGATCCGGAGCAAGCCGCCCGCCGCATCGTGACGTCCCCTGACTCCTTGGCTATTTTGGCAGCGGACAAGGAAGGCCAGCTGCTACTCCGGGCCGCGGAGATCCAGCGGCGTCGGAGGGACCTCAAGGCGCTACGCAAGGTGGTAGAGGATCCCGAGGCGAGCGAGTTGGACCTGCAACGTGCACTGGACGGGCAACACTGGATCTTCGGGGGACAGTTCGCGAGCCAAGCAGTCCAGCGTCGACTGGTTCCAGGTGACGAGGTGGATATTCCACTTATACGTGGTGATGGTGCACTACACATCGTCGAGTTGAAGCGCTCCATGAGCCTCAATGGCTCCCTGGTCAAGAGACACCGAGGGTGCTGGGTTCCGACGGCTGAAGTACACGACGCGGTGAGTCAAGCGGTGAACTACCTTGTCGGCTTGGACGAACACCGGCTCCGTATCCGGGAAGAACTGGGCATCGAAACTCGCCGAGCAAGCGCACTCGTATTGATTGGACACCCATCCGTACAGCCTGACGTTGCCGAAGAAGAAATCAACGAAGCTCTGCGCACCCTCAATACGCATATAAGCCGCGTTGAGGTCGTGACTTATAAAGAGTTGATCGACAACGCAGAGCGTGCATTGAACGGCTGGCGGTGAAGTCTGGTAGGCCCTCGACGTCCTCTGGACAGCAGCTCACCAGCTACATCTTGATCGCAACAAAAGCGACTACTGTGGCATTGACTGGACGGGTTTCGCTTGCCCGATCGGTGCCGCGAGGTTCTCCCAGGGGTGAGCTGCGCGGGTCCGGGAGGTCAGACACTACGGTTGGATCTCCCGGAGCTACTGGCTTAGCTCCCTGCACTACGTCCCGTAGGTAGCCTCACCGACACATGTCGAGAACAACATGTAGGCCGTGCTCACCTCTTCGATGTGATGCGCCCACCGCTGCATCCTCGGCGTGTGCTCGTCTCTGGCGTCCTCGGGATGGGCGAGAAGGGATGCTACGGCTCCAGAAGCGCGGTCCAGGCAGTTGTGAACCGCTGCCGCCGCGTTGATGACTTGGGGTTGGGCAAATGGCCACACGTCGTCCTGTTGGCTGAGCCAGACAGCTCGGATCGCTTTGGCGAAGGTTTCCTGCGTGGCGTGTTGGCCATCGCGTAGCGCTTGCACCGCTTCATCCAGAGCCTCGATTGCCGCGCTGACCTTGCTCCTGAACGCGGCATAGCTCTCCAGCCGCCTTTTCTCATGCCTGTGGCCCCTCTCCTCCACAGCCGTTTGGACGACCGTTTCACGCGCCGAGCGCCCTGCCGATACGGCACCAATGGCGGCTCCCGCAGCGCTTGAGAAGCCAGCAACAGCAGCGGCCCATACCGCCGCAGCCCCCTGATCCATGAGGAGCGATTTTGCCGCATCCATGCCACGCGGTCATCCCCGTAGCTACCTGATCCGCTACCTCACCGGTCCGCGCCATGACCGATCGGGCCGACTGTGAGCCATTCGGTTGCGCTCCAGATAGCAGGCCCCCGACCTTGCCAGGGGGCCTGCTGTACTGGTGCTGCGCGTGTCAGGCAGCCACCAGTTCGCGCGCTCGTTCGTTGAAGTCCGCGACCAGGCGGTGCCTGCCGAACGGCTTCATGCGCTTCTGCAAGTCCTGGACAGCCTCGACCGCTCGCGACGACTTGACCTGCCGTGTGAGAGAGATCGTCCGTACTCCCGCAGCGTGCGCCGCTTCCAGATCCTTGTCCTGGAGATGCGAAGCAGCCAGCGCCGCATGGGACATGGCACCCCGGCGGGCACGCTTCTGCTTGCGGGCTTGGTCGATTGACCTGCGGGCGTGTTCTTTGGCGTTCTCCGGCTCGCCTAGATCACGGAAAGTGTTGGCGTGCTCCCCGTGCAAGTACGCCGGGTCGATGAACGCCGCCCACTCCTGTTCCTCCTCGGGGCGCACGCTCTCGTACGAGGTCTCCGACTTCGCGACCGCCGACACTGCCGCACGCTTGTCACCGAGCTTGGCGCAAGCGCGAGCCTCCAGCGCCCAGAGATCGGCGAGACATGCGGGGGATGTTGACTTGATGAGTCCCGCACGGCCCGACTGGGCCAGCCTGCGGCCCTCCTCGGGATGCCCGAGAAGCGTGGCCTGATCCGCCATCCCGGCGAGCACATGCGCGCCGAGGGCCGGGTTGCGCGACTCCTCGGCGAGACGGAGCGACTGGATCAGGTAGCGCTGCGCCGCCCCGTGCTCCCCGTTGTCGTACGCCATCCAACCCAGCAGATACGTCTGCTCGGCGGCGGCCTCGCAGAGAGCACGCCGTACCCGCTCGGTGTGCGTGCGACGGAGAAGCGGGAACACATGGGCGTTCATGTACGCGGCCAAGGTGACGCGGCCCGAACCGCCACCCTGGAAGATGTCCATCTGCTGGAAGACGCCGAACATGTTCCGAACGGCGCTGACGTCCTCCAGCCTCACCCGGGGGCCGGGCTTGGGCTGCTGGTCGAGCGTGCTCAACAGCCAGTCCCGGCTTGGTCCGATGCCCGCCACGGCGGCGAACGGTGCTGAGGCCAAGAACTTACGACGGTCCACGTCGGCCCTCCCCAAGTCGGCAACGGCTTCCACGGTAGCCAGGAAGGAAGGGCTGTACACAAGCCCCCTGTCCGCCGTCGCGCTGTCGCCGAGCCCCAGATCGTAGGTCGTGACTCGGTAGCCCATGGCCGCTGAGAACACATCCGCCAGGATGTCGGGTACCGGGGGCCGGGGTTGTTCTCCGGTCAGCCAGCGTCGAACGCTCGTGGCATCTGGGGCAATATGCGGCTGTCCCCATTGCTTGGCTTGAACTCTTGTTCGTCGGGCTAACTCGCCTTGGCTCATTCCCGATCGATCCAGCCAATCGGACAGCTTTTCGTTCGGCGTTTTCATGATTCACGGCCTTCGGTCATGAACGAATGCGGAACCAACACCTTTCAACACCCCTACAGACGCTACCCGCTGAAGTGCCACAGGGGTTGCCTAGGTGTACCCCCGCGACCGGGCGAACGGTCCGGGGGCGTGGTCAACGCTGCGAGGAGCGCCAACATGAGAGAGCGTATCGCCGGTCGGGGCGAACAGTCGTGGTTGTCCGCACATCGCTGTGCCGGGCCAGAGGTGGTGAACCGATGAGCGCACGCCCCCGACTTCTCCCCTGGTCCGATCCGAGTGGCAAGCCGTGCTATCTCGTCACCGATCACCACGGTTACGTCTCGCAGGTCGCGGACGAGATGGAGGACGTACAGCTACGCACAGGAACGGAACTCCTCGCCATCGGCCAGGAGATGCTGAACGAAAAGAAGGTGAGCGCCGGGGAATTACGGTTCCTTGGAAACCGTCTCTGCGAGGCGCTGCGCGATGCCCTGCGGGTGGCCGAGAGCAGAGGCAAGCGGCTGCCCGAACCCGAGGAGTGAGGCGCGGTGCCCGGTCGGTGCGCCGTGGGCACGCCGCCGGCCGTAGAGGCTTTGGACGGGAGCTGCCACGGGGCGAGAGAACAGTGGGCCTTACGCTGGCCCGGCGAATCGGGCGGGTCTGTGATCCTGCCCGCGTTTGCGACCGATCGGCCCCCTGTTCTTAGAGGCTCGCCCCGTGGCGGCTGTCTAAAGCCTCGGAGGCCGTCGGCCACCAGCCACAACGCATCAGCCCCGACAGGCGGATGGGCGTGTCCGCGCGCCTCAAGATGCGCTGGCAATACGGGCGGTGGGGCGCCCGTCGGGACCGGCCGCCAGGCCGCAGCCCGGCGAGGCGGCCAGACCGCCCGGCGCGCCGCAAGGCGCGCCCTTGGGTAAGTGAAGACGGTTTCCGCCACATCCATTCGGTCATCGGGCGCTGCGGCATGAAGGGCGCCGGGGCGGTCGGCTGACCGTGCGCACTGCGCTGCCTTCCGGGGTCTGGGCCGGTCAGGCCAGCAGGGCTGAGGGGCGAATATTCGCTGGCCCGTGGGCGCGGGCACCTGGGAATATATAGGCACCAGTGACGGCCCAACGAGGGTCAACCAACAGCCCAGAGGAGCATCGGCTGACTAGGTCAGCCAAAGCGATCGAAGTCCACCTGACGCGGCGTCAGGAACAGCCAGGAGGGACACGCCCTGCGAGGTGGTCCTCCGGTCCGATTGCTCTCGCTCCCCTGGAAGGTGGCACTTGTCCGACGCTTCGCGCGTCCACTTCACCCGATCCCTGTCGACCGCCTGTGCTGACCGCTCGGCCGAGCTGGTGCGCGAAAGGCGCCTGCGTCTGCTCTCCGAAGCTGACAGGGACACCGTCCGCCTCGCCCAAGATCCGGGCTTCACCCGCTGGCTGGAACAGATCAAAGCCATCGGCGGCTGCGCCCACCCGATCTACCTGTCCGGCTCAACTATCACCCGTGACGCCCACACGGGCGAAGTGCTCTACGCCTACTCCACCGCCGACGAACCCGGCGAACGACTGGCCGTACGGTGCCGTAACCGACGCGCCACCGTCTGCGCTCCCTGCTCACGACTGTATGCCGGGGATACCTTCCACCTGGTGCGCTCCGGCCTGACGGGCGGCAAGACCGTGCCCGAGGCGGTACGCGACCGGCCCCGGCTGTTCGTCACTCTGACCGCCCCCGGTTTCGGCCCTGTGCACCGCATCGCCGACGACGACTCCCCTTGCCGCCCCCGGCGGACCGTCCACGGTGCGCACACGGAACACCGCTGAGCTGCTCACTCACCCACAGCGAAGGTGATCCGCTAACAGGCCAGCCGGTCTGTCCGGCCTGTTACGACTACCCCGGCCACGTCCTATGGCACGCGCACGCCGGGCGGCTGAGGGACCGCTTCACCACCGCCGTACGTCGCCACCTCGCCTCAGCGGCTGGCGTCCCCCGGTCCCGGCTAGGTGCTCACCTGATGGTGTCGTTCGCGAAGGCGGCCGAGTACCAACAACGCGCGGCCATCCACTTCCATGCCGTGGTGCGCTTGGACGGCCCCTCCGGTCCCGGCGCGGCCCCGCCCTCTTGGGCCACTCCGGAGTTGCTCGCCGACGCCGTACGCGCCGCTGCCGCTTCCGTGACCGTCCGGGTCCCCGAGTCGGCCGCCTACGGGGCGGAAGTCCTCAGCTGGGGTGCACAGCTCGACGTCCGGCCGATCCGCTCGTTCGGTGACGGCGCCGGGGTGTCCGATGACGCGGTGGCAGCCTATGTGGCCAAGTACGTCGCCAAAGGCGCCGCCGACACCGCTGCCGGACTCGACCACCGGGTGAGCGGTCCGGAGGACATCCGTACGGCTCAGGTGTCCGGCCATGTACGGGCTCTGATGGGCACCTGCTGGCGCCTGGGCGGCCTGCCAGAACTGGAAGACCTGCGGCTGCGCGCGTGGGCTCACACGCTCGGCTACCGGGGACACATCCTCACCAAGTCCCGGCGTTACTCCACCACCTACGCCGCGCTACGCGCTGAACGGGCAGAGCATCAGCGCACCGGCGCCGAGACAGCCAAGGAGGCACACACAGTCGCGGAAGCGGCTTGGCGCTACGTCGGTTCCGGCCACACCCCCGGCGCGGCCCTCATCGCCGCTGGAATCGCCGAAGACCTCACCCGGAACCGAGAAATAGCGAGCGAGGAAATAGCACATAACTTCCGTGGGCAGCAGGGGTGCGACACATGACCCATATCAGCGCCCGCGAATGGGGACGAAAGCAAGCGGCCAACGCTCCCGCTTGGAGCGAAGAACGGTGGCGTCGCATTTCCAGGATACTCGGCGTTGATCTCGTGGAAGGCGATCGGCGAGATCATAAAACGAGAAGGAAGCATACACAAGGATAATCGCAGCGAACACCAAAGAGGGGGCGCAACCACCCCGCCCCTCTTCGCCGTATTGAGTCTAGCTTTCCGCCCACCTGGGAACGAGGAGGTCAGGGTTAAACGGGCGCCTACCCCCTCCGCCGACTGGAAGAACGATCACAGCATGCAGTGCTTCGCGGATGAGAGCACGCTTCTGGGCCATATCGAGCTTCCCCGAATACCACTGCTCCCGGACATTCTCCGTGACCACTGAAGCACGCTGAACCTGCAAGGCGTGCTGCGTCCGCTCCTTGCGAAGTACCTTGATCCGGGACTCCATCTTGTGGTTCTCCGGGAAGAACAGCTCATCCGAGATCTGGTCTTCCTGCCAAGCCTGCAACATCTTCCGCTGCTTGACCATGAGGCGATCAAGTTCCTCCTGCCCACCCCACTCGGCATCTAGCTGAGTCTTGGCCGCAGTACGCTCCTCCAGCTTCGCCAGGACCGCTTCCGTGATGTACTCGTCGACCTTGGCGCCGTTCCGGGCACTTCCACCACAGCCACCCATGGACCGGCTCTGACACTGGTAGACGTACCCGCCTGACAGATCCGGCCTGGCACTCACCCGCAAAGGGGCGTTACAGATCTGCCCGCCTTCCTTGGGCTTCCCACACCGAAGAATCCCAGTGAGGAGGTATGAGGGAGTGCGATAGTCCGTGACCGAACCGTCCGCCTTGATGTTAGGCCCAATCCGCGCCGAAAAGAGAGCATCGATGGCCATCCATTCCTTCGGCGTAATAATAGACTCCCATTTACCGACTACGGGGAGGCCGTTGGCATCTCGCACCAACTCCCCGTTGTGCTTGCGCCAGCCGCACAGCCGAGGATTCCATAGTGCCAGCTTGAGTGACCGGCTTCGCCATTCGTTGCCATGGACCGTTCGCACCCCCGCGTCATTCCATCGAAGCTGAATGGAGTGCAAGGATTTCCCTGCGATCACGTCCCGCGCAGCTTCGGCCAAAAGTGCGGCCTCATCTGGCTCAAGCGTTAGCTTGTCGTCCTTCCACCCGAACGGCCGTTTCCCCCCGACAGGGATTCCCTCCTCCGCCCGCCGCCGATGCGAGCGACGGGTGCGCCGCTTGATCTTGCGCACTTCCGCCTTCGCGATGACAACACCGAACAGCCCCATGGACTCAACGTCTTCGTTGTAGAGATCCTTCAGCCCTTTGGCGTCCGCGTACACCCGCCCGTCCTCGTAAGTCAGGGCATCCACGAAGCGCTCGTAGTCGCCGACGCGCCGCACCAATCGGTCATCCGCAACGACGATCGCGCCACGCACCGGCTGGCCATCCGGGAGGCGTCCGGCCTTGAGCGCCCTCAGCATGGCCTCGAAGTCGGGCCGCACAAGATCGGCTTTGGCCGCTGAAAGATCGTTGTCCGTGTAGTAGTGAACGATCTTCAGGCCCAGCGTTGCAGCCGTCTCGTCGTTCACCCTGTGCTGATCTTCGACTCCGTGCCCGTCCCTGGCCAGATCTGCGGAGATCCGCGCGTAGGCCACCACCGGCACTAACTGAGAGTCGTTGGTCATACCGCCCCCTGTAGTCGTCCCAGACTAATATTGCCCGAGGGACAGGAGTATCACCAGCAGTACTTGGACAAGAACCCGGCCGGCTACTGCGGCATCGGCGGCACGGGCGTCAAGCTGAGTGACCCGTCGGACGGCGGCTCCTGCCCGACAGGGATCGCCCCCGCTGGAAGCTGAGGGCCTCCGCGCGCACAGCGAGGGCGACCGGCCGACGCGGGACGCGTGCCTTGTAGCGGATCCGGATCGCTTCGGCGGCGGCTTCGGCCCCGTCACCTACTGGCAACCGGGCCGAGGGTGTCAGTCGTCGTCACCATGTCCGCCGGCATCGGCGGTCTTGGAGAAGCCGTCGTGCCAGGCGGCCTTCGCTCCGGAGTCGCCGATCCGGTACACGTCCACCACGGCGCCCGCGGCCACCACGACGGAGAGCACCACTGCCGCTGCACGGACGATCAGAGCGGACCGGGGGGTGGCCGCCCGGGTCCACTCTCCGGGGGCCGCCTCCGCCGACGCCGACCTGCGGGTCGTCCACCAGACCGCCGTCGCCAGCGCGAACAGGCCCGCCGCCCAGGGAAGCAACCCGTCGCCCAGTTCGGCGTGCCTGCGCACCAGGGCGTCGCTGTCGACGTGCTCCTCCAGCCACTCGCCGGCGTTCGTGGCCACGGGCACACTCGCCAGTGTCACGAGGGCCAGAAGTGGAAGCACCACCCCCATCCGCCGGGCGGCACTCGGCCATATCGCGCCGACCACGACCGCCAGGGCGCTCAGGGGAACGAGCACGACGACGAAGTGCACGACCAGGACGTGTGCGGGCAGGCCGTTGACAACGGAGATGCTCATCTTTTGTTCCTCCAGAAAGTGACCATGAGAAGTCGGCGCGCGCACGGGCACTCCGTGTGTCGGCCTGTGAGGCGCGCCAGACTGTCAGAGGAAGCTCTGAGCTTCCTCTGAACCCGCCCTCTTCCGGAGGCCCGCACCGGGCCCGAAGACGCCGCCCCGCCCTGTGCCTGTGTGCTCACAGCGGCTGTCGCGGCCACCGGTATGTCCAGGGGCCGACCGAATCAGTCGGATTCGTTCGCGAGCCCGGCCACCGGAGCGGCACACACCTTCCGAGGGACACACGGCAGCGCGGGCTCGGCGGCACGGGCGTCAAGCTAAGCGACCCGTCCGGGGGTGGCTCCTGTCCTACGGGCATCGCCCCCGCTGGAAGCTGAGGCCTCCGCCCCACTCATTCGGGCGATGTGATCGAGCTTGGACTCGATACGCTGCTCCCAGGGATCAGAATCTCGCCCATGGGAGCAGCAATGACCACCTCCAGCGCCGGGCAGCCACTCATCCCTCAGCCGCCTGCCACTGTCACGGCCCTTCGCCAGGCCGTCGCGCAGATCGCGCCCGCCGCCCTGCCCGCCTTCACACGGGAGCTGGATCAGGCCGCCGATCAGTCCCGCCAAGCTTCCGATCTCGCCCCCCTCCAGCGGTTCATCGCCCAGTGGGCCGTCTACATCCACATCCAGCGGCAGCCGAATGTCGCGAAAGAGTTCCGTCATTGGGAGGACACCGCCGGGATCGGTGACGCGACGCAGGCCCGCCGCGCCGCATCCGCTCTCGGCAAGATCCTGGACGACGCATACGCCGCGCTCGGCTTCCCGCCGCGGTGAGCGCCGACTGGCGCTGGGAATACGACCCCGATCACGCCCACGTCGCAGGCGGCATCCCCGCTCACGTGGTGGCTGAAGTCGAGCGTCTCGCGGAGCAACTGGTCGGCCTGGCAGGGATAGGAGTCGACGTCAGCGATTTCGGCAATGGCCCCCGGCCGGGAGGCATGCGCCGCATGGACGCGGCGGACGGCTGGTTCCACTTCCTGGTGGCACCGCGAGACCAACTCATCGTGATCGTCCGAATCATCCCACCCTTCCCCCACATCTAACTCGGACACCCGCTGCCCGCCCGGTGACTGCGTCTCGCCCAGGTAGCCCCCTGTCCAACGGACGACCTTCCCGTCTTCACGAGGCATGAGAGGAACGACGAGCAGCACGCCAACGGGTCACATGGCACGACAGGCTCGGCGGCACGGGCGTCTCCTGCCCGATCGGGGTGGCCCCGGCGGAGGGCTGACGTCCGCTCCGGTAGTCAGCCCCTGCGCCCCTCAGCCCTCCGGGGACGCCCGCCCCGACGCACCCATGCGACAACCACACTGGACAAACAGAATGGAAGGTGGAGCAACTCGGGCACTATGGGCGTAGCGGCGTCATACGCAAGAGGCGGTGGCCGATGACGGACGACAGCGGCGGCGGGGGTATATGGGGCTGTGCCCCGGCGCAGCTGGGGGAGCTGCTGGATCTTGTTGACGAGGCCGTCGTCATCTGCGATCAGGTCGACGGGCCCGTCCGCGGATTCAACCGCGCCGCCGCCCACCTCTTCCCCCGGTTGCGCCCGGGCAGCCCGGTCACCATGTCAGCGGCCGCGCCCCTCGCCCGGGCCGCCGCCCAACAAGCGGAGCACTTCTCCACCGCTTACGAGGGCCGCGGGCTCAACGGTCGCCTGCACACCGCCGGTGGGCTCACGGTGTGGCTGGTCCATCAGGTCAGCAGCGCCCAGGAGGCCGAGGCCGCCCTCGCCCACGAGCGCGAGAAGTCGGCCTTTCTGGAGGAGACCACCCGGCGCCTGGGCGCCTCGCTCCACCACGGCCGTACCGTCCATGCGCTGGTCGACATCGTGATCCCGAAGCTGGCGGACGCGTCCGTGGTCGTCCTGCCCGCGAGCGGACGGCGTACCCACTGGCACCGGGCAGGTCCGGGCGATGCCCGGTGCTCCGGGGAGGTGGCCGTCGAGACGCTGGAACGGGCGCCCAAGGTCGCGGACGCGCTGTACGGCCTCCAACCGCGCCCCACTGTCCTACGTCCCCAGGAGATGGACGCGCTCGACGAGGTCATGCCCGGTGAACTCGGTCAGGGCGAGGCCGCACTGGTGGTCCAGCTCGCCGCGGGGGGCGTCCCGGCCGGTGCGCTGATCATGCTGCGCGGCCCGGAGCGTGCCCGTTTCGACGACGCGGACATCGACCTGGCGCATCGGTTCGCCATACGGGCCGGACTCGCGCTGACAACGGCGGCGCTCTACTCGCAGCAGGCCCACACCATCGCCGTCCTGCAGGCCAGCATGGCTCCGGAGCCGCTGCCGTCGGCCGACGGTCTCAGGCTCGGCGCCGCCTACCGGCCGGCCGCGGAGGCTCTGCGCATCAGCGGCGACTTCTACCATGTGGCCCCTTCCGCCGCGGGCGGGGTCACGTTCTTCTTCGGTGACGTGTCCGGCAAGGGTGCGGAGGCCGCGGTGGTGGCGGGCCAGGTGCGGCAGAGCATGCGCACCCTGGCCATGGTCCAGCGGGGGCCCGAGCCCCTGGGTGACCTGCGGCTGCTCAACGACCTCGTGATCAGTGCGGGCCACCGCTTCACGACCCTGGTCACGGGTTCCGCCCGCCCCTGCGACGACGGCTCGGTGAAGGTGGAGATCGCCAGCGGCGGCCACCCCTCCCCGCTCGTCCTGCGGGGCGACGGGAAGGTGGCGGAAATCGTCTGCGAGGGCATGCTCCTCGGAGCGGTGCCCGATCCCAGTTTCGGCCGTACCGAGTGCCGTCTCGAACCCGGTGAGCTGATGCTTCTCTACAGCGACGGGGTCACCGAGGCACGAGGTGGTGCGAGCGGGCGTGAGATCTACGGTGACGAACGCCTCGTCGACGCGCTGGCCAGCTGCGGCGGCATGCAGGCACCCTCGGTCGCCGAGCGGCTGGAACTCCTCACGACCGAATGGCTCGCCGGCCGCCCGCACGACGACATCTCCCTCCTGACGCTTCAGGCACCCCCTCACCGTGGCTCACCACCGCACCGTCCGCCCGAGAGCAGCGGCGGGTCCGGACATGCCGGGGAGTCCGAGGCCCCATGAGCGGCACCGGGATCACCGACGCCGTCCGGGCGGACTTCGACACCTGCCTGGCGGCTGCGGACGAGGACGGAGCGCTGGAGCTGGCCACCGGCCTGGTGACGAGCGGCGTGAGCGCGGAGGACGTACTGCTCGGACTGGTGGCACCCGCCCAGGTGAGAGTCGGTGAGCGGTGGGAGTCCGGCGAGTGGACGGTGGCGCAGGAGCACGCCGCCACCCATGTCAGCCGACTGGCAGTGGACGCGATCGCGTCCGCCGCCCGCACCCGCGACACCGCCCGCACCGCTGGGGGGGCCGGCTCACCACGCGATGTGCTGGTGGCGTGCAGCGACGGCGAATGGCACGTTCTGCCCTCCCACATCCTCACCGAGGTGCTGCGGCTGCGCGGCTTCCAGGTGCGCTCACTCGGCGGCTCGGTCTCCCCGCACGAGCTTCTCTCGGACATCCACCAGAACGGCCCTGACGTGGTCGCTCTCTCGTGCACCCTGTCGTGGAACCTTCCGCTCGCCCACCGGCAGATCGAGACCTGCAGATGCGCCGGCGTTCCCGTCATGACGGGCGGGCCGGGGTTCGGCCCCCAGGGCACATGGGCGTACGCCCTGGGCGCGGACCTGTACGCGGCCGACGCCCGTAGCGCCGCGGAAGCACTGCTTCACCCCTGGCCCCCGGTGAGGTGTGGGGAGTCGTCGGTCCAGGCCGGTGCCGTCGAGGCGTACGCCGTACTCGTCCGGCGACGCCCCGAGCTGCTCGATCATGTGACCTGCGCGCTGCGTGACGTGCTCCCCGGCCTGCGGAGCCGCTCGGGCATGGCACACGAGGAGGCCGCCGACTTCCTCGGCCGGTTGCTGGATTCCCTGGCAGCGGCCCTCTTCGTGGACGACGAGCGCGTCTTCACCGGCCACCTCGCCTTCGCCGCGACCTACCTCGCCGCCCGCTCGGTGGACCCCCGCTGCCTCCTCGTCCTGACGGACGCCCTGACCGACCGCCTGCGCGGGTCCCCCCGGGCCCTCGCCATGCTCTCGGCGGGGCGCCGATGCCTCATCGAGCAGGGGGCCGAGTCCCGCCCTGGCGAATGAACGGGTGGCGCGGCGACGGCCGCATCAGACTGATTCCCACGAGAAATCCGGTCGAAAGGGATGAACGCCGTCGCTAGCGTATGGCGGATGGAAATCCGGGCGTTCGAGGAGCGTGACTGGTCGCAGGTCTGGCCGATCGTCGAGCAGATTGTCCGCAAGGGAGACACTTTCTGCTACGACCCCCTTCAGACAGAGGCGCAGGCACACGAGATGTGGGTGGTGCCGCCCCCGGGACATGTCGTGGTGGCCGTAGAGGGCGAGCGGGTGCTCGGCACCTCGAATATGTACCCCAATCGGCCCGGTCCCGGTGCCCATATTGCCAGTGGCAACTTCATGGTGGCGTTGGAGGCACGCGGCCGGGGTGTCGGTCAGGCGCTGGGCCAGTATCTGCTCAACTGGGCCTCGACCAGCGGCTTCGCCGGCGTGCAGTTCAATGCGGTCGCGGCTTCGAACGCGCCTGCTGTCGGGCTGTACGAGCGCCTCGGGTTCACCCTCATCGGCACCGTGCCGGGCGCGTTTCGGCATCCGGAGCTGGGGCCGGTCGGACTGCACGTCATGTATCACGACCTGGGGGCCTGATCCTGTCCGTAGCGGTCGCCCGGTTGATCACGCGGCAGTTCGCGTCGCGGTGATCACCACCGTCGCGTACGGCATCGTGAAGCTGCCGCCCATCGCGTCGATGGCCGCACCCACGCCCTCCAGCACCTCCGCCAGCTTCTCCGAAGGGAGCCGGGTGAAGACGCCCTGGGTGGGGATCTGGTCCAGCCACGCGTCCCGGGTGTAGGTCCGCTCCCAGTCGAACCGCCACTGCTCCGGTTCGCCGAACGCGCCCGCCTCTCGCATCCCGTCGGCGGCCTTGGTGAGTATCGGCTGGTTGGCGTCCAGGCCGGCCCGCGTCATCGCCCGGAAGTCGAACGGCGCGTCGGGCACGACCCGTTGGCAGATCGCGGCGACGGCTTCCGCCAGATCGGGCGGGAGCTGGAAAACGTTCCAGAACGCGGCCAGTCGGGCGCGGGGCCGCAGGACCTGAGCGGCCTTGGCCGCTCCCGCGACCGGGTCGATCCAGTGCCATGCCTGGCCCGCGATCACGGCGTCGAATTGCCGACCGCCCGGGTCCCAGGCTTCGAACGTCGCGACGTCGACCTCGGTCCCGAGCCGCCGCGCCACCTCGGCCATCCGCGCGTCCGGCTCGATCCCGAGCACCGTGCGGCCCGCGGCCTGGAACTGCCGGGCCGCGATACCGGTGCCACAGCCGGCGTCGAGGATGTCGAGGACGTCGAGGCCGGGACTGCCGGTGGCGATCCGGTCCACCATGGCTTGGGGATAGCGGGGCCGAGCCTGGTCGTAGCGTTCGGCATCCGAGCCGAACGACTCCGCCATCTGTCGGTGTTGATAAGGCTCGTTCTCGGAAAACGGTAGAGTGGGCATGCGCCCACTATGAGTGGGCACATGCCCACTCGTCAACGGAGCGGGCCCGATGAGGTGAGGAGGGACGCACGGTGCCGACAGGGGTGGCCATGCGTGATGTGCGCGAGCAGCTGTTCCACGCCGCCGAGCGAGTCCTGCTCCGGGACGGGCCGAGCGCGCTGACCAGTCGGGCGGTCACCACGGAGGCGGGTTGCGCCAAGGGCGTCCTGCACCGGCACTTCGCCGACTTCGACGCCTTCCTCGCCGAGCTCGTCCTGGATCGCATCGCCCGGCTCGACCATCAGTCCGCCGCCCTGCGCGACTCCGCCGGGACCAGCACCGTCGCCGATCACCTCGCCGACACGCTGACGACCCTGTTCGAGTCGGTCGCCGTGGCCATCATCGGCCTCGTCACCTCGCGCGACGAGCTACGCGCCCGGCTCCGCGAAACCACGCCGACCGGCGTGCCGCTCCTGACGGAGGCCACAGCCATGATCGCCTCCTACCTCGCCGCCGAGCGGGACCGGGGGCGCATCGCGCCCGACGCCGACATCGACGCGCTCGCGCCGACGTTGATCGGCGCCGGGCACCTGCTCTTCGCGGACCGCGAAGCCGGGCCGCCGGACGCCGGGGCGCTCCGCAAGGTGGTGACCACCGTCATCGCCGAGGCCGTGCGGGATGCGCGGCCCTGACACGACGATGTCGGCAGACAGAACCCGGCTGAAGAACTGGGGACTGCTGGGCCGAGAGGGTGGGCATCCCAGAGCACGTGGCTACGCTCGCGGCCGCCACCTCGCCCGGCTTGATCATGGGCGGGCCCCGCTCCCGACCAGCCGGAGGGCTCCCGGATGCGCCCAGATGACCTCACCGGCCCGGAACTCCGGCTCTGGGAGGCATTCGCCGCAGGGGGCGAAGTCGACCTGCGTCCGCGCGACGCGGTCGGCGGACCGGTGGTGGACGGCGGCGGTTGGGGGCCGGAGCGGCAGGTGCGGGCCTCGGTGATCCGCACGTTGCTGCTGGGCGGTGCCGATGCCATCGGCGGTGAGACTCCGATGGTCCACCTGGTGGGTGCCCGGATATCGGGGAAGCTGCGCCTGGTCTTCGCCGAGGTGTGCTGCGTGCTGTGGCTGGAGGAGTGCTGGTTCGAGGAGGCGCCGCAGCTGTACGGGGCCACACTTCGGGTGACCAGCTTCGGCGGCTCGTACCTACCGGGGCTTGGAATGGGCGCCACGACGGTTGACGGAAACCTCGACCTGATGAACTGTCGCGTTCAGGGCGCGGTCAACGTGCATGACGCCCGTATCAGCGGGAGCCTGCTCCTCCAGGGCGCGCACCTCTCCCATGCCGGCGATGTGGCCCTGGACGGCGCACGCCTGGAGGCGAAGGGTGTCGTCGGGACCGACGGATTCCGCGCCGACGGGGAGCTGCGGCTGCTTCAGGCGCGCCTTAGTGAAGGTCTGCACCTGCGCGGGGCCGCTCTGCGCCAACCCGGCGGTGAGGCCCTGTCCGCCCACGGTATCCAGGTCACCACGAGCATCGATTGCGGCGAGGGCTTCCGTGCCGACGGAGCCATCACGCTGACCGGCGCCACCGTCGGCGGATCGGTCAGCTTCGATGCGGCGTCCCTCACCCCCGCCCAGGGAAACGCCCTCTCCTGCCCTCACCTCCAGGCCGGGGAACTGCTCCTCCGCCCCGCACGGGCCACGGGGGGCATGGACCTGCGCCACGCGGCCATCGGTGTACTCCGGCTCCATGACGACGGTCACGAGCAGCCGCCGCTCCAACTCGACGGGCTGGTCTACCGGTCGCTGGAACCGCACCTGGCCGTCAACGATCGCCTTGAGCTGCTGAACCGCGATCCCGACGGGTACAGGCCCCAGCCGTACCAACAGCTCGCCACCGTCTACCAGTCCATCGGCCAGGACCGCGATGCCCGGACCGTGCTGCTGACCCGCCAGCGTCACCACCGTACGACCCTCCCCTGGTACGCCCGGGCTTGGGGGTATGCGCAGGATGCCACCGTCGGGTACGGCTACGTGCCGGAACGTGCCGCGGTATGGCTGCTGGCCCTGCTCGCCACCGGAACCACCGTCTTCGCCCTGCACCGGCCCCAGCAGCTCAGTGGTACGCCCCATCCGGTGCTCAACCCCGTGATGTACAGCCGGGACCTGCTCCTTCCCGTGATCGACTTCGGCCAGGAGCGGGCGTTCCAGCCGACTTGGCCGACCCACTGGATCGCCTGGCTCCTGATCGGCGCGGGCTGGCTGCTGGCCACCGCCCTCGCCGCGGGCGTCACCCGGGCCCTCTCCCGCCAATAGTCAGAGGTTGATCAGGCACGGGGCCCAGTAGGGGCTCGGACACGATGCTGACTCAAGGCTGGATCGCGCTGGGGGGCTCACTCGCCATGCAGCTCAGCGCCCGCATGGCCGCGTGCTCTATGCGGGAAAGGTCGTGGAGGATGGCGCCGGCCTGTACGAGGCACTGCGTATCGCCTGATGCACCGGCGTGGGTGATGAGTGCGGCGACTTGCGTCCATAGGGTGGCCGCCTCGCTGTACAGCCCGTGGCCGGTGCGCAGGTGGTCACTGTCGAGCAGTTGGGTGCATTCGGCGAGGAAGTCGCGGTAGAGGTTGCGGAACAGGGCGCCGCCGGTGCCGGCCTGCTCCATCAGGAGGGCGGCCTGCGGAAGGTCCCGCTGCGGGTTGTCGGTCCGCTCGAGCCATGTGCGTACCCGCTTGGCAGCCTTTTCGATGCCTCGGTGGCCGAGGTTGGCGATGGGCGGGTTGAGGAAGGCGTCGGCGCAGGCGGTGATGGCGGGAATGATATGGGCCTGTGGGGTGGGCAGGTTGCTCGGGGCGGTGAGGGTGAAGGACCGGTGCTTGGCGGTCATCGGGCCGCGGGCGCCCCTGGCCCGGGCGAGGCTGGTCAGGCTGGTGGATACCGTTCCGCCTTGCTGGTCGGTGTCCACCAGGTACGCGTCGTGGTCGTCGTAGCCGTACATGGCGACGACATGACCGCCGAAGTGCACCTTCGACCCGAAGTAGTCCAGGTGGTAGCTGTCGAGTTGCAGTCCGACGGGGCGGCCGGCCTCGATGTGGGCCGCCACGTTCTCCCATGCCCGGCGAGGGGAGGTGGTCTCCTGGACCTGGAGGTCCAGCCCGAGTCCGGTGGCCAGGTTCCTGGTCAGCTCGAAGGGCTTGACCCGTCCCCCGAGGAAGGGGAAGCCCATGCTCTTGCTGTCCCAGTAGATGAAGGACAGGCCGGAGCCGAGACCGAAGAGCATGGGTTCGGACAGATCGAGGCCCTGGTGCCGCAGCAGCACCCCCAGAGCCGACGTCTCGCAGTGCTGCGTACCACGGGCGTCAAGGTCGATCACTGTGGTCATGCCGTGCTCTCCTGGACGGGGATGATCAGCCGGGTCATCCATTCTTCTTGCGGTGCCTCTGCCGGCCCGACGAGATAGACCTCACGTACCGGCGCTTGCGGACGCAGCCCGCGCTCATGGACAGCGGCGAAGAGAGCGTTGTAGGCCAGGGGCAACTGGGCGTAGGACCCGATGTGCACGGTCTCGGCGACGGGCCCGCCGGGCAGCGTCTGGAACTCCAGGCCGGGCGTCCCCTCCCCCTGCGAGGTCTGCGCTCCGACGGCGATCTCCATCCGCTCTTCCAGATCCAGCGGATACAGCCCCCACAGCGGCGGCTCCCATGCGGTTCCCCCCTTGCCGAGCACGGGCAACAGCCGGCCCACGCATGCCCCGAGGGTCTCTCCGATCTCCTCGAAGGCACAGACCGCCCGCACCACCGCCAGCCGCCGCTCCGGCTCTGAACCCATCGTCACCTCATAGCCGGGAAGGCCGCCCTCCGCCAGCCGCTCCAGCATCTCCAGCCGTGCCTGATCCCTGCTGATCCGCTCGGCCAGCCGGTCCCGCTCGGCGCGCAGGATCTGTGCCCTGGATTCAGGCTCGGCGGCCAGCGCCTGGGCGATCACAGCCAGGGGAAGATCCATCTCGCGGAGCAGGGCAACGGTCAGGGCATCACGTGCCTGCTCAGGCGCGTAATAGCGATAGCCGGAGTTGGCGTCCACGCGGACCGGAGCCAAGAGCCCCGTCTCGTCGTAGTGCCGGAGCTGCTTGATGCTGAGCCGGCACAGGCGGGCGAAGCGCCCGATGGTGAGGAGTTCTTCGTGCATGCCGTCATGGTGGACTCTCCGACGGTGGGAGAGTCCAGCGCTGTACCCATGGGCTCCATACCGCCCTACGGCTCGCCACCGCCGAACCGGGACTGATCTTGCATTGCCTGATCACCCCTGATCGGGAAGTGAGCGGATCTCGTCCCCCATTTCGGCGGCGGCAATCTCATGCCCTCGCCCAAAGCTCTTGAAAATAGCGGCCCCGCTGCCTTTGCTGACCTTATAGGCATAACAAACTTCCATCTGCCGACATTGCGAGCAGAAGAGATTGGCCACAAAAGGCGACAGGGAAACAGGTCCTTCCGGTCCCAGTAAATAAAAGAGTTCGTTGCCGACCGGGCGCGCCCAGGTGAAGGTTCGCCGCTCGAAGTCCGGGTGGTCACCCATCGCGTCTTCCGCGACGACATCAAAGGTTCGCGACCTCGGCTGGTAGACACATGACACCGTGAACAACCAGGGAATATCCTTGAGGAACTGCGCCTTGGTCAGGGCGCGTTCGAGATGGTGTGTGCACTCGGCCACGCGTAGAGCGGACTCGGGCTGACTCTTGGGCTTGTTGCCGTGAGCGGCTCGATTGCGCTCTTCCCGCAAGGCATTGAGGTGTCCAACGATCCCGGGGTCGTCCGGCGTGTCCTGGAGAGCCTGGTGAAGTCCGACGACCAGATCAGGATGGTCGGCAGCAAGCGGCCGGAGTTTATCGAGCCACGTTGTCCATGTGCCGAACATGACGCCTTTTGCCAGGTACGCCTTCCGGAGCGCGGAGAGGTTGTACTGTCCCAGCCCCTGCCCGTACTCCTGACTACCCGATCGACTTTCGACCTGCCCCTGGAGCAGGGCCGCCGCCGTGACGCTGACAGTGATAGCCAGGGTCTCAGCGGCGTCGAGCAGTGCCTCGTACTTCTCCTTGGGGGTATACGCCTGTTGCAACGCGCGGACGGCGCGGGCAACGGGATGCGGCAATGCATTCCGCGCGTCCGCGAGTAACTCAGCCGGAGCCCGCCGTACGGAGGCTGCCGACTGCGCCGATGGCGCGGTGGTCGAAGACAAAGCGACCGCCGGGGGCGCCTGCGCACCCACGGGCGCCTGCGCACCCGGGGACGCCTGCGCACCCGGGGGCTCAAGAGGCGGTGCGACCACGGCCTCCTGAGCGGCATGGGCTGGTGATGCCGGGACGTCGTACCGAGGTGACTGCCTGCTCCACCGCCAGCGCCTGATGACCAGCCGGAGCCAGGCGGGGATGATGCCCAGGGTGGCGACCATGATGACGATGGCGAGCAGCGTGTCCAACCAGAGGGTCGGAAGGTTCGGTTCGGTAGGCGGGGTGGTCGGGATGGAGATGCCGGCGATCAAGCCCCATCCGACGGTGTTCCAAAACGCCCCATCACGGTAGAGGGGCGCGTCGTACAGCCTGAGGACCGCATTCCGCCGCTTGGGAAGAGGCGACGGCGGAGCCAATGAGGACGCTGCGTTATCTTGCATGCGCATATGGTGCCCGGCTGTGGGCGACTGGTGACCATTGTGTGTGGGATTGTTACAGGGCGACGCTCCTGGAACTGGAGGCGGCATCGTGCCAACGCTCCGGGCATCGTCCGCGCTGGAAGCGGAAAGGCCGCCACCTCTCTCTCCGCCGGGACGCCCACGCTCAACGCCCGTCCCCCATGGGGCAGTCGCAGCCCCTCGGTACGATCAGCGCGGAACGGGAATTCGTCCCACGGAGGTGCAGGTCATGTCCGAGTCGAGCGTGTCCGGGTCCGAGGTCGGGGCCATGTCGGGGCGGAGTGATTCGCCTGCCGTTGCGTTGGGACCGACCGCCGTCGTTCTTGGTGTCTTCTCTGCTATCGGCGCCTGGGTGCCTGCGCTCGTGCTTATCACCCTTCCGTGGGCGATCATCGGCGGAGCGCTCGCCACTGTGCTCGGCGCCATGGGCATCCACCACGCGCGCCGCGGCGTCGGGCGGCTGTGGGCCGCCGTCGCCGGGACGGCCCTCGGCGTGGCGGGGTTCGTCGGCGACACCGCTCTCATTTGGAGCGTTGGCGCCTAGGGCCGTGGCCGGGAAGGTGTGAGTGGGGCCAGTGCAGCGGGCCGCACCGCGGTGGCGGCGGTGGAGCCGAGGAGCAGGTCGGCCAGGTTGTGGGGCTGGGCCTGCTCGTCGGTGGGAGTCGCCGCTGTGATCCGGTCCAGGCGGAAGCCTCGGCCCGCGCGCCGGGTGCGGCACCAGGCGATGAGGTACCAGCGGCCTTCGGCGGTGAGCAGGCCGGCCGGTTCCACGATGCGGGTGCTTCCGTGTCCTGCCGCGTCGGTGTAGGACAGCCGCAGCGCCAGGTTGTTGGTAAGGGCCTGTTCCACCGCGGTGCGGACCTCGGAGTCGGATCGCGTCGGCAGCGTAACGATGCGTGCGGCGAGTTCCTGGGCGGCCGTCGAGGCGGGGCCGGTCATCGAGGCCGCGATCTTCTGGGCCGCGGTGCGGGCCGCGCTGGCGTAGGGGGTGGAGGCGTCGGCCGTGGCGAGCGCGGCGGTCAGTGCGGAGGCTTCATCGGTGGTGAAGTGGATCGGGGGCAGGGTCATCTCCGCGGCGATCGACCAGCCCCCGCCGCGCCCGGGTGTGGTGCGCACCGGGACGCCCGTCTGCATCAGAGCCTGGAGGTCGCGCTGCACCGTGCGGGTGCTGATCTCGAATCGCGCGGCGAGCGCCGCGACCGTCAGCGGTCGCGGCGCTGCCGCGCGCAACTCTTCCACCAGCGCGTAGAGCCGGGCCGTGCGGTTCATGAGGCCGACGCTACCGTCACGCGGTGGCCAGGAAGTCCCGCTCGCGCTGCTGTTCCCGCTCGGTGACGGTCAGCGGGAAGAGGGTGAAGCCGTGCATCGCGCCGGCGACGACGCCGAGTTGCACGGGCGCGCCCGCCGCCTGCCAGCGCCCGGCCAGGAACAGGGAGTCGTCCAGCAGCGGATCCTCGGTGCCGACGACGATGCGGGCGGGCGGCAGACCGGCCAGGTTCGCGAACAGGGGTGAGAGTTCGGGGTCGCGGCGCTGCTCCACGTCCATCCCTGGGGTGAAGAGCTCGTAGATGCCGCGAAGTGAGTCGGTGTTGATCAGCAGCTGTCTGGGGCCGAATGACCGCTGGCTCGGTGTCATCGACAGGTCGTAGGGGCCGAAGAGCAGGTGGGCCGCCCGGAACGCGCCGGTGATGCCGTGCCGGTCGCGTAGGCGCAGCAACGTCACGACGCTCAGGTGGGCACCGGCCGATTCACCACCGATCAACAGCCGTTCGGTGCCGAACTCGGTCGCGGCGTGCTCCACCAGCCACCGGGCGGCCGCTTCGCAGTCGTCGGGCCCGGCAGGGAACGGGTGTTCGGGCGCCAGGCGGTACTCCACGCTCACCACGGCCAGCCGTGCCTGTACGGCAAGCCGCCAGAGCCGTTCATCCTGCCCGTCCGCGGAACCGAATGCCCAGCCGCCTCCGTGGATGTGCAGGTACACGCCCTCGACGCGGTCCGGTACGAACGTCCGGAGCTTCACCCCGCCCTCGACGACGCGGCCTTGGGCGTGCGGCAGCCTCACCGGTGGGGCGTCACCGCCGAGCCGGTTGTGCCGCAGGAGCGCCAACGTGTCCGCGCTCGGGGCTTGCCCGCGGGCCGGACGGTTCGCCGCGACAGCCTCGAATTGCTCGTTGAAGGCCCGGGTCTCGGCGAGGCAGTCCTCATCTGTGATCGTCATGCGCAGACAGTCGCAGCTGCCCGCGACACCACCCTGTCACCCTTTCTTTGTGAGCTGCGTCATGGTCCTGGCGCGCTGCTCGCTACCACACCACGGGGACCTGCTCGAAGCTGTCCGTGAGGACTCCCTCGCGCCGCGCCAGTTCGGATGACGGGACCGCCAGGTCGAGGCCGGGCAGGCGCTCCAGCAGGATTTCCAGGGCGACCTGGAGTTCGGCGCGGGCCAGGGCCTGGCCGATGCAGGAGTGGGCGCCGGCGCCGAAGGCGAGGTGGCGGTTGGGGGAACGGGTCAGGTCCAGTTGGTCCGGGTCGGAGAACATCCGCTCGTCGCGGTTGGCGGAGGCGACGACCGACAGGGTCGTACTGCCCTTGGGGATCACCTCGCCGTCCAGTTCCATGTCCTCGGTGAGGTAACGCGGCATGCCCGGACCCCGGTTGACGTCGAAGCGCAGCAGCTCCTCGACGGCCGGGCGGATCAGCGAGCGGTCGTCCAGCAGGCGCTGCCAGCGGGAGCGGTCGTCGAGCAGGACCGGGACCAGCTTCCCGATCACGCTGGACGTCGTCTCGTGCCCGGCGTGCATCAGCCCCTGCATGATCTGGACGAAGACCGCCTCGGGCAGGCGGCGGTCGGCGGCGTCGGTGATCTCGATCAGCTTGCCGAGCAGGTCGTCACCCGGTTCGCGCCGCTTCCGGGCCAGATGCTCGCCCAGATAGGCCAGGAGGTCCTGGCGGGCGGTGCGGGTCTCCTGCTCGCCGTAGCGGTCCTGGCTGAACAGGGCGCCGGACCAGTACGAGAAGCGGTCCCAGTCCTGCTCCGGTACGCCCAGCAGGGCGCCGACGACCCGCACCGGAAACGGATACGCGAATCCCGCCCAGAGGTCCGCGGGCTTCGGCCCGGCCTCCATGGTGTCCACCAGGGCATGCGCGATGGCGACGATCCGGGGGCGGAGCGCGGTGACCCGCTTTGCGGTGAGGGCCTGGCCCACCAACCGCCGCCAGCGCTGGTGCCGTTCGCCCGTGCCCGTCCCGTCCGGGCCCGCCTCGCTCCGGTCCCTCGGGAAGCGCGGATCGGACAGCATCGTGTGCACATCCGCGTACCGCGTCAGCACCCGTACCGGCGCTCCGCTCGACCGCAGCGTCAGCTCCGGCACCGGGCACCCCTCAGCCCGCAGCGCCGCCCATTCCTTCGGGGGCTCCAGGGGGTGCTCCGATACGAACGGGAAGTCGCCCAGGGGGCAGCGTGCTTCCGCGCTGCCTTCCGCTTCCGGGCCGCCTTCGGCTTTCGTCCCGCCTGCCACTTCCGCTTCGGCCATAGAGCGCCTCCAGAGACGTACGACGTGCGGCGAACAGTTACTCACCCCTCATGGGCGAAGTCAAAGCGACTACCGGTTATGGCCGTTGGCTGCCTCGGCGGTGGTCTTCAGGTCGCGCAACCACGCTTCGAGGCCGTCGCCGAGGGCCTCGGTCGCGGTGGGAACATCCGCTTCGACCTGGGCCCCGGTCCAGGTTTCCTCGGTGTGGCCCCGGACGCCACCCCTGACCTTGGTGAAGGTCCACACGTGAACGCCCTCGTCGATGCTCAGCCCTTCGCCGATCGCGGGTCCGCTCCACCGGATGCAGGAGTTGCGCTTGAGCTGGTGAACGGTGGAGGTGATGTTCAGGGTGGTGGCGGGGGTCGTGGGGGTGGCGGGTGCCGGGGTGGTCCACCGGAACCGCGAACCCTTCCGGAGGGGGCCGGGGTCGAGGCGCTTCATGGTGAGGACGGGAGGCTGCCAGGTCGGCCAGCGCTGCACATCCGTCTGCAGCGCGAAGACGGTGCTCAGCGGCGCCTCGATCACGACGTCGGATGCGTAGCGGATCAGGGCGTCGGGGTCGACGCCTTCGCCCCGGCAGCTGGAAGCCTGATTCTGAGCGGGCACGGCCTGGGTCGGCGGAGCGGCCATCCCGAGGACGCCGGCGGTGGCGAGCGCGATCGTGAGCGCGGCGGCGCGGACAGTGGACCGGGGTCGGATGGGGACACGATCGCCTCGGCGGCGCGCGTGCCGCTGGTCCTGATGGGGATCCTGCAAGAGACGAACCCCTCGTCCGCGTTCGAGGGCCCGCCGCTGGCGGAGGGCTTGGCCGGTCAGTTGCGGACGCTGGGCGAACAGATTGCGCCGGACCTGCCGCTGGAAACGCTCGACCGCGGCATCGCGGTGTGGACGCAACTGTTCGGGATGCTCAGCTTCGAGCTGTTCGGTCAGCTCGTCGGCAGCGTGGACCCCACCGACGAGTTCTTCGACCACACGATCGAGCAACTCGCCGACCTCCTCGGACTTCCGCCGACCAGCTGACCAGCCGAACACCTGAACAGCTCGAGCCCATGGCCGGTGACCGCCTCGGGTCACGGGCGGCGCGCCGCCCACAGGGTGCGCTCGGCGCGGACGGTGAGGTCAGCGCGTCGTACGACGCCGTCAGGGCCGTCGCCGTCGATGAGGTGGTCGAGTGTGTCCAGGTCCTCGGAGCTCAGCTTTCCGGCGACGCGGGAACGCAACATTCCAAGGGAAGCCTGGGCGTAGCGGGCGGTGGGCTCCGGCAGTGGGGGACGCAGATCGATGGTGAAGGGGCGCTCCATCTCGATGGTGAATCCGGCGCCGGAGAGCCGGGGGCCCCAGTCGGAGCCCAGGTCCGGCAGGCTCTCGTCGTGGGCTTCGGCCCGTGCGGCGTGACAGCGGGCTTCGAGTCCGGGGCGCCCTCGGCCGACGTCGTCGGGGAGGAAACGCGGGAAGCCGGCCATCTCGATCACTGCCAGGAGTCCGCCGGGGCGCAGCGACTCGAAGATCTCCCGCAATCCGCGGTCGGGATCGGTCAGGTGGTGGAGGGACGCCGACGCCCACACCAGGTTCACGGCGCCGAAGTCCGGCCAGGCGGCGTCCAGATCCGCCTGGACGGTGCGCACCCGGTCCTCCACTCCGCGCTCGCGGGCCTTGCCACGGAGATGGTCCAGGAGCCGCGGGGAACGGTCCACGGCGATCGCCTCGGCGCCCTCGAACCGCTGGAGCAGGGCGAGGGTTCCGGCACCGGTGCCGCTGCCCAGGTCGAGGATCCGGTGCGGTGGTTCGTCTCGCGCCAGCTGCGCCAGGACAGCCGTCGCTTCGGACAGGAAGGTGTGCAGGACTTCGGCGTCGAGGTCCAGGAGTTCGGCCATGGCCGACTCGTCCCACTCGTCCGCCCCGGCCGCGCTGTGGTGGTGATGGTGATGGTGATCCGTCATGCTCCGAGCCTAAGAGGGCCTTGCTCCAGCGACATACCATCTTGCCTATGACGCAAGAGGACAGCGCTCTCGACGGCTTGGTCCGCAAGCGGATCAGGGGGCTGCGTTCGGCCTTGGGCTGGTCGCTGGACGATCTGGCCGCCCGCTGCTATCTGAGCCCCTCCACGCTGAGCCGTATCGAGACCGGCCATCGGCGGATCAGCCTTGATCAGTTGAGCGCGATAGCCCGGGCCCTGGGGACCACTTTGGATCAGCTGGTGGAGTCGGACGCCGACGATGACGTGATCATCCGGCCGCAGCATGACATGGCGCGCGGGCTGACCACCTGGATGCTGAACCGGCAGCCCGGGGTCATCGTGGCCAAGATGCGCCTCACCAAACCGGCCCCGGCCAGCGCCAAGGCGCTGAAGGTCCATCCGGGCAGGGACTGGTTCACCGTCTTGTCCGGAGCCGTCACGCTCGTGTTGGGGGACCGGAAAATCCTCGTCGAGACCGGCCAGGCCGCGGAGTTCTCCACCATGATCCCCCACGCGTTCGGGGCGCACGAAGGACCGGCGGAGATCCTGGGCATCCTGGACCAGGACGGGCGTCGTACCCATCTGCGGCCGCTGCCGAACAGGGGCGAGGGGAGCTCGGCCGAGCACGCTGAGGGCTGAACGGTCCGGCTGCCCTCAGGCCGGGGCGGCGCGCCCCGTTCGACATCGGTGCGGGGGACGGCGATCCGTCGGCCTTCCAGCGCGTCAACGGCGAGCGGTTCCAGGCCGCCACGGTGCCCGAGCCCCTCACCGAACAGGGCCGGCAGATCGTCGACGGGTTCAACCGCGCCTTCGCGGACAAGCCCGCCAGTGGATACGCCCCGCCGGTGCACATCACCACGGCCGCCCAACGGCGGCGGGGCGCTGTCCTGGGACTCCGAGGGCTATCGGCAGGCCTACCGCAGGATCTGGGGCGGGTAGGCGGCGCGGCCGGGCGGGAAGCGCGACGGCAGGGCCCCGAGCCACTCGGGAGGCCCCGCCGTCAGATGGACCTGGTCCTGGTGGACCTGATCCTGGTGGACCTGATCCTGGTGGACCTGATCCTGGTGGACCTGATCCTGGTGGACCTGATCCTGGTGAACCTGATCCTGGTGAACCTGATCCTGGTGAACCTAGTCCTGGTGTACCTCGTTGCTGCCCGGGCCGCCGGAGAGGGTGTCAGTGCCCTGGCCGCCCCACAGCACGTCGTTGCCGCTGTTGCCGTAGATCGTGTCGTTGCCGTCCTCGCCGTACAGCGTGTCGTCGTCCTGGTCTCCGTAGATGGCGTCGGCGCCCTTGCCGCCACGCAGGATGTCCTTGCCGGTGCCGCCGCGCAGGATGTTGTCCTCGGAGCCGCCGGTGATGGTGTCGTCGCCGGCGTCACCATGGCATTCCTGCACGCAGTTGGTGATGGTGTCGTCGCCGTCGCCGCCGTAGGCGCCGAAGCCCATGACACCGCCGCCGCCGTCGATCTGGTCGTCGCCGTCCTCGCCGTAGAACATCGGCGCCGCGTTACCCTTCAGGACGTCGTTGCCGGCGCCACCGTGAATTCCGGCGTAGGCCGAGCTATCGGCGTCGAGCTTGATGGTGTCGTCGCCGTCACCGAGGTCGACGTCGTAGTTATCCGAGTCGTCGGAGTTCTGCGGGATTTCCACCGCGCACTGGGCGACGGTGTGGTCGCCCGCGGTCGGGTAGGTGCACTCGTCCCAGTCCGCCGCTTCCGCACCGATGGCGATGTCACCGTTGTCGCGGAAGGTGAGGACGTAATAGTCCTCGAATTCCCCACGGCTGACGATCTGCTCGGAGACCGACAGGTTGTTCTTCTGTCCCGCGGCGGCCTTGTACCAGAGCTCACCGTCCTCGTGGACGAGGGAGCCCGAGGTCGTCGCGGCCGCCTGGGCGGCGGGCGCCGCGAGAGCGGCTCCCCCCAGAGCGAGAGCGAGGGTGGCCGTAGCGGCCATGGTCCGGTACATGCGCATAGGGGTGTGGCCCTTCGTGCAATCAGTGCCGATCAAACCGGCGGAGAAAGTGCCGATGCGATCACCGGGCGCCGGTGATCGGCGATTTGGTGTTTCCGATCGCCCTGGTAGACCGAGATTGACGGCAAGCGGTTGCACCGGGAATCCCCTAGTTTCCCGCAGTCGCAGGTCATCCCCTTTTTCAAAGGGAGGCGCGCAATGAAAAGTTCCATTGCGGCAACCGCCTATTTTGAGCTGCTTAACTCTTTGTTCACCCAGTGGCCGTTGAGCCGACCGAAGGAGGACCGGTGAGGTGGGCCCGGGCGTACTTACAGAAGGCCGTCACAAGGCGGCTGTTGTCGTCGGCGCGGGTGGCCAGCACCACATGACTCGGCTCGACCCCGTGCAGGGGGATGGTGGCGAGATCGGGGCGGAGGCCCTGGCCATAGGCGCCGGGTGCGATGGTCACGGCCTGCCCGGAGGCGATGAGTTCGAGCTTGTCCTCGACGCCCTCGGCGAGGGGGCCGTCGGGCGCGCGGCTGCCGTCGGGGCGGGGGTCGATGCGCCAGAAGGCGTTCCAGACCGGATCGGCCGCCCGGATCAGGGGTTCGTCGGCGATGTCGGCGACGGTGACCGACTCCTTCCCGGCCAAGGGGTGGTCGCGGGGCACCACCAGCACCCGGGGTTCGTCGTAGAGGACCGTCACCTGCAGATCACCGGTCGGGAACGGCAGCCGGGTCACCGCCGCGTCCACCCGGTGGTCGAGCAGGGCGACCCGTGCGTCGTTCCAGGTCAGGTGCAGGGTGTGGACGTCGGCGTCCGGGTTTCGGTGGCGCAGCTCGCGCACCGCCGGGGTGACGATGATGTTCATGATGTAGCCGATGGTGATCCGGCTCGGCTCGGCGGCGGCCCGGGTGTGGGCCGCGGCCTGGGCGGCGGATCGCAGCAGCGCCTTGGCGCGGGACAGGAAGACCTCCCCGGCCTCGGTGAGCTTGCTGCCCTGCGGGGTGCGGTCGATCAGCCTGGCCCCCAGCTGTCGTTCGAGCTGGCGGATCTGCCGGCTCAGGGACGGCTGGGTGATGTGGAGGGCCTCGGCGGCGCGGCGGAAGTGCCGGTACTCGGCGACGACGGTGAAATACCGCACCAGCCGAAGATCGAGATCCACCGGAGGCGGCGTGTCTGCCATGCCCTCACGCTAACCGCGCCGGCCCGTCGGCCGCTACTGGGTGACTGTCTTGAGCTGTGGTGATGCCTGACTCGTATCTCCATATGCGGAACGGGCCTTGGACGCGGGCCCAGGGCCGTTCCTAACGTGGCGCCATGAGGACGGCGCCGCCTTCTGGGGTCGCGCCGAATTGCCGTGCGACGACCCGCCGTACGCAGTCCGCACCAGTTCCCCCCCTTTTTTGCACCAGCGAGGAGAGACGGCATGTCCGCACCCGTAGCCCTGATCACCGGTGGAACCAGTGGAATCGGCAAGGCCACCGCCGAATTGCTCCATCGTCGCGGATACCAGGTCATCGTCACCGGGCAGAACCCCGACACCATCGCCGCGGCCGAGAAGGAATTCCCCGAAGGCGTGGTCGTGGTGCGCGCCGACGCCCGCTCACTGGACGAGACCGACCGCGTCGTCGAGGAAATCCGTGAGCGCTTCGGCGGACTCGACGTCGTATTTCTCAACGCCGCCATCGTCCGCAATCTACCGATCGAAGCCGACGCATTCGACGAGGCCGCCTACGACGACCTTTTCAACGTTAACGTCAAAGGCCAGTTCTTCACCCTCCAAAAGGCCCTCCCCCTGCTCCATGACGGAGGTTCCATCATTTTCAATGTCGGGATCGGCGCCACCAGGGGAATTCCGGGCGGGGCCGCCGTCGCCGCCGCCACGAAGGGGGCCCTGCTTTCCATGGTGCCGTCCCTCGTCCTCGAACTGGCTCCCCGGCGCATTCGCGTCAACGCCGTCAGCCCCGGCCCGATCGACACCGGAATCTGGGCCAAACAAGGGATGCCGGCCGAAGTGCTGGAAGAGGTTGCCAAGGCCACGGTCTCCCAGGTCCCCCTCGGGAGGTTCGGGACGAGCGAAGAGGTTGCCGAAGTCGTGGCGTTCCTGGCCTCGGACGCGGCCGGCTTCGTCACCGGGGAGAACCTCGTCGTGGGTGGGGGTGTCGGGATCAGGTCGTAGGACGCGTCGCGCAGGCCCGGTCGGGCGCGGCCGAGCCGGTCGCTCAGGGGCGAGCGGGTCGTTCAAGGCTGCGTAGTCGTTCACGGCCGAGCCAGGTCGTTCATGGCCGAGCCAGGTCGTTCATGGCCGAGCCAGGTCGTTCCCGGCCGAGCAGGTCAGAAGCGGTACGGCGTCGCGTACTCCGGCAGCAGGATGCGGGAGCCGGGGCTGGCCTCGCGGATACGGGCGACGAAACCGTCCAGGTCGATCGTGGGATCGCGGTGGGCACCCTCGTCCAGGGGGAGTTCGAAGTTGTCCCAGTGCACGGGGACCACGGTGGCGGGGTAGCCGAGCGCCTTCAGCAGGCGGGGGGCGTAGCGGTGGGTGACGGAGGTGCTGGGGGTGGCGATCATGGCCACGTCGGGGCGCAGACCGGCGGCGTCCCGTTCGCTGAAGTCGCTCGCTCCCATGAGGAAGGCCGAGAGCCCGTCGGGCAGCGTCACGTGGAAGGCGAGGGTGTCGCCTTCCGGGAGGTCGGAGACGGTCTGCGGGCGGGGCGGAGGGCCGGTGAGAGTGCCGGGGGCGAAGTAGCTGTAGGTGTCGTTACGGCTGTGGCGGCTGGAGACCGCCTCGACCACCAGGCCGTCGAAGTCCAGCACCTCACCGCCCCTGACCACGGCGATCCGGGCCTTGTCGACGCCGAGGGCCCGGAGCAGGTGGTATGTGGTCTCGGTGCCGATGATCCGCGCGTCCGGGGCGGCCGCGGCGATGTAGGGGACGTCGTTGAGGTGGTCCCAGTGGCTGTGGCTGACCAGGATCAGCTCGGGGCGTCCCCTATGGCGGTCGATCGTCGCGCCGTCCGTGGTCAGCGGCGTCTTCGGATTGAAGCTCTTCTTGAAGAGCCCGGTTTCGAAGCGGCTCAGATAGGGATCGAAAAGGATCGTCCGGCCGCCGCCGGTGTCGATGCGCCAGCCGCTCGTACCGAGCCACTGGAAGGTCGCGTCCGAGGTCTTCCCGTTCGGGGTCCCCGCGTGCGAAGTCTTCGCGTCGGAGGTCCTGGAAGCGCTCGGTGCCGTCCCGGTGGCCGCCTGGGCGGCCGTGGGAAGGACGGCGGGTACGGCCGCGCCGGCCGCCGCTCCCCGGATCAGCAGACGACGGTTGAAGCGCGATGCTCTGTTGGCGGTCATGGGCACAGCAGAGCAGCTCCCCCGACCCACCGTCCAAGATCGGCGCGGCACTCCAGCCATATCCGGTTCCGTATAAGGCCAGGTCAGCGGTGTCTGAGCGCGTCCACCGCCAGCCGCGCCGCTCGCCCGATCGCCGCGTCCACCGCCGTACGTACCGCCGCGGCCGAGGCCGTACGGGCGAACACGGCGACCGCGTACCGGCCGCCGTCCGGGTAGCGGACGACGCCCGCCTCGATGTGCAGGCTCGGCAGTGTGCCCGTCTTCGCCGCGACCAGGACGTCATCGGGGAAGCCGGAGGCCAGCCGCTGGCGGAAGACCTGCCGGGACATCAACTCCCGCACCAGCGCGCACGCCGCCGGGGAGCCGGCCTGGTCCCGCCAGATCAGGCCCAGCAGGGTGGTGATGTCGCGGGCGGTGCTGGAGGTGGTGTGCCGGGGGTCCAGGACGCGGAAGCGACGCAGCCGCTCGAAGGTCAGCGTCGGATAGACGGCGGCGAACTCCGCCTCGTCCGTCGCGCCCGCATCCTCGAACATCGACTCCAGCAGCTCCCGGGGCCCGCCGACGATCCGCGTGCGATCCAGGCCGAGTTCGGCGGCCAGCAGCCGCACCGTGTCAAGGCCGATCCGGCGCATCAGCGCGTCCGCGGCGGAGTTGTCACTCACCGACAGGGCGAAGTACGCCAGGTCGCGCAGGGACATCTCGACATCGTCGGCGCAGCCCGCGGTGCCCCAGCCGCCGAGGCGATCGGGGGCGGTGATGACCACCCGTTCGCGGGGGTCGAGCTGTCCGGCGTCGGCCTGCCGGGCGAACTCCAGCACCAGCAGGATCTTGAACACGGACGCGATGACGACCTGGTCGTCCCCGCCGAGGCCGAGCTCGCGTCCTGGCGCGTCGATGTCCGCCGCGTGCAGCCGGCCCTCGGCGTCCGCCTCCGCGAACACCTCCGCGATCCGCTTCTCGATCAGCGCCGTGTCCACCGGCGCCGGGGCCCCTGATTCCCCCACGTCCAACGCTCCCCCTCATCCGTCCGGCGCCCTCGTCCCTCCGGCGTCGCATAGGGTCGGCCGGTGGACCTCATACGCCACCTGCGCCTGTTCATTGTCGTCGCGGAGGAGCTGCACTTCAGCCGCGCCGCCGATCTCCTCGGCATGGCACAGCCGCCGCTGAGCCAGTCCATCCGGCGGCTGGAGCGGGAGGTGGGGCTGGAGCTGTTCGACCGCTCGGCCCGCCAGGTGCGGCTCACCGCCGCCGGTGCGCTGCTCCTGGAGGAGGCACGCGAACTGCTCGCCCGCGAGGAGCGGTTGCGTACGGTCATGGCGCGGGTCCGCGACGGAGAGCTGGGCACGCTGCGGGCGGGCGTACCGCCGCAGACGCCCGCCCGGACGCTGCACGCCCTGCTGTCGGCGTGCGCGGAGGAGTTCCCGGGGCTGCGGATCGACCTCCAGGAGGTGGACACGGCCGAGCAGGTGCGGCTGCTCGCCGCCGCCCGGCTCGACGTGGGTCTGGTGCACCACCCGGTGGCGGACGCCGACGATCTCGTGGTGGGGCCGTCCGCCGGGGTCGAGTTGGGGGTCGTCCTGCCCCGGTCCTCCCCGCTGGCCCGCCTTTCCGAGGTGACTCTGGCGGACCTTACGGGCCACGAGTTGTTTCTCTTTCCCCGGGCCGCGGCGCCCGGGTGGTACGACCGGATTCTCGATATCTGCCGGGAGGGCGGTTTCACCCCGCCCGCGGTCCGTCATGCCCGTAATCCGGAATTCCTGCTGGGGCTGGTGGCGTCGGGACGCGGGGTGGCGTTCGACGACGGGCGGGTGGCGGGCAAGGAGCCGCGGGCCGCCTGGCGCCCGCTGGCCGGCCGTCCGCTGATGCTGTGGATGTCCGCCGTATGGCCTGCGCATTCGTCCCATCCGGCGGCACCTGTGTTCGCCCGGATCGCCGCGGAGGTCATCGCGCGGGAGGACCCGCCCGACCGGCTGCTCACGCCTCCGGAGGAGACTGGCCGACCCCGGCCGTGGTCGGTGGTCTTCGAGCCCGGCGGCGGTCCGGCGACACCGTGAGAAACCCTCCACAGGAAAGCGTCGTGAGAAAACGCCACAGGAAACTGATCCGTATTACAGTTCACCTTTCCTGGAGAACATTTCCGGAACCCATGGAGTTTTACCGGATCCGCCTGTCAGGATCTTCCCTCATACCTTCCCCGTTCACTCAGGAATATCAGGGATTCTCGTGCGGAAAATGAATGCGGCCGCCACCGTGGCCGTCGCGGTGCTGGCTCTGGCACTGACCGGCTGCGGCAAGGACGACGACAAGGGCGCCCAGTCGTCCGGCACTTCCGACAAGGCCGCGGCCGCTGAGAAGGGCGACGGCTCGGAACGCGGCACCGCGTCCGCCACCCCCACCAATGCGAGCCCCAGCCCGAGCCGTACGAAGCCCGCCGGGAAAAGCCCCAGTGCGAGTCCGAGCAGCCCCCGGGCCACCCGCACCGCCGACGGCGTCACCCCGGCGCCCCGTCGCACGGCCCCGAAGACGCAGGCCCCCGCGCCCACCCGCGCGGGCGCCCCGGCGAGCGTGCAGGGTACGTGGTACTCCCAGGTGCGCGACCCGAACGGCAAGCCGCTCGTCATGACCGTGACCGGCGGCTTCTTGACCGTGGGGTACCAGGGCAAGTCGTGCCCCGGGACCATCAGCGCGAGCATGGCCGTCTCCATGACCTGCCAGGGCGAGACCATCTCCGGCGGCACCGCGGTGGTCAGCGGCGACGGCCAGAGCCTCACCGTCAACTGGCCGCAGGGGAACCCCGACCGGTACGTCCGCCCCTAGGGCCGGTCGTCCGGACGGCCGGGCTCAACTCCCGGCGTCTCAACCCCCCGCCGCCTCAACTCCCCGCCGCCTCAACTCCCCCACCCCGCGCCTCCGTACGCCGCCGCTGCTCCTCGATCCGGTGCAGCACCGAGTCCAGATGCGTCTCGGAGGCCGCTCGGGCCGCCTCCGGGTCGCGGGCCTCGATCGCCCGCAGGATGGCCTGGTGCTCCTCGATCGTGGCGCGCCGTCGGGCGGCCGACAGTGAGGTCTCGCGCCGCCCCGGCTCACCGATCTCGTAGACCCGGTCCAGCAGCCGCAGCAGCAGGGGGTTGCGGGTGTACTGGGCGATGGCGCGGTGGAAGGTGCGGTCCAGGTCGGTGAACTCCCGCCGCGTGGGCTCCCGTCGCATCGCGTCCAGCAGGGCGTGCAGCTGGACGATGTCGGCGGGGGTGGCACGCCGGGCGGCGCGCGCGGTCACCGAGGGCTCGATACACGCGCGCACCTCCATGACCTGCAACAGCTCCGCCGTGGCGTCGAGCCCCGAGGCGAGGATGTCGCCGCGCGGGGTGGCCCCCGGGTCGAGTACGACGGTGCCGGAGCCGGGGCGCCGGGCGACCAGTCCGCGGGAGGCGAGGGCGCGCAGCGCCTCGCGGACCGAGCCCCGGGAGACACCGAGGCTCTCCGCGAGCTCCCGCTCCGGGGGGACCCGGGAACCGGGCGGCAGCTCTCCGCTCAGGATCAGCCGCTCCAGGCCGACGGCCAGGGCGTCCGGCCTCGACAGGGTGGAGTGCCGCAGTTGCCGCCAGTCCATCTCCTGGCTTTCCTCCGCCTTCTTCAGCTTTCCCGAGCTTTCCTGTGGCCTTTTCCGGTCCGGCCGGTGGTCCAGAGTCTCATATCCGGCGGACGTCTCCCCCGGCGTCGTCCCGGTCGCCGACCCGGCGGGATTTAACCAGGTGGTGACAGGCGGGCAACCGAAGCCGCCGGGCCCGCCCAGTACCGTCTGCTGAAGCAATGTGGTCCTACCAATGGACCAATCGCCTGTCCCTGCGCCATCCTGGCCGCACCGCAGCGCGCGCTCTACGTCCCCAGCAGTGAGGCATCCCGCCATGCGCCAAAGAACGAGCGGACCCAGCGACCGGCCCCCACCCACCCGCCACCGACCGCGCGCCGCGGCCCTCGCCGGCCGGGTGCTGTGCGTGCTGATCGCCGCCGCCACCGCCGGCTGCGCCTCCCTGGCCTCCCCCACGGCCGAGGTGGGCGCCGACCGGATGACCGACCCCCGGCCCGTCCGCGACGGCGGAACGCTGGCCATCGCCCTCAAATCGGACCCGGACAAGCTGGACCCCTCCCTGGCCAGCACCGCCGTGGGCCGCACGGTGTTCGCCGCGATGTGCGAGAAGCTCTACGACGTCGACGCCCAGGACCGGTTCGTGCCGCAGCTCGCCGCCGCCCCGCCCACCACCAGCGACGGGGGCCGCACCGTCACCATCAAGCTGCGGCACGGCGTCCGGTTCGCCGACGGCACCCGGATGGACGCGAAGGCGGTCAAGACCTCTCTCGACCGGCACCGCACGCTGCCCGGATCCGTCCGCGCGAGCGAGCTGAAGCCCGTCACCTCGGTTCGGGCGGTCGGCGACGACACCGTACGGCTGCGCCTGAACAAGCCGTACGTCCCGCTGCTCGCGCTGCTCGCCGACCGGGCGGGCATGGTGATGTCGCCGACGGCGCTGAAGCGCTACGGCAACGGCTTCGCGAGCCACCCCACCTGCGTCGGCCCGTTCCGCTACGCCGAGCGTGTGGTGGGCGACCGCATCGTGCTGGACAAGGACCCGAACTACTACGACGCCGACAGCGTCCATCTGCGGCGGGTGATCTACCGCACCATCACCGACGGCAACGTCCGGCTGGCGAATCTGCAGTCCGGTGACATCCAGGTCGGCGACCAGATGGACCCGGTCCAGGTGGGCAGGGCGCTCACCGAACCCGGGCTGCAACTGTTCAACTCCCCCTCGCTGGGCTACTACGGACTGACCCTCAACATCGGCAACACCAAGGGCGCCGGGGCACCCCCGGGTCGGATCGACACCCCGATCGCGCGGGATGTGCGGGTGCGCGAGGCGTTCGACCTCTCCCTGGACCGCGCCCTCATCAACACCATCGTCTTCCAGGACCGCTACCGGCCCACCTGCGGCCCGCTCCCCTCCGGCACCCCGTACGCCACCGGGGCCCGCTGCCCGGCCCGCGACCTGGCCAAGGCCAAACGGCTACTCAAGGCCGCCAAGGTGGCCACCCCGGTCCGGGTGCGGCTGCAGATCAGCACCACCCCGGAGGACAACCGGCTGGGCCAGGTCGTCCAGGCCATGGCCAAGGAGGCGGGCTTCGCGGTGAGTCTGGCGCCGACCGAGTTCGCCACCGGCCTGGAGCACTCCCGCGCGGGCGACTTCCAGGCGGCGACGACCAACTGGTCCGGACGGCTCGACCCGGCGGGCAACATCGACGTGTTCGCCGGCACCGGCGGCGCCCAGAACTACGGCGGCCTCTCCGACCCCGCCATCGACCGGCTGATCGCCGAGGGCGGCGCCACCGCGGGCAAGGCCGCCCGCCAGAAGATCTACGCCCGGCTCGTCGAGCGCATCCGCGCCCAGCACACCGTGCTCTATCTGATCCAGCCCACGAACTACGTGTCCGTGACGAAGAAGATCGCCGGGCTGAAGGTCTTCGGCGACGGGCTGATCCGCGTGAAGGACGCCGGATACGCGAAGGGAGGGAACTGATGTCCTATCCGATCCGCCGCGTCGGCGAATCGCTGATCACCCTCTTCCTGGTCAGCGTCGTGGTCTTCGCCGGCGTCCGGGCGCTGCCCGGCGACACCGCCACCGCGCTGGCCGGGGAGGAGCCCACGCCCGAGGCGATCGCCCAGATCCGCGCGAGCTACGGGCTGGACGACAACATCGTGGTGCAGTACGTGCGCTATGTGCGGCACGCCGCCACCGGCGACCTCGGCGTCTCCTCCCGCACCGGGCTGCCGGTCCTGGACTCGGTCCTGGAGGCGCTGCCCGTCACCCTCGAACTGTCCGCCCTGGCCCTGCTGCTCGCGGTCGTGGTCGGCGTGGGCGCCGGGGTGGTGGCGGCGGTCCGGCGCGGCCGTCCCGAGGAGTGGCTGGTCAACGCCGTGGCGCTGCTGGGGCTTTCGGTGCCCGCCTTCTGGCTCGGCATCGTGCTCGTCCTCGCGTTCGCCATCGCCCTCCCGGTCTTCGCCGCCTCCGGTTTCGTGCCGTTCGGCGTGGACCCGATGGAGAACCTGCGCCATATGGTGCTTCCGGTGATCGTCCTCGGCTCCGGTCTGGCGGCGGTCGTGATGCGGCAGACGCGCGCGGCCATGCTGGGCTCGCTGTCCGCCGACTACGTCCGCACGGCGCGCGCCAAGGGGCTCTCCAGCCGTCAGGTGATCATGGGGCACGCCCTGCGCAACAGCCTGGTCACCGTGGTGACCGTGCTCGGGCTGCAGCTCGGGCACCTCATCTCGGGCGCGGTCGTCACCGAGCAGATCTTCGTCCTGCCGGGCTTCGGCAAGCTCACCATCGACGCGGTCTTCTCCCGCGACTACGCGATGGTGCAGGGCGTGGTGCTGTTCACCTCGGCCGCCTACATCCTCGTCAACCTCCTGGTCGACCTGGCCTATTCGGTGATCGACCCCCGTATCCGGCTCGGAGGCGCCCAGTGAGTATCCGGCCCGTAGGTACCGAGTCGAGCATCCGGCCCGTAGGCCACGAGTGGAGCATCCGCGTCGGAGGTGCCCGATGAGCGCGGCCGCCACCGCCGTCCCCGCCGCCGAGGAGCGGGAGCGGGCCCCGCTCGCGCCGCTGTCCCGGCTCCGGCTGCTGACCCGCAACAAACTGGCCCTCACCGGGGCCGTGGCCGCCGCGATCCTGGTGCTGATCGCGGTGTTCGCACCGCTCATCGCGCCGTACGACCCGGCCCGGCCCGACTTCTCGGCCGCCCTCCACCAGCCGGGCTGGGCCCACTGGCTGGGCACCGACGACCTGGGCCGCGATCAGCTCTCCCGGGTCGTGTACGGGGTGCGGGCCTCACTGCAGATCGGTCTGCTCGCGGTGGCGCTGGCCTTCGCCGCCGGGGTGCCGCTCGGGCTGATCGCGGGCTACTACGGGCGGTTCGTCGACTCGGTGGTCTCCCGGCTCACCGACACCCTGCTCGCCTTCCCCTTCCTGGTGCTGGCGGTGGGCCTGGCCACCATCCTCGGCCCGTCGCTGCTCAACGCCACGATCGCGGTCGGCGTCTCCCAGATCCCGGCCGTCATCCGGATCACCCGGGCGGAGACGCTGCGGCTCAAGCACCTGGACTATGTGGCGGCGGCGGTGGCCAACGGCGGCGGGGACGGCACCGTGCTCTTCCGCCACATCCTCCCCGGCGCCCTGTCCGCGCTGACCGTCCAGGCCACCGTGGGCATCCCCTCCGCGATCATCGGCGAGGCGCTGCTGAGCTTCCTCGGCCTCGGCATCCAGCCGCCGTCCGCCTCGCTCGGGGTGATGCTCTCCAGCGCCCAGGCGTACATCGCCGCCGCACCCTGGATGGCGGTCTTCCCGGGACTGGCGATCATCGCCGCGACGCTCGCGTTCAATCTGCTCGGGGACGGGCTGCGCGACATCCTCGACCCCCAGGGAGACAGCCGATGACCACGTCGGGAGAGAGCCGATGACCACCTCCGCGACCCCTGCCCTGAGCGTGCGGGACCTGTCCGTGGTCTTCCGCACCCCGACCCGCGTGGTCCACGCGGTGGACGGGCTGTCGTACGACATCGCCGCCGGTGAAGTGCTGGCCGTGGTCGGCGAGTCCGGCTGCGGCAAGTCCGTGACCTCCACCGCCGTGATGGGGCTGCTGCCGCCCACCGCGCGCGTCGGCGGCTCCATCCGGCTGGGCGGACGGGAGCTGGTGGGGGCGGACGAGAAGCAGCTGCGGGACGTCCGCGGCCGGGAGATCGCGATGATCTTCCAGGAGCCGATGACCTCGCTGAACCCCGTCCTCACCATCGGCCGCCAGGTCGGCGAGGTCCTCCGGCGCCATCAGGGGCTCGACCGCCGCGCGGCGCGCGAGCGGGCCGTGGACCTGCTCGACCTCGTCGGCATCCCCGCCCCCGCCCAGCGGGCCCGCGACTATCCGCACCAGCTCAGCGGCGGTATGCGGCAGCGGGTGATGATCGCCATCGCGATCGCCTGCGACCCCGCCGTGCTCATCGCCGACGAGCCCACCACCGCGCTGGACGTCACCGTGCAGGCGGGCATCCTGGAGGTGCTGCAGTCCCTGCGGGAGCGGCTCGGCACCGCCATCGTGCTGATCACCCACGATCTGGGCGTGGTCGCCGACATCGCCGACCGGGTGCTGGTGATGTACGCGGGGCGGGGCGTCGAACAGGCCCCGGTGGACGAGCTGTTCACCGCGCCCCGCCATCCGTACACCCGCGGGCTGCTCGGCGCCGTGCCGGCCCCCGGCCGGAGGCGGGCGGCGGGCGAACGGGGGCGGCTCCAGGAGATCCCCGGGCTGGTGCCGAGCCTCACCGAACAGCCCGACCGCTGCACCTTCCAGCCCCGCTGCTCCTCTGCCGATGAACGGTGCGGGGCGCAGCGGCCCGCGCTGCGGGCGCTGCGCGAGCGGCACGAGGCGGCGTGCTGGTATCCGGTGCCGGTCGATCCCGGGCAGCCGGACCATCCCGAACGCCCCGAACAGCCCGAACGCACCGAGGAACGACGCGCTGAACGCCCCGAACGCCCTGATCAGGAGGCCGCCTCATGACCGCCGCCGTCGCGTCCGTGGAGGCGCCGCGGGATGACGCCGTGCTCGACATCAGCGGCCTCGTCCGCCACTTCACCGGCCCGGCCGGCACCGTCAAGGCGGTCGACGGGGTCAGCCTCCGCATCGGCCGAGGCGAGATCGTCGGCCTGGTCGGGGAGTCCGGCAGCGGCAAGTCCACGGTGGGGCGGTGCGCCGTACGGCTGGACCGGCCGACCGCGGGCAGCGTCACGATCAACGGCCGCGAGGTGACCCGGCTGTCGAGGCGGGCACTGCGTCCGCTGCGCAAGGACTTCCACCTGGTCTTCCAGGACCCGTCCTCCTCGCTCGACCCCCGGATGACCGTGGGCGCCATCGTCGCCCAGCCGCTGCGGCTGCACCGCCTGGCGTCCGGCGACGCCCTGCGCGACCGGGTCGCCGCACTGCTGGCCCAGGTGGGGCTGCGGCCCGAACTGGCGCGGCGGCGGCCCCATGAGCTCTCCGGCGGGCAGCGGCAGCGGGTCTCGATCGCCCGCGCGCTGTCGGTCGATCCACAGCTGCTGGTGGCCGACGAGCCGACGTCGGCGCTGGACGTCTCCGTCCAGGCGTCCGTGCTCAATCTGCTGGCGGATCTGCAGCGGGAGCGGCGCTTCGGCTGTCTGTTCATCACCCATGACCTGGCCGCCGTCGAGTACCTCGCCGACCGGATCGCGGTGATGTATCTGGGGCAGCTGGTGGAACAGGCCCCGGCCGCCGAGCTGTTCGCCGACCCCAAGCATCCGTACACCCAGGCGCTGCTGTCCGCGGCGCCGGTGCCGGACCCGGCCGCGCAGCGGTCGCGCGCCCGGATCGTGCTCAGCGGCGAGCTGCCCAGCCCGCTGGATCCGCCCCCGGGCTGCCGCTTCCACACCCGCTGTCCGCTCGCCGTCGAGCGCTGCCGCACCGAGCCGCCCGCGCTGCGCGGGCTTGCGGGCGGCGGCCGGCAGGTCTCCTGCCATCTGGTGGCGGACGACGGAACGGCGCCGGACGCCTCGGCCCCATGACCCACAAGGACGCACCCGCGCCGTCGAAAGGCCTCCACCCGATGAGAACGCCCCCACCTCCTGAGGACACCTCAGCCCCCTGAGCCCCGCCCGCACACCCGCCCCCGTACGAGATCAGGAGCCCGCCGCATGTTCACCACCCGGCCCACCCTGCAGGGCACCCATGGCATGGTGTCCTCCACTCACTGGCTGGCCTCGCAGTCCGCCATGGCCGTCCTGGAGGACGGTGGCAACGCCTTCGACGCGGCCGTGGCCGCCGGGTTCGTCCTGCATGTGGTCGAGCCGCATCTGAACGGGCCCGCCGGTGAGGTGCCGATCATCCTCGCCCCGGCGGGCGGCGAACCCACCGTGCTGTGCGGCCAGGGCCCGGCCCCCGCCGGGGCCACCATCGACCACTACACCGCGCTGGGCCTCGACCTCGTCCCGGGCACCGGCCCGCTCGCGGCGGCGGTGCCCGGTGCGTTCGACGCGTGGATGGTGCTGCTGCGCGACCACGGGACGAAGCGGCTCGCCGAGGTGCTGCGGTACGCGATCGGCTACGCCGAGCACGGCCATCCCGCGGTCGAGCGGATCGGGGAGACGGTCGAGGCGGTGCGGGAGCTGTTCGAGACCGAGTGGACGACCTCGGCCGAGCTGTATCTGCCGGACGGAGAGTCCCCCGCCGCCGGGCGGCTGCTCACCAACCCCGCGCTGGCCACCACCTGGCGGCGGCTGATCGCCGAGGCGGAGGCGGCCGGACCGGGGCGCGAGACACAGATCGAGGCGGCCCGCCGGGTCTGGCGCGAGGGCTTCATCGCGAAGGAGCTGGCGGACGCGGCGGCCCGGCCCGCGATGGACTCCTCCGGGCAGCGCCACGCCGGGACGCTCACCGGGGACGATCTGGCCGCCTTCGAGGCCACGTACGAGGCGCCGGTCAGCCTCTCCTGGAACGGCTGGACCGTGTGCAAGGCCGGGCCCTGGAGCCAGGGGCCGGTGCTGCTGCAGCAACTCGCCCTGCTGCCGGACGGGCTGTCCGCGGACGACCTGGGCACGCCCGACTTCCTGCACACCCTGATCGAGGGCGGCAAGCTGGCCATGGCCGACCGCGAGGCGTGGTACGGGGACGCCGCCGACGTGCCGCTGGCGGAGCTGCTCTCCCGCCCGTACAACGACGAGCGGCGGCGGCTGATCGGCGAGGCGGCCTCGTACGAGCTGCGCCCCGGGCACCCCGGGGGCCGTACGCCGCGGCTGAGCAAGCAGGCGCTGGCCGCCGTGGCCCGCGCGGCCTCCGGGGCGGCCGGACCGGTCGCCGGGCCGGGCGGCGGGGAGCCGACGGTCGACGGACCGGACCTGGGGCCGGCCCCCGGGGGACCGGCTCCGGGCGAGCGCGCCGACGGCGAACCGGCCGTCGGGCCGGACGGAGTGACGCGGGGCGACACCTGCCATCTCGACGTCGTGGACCGCTGGGGCAACATGGTCGCGGCCACGCCCAGCGGCGGCTGGCTGCAGTCCAACCCCGTCATCCCCGCACTGGGCTTTCCGCTCGGCACCCGGCTCCAGATGACCTGGCTGGACCCCGGGCTGCCCAGCTCCCTCACCCCCGGCCGCCGCCCCCGCACCACGCTCACCCCCTCGCTCGCGCTGCGCGGCGACACCCCCGTCATGGCCTTCGGGACGCCGGGCGGCGATCAGCAGGACCAGTGGAGCACGCACTTCTTCCTCGGGGTCGCGCTGCGGGCGCCGGTGCGCTCCGGGCTGGATCTGCAGGGCGCCATCGACGCCCCCAACTGGCACCAGGAGTCCTTCCCCGGCTCCTTCCACCCGCGGGCGATGACGGCGGGACGGGTGGTCGTGGAGTCCCGGATCGGCGAGGCCGCCGTCGCGGAGTTGCGCCGCCGCGGCCACGACGTGGTGGTCGGCGAGCCGTGGTCGGAGGGGCGGCTGTGCGCGGTCGCCCGCGACCCCGAGACGGGCGTGCTGCTGGCCGCCGCCAATCCGCGGGGCACGCAGGGGTACGCGGTGGGGCGGTGACCGCCGCCGAGCGACGTGCGCGCTGGGGTCGGCTGGTGGGCACATCCGGTGGGCTCGGCTAGCGACCGTGTCCGCCGAGGCGACTACTGGGCGTGCCCGCCGGGGTCCACCAGCGGCCCAGCCGTATCCGCCGGGGCGGACCAGCGGGGCAGATCCGCCGGGGCGGGAGGTGTCCGACGGATCTTGACGCCTGCGGCAGGCTGCTCCCCTCCCGCCCCTTTCCGACACCTGACGATATGCGGCTCCGCCGCGTGCGGGGTCCGCTCCAGACCCGGGGTCCAGGGGCGAAGCCCCTGCCACGCGGCGGAGCCGTATATCGATGCTGTGGGAAGGGGCGGGGAGGGGAAAGCATCGATATGCGGCTCCGCCGCGTGGTCCGCCGGACACCCCATAGCAGGCGTACCCGCCGGGAGGACCAGCGGGCGTGCCCACAGGGACGGGCCACCGCCCACACCCGCCGGGACGGGCCACCGGGCGCACCCACCGGGACGAACTAGCGGGCGTAGCCGCCGGGGTCGGCGGCCCGCAGCTTCTCGGCGCGCGCCAGCGGGTCGTAGCCGGAGTCCACGCCCTCGGCCAGGACCACGACGCCCTCGATGTGGTCGGTGCGCAGCCGCAGGATGTCCTGATACGCGGGCGAGGCGTACCAGGCGCGGGCGTCCGCCATCCCGCCCGGGAACTCGATCAGCACCACACTGCCCGGCCATTCCCCCTCGACCACCTCCAGCTCGCCGCCGTGGATGAGGAAGCGGCCGTGGAAGGGGTCGAGGGTGGCCTGGATCCGCTCCAGGTACTCGATGATGTCGGGGTGCGGACTGCGGCCGTGCAGATGCGCGAGCGCGTAGGCGGCGGGCATGGCTCCTCCAAGTGCTCCGGCCCGTGCTCCGGGCTGATCGGCGGTTGGTTCCGGTCCGGCGTCTGCGGCGGACACGGATCAGCCTGCCGCGCTCTGCCGGGGGCGTCGATTACCCGTGAGGTCATGGCGGGCGGCCCCGGACCTCAGTCGAGGATGCCCAGGTCCTCCCGCATGATCCGGCGCATCGCCGCCAGCCGGGGCTCGGCCTCCTTCAGCTCCAGCAGCGCGCCCGCCGCAGTTTCGCCGTCGCGTTGCAGGCCCCGGTCGATCCGTTTGGCCTGCGCGTCGATCCCGGCGAGCACCGTGTTGAGCTCGCGGGACGCTTCCAGGACCCGCTCGGGGACGATCATCTGCGCCTCGGCGTAACGGTCCCGGTAGTCGCGGCGGGCCTCCTCCAGCCCGACGCGGTCCTCGTCCGTGTACACGTCATCGCGGATCCGGTGCAGCGCGTCCTTGAGGAGCGTGTGGAACTGCCGGGAGGCGCGGTTCATCGCGGTGTAGGCGGCCCGGCGCTCCTCGATGCGGCGCCGCCGGTCCTCCGTACGTGCGTCCTCCTCCCGTTGACGCACCGTCATGCGCTGCTGGAGGAAGGGCGCGAAGAGGGTGCCGAGGATGCCGACGACAGCGGTGATCATGGCGGCTATGACAGTGGACACCGGCCGAGCCTAGCCGCGCCCCTTCCCTTGGCCGCCGCCGATTGCGCAGACCGGTCCGAGCCCTTTCGGGAACCAAGGCGATCGGAACTAATGTGCTTTTCATGCCCACCTCGCCCTCCGACGTGCGCGCCGACCGCGCCGACAACGTTCTCGCCCTCGCCCGGCTGGCCTCCAGGCGCGGGGCGGTACGGGACATGCTCGGCTGGCTGACCCGGCGCACCGGGGGCCAGGCCGTGCTGGTCGGGGACACGGGCCGGGTGCTGGCCGGGCCGGGCGGGGAGCACGACCCTGCGGTGGCGCGGCCGGCCGCCGACGCCGCCGTCGAGCTGCACCGGCGCGGGGCGCCGTCCGCCGTGCTGAGCGGGGGCGGGGGGCCTCCGGTGCATCTGATCGCGCTCGACACCGACCCGAGCACGTATCTGGCCGTCATCGGGCCGGACGATCCGCACTGCGGAATGCTGCTCGCCGACGCCGCCCGCACCCTCGCCCTGTGCTGGCGGCTGGAGCAGGCCGAACGGGCGCGGCGGCGGATCGAGTCGGCCGAGGAGCACAGCCGGGAGGCGGTGCTGCATCTGCTGATGGTGGGCAGCGTGCCCGCCGCGCAGCGGATCGCCGGGGCGCTGCGGCCGGCGCTGCCCGCGGTGGTCCAGATGTATGTGATCGAGTGTCCGCACCCCCGGCGGCGCGAGATCGCCCGGCGGATCGACCGCGAGGCAGGCGGCGCGGCGTGGATCGTGCCGTGCCCGGTACGCCCGAACCACGTCCTCGCGCTCGTACCGCCGGAGACGACGGGCCCCGCCGCGGAGGTGAGCGACGACCCTCACCCCCCACTCCCCGAATCACTGGACCTGCTGATCGTCCGGCTGGTGCCGGAGTGCCGGGTCGGGGTGAGCGCGGCGGTCGGGCTGCGGGATACGCCGACCGCCTATGAGCAGGCCATCCACGCGCTGGCGGTGGCCCGTAACGCACCCGAACGTCGCGCCGGTTTCGGCGGCGACGTGGATGTGACCGTACTGGCGGGTCCGGAGGGGTATCTGTGGGCGAGCGAACTCCTGGCGCCCTGCCTGCGCTACGTCCCGGCCCGCCGCGCCGACCCCGGCCCGCAGGAGCTGCTGGGCACACTCGGGTCGTGGCTCAGCTTCGGTGGAGCGGCCAGCCGCCATCTGAAGATCCACCGCAATACGCTCGCCGCGCGGATGCGCCATCTCGATGAGCTGCTGGGCGTGGAGGTCAGCCGCAGCCTGGCCGCGCAGTCGGCCGCCTGGCTCGCCCTGCGGCTGCACACCGCGCCCCAGGCCGCGGCGGCCCGCGCCCAGGCCCCGCCGGGACCCACCGCCACGCTGGACGCGGTGCTGGGCACACCCGCCGCCGGGACCTGGGCCCGGGCCCAGCTACGCCCTCTGGAAGAGGCCAGGCCCACGGCCGGTCTGGAGACCGTACGCACCTGGCTGTGCGCCGACGCCCGCCTCCCCGCGGCAGCCGCCGCCCTCGGCATCTCGCTACCGGGCGCGCGCAAGCGCCTGACCAGGGCGGAGGACGTGCTGGGCCGATCCCTCCTGACCGCGCCGAGCGCGAAGTACGAGCTGTGGCTGGCGATGCGGGCACTGGGCTCGCTCTGAGGCCGGCGTCCGTTCGCGTCAGCGCACTCGCCGTTCGCGTCCGTACTCACCGTTCACCGGAGCACTCACCGTTCGAACGGGAACCACCCGGCACCCTCACTGTGCACATCGTTCCTCGCCGCCGGTGCCGCGCACGCCTAGTGTCCTTGACTGGCCCAGCCCGCCGGGCCTCACGAGCCGGGGCCGGCCGCCGCGCGACGACGGGGGTGTTGCGCGCGGCCCGCCCCTGTCCCCGCCCGACGCCGGCCCATGAGCACCGGCGCCAGGTGGGCCGCGGTCCCTGTCAGGGCCCCAGGGTCGTGGTCACGATCCCAGGATCGTCGTCAGGAACTCCCCCGTCCATGCCAGTAGCTCCCGCCCCACCAGCGGCTTTCCACCGATTCGGGCGGTCGACGGGCGGGGCACCAGGACCTGCTTGGTGGCCGGTTTGATCACCGAGCGCTGGTAGAGGCGCTTGAGGCGCAGCTCCTGGGACTCGCGGAGCTCCACCGGGGAGAAGCGGATGTTGGAGCCCTGGAGGGTGATGTCCGTGACGCCGCAGGCGCGGGCCAACAGGCGCAGGCCCGCGACCAGGAGGAGGTTCTCCACCGGTTCGGGGAGCTTGCCGTAGCGGTCGGTGAGCTCCTCGCGGACGGCACGGATGTCGTCCTCGCTGGTGGCCGAGGCGATGGCGCGGTACGCCTGGAGGCGCAGGCGCTCGCCGGGGGCGTAGTCGTGCGGAACGTGCGCGTCGACCGGCAGCTCGATCTTGACCTCCAGCGGCGCTTCCTCCTCCTCACCGCCCTCGATCGAGGCCCGGTAGTCGGCGACGGCCTCGCCGACCATCCGGACGTAGAGGTCGAAGCCGACGCCCGCGATATGGCCGGACTGCTCGCCGCCGAGCAGATTGCCCGCACCGCGGATCTCCAGGTCCTTCATCGCCACATACATGCCCGCGCCCATCTCGGTGTGCTGGGCGATGGTGGCCAGCCGCTCATGGGCGGTCTCGGTGAGCGGCTTCTCGGGCGGGTAGAGGAAGTACGCGTAACCGCGGTCGCGGCCGCGGCCGACCCGGCCGCGCAGCTGGTGGAGCTGGGAGAGGCCGAAGTTGTCGCCGCGCTCGACGATCAGGGTGTTGGCGTTGGAGATGTCGATACCGGACTCGACGATCGTCGTGGAGACCAGCACGTCGAACTTCTTCTCCCAGAAGTCGACCACGACCTGCTCCAGGGCGGTCTCCGACATCTGGCCGTGGGCGGTGGCGATCCGCGCCTCGGGGACGATCTCGCGCAGCTTCGCCGCGGCCCGGTCGATGGACTCCACCCGGTTGTGGATGTAGAAGACCTGGCCCTCGCGGAGCAGCTCACGCCGGATCGCCGCGCCGATCTGCTTCTGCTCGTACGGCCCGACGAAGGTCAGCACCGGGTGGCGTTCCTCCGGCGGAGTGGTGATCGTGGACATCTCGCGGATGCCCGTGACCGCCATCTCCAGCGTGCGCGGGATGGGGGTGGCGGACATGGTCAGCACGTCCACATTGGCGCGGAGCTTCTTCAGCTGCTCCTTGTGCTCGACGCCGAAGCGCTGCTCCTCGTCCACGATGACCAGGCCCAGGTCCTTGAACTTGGTCTCGGAGGAGAAGAGCCGGTGGGTGCCGATGACGATGTCGACCGCGCCATCCTTCAGCCCCTCCAGCACCGCCTTGGCCTCGGTGTCGGTCTGGAAGCGGGAGAGCGCCCTGACGTTGACGGGGAACTGGCCGTACCGCTCGCCGAAGGTGCCGAAGTGCTGCTGCACCAGCAGCGTCGTGGGCACCAGCACCGCGACCTGCTTGCCGTCCTGGACCGCCTTGAAGGCCGCGCGGACCGCGATCTCGGTCTTGCCGTACCCGACGTCGCCGCAGATCAGCCGGTCCATCGGAACGGACTTCTCCATGTCCTCCTTGACCTCGGCGATGGTGGTGAGCTGATCTGGAGTCTCCGCGTACGGGAAGGCGTCCTCCAGCTCCCGCTGCCAGGGGGTGTCCGCGCCGAAGGCGTGGCCGGGCGCCGCCATCCGGGCGGAGTAGAGCTTGATCAGGTCGGCGGCGATCTCCTTGACGGCCTTCTTGGCGCGCGCCTTGGTCTTGGTCCAGTCGGCCCCGCCGAGCCGGTGCAGGGTCGGCGCCTCCCCGCCCACGTACTTGGTGACCTGCTCGAGCTGGTCGGTGGGGACGAAGAGCCGGTCGCCGGGCTGGCCGCGCTTGGCCGGGGCGTACTCCACCACCAGATACTCACGGGTGGCGCCCTGGACGGTGCGCTGCACCATCTCGATGTAGCGGCCCACGCCGTGCTGCTCGTGGACGATGAAGTCGCCCGCTTCGAGGGTGAGCGGATCGATGGTCTTACGGCGGCGCGCGGGCATCCGCGCCCCGTCCTTGCCCGCGGCCTTCTGCCCGGACAGATCCGTCTCGGTCAGCACGGCCAGCTTCAGGGCCGGGTCGACGAAGCCGTAGTCGATCGAGCCGCAGGACACATGCACCACGGACGGCTTGATCTCGGTGAGGTCGCCGTCCAGCCGGGCCGCGATCCCCTCGCCGCCGAGCACCTCGACGGTGCGGGAGGCGGGGCCGTGGCCCTCGGTCACATAGACCGTGCGCCAGCCGTCGGCGAGCCAGCCCTTGGTGTCGGCCAGTGCCCGGGCGGTGTCGCCGCGGTAGCTCTCGGTGGCGTGCATGCCCAGCTTGACCGTATCCGCGTCAAGCTCCTCATCCGCCGCGAAGGGGCTCACCGACCACCACATCATGCCCAGCTCACGGGCCCGGTCACGGACGTCCGCGATGCCCCACAGGGAGGCCGCGCCGACGTCGATCGGGGCCTCGCCGCCCCCGGCCGTGGCCGCCCAGGACGCCTGCAGGAACTCCTGACTGGTGGCCACCAGGTCCGCCGCCCGGGTGCGCACCCGCTCCGGATCGCAGACGACCGTCATGCTGCCCTTCGGGAGGACGTCCAGCAGCAGCTCCATCTCGTCCACCAGGACGGGGGCCAGGGACTCCATGCCCTCGACCGCGATCCCCTCGGCGATCTTGCCGAGCAGCTCGCCCAGCTCCGGATGGGCCTCGGCGAGGGCCGCGGCCCGCTCCCGCACCTGGTCGGTCAGCAGCAGCTCCCGGCAGGGCGGGGCCCACAGGCCGTGCTCGGCGACCTCCAGGGAGCGCTGGTCGGCCACCTTGAAGTAGCGGATCTCCTCGACGTCGTCGCCCCAGAACTCGATCCGGAGCGGATGCTCCTCGGTCGGCGGGAAGACGTCCAGGATGCCGCCGCGCACAGCGAACTCGCCGCGCCTCTCGACCAGCTCCACCCGGGAGTACGCGGCGGCCGCGAGGCCGTCCACGATCTCCTCAAGATCGGCGGTCCCCCCGGCCCGCAGGCTCACCGGCTCCAGGTCCCCCAGCCCCTTGACCTGCGGCTGCAGCACGGACCGCACGGGCGCGACGACGACCGACACCGGACCCGCCGTCGGGTCGTCCTGGCGCGGATGGGCCAGCCTGCGCAGCACCGCGAGGCGCCGCCCGACCGTGTCCGAGCGCGGGGAGAGCCGCTCATGCGGCAGCGTCTCCCAGGATGGGTACTCCACCACCCCGTCCGGCGGGAGGAGCGAGCGCAGCGCGGCCGCCAGGTCCTCCGCCTCCCGGCCGGTGGCGGTCACCGCGAGCACGGGACGGCCCGCGGAGCGCGCCAGCGCGGCGATGGCGAACGGGCGGGCGGCCGGCGGGCCGACCAGATCGACGTGGGGACGATTGCCGTCGGCGGCGCCGCGCACCGCCTCGGCGAGCGCGGGGTCCCTAACGACGACGTCGAGCAGACCGGTGAGGCTCATAAAGGGGTATTCCATCCCGGAGGCGGACAACGCGAACGACCCGACACGTGTCACGGGCCGGGGGTCTTCCAGAGTACGACCACCCGCCGACAATCTCCGCCGGTCCGTCGCCCGCCCGAGCGCCTGTGGATCGCGCCCCGATCAGCCCGGGGTCGCGCTCGAGCACCCGGCCGTGAGGGTGCTGCCGGGCTTGTTCTTCTGCGTCTCCTCGTCCTTGAGGTCCCCGTTGACGAATATCTGGCAGCCGATTTCCTTCTTCGGCTCCGCGGAACCCGCTTGCAACGACAGCGACCTACCGGGCTTCACCTTGAACTTCTTCGACCACGGCGTCTTGACGTTTTCGAGATCCAGGTCGGCGTCACCGCTACTCTTCTTGGCATCGGTATACAGACTCGAATTGATACCGGGGATATATACGCTCGCCGGCGAATCCCCCGTCACCTTGAATTCGACCGTCACCATGCCGTCGTCCTCGGCTTTGCCCTTGTCGCCATCGTCGGAACAGCCCGCCAGCAGGGCTACCATGATGGACAGGCAGGCCACAGCCTTATGTGTACGCATTATTCCCCAAAGGTATTTTCCACCCATGGCCGGTCATCAATTACGGGCAACCGGCCGCGAGCCATCTTCACATGTGTTCCGTTGCGGAACCAGCAATTCCTGCCCCATTTCTGGATCAGTTCGACTGCACCGGAGATAATTGGCCCTTCAAGGGGGACGGGGCGTGAGCGCCGCACCGGACCGGGGGCGTACCGCTTGGCGCAGCACGCTCACGCCGCGCCGCGGATGTCCTTGCTCTTGAGCATGCGCGATATGACCTTGCCGAGCTGCACCCGCGTCCGGCCCAGCACGGCAGGCGGCCGTCTGGCCCATCACAACAGGCGGCCGGACACGCCCTGTGATCACACTGGTGCACATGGCAGAGCGAGAACCACGCCCCACGGCCACCAAGACGAGCCCCAGGCCCCGGCCGCCCAGGCCGGCCGAGGCCGCCCGGCGGGCATGCGACCAGCTCGCCTCACTGATCGTCCATGAGCCCGAGGGCGTCAGCGGGGTGACCCGCCACGAGGACGGCTGGGTAGTCAGCGTGGACGTCCTCGAGGTCGCCCGGATCCCCGACACCACCAGCCTGCTGGCCACGTACGAGGTGCGCGTCGACCAGCGGGGCGAACTCCAGGAATACCGGAGGGTCCGCCGCTACCGGCGCGGTGCGGCCGACGACTGCTGAGACGACAGCCGAAAGGACGGCCCAAGATGCCCACTGGCACGTACACGGAAGAGGTCGTCTGCGTCCAGCGGACCGGCACCCTCTACGACGTCCTGGAACTCATCCTCGACCGGGGCATGGTGATCGACGTCTTCATCCGGGTCTCCCTCGTCGGCATCGAGATCCTGAAGATCGACGCCCGCATCGTGGTCGCCAGCGTGGACACCTACCTCCGCTTCGCCGAAGCCTGCAACCGCTTGGACCTCGAATTCGACCGCAGCAGCACGACCGTTCCCGAACTGCTGGGCGGGGTCGGGGGCGGCGGCGGGAGCGCGGCCGGCGGGATGGCCGCCGGCATCGGCAAGAAGAAGGCCAAGAAGGCGGTGAAAGGCGTGGGAGAGAAGGTCAAGCACGCCGTCGGGGTCGGCGACGACGAGGAGGAAGAGGAGCGGGAGGAGCAGGAGAGCCGCCCCCGGCGGCGCACCTCCGCCGGAGGCGGCGCCCGCCGCCGTTCCGCTTCTTCCGAGGAGGACTGACCGGTGAATCCGAGGAGGACTGATCGATGAGCGCGCCCCGGAGCGTGTACGTCTACGGCGTCGTCCGCGCCTCCCACGCGGTGCCGCCCGACCGCACCGGAGTGGGCGAGCGGCCCGCCCCGGTCCGTACCCTCCGGGTCGGCGCGCTGGCCGCGGTGATCAGCGACGCTCCCGCCCGGCTGCGCGCCAAGCGGCGCGACCTCCTCGCCCACCAGGACCTCGCCCTGGCACTGGCGGTAAACGGGCCGGTGCTGCCGATGCGCTTCGGGATGATCGCCCCCGACGAGGAATCGGTCCGGCAGCAGCTGCTGTCGTCCCAGAACGACTGCCTGGCCACGCTCGAACGCGTGGACGGGCGGGTCGAGATGAACCTCAAGGCGCTGCCCACCGAGGCCGACCTGGGCGCGCTGGTACGAGAGGACCCCGAGGTGAGCCGGTTGCGTACCGCCGCCCGCAGGGCCCCGGGATACGAGGCCAGCGTGCGGCTCGGCGAGGCCGTGGCGCGCGGGCTGGGGCGCAGGGCGGCCGCCGCCGCGGCCGCGGTGCTCGCGGAGCTCTCCGCCGTGGCGGACGCCAAGGTGCACGGCCCCGAGGTCGAGGGATGCGTGCTCAACGTCTCCTTCCTGCTGGACCGGCGCGAGGAGCGGCGTTTCCACGGCGTGGTGGAGCGCTTCGCGGCCGGCCACCGCGACCGGGTCGAGCTGCGGCTCACCGGACCGCTGCCCTGCTACAGCTTCGCGGAAGGCCCGGCCTGACATGGGAGTGCTGAGCCAGGTCGTCCTCTTCCCGCTGGCGCCGGTGCGGGGGGTGGTGTGGGTCGCGGAGCGCGTGCGGGACATCGCGGAGGAGGAGCTGTGCCATCCGTCGGTGCTGCGCGCCCGGCTCGCCGCGCTGAACGAGGCCCTGGAGTCGGGGGCGATCGGGCCCGAGGAGTTCGACCGGGAAGAGGACCGGCTGCTGGACCTGCTGGAGCGCTCAGGCAGCCGAAGCCCAGGAGGAAGGGCAAGGGTGAGCCGCCATGACTGACCGCGATCTGGTGTACCCCCCTTCCGTGACCGCCGACCGGCACCCCTCCGACCTCGCCGAGATCCTCGAACGCGTCCTGGACAAGGGCATCGTGATCGCCGGAGACATCAAGATCGACCTGCTGGACATCGAACTGCTCACCATCCGGCTGCGGTTGTTCATCTCCTCCGTGGACACCGCCCGCAAGGCCGGAATCGACTGGTGGGAAACCGATCCCGCCCTCTCCTCGCGCGCCGCGAAGGACGCCCTCGCCCAGGAGAACGCGGAACTGCGCGAACGGCTCCACGCCCTGGAGTCGCGCATGGACTCCGATGAGCGGCTGAGCGCGGTCGGCGCCACGGCCCCCGAGGAGGGCAGGGACACATGACCCCGCCCGAGGCCCCCACCCTCACCTACGCCTTCGCGGTCTGCCGCGGCGGCGCCCTCACGGCGTTGGCCGCGCTCCCCGGGCTCGGCACCGGCGCCCCCGTCCGTACGCTCGCGGCGGGCCCGCTCACCGCCGTGGTCCAGGACGTGCCCGCGACCGGGTTCGGCGAGGAGGCGCTGCGGCGGCGGCTGTCCGACCGCGATGAGCTGGAGCGCTGCGCCCGCGCCCACCACACGGTGATCACGGCGGCGTCGGCGCTGGCCCCCACCGTTCCGTTGCCGCTGGCCACCCTCTATCTCGACGACGGCCGGGCCCGCGAGGCCCTGGGCGAGCGGGAGACGTCCCTCCTGACCGCGCTGGACCGGATCACGGGCCGGGCCGAATGGGGCGTCAAGGTCTACGCCCCGACGGGACCGCCGCCCGCCCCGGAAGCCGCCCCGGAAGCCGCCCCGGCGGACGGCCCGGCCGGCGGGCGGGCGTATCTGGACCGCGTCCGCACCCGGCAGCGGCGTCGCGAACAGCACCACACCCTGACGCTGCGGGCCGCCGAGCGGGTGGACACCGTCGTCCGGAGCCTCGCCGTGGCCGCGCGCCGGCTGCGCCCGCACGGCGTCGAGGTGACCGGGAAGCACCGTACCCATGTGCTGAACGCGGCCTATCTCCTCGACCTGGGCCGGGAGCGCGAACTGCGCGCCGCCCTCGCGTCGTTGCGCCGCGATGAGACGGACGTCCAGATCGAGCTCTCCGGCCCGTGGGCGCCCTACTCCTTCGCCGATGGAGGAGTCGCGGGTGAACGGATCGCCGACCGAGGGGTTACCAACGGAGGGATGTCCCCATGACCAGGGCCGCCTGGGACGCCGCCCCGGCCAAAGCGGCATGGGAAGCGGCCCCCGCCGACATCGCCCGCAAAGAGGCCCCCGCATGGGGAAGCACCCCCGCCGAGGCCCTCGGACCGCTCGGCGTCCCCCTCGTGGACCTCCTCGACCGGGTGCTCGCCACCGGCGTCGTCGTCACAGGCGACCTCGTCATCGCGATCGCCGAGGTCCCCCTCGTCCGCCTCTCCCTGCACGCCCTGCTCTCCTCGGTCAACGAGCGGGTCCCGGCCCCGTGGACCGACAGCGGGCCGCTATGAGCCCGCCCCCCACCCACCTCGACATCGACCGCGACTCGGTCGGCCGCGACCTGGTGGCCCTCGTGCTGACGGTCGTCGAACTCCTCCGCCAGCTGATGGAACGCCAGGCCATCCGCCGCATCGACGCGGGCGGCCTCACCGACGGTCAGATCGAGCGCATCGGCACCACGCTGATGCTGCTCGACCAGCGCATGGCGGAGCTGTGCGACCAGCACGGACTGACGCCGGAGGACCTCAACCTGGACCTCGGCCCGCTGGGCACCCTGCTCCCCCGCGACTGAGGCCGGTCAGCCGCCGAGGGCTTCCGCCATGCGGTCGAGGTCGGCGAGCAGGGCGGCCAGGCGCCGTTGCGGGAAGGCGTCGACCATGGTCCGTTCGATGGCGTAGACGGCGGACCGGGCCGCGTGGAGCCTTTCGCGGCCGGCCTCGGTGAGGTGGGCGGGGAGGGCGCGGCCGTGGTCGGTGGTGGCGGGCCGGGAGATCAGGTCCGCGTCCTGGAGGCCGCGCAGGACGACGTTCATGGACTGCCGGGTGACGAAGGTGCCCCGGGCGAGCTCGGCGTTGGACAGGCCGGGCCGCTGGTCGAGGAGTTCCAGGCAGGCGTACTGCGGCACCGTCAGGCCGCGTTCGCGCAGCGCCTTGTCCATGGCGCCGCGCAGCGCCGCGGCGGCGCGCTTGAGGCGGTATCCCACATGTTCGGTGACGTCGTGAGCGGGGTGCGGCGGGGCCACGGGAGTCCGGTCTTCCATGTCAGGATTTTGACATGGGGAGGGGGTGTGCGTACAGTCCGGGAATGTCAAAGTCCTGACATCAAACAACCCGGGGAGGACCCATGACCGCCACCATTGACGGCCCCGACTTCATCGCCCTGCAGGTACGCGACGTCGAGGCGGCGGCCGCCTTCTGCGAAAAGCACCTCGGACTGCGGCGGGCACCGGCATCGCCCCCCGGCGCCGTGGTGTTCACCACCCAGCCGATCCCGTTCGCCGTCCGCGAGCCGCTGCCGGGCGTGGAGCTCGACGACGTCGCACGGCCCGGTCTCGGCGTGGCCCTGTGGTTCCGCACCACGGACGCCCAGGCGCTGCACGACCAGCTCGCCGACGCCGGGGTGCCCATCGTCGCCCCGCCGCAGGACAGCCCCTTCGGCCGCACGTTCACCTTCATCGGCCCCGAGGGCTACGCCATCACCGCGCACGGAGGCTGATCGTGACCGCCGTCTCCCTCACCCCGGCCGGTCCCTTCTCGCTGGCGGCGAGCGTCCACTTCCTGGAGGGCTTCACCCCCGCGAGCTATTCCGGCACGGCGGACGAGGTGCTCCGCCTGGCCTTTCCCGCCGACGACGGCCACTCGACGGTGGCCGCCGCGGTGCGGCAGGAGGAGACGGCGGACGATGAAGCGGGCACGATACGGGCCGAGTTCACCGTGCATCCCGGCGAACCGGACGGCGACCTGGACGGCACCCCGGCGGACCCCGCGTCCGCCGGGGCCGTGTCCGCCGGTCCCGGGCCCCTGTGCGCCGGGGAGCCGTCCTGGCCCGACGAGGCCGTCCGGGCCCAGCTCGCCCGCATCCTCTCGCTCGACGTCGACGGAAGCGGCTTCCCCGAACTGGCCGCCGCCGACCCCGTGGTGGCCGGGCTCATGGCGGAATTTCCGGGCCTTCGGCCGGTGTGCTTCCACTCGCCCTACGAAGCCGCCGTGTGGGCGGTCATCGGCCACCGCATCCGCATGCCCCAGGCGGCCGCCATCAAGGCCCGCCTCGCCGAGCGGTACGGACGGCGGGTCCAGATCGCGGGCCGGACCCTGCACGCCTTCCCCACCCCGCCGGTGCTGCGCGCGATCACCCGGGTCCCCGGTCTGACCGAGGTGAAGATCGAGCGGCTGCACGCGCTGGCGGAGGCGGCCGACGCGGGTGCACTGGACGCCGCACGGCTGCGCGCGATGCCGGGGGACGACGCCCTCGCGGCGCTGCGCACCCTCCCCGGCATCGGCCCGTTCTCCGCCGAGCTCATCCTCATCCGCGGCGCCGGGCACCCCGACGTCTTCCCGCGCCACGAACGGCGCCTGCACGCGGCCATCGCCGCCGCGTACGGCCTCGACGAGACCGCCTCCGGCGACATCGGCCGGCTGGCCGGGATCGCCGACGGCTGGCGGCCCTACCGCAGCTGGATCGCGTTCCTGCTGCGCGTCCGTGCCGAGCACATCGGCCGCCACGTGTCGTAGCCGGTGGAAGAGCCGGTCCGCCCCCGTCGCGGACCGGCTCTTCCATGCGGCTCATCACCAGCTACTCGGCAACCGGCTCCCGGCCGGGTGCGGTCAGCCGTTCTCGACGACCATCAGCGCGTTGCCGTCCCCGTCCCGGAAGCTGAACATCGGCGGCACCGGGGCGCCCCAGCGCTGGACCTCCGGGTCGGTGTCGACGCCGCGCGAGCGCAACGTCGCGTGGTCGGCGTCGATGTCCTCCGAGGTGAGGATGATGCCGGTCTCGTAGCCCGGCCCCTGGCCGCCCTCGCGCGGCAGGACGAGCGCGATCCCGGTCGGGGCGCCCGCCGGGCCCACCTCGATCCAGCGGTGACCGTCGCCGAAGGGGATGTCGGCACGCTTCTCGAAACCGAGCATGCCCACGTAGAAGTCCAGCGCCCGGTCCTGATCGGCGACGGTGACGGCCACCCGGCCCACCTCGGCGAGCCGGGTGCCTTTCGCGCTCTCGGTCATGGTGATCTCCCTTGGGGTGATGCGTTCACCACCTGAGACCCCGGGGCACCGCGAAACTCATCGGTCGCTCGCCGATCGACCTTCATGCCTCGTGAAGGCCCGGCTTGGCGCCCATGGACGGCGGCGCCCACATTGACAGGTTTACGCTGATGAGAGGGGTGGTGCACGAAGGGAGCCGGCTTGTGAGTGGGCACAGTGAACTCTCCCGCCTGCTGACAGCGGCGGAGACGGCGGCACCGGTGGAGTCCGTCGATGTGGTCGCCGAGGACCTGCGGCGGCGCTTCGACGCCACGCAGGTCTCTTTCCTCATCCTGGATCTGACCGGGAAGGAGGTAGCGCGCCTGTCCACCGCCTCCACCGAGGGAGTCGGGCGGGCCGCGGAGCGGATCGAACTGTTCGGCAGCGTCTACGAGCGGGTGATGCGCACCCAGCGCCTGTACCAGGAGGCGACCGGCCAGGGACAGCGAGTGATCGCCCCGGTCACCAACCGTGGGGACGCGATCGGTCTGCTGGAGGTGCTGCTGCCGACCGAGCCCGGCGAAGGCATCCTCGACGCGGTCGGCGAAGCCGCCCACGTCCTGGCTTATATCGTGATCGCCAACCAGCGCTTCACCGATCTCTACACCTGGGGCAAACGCTCCAGGCCGCCCACCCTGCCAGCGGAGATCCAATACCAGCTGCTGCCGTCGTCGCTGTCGTGTGAGGCCGCCCAGTTCGCCCTGAGCGGGAGTCTGGAACCCTCGGAAATGATCAGCGGTGACACCTTCGACTACACCCTGGACCGGGACGCCCTGCACCTGTCGGTGACCGACCCCATGGGCCACGACATCGACTCCGCGCTGACGGCCACCGTCCTCATGGGCGCCCTGCGCGGCGCCCGCCGCGCGGGAGCCGACCTGACCGAGCAGGCCCGGCGGGCCGACCGGGCCTTGGCCGACAATGGCCGCGGCCACGCCACCGGGCAGCTGCTGCGCATCTACCTCCGCACCGGGCGGACAGAACTCGTCAATGCCGGCCACCCGTTGCCGCTGCGCGTACGCGGGGGAACCGTGGAGGAAATCCCCTGCGAGGCGGACCCGCCCTTCGGGGTGCCCGTGCCCACGGCCCACTCCTACCGTGTTCAGGACATCGATCTACGCCCCGGCGATCGTTTGATCATGCTCACCGACGGCATGCTCGAACGGGACGCGCAGAAGGTGGATATGGCCACCCTGCTGAAGAGCACCCGGCACCTGCATCCGCGGGAGACCGTGCTGATGCTGACCAGCGCGGTCCTGGACGCCTCGGGCGGCAAGCTGGAAGACGACGCCACCGTGTTGTGCCTGGACTGGCACGGCCCCCAGGAAACCCACCGGCACGTCAGCTCCGGCGCGGACCTCCGCCAAGCCTCCCCCGCCCGCATGAAGCGGTAGTCGGCACGGCCCGCCGGCTGCCGGACGGGGAGCAGGAGGCGCTGGGCACGGTGAACACCGCCGTGCGGATCAGCGGTTGACGAAGGTGAGGTTCTTCTCGTCGTAGCGGGTGCCGGCGACCTGGTCGGCCGGGGCGGCGGCGTCGATCGCGGCCAGCTCTTCGGGAGAGAGCTCCAGGGTGGCGGCGGTCAGGTTCTCCTCGAGGTACTTCTGGCGCCGGGTGCCCGGGATGGGAACCACGTCGTCGCCGCGGTGCTGCACCCAGGCGAGGGCGAGTTGGCCGGCGGTGACGCCCTTCTCGGCGGCCAGTTCGTTCAGCTTCCCGACGATGGCCAGGTTCTTTTCGAGGTTGCCGTCCGCGAACCGGGGCTGGGTGCGGCGCACATCGCCCTCCGGCAGGCCGTCGGTCGAGGTGTAGCGGCCGGTGAGGAAGCCGCGGCCGAGCGGGGAGAAGGGGACGAGGCCGATGCCGAGCTCACGGCAGACCGGGGCGATCTCGTGCTCCAGATCCCGCGTCCACAGCGACCATTCGCTCTGCAGCGCCGCGATGGGGTGCACCGCGTGGGCGCGGCGGATGGTGTCCGCGCCCGCCTCGGACAGGCCGAGGTGGCGTACCTTGCCCGCCTTCACCAGCTCGGCCATCGCGCCGACGGTCTCCTCGATGGGGACCTCGGGGTCCACGCGGTGCTGGTAGTACAGGTCGATGTGGTCGACGCCGAGCCGTCGCAGCGACGCGTCGCACGCCTGGCGGACGTACGCGGCGTCGCCCCGGATCGCGGTCGGCTCCCCCAGCCGGTTGGCGAAGCCGAACTTGGTGGCCAGGACCGCCTGCTCCCGGCGTCCGGCCAGGGCCCGGCCGAGCAGTTCCTCGTTGTGCCCGGAACCGTAGAAGTCGGAGGTGTCCAGCAGCGTGACGCCGAGGTCGAGGGCGCGGTGGAGGGTGGCGATCGACTGGGCGTCGTCCGAGGCGCCGTAGCCATGGCTCATTCCCATGCAGCCCAGGCCCTGGGCCGCGACGGTCAGTGCACCCAGGCGACGGGTGGGCAGTGCGGACATCGGGTACCTCCCTCGTGGTCGTGACGATCACGCTAGGAGTTGGAGCGCACTCCAAGTCAAACCGCCCAAGGGCCGGTACGTGTTCACCCGCGCCCCGGGAACTCCGCTCCGTCCGACATCCGCGGAGAGCTCATCCCGTATTTCCGCATGACGGCCGGTGGCCGTCTTCGCCCCGGTGCGCAGGAAAAACCGGCCCGGTGCGCTCCCCCGTCGCACACCGGGCCGGTCGGCCTTCTGCCCCCCATGGGGGGGCAGAAGGCGTCATTTCCCCCGTTGGCTTTGGCTATTCCGTGGCGATCGCGTTCAGCACATTCATCCGCGCCGCCCGGAAGGCCGGGACCAGCGCCGCGATCAGACCCACCACGGCCGAGCCGATGAAGACCGTGATGATCGTCGGCCACGGGATCTCCAGGGTCTTCAGACCCTCCAGCGCCAGCAGCTTCTGGGCCGTGGTTCCCCAGCCCATGCCAAGACCCAGCCCCAGCAGCGCGCCGAAGAGCGCGATGACCACGGACTCCAGCCGGATCATGCGGCGCATCTGGCGGCGGGAGACGCCGATGGCGCGCATCAGGCCGATCTCACGGGTCCGCTCGACCACCGACAGGGCCAGGGTGTTCACCACACCGAGGACGGCGACGATGATCGCCAGCGCCAGCAGACCGTAGACCAGGTTGAGCAGCTGACCGACCTGGTCCTTGACCTCCTGCTTGTAGTCGGTCTGGTCGCGCACCTTCACCGACGGGTAGTGGTGCAGCTGGGCCTTGAGGGATGCGTACGCCGCGTCCTCCTGGCCGTCCTTGGCCTGCGCCAGCATCATGACGTCCGCCGGGATCAGCTTGGCGGGGACATAGCTCTCGACGGTGGCGATGTTGAGGTACATCGCGCCCTTGTCGAGGCTGACGTCGTCCGAGGTGATCGCGGCGACGGTCAGCTTGGCGGTCCGGCCCTCCTTGAAGGCGACGGTCAACGTGTCGCCCTTCTTCACCTTGTGGTCCTTGGCGAAGCCCTCCGGCACCGACATGGCGTCCTTGCCGTAGGCGGCGGCCAGATCACCCTCGACAACCGGGGTGCGCAGGTCCTCCGCGTACGTCGGGCTGGCGGCCGAAAGGTCCTTGGTGACCGTCTTGCCGTCCGGCAGGGTGAGCTTGGTGCCGTCGATGTTCTTGGCCTCGCTGATGTGCTTCAGGCCCTTGGCCTGGCGCACCGACTTCTCGATCCCCTCGGTGATCGGCTGGCCCATGTCGGACTGGATGATGAAGTCCGCGCCCACCGACTTGTCCAGCTCATCGGTGGCCGAGGCGACCATCGAGGAGCCCACCACCGACAGACAGGCGACCAGCGCCAGGCCGATCATCAGGGCCGCGCCGGTGGCGCCGGTGCGCCGCGGATTGCGCAGCGCGTTGCGCTCGGCCAGCCGGCCGACCGGGCCGAAGATCCGCAGGACGACGGTGGCCAGCGCGCGGACCACCAGACCGGCCAGCAGCGGGCCGATGACGATGAAGCCGATGAGCGTCAGCACCACGCCCAGGCCCAGGAACATCGAGCCGTCGACCGCCTTGTCCGCGTTCCCCGCGACCACCAGGGCGGCCGCGCCACCCGCGGTGAGCAGGGTGCCGATCACGCCGCGGATCCATCCGGCCCTGCTGTCCGCCGGGGTACCCGCGTCGCGCAAGGCCGCCATCGGGGAGATCTTCCCGGCCCGGCGGGCGGGGATGTACGCCGCGATGACGGTGACGATGACGCCGATGCCGATGCCGATGATGGGCGTGGTGGGCTTCACCGTCAGCTGGTCGGTGCTCAGATGCAGACCCGCACTGCCCATGATCTTCATCAGGCCGACCGCGAGGCCGACCCCGCCGAGGACACCGAGGATCGAGCCCACGATGCCGAGCAGCAGCGCCTCGATCAGCACCGACCGGTTGATCTGCTTCCGGCTGGAGCCGATGGCCCGCATCAGGCCGATCTCACGGGTGCGCTGGGCGACCAGCATCGAGAAGGTGTTGACGATCAGGAAGATGCCGACCAGGACGGCGATCCCGGCGAAGCCGAGCATCGCGTACTTCATGACGTCCAGGAACGAGCCGATGTCGTCCTCGGCCTCCTTGCTGGACTCGGCCTTCGTCTGCACCTTCACGCCGGTGCCGAGGTCGGCCACCACGCTCTTCTTCAGCTGGTCGTGGCTGACTCCCGGCTGGGCGGTGAGCAGGTAGCTGGAGTACACCCCGGGAGCGCCGAGCAGCTTGCGCTGCGCGGTGTCGGTGTCCATGAAGACCAGCGTGGCGCCGGGGTTGGTCACCTGGAACGTGGCAATGCCGACGATCTTCGCGCGGAACTCGCCGGGGATGGCGATGATCCGCATCTCGTCGCCCAGCTTCAGCTTCTTGTTCTTGGCGGTGTCGGCGTCGACCATCACCTCGGTCGGGCCGCGCGGCGCGTGACCGGAGGTGATCTGGACCGAGCGCGTCTCGGTCGGGTCCCAGTTGGTGCCGATGGTCGGGGCGCCGGAGTCCGAGCCGATGCTGTTGTCGTTCCGGTCGGCGGCGGTGATCGACTGGCTGGTGGCGTCGCCGATCACCGACTTGACGCCGTCCACCTGCTTCAGCCGCGCCAGCTCCGAACCGGGCAGCGAACGGATCCGGCCCTGCCGGGTGTCGTTGTCGCTGGCGCCCTTCGGGCTGACCGTGACATCGGAGGCGGTGCTCGCGAAGAGCTTGTCGAACGTGGCGTTGGTGGTGTCGGTGAAGACGAGCGTGCCGCAGACGAACGCCACCGACAGCAGTACGGCGATCGCGGACAGCGCCATCCGCCCCTTGTGGGCGACGAAGTTGCGCAGTGAGGTCTTGAGGACGGTCATGACACCCGTCCCCGCGCGTCGAAGTGCTTCATGCGCTCCAGGACCAGATCGGCCGTCGGGTTGTACATCTCGTCGACGATCCGGCCGTCGGCCAGGTACAGCACACGGTTGGCGTAGGAGGCGGCGACCGGGTCGTGGGTGACCATCACGATGGTCTGGCCCAGCTCGTCCACCGACCGCTTGAGGAAGCCCAGCACCTCGGCACCGGCCCGCGAGTCCAGGTTTCCGGTCGGCTCGTCACCGAAGATGATCTCGGGACGGGCGGCGAGGGCGCGGGCCACGGCGACACGCTGCTGCTGACCGCCGGAGAGCTGGTTCGGACGGTGCTTGAGGCGGCCGGCCAGACCCACGGTCTCCACCACCCGGTCCAGCCAGGCCCGGTCGGGCTTACGGCCCGCGATGTCCATCGGCAGCGTGATGTTCTCGATCGCGGTGAGCGTCGGCAGCAGGTTGAACGCCTGGAAGATGAAGCCGATCCGGTCCCGGCGCAGCTTGGTGAGCTTCTTGTCCTTCAGCCCGGTGATCTCGGTCTCGTCGATGAAGATCTGCCCGGAGCTGACGGTGTCCAGACCGGCCAGGCAGTGCATCAGGGTCGACTTGCCGGAACCGGACGGGCCCATGATCGCGGTGTACTGCCCACGCGCGATGTCCACGTCCACATGGTCCAGCGCGACCACCCGGGTCTCCCCCGAGCCATACGCCTTGAGCACCTGACGCGCACGGGCGGCGACGGCCGTATGTCCTCCGCTGCCCCCGGTCCTGGGAATCGATACAGCCGTTGTCACGCTCGTTCTCCTTCAGTATTTGATCGGCGATGTCGCTCCCCGATCACGGCATCCAGATTGCCGTGATCCGGGAACCTCCGCGATGGGGAAGGACTCCCTCTCAGCGGTAGGGCTAGCCCCACCCCCTCGGTCGCGCAGCCCGTAGCAACCTTATGAAGCCGGGACGACAGGCTCCTCATCCGCCCGGACGAACCGGGAGTAGGAGTACAGGGTGGGCATCCCCTAGGGGAGTGAGTCCTGAGGCTGACCCGGACTCGGGGTAAATTCTGCCCCCTTCCGCCACGTCAGGCTCAAGCCGGGCCTTCTGGACAGCCCGGATGCGTTCTTCCCCCGGCCTGTACCGCCATGGAATCGTGGGTCGTACAAGGATCGTGCGTACGGGAGTCCCTCGCACGAACATCAGGGACACGTGCCGGCGCGTACCGGCGAAGGGAGCGCGCCACCGTGGGCGGCACCGCACGACGGCCGATGGACGCGGACCCGAAGCCCCCCACACCCCAGCCGCCCCCCGGCGCCCCCACCCCCCGCGGCCGCCGCCCCGTCGCCGCCGCCCTCATGCTCGGCATGGCGCTGGCCGCGCTCGACTCGACCATCATCTCCACCGCGGTACCGCAGATCGTCGGCGACCTCGGCGGCTTCTCCGTCTTCTCCTGGCTCTTCTCCGGCTATCTGCTCGCCGTCACCGTCTCCCTGCCGCTGTACGGAAAGCTCTCGGACACCTTCGGCCGCAAACCCATCCTGCTCGCGGGCGTCGTGGTCTTCCTCATCGGCTCGCTGCTGTGCGCCGCCGCCTGGAACATGGCCTCCCTCATCGCGTTCCGGATCGTCCAGGGACTGGGCGGCGGGGCGCTCCAGGGCACCATCCAGGTCGTCGCCGCCGACCTCTACCCGCTCAAGGAGCGCCCGAAGATACAGGCCAGGCTCTCCTCGGTCTGGGCGCTCTCCTCCGTGGCGGGCCCCGCGATCGGCGGAGTGCTCGCCGGATACGCCGACTGGCGCTGGATCTTCCTCATCAATCTGCCGGTCGGCGCCCTGGCGTTCCTGCTCATCACCCGCCATCTGCACGAACCGCGACGGCACCGGGCGGGCCGCCCCAGGATCGACTGGGCCGGGGCACTCGGCGTCTTCCTCACCGGCGGACTGCTGCTGACCGCCCTCGTCCAGGGCGGGGTGGCCTGGGACTGGCTGTCCGCCCCGTCACTCACCATGCTCGGCGGCGCCGCCGTATGCGCCGCGGCCACCGTATGGATCGAACGGCGCGCCGCCGAACCGATCATCCCCGGCTGGGTCTGGCGCCGCCGCACCATCTCGGCCGTCAACCTCGCCTTCGCCGCGCTCGGCCTACTGATGATCGCACCGACCGTCTTTCTGCCCACCTACGCCCAGTCGGTGCTGGGGCTCGGACCGATACCGGCCGGTTTCGTGCTCTCCACGATGACGCTGAGCTGGCCGATCGCGGCCGCGCTCAGCAGCCGCGTCTACAACCGCGTCGGCTTCCGGCGCTGCGCCATCATCGGCATGGCCGCCGCCACGCTGATCCTGGCCGCCTTCCCCCTCCTCCCGTTCCCGGGCGCCGCCTGGCAGCCCGCGCTGATCATGCTGCTGCTCGGGGGCGCCCTCGGGCTCTTCCAACTGCCGCTGATCATCGGGGTGCAGTCGTCCGTCGAATGGGCCGAGCGCGGCACCGCCACCGCCTCGATCCTCTTCTGCCGCCAGGTCGGCCAGAGCCTCGGGGCGGCGCTCTTCGGGGCCGTCGCCAACGCGACCCTGGCCTCCCGGCTCACCGAAGCCCCCGACGCCATCCGGCCGGGGCTGCCCGACGACCTGGACTCGGTCTCCCGCGCCCTGGAACACCCCGCCGCCCTCACCGACCAGGCCGCCGACTATCTGCGGCGGGCCGTGGACACCGCCGTCGACCACGTCTACCTGGGCTCGGCGACCGCCGCGCTGCTGGCGCTGCTGGTTCTGGTGTTCCTCGCCCCGCGCCGCTTCCCGGTCCGTACCGAAGCCGAGGCCGAGACGGAATCCTGACGGGGCCAACCGCACTCCGACCGGCACTCCGGCCGGACGGCACCCGGATCCGACGGTGCCCCGACCGCGTCCGCGAGGCCGGGCGGAGCGTTCAGGACTCGGGGCGCGGCAAAGCGTTCAGGACTCGGGGCGCGGCGCCGCCGCGTCCTCCGCCGCCACCGGCTTACCGGTCAGCGCCGCCAGGCTGCCGCGCACATGCTCCAGATGCGCCTTGAGCTCCTCACGCCGCTCCACATGCTCGCGCAGCGTCCGCTCCGTCTCCCGCGCCAGGCGCTCCTCGCGGGCCCGCGCCTGGGCGATGATCTCCGCCGCCTGCGCCTGCGCGTCCTCCTGCCGCAGCCGCGCGGCCTGCTCGGCCATCCCGTACTCCCGCTTGGCGTCGGCGAGCGTCGCCTGGGCGTACTCCTCCAACTGGGTCCGCCGGGCCGTCATCGCGTTGTCCCGCTCGGCCAGTTCACGGCCCGCCGCCTCCCACCGCTCGGCGTGCTCCCGCTCCTGCTCGGCCAGGATCCCGGCGGCGCGGTGCCGCATCTCCTTCAACTCCGCCAGCGCCTGCGTCCGCCACTCCTTGGCGTCCTGACGCGAGACGGCCCGCAGCTCATCCACATCCACCTGGGCCGACTCCAAGGTCGCGCGCGCCGCCACCTCGGCGGCCTCGCGGACCCGCTCGGCCTCGTCACGGGCGGCGTCCCGCACCGTACGGGCCACGGCCTGCGCCGCCTCCCACTCCTCCTGCGCCGATGCCTCGGCCGCCGCCCGCAGACAGACGACCTCCTCCTCGGCCGCCATGAGGATCAGCTGGGCCCGGTCGCCGAGCGACTCATAGGTCTGGGGGGCCAGTTGGGCGATCACCTCGCGCAGCCGCTCCGCCTCGGCGGTCAGCTCATTGGCCAGCACGGTGAGGCGCGCGGCGCGCTCCCACGCCGCGTCCCGCGCTTCGGACAGCTCCGCCACATAGTGGTCGACCTGCGCGGGCCGGTAGCCACGGCCCCGTCCGCCGACGATGGTGAAGCCCTGACGTGACACCGATGCGCCCATCCTTGGAACCCCTTTTGTCCGGTATGCAACGCGCTTCGGCGCACATCTTTATAGATGGCCTCTCATCCCCCATAACGCGACACTCCGCCCATATCTCCGGCCGGGACCGCCGCCGGTGACAACAACGACGAGGCGCCCGCCCCCGTCACGGGGGTCGGGCGCCTCGATCGCCGTTCGTACGGTGCGCGCGGTCAGAGCCGCACGGACGGACCTACAACAGACCGTCCCACATCTGCTCCAGCAGCACCGCCCACCAGTTGTCCGGAGCCGACAACGCCGCCGGATCCAGACCCGCAAGCTGCGCCTGGAAGTCCACCGTCCACCGGCCCGCCTGGTCCGGCGTCAGCCCGTACCGCAGCCGCCACATCCGGCCCAGCAGCGCCATGCACCGCACAAACTCCGGCAGCCCGGTGTTCACGAACTGCGGCGGCGTCGGCTGCGGGGTCGCCTCCAACGGCACCGCCACGATGTTCGCCGTGCCGTACTGCACACACAGCTGACGGCCGAAGTCATTGCCCATGACCAGGTAAGAACCCGAGTCCGACGCGGACTGCACCCCGCGCTCCGCCGCCAGCTCCGCCAGCGTCGGCACCGGACGGCCCGCCTGGGCCTGCGCCCAGAAGAACGGACCGAAGTCCAGCGGCAGCCCCGCCCACACCAGCGTCTGCGCCACCACCTCCGGAACGCCCATCCGCGACACCGCGCGCTGGTCGAAGCGGACGATGCCCTGCGGCCCGAACGCCTGACCCAGCTCATGCGCCAGCCCCTCCGGCGGCACCGGCGGAATCGGCTGCACCTGGCTGGGATGCGGCAGCGGCACCCGGTTCGGCGCCGGACGGGCCGGGCCGTCCGCCACCTGGTGCAGCTCGCCCTGGTGCTCCAGCAGATGACGCACACCCTGCTGCCGGGTCGCGTGATCACGACCGTACGGAGCGGTGTGGCTGATCCGCACCTGCGGCCAGCTCTCCCGGATCATCCGGGCGCAGTAACCACCGGGCAGATCACAGGACTCCAACTCGGTATGAAGCTCCAGCACCTGCTGCGGCGGCACGTTCATCGCCCGCAGCTCATGCAGGATCTGCCACTCCGGATGCGGCGTCCCCGGCGCCGAACGACGGATCAGCTGCTGCTCCGAACCGTCCTGCGCGCGGTAGCGCAGCACCGCCATATAGCCCGGACCAACGGTCGGCTGACCGGGGGGCGGCGGATACGCATAACCGGGCTGCGACCCCATACCCGGCACGGGCGTGCCGGGAACGGGCGTGCCCGGGGCAGGCATGCCTGGGGTGGGCGTGCCCGGCGCGGGTGTCCCTGGGGCAGGTGTGCCCGGCGCGGGCATACCCGGAGGCGGCGCCAGGCCCTGAACCGGAGCACCGGCGGGCGGAGGCATGCCGGGAGCACCCGGCGCACCCGGTCCACCCGGATACGGCGGCCCGACCGCGCCCGGCGGGGGCGGCGGCGTATGCGGACCACCCACACCGGGGACACCGGGTGGGCCGGGCGGCTGCGGGCCGGATGGGGCACCCTGGCCCGGAGCGCCGGGCGCACCGGGCGGCTGCGGGGCGCCCGGGGGCGGCGTCTGGCCGCCGGGCACACCCGGACCACCCGCGAGCATCGTCGCGGCAGCGTGCACCCCACCACCAGGCGCACCCGGCGGAGGCGGCGTCTGCCCACCACCCTGCCCACCAGGGGGCGTTTGCCCGGCACCAGGGACCCCGGGAGGACCAGGGGGGCCGGGAGGACCGGGCGGACCAGGCGGCTGCGGAGCGCCCGGGGGCGGCGTCTGGCCGCCGGGCACACCCGGACCACCCGCGAGCATCGTCGCGGCAGCGTGCACCCCACCACCAGGCGCACCCGGCGG
>NZ_JBIADZ010000010.1:0-11727 GCF_042868035.1 Streptomyces sp. NPDC007875 | reverse complement strand
CAGGCGGCGTCTGCCCACCACCCTGCCCACCAGGCGCGCCGGGAGGACCGGGCGGACCAGGAGGGCCGGGCGGCTGCGGGCCGCCACCGGGGCCGTCGGGGCCGAGCTGCGAGACCAGCTGCGTCGGTACATACCCTCCGGCCGGAGCGCCGGGGGCACCGGGCCCGGACGGCGGCGGAGGCGTGGAGTCCGCACCCGGCCGGGCACCGGACGTCCCCGGCGCACCGGGCGGCGTAGGCATCGCATCGCCGCCCGCCTTGCGGGTGGCGGCGTCCGCGATGTCACCCGGGTTGGCACCGGGGCCGCCCTGCTGCTCCGGGAAGTCGAGGGACGGGGCGATGGCCGTGGGCGGCAGCGAGCTGCCGCCGGACATCAACTCGGTCTTGGCGTCGGGCCGTACGCCCGGCGGCGGAGTGTCCTCGTCGTCGGAGCCCGCGAGCGGCGGCGCGAAGACCGTGGCGGGCGGGGCGACCGAGCGGTCGTCGTCGCCCTTGATGTCCGTACCGGCCCACGGCGTACTGTCACCGGGCGTGGCCGCGTTGCCGGACTGGCCCCCCGAGAAGGGCGTACCGGCGTCCGGCACGGGCGGGGCCCACGGGCTCGCCCCACCGGGGCCGGGCCGGGCGTCCTGCTGCGAGCCGGCCGCGAGCGGGCGCGCGACACCGTCGGACGGCCAGTCGTCCACGGCCCCGCCCCGCCCCTGCGGCGCACCCGGAGCAGGCCCGCCAGGAACAGGCGCACCCGGAACAGGCGGCGCACCCGGCGCGGCGCTCGACGCCCCGCCGTCCGACGGCCAGTGGTCCTCGCCCGAGATCCGGGGTGCCGACACCCCGGGCCCGGCTCCGGGCCCACCGGCCGACGGCCACTCGTCCTCCGGAGGCGAAGCAGCCGAAGCGGCGGAAGGGGCAGGAGAAGCGGAAGGAACGGAAGGGGCAGAGGGAGCGGAAGTTGGGGAAGGCACCGGCGCGGAGGCATCGGGCGCACCCCCGCCCGGCTCCGCCCCCGGCCGCTGCCCGGGAAGGTCCGCCCGCCCCTCGGGCCGGCTGCTCATCGCGTCCGCCGCCTCCTGCAGCCACTCCGGCGGAGTGAGCAGGAAGGACGTCGCGTTCAAGTCGATGCGCTCCTGCCGGCCAGTGGTGGACTCGTCACGAGAGCCGTCGGTCGTGCCGTACCGCTCTTCGTAACGGCGGATCACCTCACCCACCGGCAGCCCCGGCCACAGCGTCGTCTCGCCGCTGTCGCGGGCGATCACTATCCGGGGGCCCTCGGCCCCCCGGCCCGAGACCGGCCCGTCCGCCCGGTCCTCGGCCCAGACCACAAAGCCAAGGTCGAACTCCCGGACCCGCGCCTCGCGCTGCTGATAGGCCGGCACATCGCCGTTGATCCAGAGTTCCGCGCGCTCCTGCGCCTGTGCGAAGGTCACCATCGCGCTCACCCCTCCACCGGGACGGCGTACGCGAATCCACCGTCCACCATCAGGTTCGCCACGGTCTCCAGCTCCGGCGGATTGCCCGCCAGCCGGAGCAGGAAGGCGTCGAAGTCGTCGCCGCACGGCAGCAACAGCCGCTCCACCCGCTCCTGGACCGTCCAGCCGTCACGGTCCCGCGCGTCGTCGTACGCACAGAACCACACCGAGCCGATCGCCTCACCCTTCACCTTGACCGCGATCACACCGCCCTGGACGAAGCCCACGCCCAGATAGTCCTTGGTGAAGTGATCCCGCAGACACTTGTTGATATAGACGAGGTCATTGACCGCCGCCTCATCGCGCACCGTGAAGAACGGCTGGTCGATCAGCAGCCCCAGCTCCGGGTCCAGCGCCGCGCCGACCGGCGCGCAGCCGCCCGCCGCCTTGAGGAAGGCGCGATACGACTCGGGCAGCCGATAGCCCAGGTCCTCCTCGACACCGAGCACCTGCTCCTCGGTGACCGAAATGCCCCTCAGCGGCAGGCCCACATGGATCGGCCGGGTCTCCTGCAACGGGCGAGTGCCCCGCTTCTCCTGGTCGACCTGCGCCGTCGCGAGCCCACCGTGATGCCGCAGCAGCGCCTTGACCTCGACCGGAACCAGCTCCATCCGGCGGGTGCCCACCACGTGGTGCCAGGTCCAGCCGTGCGGCGTGGCCACCGCCGACGCCCCGTTCCACAGCTCATGGCCGGTGGCGTGCAGCGCCGCGTTCGCCGAGACATAGTCCGTCAGCCGAAGCTCGTCGACGCCGAACCCCTCCGGAGGCTCGGCGATTTCGGCGGCCGCACGCGCATACGGCGAGAAATCCGGAAAGCCGTGTTCGTCCACTCGGACGCCCTTGGGGTGGCGCGCGGCCCGGACGGGATCCGGGAAGTGCACGACCTGCCCGGCGTAGGCCGTGTTCGGTGGCGCGGCATGCTGCCCGAGCCGACCTGTCGTCATGGCGGTTGCCCCCTGCTGATGCTGGCTACTGGGCACAGCCTATGCGGTGACGCAACCGGCCGAACCGGGCGGCCATCCCCCCTCATGGCGGCCTCCGCCCCCACCAGGTCGTTCAGGCCCGGACTACCGCAGCGCCCGCCGGATTTGGCAATCTGATCATTGCAACCGGGGGATTGCACAGGGAGGGATCCACCACATGCACATCACGCAGAGCAACGGAGGCGGCGACGGCGCCGCCCTCGCGGCCGGCGACCCCCGGCTGAGATGGAGCAGCGTCGACCCCGACGCCGGCCCGCCGCCGCTCAACCGCCGCCGCGACGGCATCCTGCCCGCCGTCGCAGCCGCGCTGTCCGTCCGCGGCGAGACGCTGACCTGCACCGGAGGCAAGGCCGAACAGCCGCCGACACTCCACCCACTGGTCCAGGAATTCCTCGACGCACTCGCCAGCGGCCAGCGCGAACGTTTCACCGGCCGCTGCCCCGAGGCGATCCTGCTCTCCCGCCACCTGGCCAACGTCGAAGCAGGCCGCTCCAAGCGCGCCTCCCGCAAACCGCTCACCCAGGGTGAGGCCCGCCGCTCCCTCAAACAGGCCAAACTCACCACCCGCAGGATCCGGGAGGCGGGCGACCCCCAGCACGGCAGCTACGCCCCGCCCTGCCTGTCCTGCGCCGCACTACTGGCCCACTTCGGCGTACGGATGGTGGGTGAGACCACATGAACCAGGCACATCAGGCACCCCAAGCAGCACAGGCCCCGGGCGCGGCGCAGACACCGCCGACACGCCCGGCCCGACAACCCATCGACCGCCTGGACGTCACCCGCTTCTCGGTCGCCGTCGACGCCGCCCTCCGCGAAGCCGGCTGGCAGCCCGGCCGCTGGGACATGCACCGCGCCGAAGTCTGGGCCGACACCCTGCGCGCCCACATCTCCCCCGCAGGCCACCGGCACACCGTCTTCCCCGCCGCCGTCGAGGCATGGGCGGAATTCGGCGGACTCCACATCCAGCCACCCGGCACGGGCCGCGAAATCGCCCCCACCCCCTTCCGCATCGACCCCCTGCACGGCCTCCACCTCGCCCGCACCCTCGGCGACCTGGGCCACGCCCTCGAAACCGAGATCTGCCCACTGGGCGAAGAATCCGACGGCCAGGCACTACTGACCATCGACGCGGAAGGCCGGGTCTACAGCCTCGACCACACCGGAGACTGGTACCTCGGCCCCACCCTGGACGCCGCCCTCAGCACCCTCGTCACCGGCGCACTCCCGGCCAGGCTGGCCCGCGCATAACCCGCGCACCGCGCGCGATCCGGCCGGCCACGGGCACTAGGCGCGCTGCGCCCGCTCCACGCCCCCGCCGCGCCCCTCGGCCGCGGAGCGATCCACCGGACGGTCCTCCGGCCGATCCCCGCCGTCCGTGTGATCCTTCTCATCCATGCCGTCGGTGTGATCCGTGTCATCCGTGCCGTCCGGAATGACCGCCGACACACGGAAGCCACCCGCCTCCGTGGCCCCCGACACAAAACCCCCGCCGAGCGTCGAAACCCGCTCCCGCATCCCGACCAGACCATTCCCCCCACTCGGCAGCCCGGCATCCGCCGCACCCCGCTCCGACGGCCCGTTCTCCACCTGAACCGCGATCTCGGCCGAACGATGCGCCACCCGAACCCGGGCACTCGCGCCCGGAGCATGCTTATGGACGTTGGTCAACGCCTCCTGCACCACCCGATACGCCGTCTGCTCCACCGAAGCCGCATACCGCCGCTCCTCACCCTCCACCGACAGCTCCACGGCCATCCCCGCCGCCCGGGACTGCCCCACCAGCGCCTCCAGCTCCGCCAGCCGCGGCCCCCCGAACGCGCCCACATCCCTCCCCACCGCCCCCGCGGCCTCCACAGCCGCCGAAGCCGCGGCCGCCACCGACGCCAGCGGCCGCTCCTCGGCAGCATCCGTGGACGACCCATCGGCATCGACAGAAGACCCGGCCGCATCGGCGACCCGATCCCCGACAGCGGACACCGGCCCCGAAGCGACGGCAGCCGAAGCCGCACCCGGAGCCCGCAGACCATCCTCCGACCGCAGCACCCCCAACATCTGCCGCAACTCCATCAGCGCCTGCCGCCCCATATCGCCCACCAACGCCGCGTTCTTCGACGCCTTCTCAGGATCCTTGAGCGCCACCGCCTGCAACGCCGCCGCATGCACCACCATCAAGCTCACCCGGTGCGCCACCACGTCATGCATCTCCCGCGCGATCCGGGTCCGCTCCTCATTACGCGCCCACTCGGCCCGCTCCTCCGCCCGCTCCGCCAGCAGCGACAGCTCCCGCTCCAGGCCGTCCGCCCGCTCCCGCAGACTCTCCACCAGCCGCCGCCGGGCCCGGACATACAGCCCCAACAGCACCGGCGGAGCGGTCAGCCCCAACGTGAGCACCATGGCGAACATCGGGGCCTCCCACACGGAGGTCCCCAGACCACTCTGCGGATTGTCCCGCCGAAGGCCGATCACCGTGACGAGGAAACTCCCCACCGCCGCCATCCCGGCCAGCAACGCCGTGATCCGGCGCGGCACCTCGGACGAGGCCAGCGTGTACAACGACACGACGCCGAGCAGCAGACCCATCTCGGCAGGCGTGATCGCGATCGATATCAGCACCACGGCGATCGCCCAGCGCCGCCGCAACACCAGCGTGGCCCCGACCACCACCCCGATCAGCACCCCGGCGACAACAGGAATCCGGGCATCATGCGCGAAAAAGACACCCTCTACGGCACACTCCACCGCCGACACCACGGCGAGCAGGACATCGAGCCCCATACTCCGCCGCCGCGACCACCACCACGGCCCCACGGGCACGCCCCGCGCGCCCGTCGCCTCTTCCCCCGTCGAACTCATAGCGACCAGCCTACGGCCGGGCGCCAGCGCTTTTCCCGGGGACACGGCGGCGCATAAGAGACTCGAACATCAGGCAAAATCGCCCATTTAACTCGAACGAATGAATCGCCCATGTTTTCGACCCGGCGCGTCCGGATGTCGGACGACCCTGTGGCCATGAATGAACCACGACGCCGCGACGGCGACAGCATGGGCGGCCTCCTCGACGGGTCGACCACGTTCGAAGAACTGAGAGAACGGGCGATCGCGTTACGGAAAGAGGGGATGAGCCGCAGACAGATCCGCGACCGGCTGAAGGTGAGCAACAACGACATCCTGAACCGCCTCCTGGAGGGCGAGCCGCCACCCGAGTGGACCAAGCGCCCCAACGCCAAGGACGACCTGCGGGCCAAGGCGCGCGAGATGCGGCTGCGGGGGATGACATACGACAGGATCCAGCTGGAGCTCGGCTGCTCCAAGAGCTCCATCTCGCTCTGGGTCCGCGACCTACCGAAACCGGACCGGCCGACCCGCACCCGGGAGGAGGCGTCGGCGATCGCCAAGCGGGGGTGGGAGGCGGCGCTGCGGCAGCGGGAGATCGAGCGTCAGCGGACGAAGCTGGCCGCCGCGAGGGAGGTCGGCGAGATGACGGACCGGGAGCTCTTCCTGGTGGGGGTGGGCCTCTACTGGTCCGAGGGCACCAAGAGCAAGCCCCATCGCCGCAGCGAAACCGTCGTCTTCATCAACAGCGACCCCGACATGATCCAGACCTATCTCGCATGGCTCAGCCTGCTCGGGGTCGAGCCGGAGCGCATCCGCTACCGGGTGATGATCCACGAGTCCGCCCAGGTGGCCGACGCGGAACGCTACTGGGCGGACCTGGTCGGCGTGGACGTCGACACCCTCGAGAAGACCACCCTGAAGAAGCACAACCCAAAGACCGTCCGGAAGAACGTCGGCGAGCACTACCGAGGATGTCTCGTGATCCGCACCCTCAAAGGGGCTGACCTATACCGTCGCATCGAAGGCTGGTGGTACGGCATAGTGGTGGGGGCCAGGTCGACGATCTAGCAGGTTGTCCGATTTGGCAACTTTCACCATCCCCTGTGGTGTAATCGGCAACACGTGGCACTTTGGATGCTTTGTTCCAGGTTCGAGTCCTGGCAGGGGAGCTTTACATTCCGTTTTCCCGGGTCCCGACCGTCCGGCTCGGGGCCCTCCTTCCTTTCCGCCCGGAAACCTCTCGGTATCCTGCGGGTGTCCACCCCCGAAGCCGAAGGGCACACCCGTGAGCGCCAACCGCCCGGCAGCCGTCGTCGTCCTCGCAGCGGGTGAGGGCACCCGCATGAAATCGGCGACCCCGAAGGTTCTGCACGCCCTCTGCGGCCGCTCCCTCGTCGGGCACGTCGTAGCCGCCTCCCGTGAGCTCTCGCCCGAGCATCTCGTCGTCGTGGTCGGCCACGCCCGGGAGCAGGTCTCCGCGCATCTGGCCGAGATCGACGCCGAGGTGCACACCGCCGTCCAGCACGAGCAGAACGGCACCGGGCACGCCGTCCGGATGGGTCTGGAGGAGCTGTCCGACAGCGGGGTCGCCCTCGACGGCACCGTGATCGTCGTCTGTGGTGACACGCCGCTGCTGACCGGCGAGACGCTCCAGCAGCTCGCCGCGGCGCACTCCGGCGACGGGAACGCCGTGACCGTGCTGACCGCCGATGTCCCCGACGCCACCGGTTATGGCCGGATCGTGCGGGACGACGCGAGCGGCGCCGTCACCGCGATCGTGGAGCACAAGGACGCGACCGACACGCAGCGCGCGATCCGTGAGATCAACTCCGGGGTCTTCGCCTTCGACGCCCAGTTGCTCACCGACGCCCTCGGCAAGGTGCGCACCGACAACAGCCAGGGTGAGGAGTACCTCACCGATGTGCTCGGCATTCTGCGCGAGGCCGGGCACCGGGTGGGTGCCTGCGTGGCGGCGGATCACCGGGAGATCGTCGGAATCAACAACCGTGTGCAGCTGGCGCAGGCGCGCCGGCTGCTGAACGACCGGCTGCTGGAGCGCGCGATGCTGAGCGGGGTGACGGTCGTCGATCCGGCCACCACCTGGATCGATGTGACGGCCACCTTCGAGCCGGATGCGCTGGTGCACCCCGGCACCCAGCTGCTGGGGGCGACCCATCTGGCCGCGAATGCCGAGGTGGGGCCGAATTCCCGGCTCACCGACACCACGGTCGGTGCGGGCGCGGTGGTGGCGTTCACGGTCGCGGACGGCGCGGAGGTCGGCGCGGGGGCGAGTGTGGGGCCGTACGCGTATCTGCGTCCGGGGACCCGGCTGGGTGCGAAGGCCAAGGCGGGTACGTACGTGGAGATGAAGAACGCCACGATCGGCGAGGGCACCAAGGTGCCGCATCTGTCGTATGTGGGCGACGCGACGATCGGTGAGCAGACCAATATCGGTGCGGCGAGCGTCTTCGTGAACTACGACGGTGTGAACAAGCACCACACCACCATCGGCAGCCACTGCCGGACCGGGGCCGACAACATGCTTGTGGCTCCCGTCACGATCGGGGACGGCGCTTACACCGCCGCCGGATCGGTCATCACCAAGGATGTGCCCCCGGGCTCGCTCGCCGTCGCACGCGGACAGCAGCGGAACATCGAGGGCTGGGTCGCCCGCAAGCGCCCCGGAAGTGCCGCGGCACGGGCCGCCGAGGCCGCTCGTCGGGAGGACGAGGGCCAGCAGTGACATGTGCACAGGTACGTCGTGCGGGGCGTACGGTGAGAAGTGCACCAAAGCGACATCCAAGGAGACTTGTTGTGACCGGGATCAAGACGACCGGCGAGAAGAAGCTGATGCTCTTCTCCGGCCGCGCCCACCCCGAGCTGGCCGAGGAGGTCGCCCATGAGCTGGGCGTCAGCTTGGTCCCGACCAAGGCATTCGACTTCGCCAACGGCGAGATCTACGTACGCTTCCAGGAGTCCGCGCGCGGTGCCGACTGCTTTTTGATCCAGAGCCACACGACTCCGATCAATAAGTGGATCATGGAGCAGCTCATCATGGTCGATGCGCTGAAGCGGGCCTCCGCGCGCTCGATCACGGTGATCGTTCCGTTCTACGGCTATGCCCGTCAGGACAAGAAGCACCGTGGCCGTGAGCCCATCTCGGCGCGGCTGATCGCGGACATGCTGAAGACGGCGGGTGCCGACCGGATTCTCACGGTCGATCTGCACACGGACCAGATCCAGGGCTTCTTCGACGGTCCGGTGGACCATCTCTTCGCGCTGCCGGTGCTCGCGGACTATGTGGGTGCGAAGGTCGACAGGTCCAAGCTGACCGTGGTGTCGCCGGACGCCGGCCGGGTGCGGGTGGCGGACCGCTGGTGCGACCGGCTGGGCGCGCCGCTGGCGATCGTGCACAAGCGGCGGGATCCGGATGTGGCCAATCAGGTCACGGTGCATGAGGTGGTCGGTGATGTGCGGGGCCGGGTGTGTGTGCTGGTCGACGACATGATCGACACGGGTGGCACGATCTGTGCGGCGGCGGATGCGCTGTTCGCGAATGGTGCGGAGGACGTGATCGTGACGGCCACGCATGGTGTGCTGTCGGGTCCGGCGGCGGACCGGCTGAAGAACTCGAAGGTCAGTGAGTTCGTGTTCACCAATACGCTGCCGACTCCGAGCGAGGTGGAGCTGGACAAGGTGACGGTGCTGTCGATGGCTCCGACGATTGCTCGCGCGGTGCAGGAGGTCTTCGAGGATGGCTCGGTGACCAGCCTGTTCGAGGAGCAGGCGTGAGCGGCTTAACCTGCTCGGACCGGGTCTGGAGGCCACTCCCGTACGGGGGTGGCCTCAACCGTTGGTAGAATTGTTGGGTTGCTCGGCGAGGGAGGCCGCGTCTTATCGCGGCTGTCCGTTATCGACGCGCTCTTCGTAGCAAGGTCTGTCGTGGGCCGGGTGACGCCCACACACCGTAAACGATCTACGAGGAGTGCCCCATGGCCGAGGTCAAGATCTCCGCTCAGCCCCGTACCGAGTTCGGCAAGGGTGCGGCCCGGCGTACCCGTGCGGCCGACCGCGTTCCCGGCGTGGTCTACGGCCACGGCGTCGACCCGCTGCATGTCACGCTTCCGGCGCATGACCTGCTGATGGCGCTGAAGACCCCGAACGTTCTGCTCCGGCTGAAGGTCGAGGGCGGCAAGGACGAGCTGGTCATCCCGAAGGCCGTGCAGCGTCACCCGATCAAGATCGGCGTTCTGGAGCATGTCGACCTGCTGCTGGTGCAGAAGGGCGAGAAGGTCACCGTGGAGGTGCCGATCCTCACCGAGGGCGACCTGGCCCCGGGTGGCAACCTGCTCGAGCACCTGCTGAATGCTCTGCCGGTCGAGACCGAGGCGACCCACATCCCGGAGTCGGTCACCGTCTCCATCGCGGGCCTGGACGCGGGTGCCACCATCCACGCCAAGGACATCGCGCTTCCGGCGGGCACCACGCTGGCCGTCGAGGAGGACGCGGCCGTGCTGCAGGTGGTCGCCGCCCAGGCCGAGGCTCCGGCCGAGGAGGGCGCCGAGGGCGAGGGCGCCGAGGCGTAGTCTTCGGCTGCTCCCGTTCGCTTTTCCGGCCGCCGTCCCGCCCCTGTGGCGGGGCGGCGGCCGTCCTCAAGGAGAGACATCCAGATGACGGACGACGCGAGCCCTTGGCTTGTGGTGGGCCTCGGCAATCCCGGGGGCGAGTATGCGGGCAACCGCCACAATGTCGGCTTCATGGTGGCCGATCTGCTGGCCGAGCGGATGGGTGCCCGTTTCAAGGCGCATAAGTCGCGGGCGCAGGTCGTCGAGGGCCGGGTGGGTCCGCCGGGGCCGTTGAGCCGCCGGGTCGTGGTGGCCAAGCCGATGTCCTTCATGAACCTGTCGGGCGGTCCGGTGACCGCGCTGCGCGACTTCTACAAGGTGCCGGTCGGTCATGTCGTGGCGGTCCATGACGAATTGGACATCGATTACGGCGCGCTGCGATTGAAGGTCGGCGGGGGTGACAATGGCCACAATGGACTGAAGTCGATCACCAAGTCGCTGGGCGCGGACTACTGCCGGGTGCGCTTCGGGATCGGCCGTCCGCCGGGCCGGATGGATGTCGCGGCGTTTGTGCTGAAGGACTTTTCCGCTGCGGAGCGCAAGGAGTTGGACTACTTCGTGGACCGTGCGGCGGATGCGGTGGAGACGCTGATCGCGGACGGGCTGGAGCGGGCGCAGGGGACGTACAACTCCTGAAAAACGCCGTTCGCCCGTTTGTTCGGCGGAAGGTTGACCGGGCGCCCGGGGATGGCAAGGATCGCCGCCATGGCTTCCACCGGTGTGACCAAGCGCAGCCGTACGCGGCGGGCGGGCGAGAGCGCGTACGGGCTTCTGTTGCTGGCGAAGAACGTGGCGATGGGGCTTGTCGCGTTGCTGATTCTGATCGCCGGGGTGTGGTCGTCCTGGGATGACGCCAAGCCGACGATGCTCACCAAGGGGCTTGAGCGCGGCACCGTCACGGTCTCCGACTGCGGCGACGAATGGTGCACCGGCTCCTTCGCTCCGGCCCGCGCGGGTGGGGAGACCCATGGCCGGGTGCGGGTCGACAAGGCGGTCACGGACGGGACGGGCGACCGGGTTCCGGTGGCCCTCAAGCCGGGCACGGACCGGGCCGTCCGCACGGGTGCCGCGGGCATCCTCCACGCCTGGGTCCCGTTCGGCGGCTCGCTCCTCCTCACGTCCCTGATCGTCGCGGGCGGCCTCGGCCTGCGCCGCACGGGCTGGACGATGGGCCTGTTGGGCGCGGCGCTGTTGGGCGCATCCTTCGCCACGCTTACGCTGTAGCGCTCACCGGGTGCCCCCACTGGTCTTGGGCTCGCCCTCCGCCCCGGGGCCACCCCGCCGTGGTACCACCGCCCGCGTGGCGCGGCCAGTTCGGCACCGCGCAGACGCTGTGGCGATCACCGGGCACCCCCGCGGTCTCGGGCTGCGCGTTGTCTCGGGACCACCTCGCCGTCGTGTGACCCGTCGCGTGGCACGGCCAGTTCGGCACCGCCGACCACCACCGTGCGGGTCCTCACCGTCGCGGCGGGGAAGAGAAGCCGCCGGAGCGCGCTGACGCACGTAGCGATCACCGGCACCCCCGCGGTCTCGGGCTGCGCGCTTCCCCTCAAAGCCGCCTCCACCCTCGTGCAACCCGTCGCGTGGCACGGCCAGTTCGGCACCGCCGACCACCACCGTGCGGGTCCTCACCGTCGCGGCGGGGAAGAGGTGGCGGGCAGCGGCGGAGCCTGCTGGTCATCCGGGGGTTCGGGGGCGGAGCCCCCGGGAAGCTCACCCCCCACCATGCACCGGGCGGGGCCCCGCCCCCCCGGGGGGGGGGGCCCCCCCGGGGTGGGGCGCAGCGCAGGTACGCCCCGGTTTGGGAGGGCAGGCGCGC